>CALUVV010000005.1 GCA_944324305.1 Candidatus Gastranaerophilales bacterium
TTCTTCTTTCTTTACGCCTTCGGCACCTTCCTCTTTTTTAGGTGTCTCTGCGTTTTCTTCTTTCTTTACGCCTTCGGCACCTTCCTCTTTTTTAGGTGTCTCTGCGTTTTCTTCTTTCTTTACGCCTTCGGTACCTTCTTCTTTTTTAGGTGTCTCTGCGTTTTCTTCTTTCTTTACACCTTCGGTACCTTCTTCTTTTTTAGGTGTCTCTGTATTTTCTTTGTTTTTAGGGGCTTCAGCACCTTCATTTTTAGCGGTTTCGGTAGTATTGCCTTTTTTAGGTTCAGGTGTTTCTGTCTTCGGTTTTACATCAACATCTTCGGCTTTTTTACCTCGAATCTTGTTCCAAAGTTTTTCACCGCTTTCACCAATGCTTACAAAGAAGTTTTTAACATTACCCATAAATCCGAGTTCTTTTCCTTCTTCAGCAACAGCTTTTGTTAAAGCTTTTTTACCGACAGCGATACTCAGACCGACATATGCTGCTGCCAGTAAGCCGACTACAGTACCGATTATTGCAGGTGCTTTACTTTTTTTCTTTTCTTCGGCAGCACCTTCTTTTTCAAAAGAATCTGCGGGAGCTTCAGCTTTAGGAGCCTGAGTTGTATATTTACCCGGTGAATTTATTAAGTCCTGAGCATTTACAGGAGCGGCATCACCGCGGAAATTTACATTGGAAACAGAACTTATCATGGAAAAACCTCCTTTTATCTACACATATCTATTATTTCAATTTCACACCAATATAAAACGACTGATAAACTAATTTTGACGAAAAAAATAAACTTTTTCAACAATTGTTACAAAAGTTTACATGAAAATTGGAATATTTTTTTTATGAGTGTCATCTTATTGAGTATAAGAGGAGAATAGTATGGTTACAGAACAAGAAACATTAATTTACATTGAGGATCAGGATAAATTAGATGCCAGTGCGGCTGCTAATGCTTTCGCACACAAAGATACCAAAAACAGAGCTTATATTAACACGCTGGGAGCAGAACTGGCTCTTAAATATTTAGCGTCTGAAAATATTGATGTTTCCAATACTTATAATATTCATTCAATCAAAAAAATTCTGGAAGAAATGGATATTTCAGATATCATGCTTCCGAATATTCATATTGATGTCAGAGTTGTTTTTGACGAGAACATCATTTTTATTCCGAAATCACACTTTGAATACAGCCTTGTTCCTGATATTTACCTTGTTTTTAACCTTGCTGAAGATTTTACCCATGTTAAATTCCTCGGATTTTTTGAACCTAAACTTATAAACAAAAATAACGAAAACTCTCAATATTATTTTATTGAAAAAGAAAAGCTCAGTTCTGCGGCAGACTTAAAAAAATATATTGAAGCATTTAACGGAAATACAAAAGAAACTCTTTCACAGGAAGATTTAGAAAATTCCGAAAGAATTATAATTGCGATGGCTGATAATGATATTTCGGATGAGGATAAAAAATATTTAATTAAACAATTAACAAAAAGTGCAGAACTCAGAGATAAGTTTATTGAATATGAAAACTTTGAAAATCTTTCATACAAAGCAATGACTTCTCCTGATATATCAAGAAGAGAACCCGTTAATGAAGTAACTGATTTATCACTTCTTGACGAACTTGACAACACAAATAATGTTGAAGTTCCGAAGGAACAGACAGAAGAACCCGTAACCGATTTTTCGGAATTAACACTCGAACCTCTAAGTGATATTGAAAATATGTCATTTGAAGAACCTGTTCAGGAAACGCAAAACGAAACACCAGGCACAACAGACGCAGATTTTATCGAAACCTTTAGCGATGGGGCTGCTGCAGCTGCGGCGGGTGAAGTTTTTGATACTCTTGAAACGGCAGAAACAGTTTTAAATACAGTTGATACAACACTTGACATTGTTGATTCGGAACTTGAAATTTCAAAAGATTTAGTCAGCGAAGATGTAACCGCTCCCGAACCGATTTCTCTTGATGATGTTGATACGTCAGAGCTTGATAATATTAAGCTCCCGGATGAAAAAATTGAAGAGGAGACGATTTCTCTCGGCAGCGTCGATTTGCCGGAAGAAACGGAAAATACTGATTTTATAGAACAAATTGACAACAAGATTTCTTTTGATGATATCCAAACAGAAAGCCTTCCTGATGAGCCTATGCCGTTTAATATCGAAGAAGAAACAATATCCTTAAACGATATTGATATTTCAAATATCGTCGAGGAAGAAACAATTAACCAAAATTTTGAAGCAGAAACATTATCTTTTGATGATGTTGATACTTCAACGCTTTCAAACTCAGTTGAAATGGACGAAAATCTAACAGATAATACAATATCTTTTGACGATGTTAAACTCGATGATGAAAATGAAACTCCGCCTGTTCAAAATTTAAATGACAATATAGAAACGGAAACTTTGTCTTTTGATAATGTTGAAGAAGCTCAAACAGATACGGAAATTGATGATTTTATGGATGATTCAATGTCATTGGATGATACCGCAATTGAAACGTTTGACGAATTTTCGGAAATACCTGAAATTTCCGATGAAGCTGTAACGGCAGAAGCATTAGAAGAAGAGAGTTTCGATACTATTGCACAAGATACGGTTTTAGAAGCCGAACCTGCTGCGGAAGCATTGCCTGAGCCTGAGATAGTGGAGACTGCCGAAGAAGAAAGTCCTAAAAATGAAGGTTTTGGCAAAAATCTTCTTGAGAATTTGTCGGAAGAAAATATTGACGATATATCAATTGAAGATCTTGGAATTGATGAAAATATTGCTCAAAATGCCGAAGATATTTCATCTACAGACCTGTTGTCACAAATAGATGATATCCTTAATTCATCATCCGCACCTGAAACACCTGTTCAGGAAGTCCCCGCGGATGAAGTTTCGCAGACACAATCAGAAGCAGATACACTTGACGATATCCCCGATATTGCAGATCTTGCATCGGTTGATGATATTTTATCGGCTGACACCATAAACAGCAATGAAACAGAAAGTATTATTCCCGAAACACCTCAGATTAATGAAGTTCAGGAAGATATGCCCGAAACAGGCATTGATGAATTACTGAATTTTGATAACGGGTTTGTTTCCGAAGCGGAAGAAAATGCCCTGCCGGCTGATGAAGATAATATAGGTGTTCTATTTAATGACACTGATCCTGTTTCGGACGCGGAACTCGATTCAATCGAAGAAGAACATTTTTCCGAACCTGATATGCCTCAACAACAGGTGCCCGGAGCAGCTTTGTTTAACAAAAAACCTCAGCCTGATAAAAAGGTAATAATAGTTGCAGCAGCACTCGTAACAGTTCTGGCTGCCGCATCAGCGTTTGCAATATTTAAACCGAAAACAGATAATTCCGCGGATATAGAACCGTTAACACCTTCTCCCGCAGGGACAGCCGAAGCTGTTAATAATGAAAGCACTCCCGCTTTACCTGCGGAAACAACAGATAATGTTCTGGCAACAAATGCGCCTGATATAAGTAAATCAGCCGCTAAAGAAGTTCAGAAAGCACAACCTGCTAAAGAATTAAAAAGTACGCCGGTAAAACCAAAACAAACATCATCAGAATCGTATCTGTCCGTAAACAGATTAGTCTGGGATGTTCCGGGCACTCTTTCTTACAGTGATAAAATGCAAAATTATTTAAGAACTGCCGGAAAAAGTATAAAATTATCTTTATCTGCAGATTTACTGCTTGCAACAGAATATGCTTACACAAATCAGGTCAGGGTAAACCTGAAATTAAGTAAAGACGGCAATGTTCAGGATGCAAAAATTGCTTCAAGCAGCGGCTCGACACAAATTGATAACATTGTGTTACAATCTGTTAAAGATACTTTAAACGTCGTAAAACCGCCCAGCAGCGAGATTAAGACCCCTGATTTCAATTTGAGTCTTATCATATACTTTTAATTATGCTATAATGTGGTAAGTACAAGGAAACCTTAACGTGGAATTAGCTCAAGATAAAATAGATTTAATAGAAAAAATCATAAAAAACGACAGGAAATTCGTAAATAACGAAGATTTGTACGATGACTTTTTCAACGAAACCTGTAAACGTTCTTTTCTTATCGTTAAAACAGTAAGTTCGGATGCGACTTTGGAAGCATATTTGAAAAAAATTGCAACAACTTCTATTCTTAACGTCTTAAAAAGCGAAGGAAGATTGAGAAGAACAAGAAGCGGTTATATGTCAACTAAAGAGGTTCCTATTGAATCCGCGGTTCAGTCAAGTCTTCCCGATTATTCGAAAATCGAAGTTACTTATGAACCCGTTGATATTCAGGATACTCCCGAGGATCTTGCAATAAAAAAAGAAATTCTGCAAAAAATTGTCGATACGGTTTACGAAATTGACGAAAGCACTCCTGATAAGAATTATTTGAAGCTTTATGATTTAAGATATGAAAAAGGTATGACACAAAAAGAAATTGCCGAAGAATTAAATTTATCTCAATCCGAAGTTTCTAAAAGATTGTTTAAGCTTATGGAAAAAGTAAAACAAGCATTCAATTAGGATTTTTAAATAATGAAATGTCCGATTTGCAAAAAAACAATTCCTGACAATGCGCTTAAATGCCCTTATTGTAAGGCTCGTACAGGATTAATCTGTAAAAATTGCGGCACTGTAAATTCTATATTTGACTTTACCTGCAAAAAATGCGGCAAAGAAATATTAAAAGCGTGTCCGAACTGTAACGGCGTAAATTTTCCTAATGCCGAAAAATGCCGAAAATGCGGTTATTTATTCCCAACAAGCAAACCTGAGGAAGAAGACGGGCAAATAAAACTTGAATATCCCGCAAATCTTGTTTCACAACAAAGTGCAAAAAATATTCTTATTAAAGGCCTGCTTTCTAATGATAAAAAAATTTTTTCACTAAGCGGAGAAAAAGGCATTGGAAAAAGTCTTGTGTTAAAAGCAATTATGCATGATTTAAAGCACAGAAATTTTTCATGGCTATACGGTAAATGCACTCCGATTACACAGCTGACTTCCGGAGGTCTTATTCAGGATATTTTGCTGAATATATTTAATCTGCCGAATTTCTGCTTAAATAATCTCCAGTTTAAAAAAGATGCTTCAAAATATTTTAAAAATGAGTTTCCGCATCTCAACAGCAATGAAATTTTTGACCTTATTAACTTTCTTTATCCGCATCAGGAAGGAACGTTTGAAGAAATTGCAGCGGCAAAAAACAGAACTTTTGATTTTCTGAATAAAATTTTTGACACAATAACTCTTAACAATAAATTTGTTATAGTAATTGATAACTTTGACTTCATTGACGGTTTTTCTTATGAATTTATCAGCCGCTACATAAAAAAAGAAAATGTATGGGGAAATTTAAAATTTCTGCTTATATACAATGAGCCTAAACCTGCTAAAGGATATTTTTATTTTCCGTCAAATAAAGATGAAAATATTTATCTTGATGTCGGCATTGCTCCTCTGGAATTTAAACAGATTAATACTCTGGTTGAGCAAAAAAACAATAAAATACAAGGCTTACCGCAGTTAAGCAAATCCGAATTACTTGAAATATATAAAATAAGCCGCGGAAATCCGTCATTTATAAATCACGCACTTGATTTATGTTTTGACTGCCAGTTGAGCGGACAACAATTTGAACTTGCAACGACTTTCACAGGAGTACTTGAATATAGGCTTGCACTGCTTTCACATATTAATCCGATAGCTTACGACATTTTGCTGGGTTCTGCAATTATAGGCGATAAGATTAATATAAACCTTATTAAAGAAATTTTTGAAACAGATGATAAAACTTTCAGAGATGTAATGATATATTTGAAAAAAATGGATTACATCACACCCGTAAATGAGCTTTATTGCGAATTCAGCTCGCTGACATTATGGGAAACAATTATAAAGACAGCCAAAAACGATATTAATTATTCAAAAATTAACAAAAAAATCTTTAATCATCTGAACGGCTTTACCCTCAATTCACACGCAATTCTCGGGATTATTGCGCAAAATCTCAAACAGCCCGAACTTGCGCTTGATATTTGGACTAAGAATACAAGATTTGCGGCTTATGCAGGAGATTTGAACCTTTACGCAATCTCACAGAAACAATCTTTAGCACTTATAAACGAGTTTGATGAAAGTCAAACTTTAAAAATTCGTTATAATATTTCCGAACGGCTCGGAAAACTTCTTGCAAACTCAAATCCTTCTGAAGCTATAGAATATCTGCCCGATGCAATTTCAAATGCACAGGCTGTAGGTGACAGCCCGAAAGAAATTGAACTTCTTGCATATCTTGCATCCTGCTGCAGAAAGACTGGTAATTATTTCGGTGAAGTTGAATGTGTAGATTCCGTGCTTAAAAAAGTTAAGCCCGAAGATGTCGTTGAAATTGCACTTCTCAAGACAACAAAACTTAACGCGCTTTTAAACATCGGAAATTGCGGACAAATTATAAATATGATTGACACTGAAATTATGCCTGTTCTGGACCAGTATTTCAGTAAAAAACAAAATGCCGCCGACCCGCAGTTAGGGTTTATGTATGAAACATGGCTTAAAACATATCTTGTACTTGCAAATGCTCTTGTAATGCAGGGAAATGACAGGTCTTTCGAAATATTGACAATTCTTTTTGATATCATTGACAGAAATCAAATTCAGGATGAATTGTTTATTTGCAAGTGTAAATTGACACTGGCCTTTGCAAACACAGTTAAAGGTAATTTCAAAGCTTCCGAACAGATGCTTGAAGAAGTTCTCAGATCATACCGCGAAAACGTAATGGATAATGAAACAATTTTAAGATGGAATTTCATTAACATTATAAATAACTTTTTCAGAAAACGTTATGACGGTGTTCAGGAAGATTTATTCCAGGTAGTAACCTTTGCAAACAATAACGGTGATAACTTTACCAAGAATATTTTAAAAACTCTGCTCGGAAAAGTATTTAAAGATAATAATAATTCAAAGCAGGCAATGGAAATTTATAATGACCAGATTGCATATTTTGCTAAGGAGAAAATGGCTCTGGGAGCACTGTTAACCTGGTTTTTAATTGCGGATGCGACATTAATCACCGAAGGTCCTCAAAATGCAAGAGAAATCGCCGAACAGGCACTTGAGGTTGCTCAAAATCCGAAAATAGATAATTACTTCTTTGTAATTCTCCTAAAAATGGTTATAGCTAAATGCTGCATAACCGTTTCGGACTTTGAAACCGCCAAATCCCATCTCGAAAGCGCAATATTAATCGCAAGAAAATTTAATATTAAAGACCTTCTATCAAGATTATATATACTTTACGGCAAATATTTTCAGGAATTGGGTCTTATAAAGTCATCCCGCCAGCAGGAATACCTCAAAGGTGCCGAAAAAATGTATAAGCAGGCAGAAGAATTGATTGCAAAAACAAAAAATGCTTATGTAAATTCCGATCTTAAAAAGGCTCAGAATGTTTTATCATCCTTCTGCAAGCTTAATAATATAGAAATTTAATAATTCATTTCCCAGCCGTCATTCAATATTTTGCCGAAACAGCCTCTAAAACGCGTACTGGATTTACACATAGAATTATATAGTCTTTCACGGGTTTCACGTGCATTGGCCGGCAAGGTGCATTCTTTCTTGATATTACAATCAGGCACAACCTCTTCTTCATCTATAGTACCGTTTTCGAAATACGCCCAAAAGAACACATCTCTTCCGCCGATATTTGGTCCTTTCATACCATTGGTATCGACAAGAATATGGCTCCATTTAACATTATTGGAAGAATGCCCTGACAAGGCCTCTATACACACGGAAGCACCGCTTCCGAGAACAGCACAATTAACATTGCCCCACCAATTTTTAACATTTTCTATACCGCCGCTTGAAACAGAAGCCCCGTTTAAATTTCTGTACTCACTATTTGGAATGCAGGGTGGTTCCAATTTGTCACACACGGTAACCGTCTTAAAATAAGTCTTTAAAAAATTATTTACTTCCGTTTGGGATGTGAGTCCCGCCTCAGACAACGATACTGCATTTTTATCGGTTCTAAACTGTAAAAAAGCCTGTTGAAGTTCATTGTAAACCTTATGAAGCTGAGTTACATAAGTCTTTTTCTGGTGATTTTGAATTAATGATGGTACAGTCATTGCGGAAACTACACCTATGATACCCAAAGTCACCAATACTTCAGCAAGAGTAAAAGCCTTGCAGGAGCCTAAAGTATGCCCCCCCCCCGAGTTACATTTCGTAATATTGTGTTCATTCCTTGCTCCTTTCTTTTATATAAAAATTATAACATTCTTTTTAAGAATTTTCAATAAAAAAAAGACCCCTATATATCAGAGGTCTTTTTTAGGTAAGTTTTAATAGACTATTTGCGAAGAGCACCGTCAACTGCAACTGCAACAGCTACTGTTGCACCTACCATCGGGTTGTTGCCCATACCAATGATACCCATCATTTCAACGTGAGCAGGAACTGATGAAGAACCTGCAAACTGAGCATCACCGTGCATTCTTCCCATAGTATCGGTCATACCGTAAGAAGCTGGACCTGCAGCAACGTTATCAGGGTGTAATGTTCTGCCTGTACCGCCGCCTGATGCTACAGAGAAATATTTTCTGTCATTTTCATAGCACCATTTTTTGTAAGTACCTGCAACAGGGTGTTGGAAACGTGTCGGGTTAGTTGAGTTACCTGTAATTGATACGTCAACACCTTCGTGTATCATAATTGCAACACCTTCTGATACATCATCAGCACCGTAGCATTTTACTTTTGCTCTTTCACCATCTGAGAATGGCTGTTCTTTAACGATTTTTAATTCGCCTGTTTTGTAATCATATTTGGTTTCAACAGAAGTAAATCCGTTAATTCTTGAGATTACATAAGCTGCATCTTTACCCAAACCGTTTAAGATAACTCTTAAAGGATTTTTTCTGACTTTGTTAGCGTTTCTTGCAATACCGATAGCACCTTCAGCTGCGGCAAAAGATTCATGGCCTGCTAAGAAACAGAAACATTGAGTTTCTTCTCTTAAAAGCATAGCAGCAAGATTGCCGTGTCCTAAACCTACTTTTCTTGTGTCACCTACAGAACCGGGAACACAAAATGCTTGTAAGCCTTCACCGATTAAGCTTGCGGCTTCTGCGGCATCTTTAGCACCTTTTTTAACAGCAATAGCTGCACCTAATGTATAAGCCCAAACAGCGTTTTCAAACGCGATAGGCTGAATACCTTTAACGATAGCATCAACGTCAATACCGTTTGATAAACAAAGTTCGCGGGCTTCTTCTAAAGATTTGAAGCCGTATTCCGGAAGAACTTTATTTAATTTTGCCTGACGTCTGTCTTGTCCTTCAAATTTTACTGTCATTTTATTTTCCTCTTAATTTAAGTAATTCTTTTTTATCGGATTATTCGGGCTGTCGCAAAAGCGTGGTTTTGCTCCAATTTACGGGCTGGGTTCGGTTTCACCTCACACGGCGCCCTACCGAAAATCCTCTATTCTACTCTTGGATCTATCTTCTTAACCGCATCAGCAAATCTTCCGTATGTACCGGTAAATTTTTCTAAAGCTTCTGATGCGTCAACACCTTTTTTAACAGCTTCCATAAATTTACCCATATTAACGAATTTATAGCCGATAACTTCGTCGTTTTTGTCCAAGCCTAATTCCAGAACGTAACCTTCAGCAACTTCTAAGTATCTTGGTCCTTTTTGTTTAGTTGAGAAGATAGTACCAACCTGTGAGCGAAGTCCTTTACCTAAATCTTCAAGACCAGCTCCTACAGGAAGTCCGTTATCCGAGAAAGCTGTTTGAGTTCTGCCGTAAACGATTTGTAAGAATAATTCTCTCATTGCAACGTTAATAGCATCACAAACAAGGTCAGTATTAAGAGCTTCCAAGATAGTTTTGCCCGGAAGAATTTCACCTGCCATAGCAGCAGAGTGCGTCATACCTGAGCAGCCTAAAGTTTCAACTAAAGCTTCTTGAATGATACCGTTTTTAACATTAAGAGTTAATTTACAAGTACCTTGCTGCGGTGCACAGCATCCGCATCCGTGTGTTAAACCGGAAATTTCCTTGATTTCTTTAACCTTTGTCCAATCACCTTCTTGAGGTATCGGAGCAGGTTCGCCTTTTACGCCTCTTTTGACGCAGCACATTTGTTCTACTTCATGTGTAACTTGTATACGATCCAACATTTTTCTATACTCCCTTCGGTTATATACAAGTCTTATTGTACGTGCTCAAGGGGTTAAGTCAAGATTTTTGAAGGATTATTAATAATTCATTTCCCAGTTATCATTTAAGAGTTTTCCAAAGCAGCCATGCCAGGTGGCGTTATCCGCATTACAGGTTGTATTAAATAAATTTTCTCTTGTGTCTTTATCGCCCGGTGCGGTTGTAAGCGCGTATTCATCAACTATCCCGTTATTAAATAAGCCGAGAATAAAAACATCACGTCCTGCAATGTTAGGTCCCTGCTGTCCGTTAATATCAACATCAAAAATTGCAACCCGATTGTTATCTGCTGTACCTGAACTGCTAATTCCATAACCGAATGATACCCCGCTCGCAATAGTGACAAATGAAGATTGACCGGAACCTTTACCCATATTATAGCCGGAAAGTTTTTTGTAACTTGAAGCAAGACATGGGGTATTACTGCCGCAATCATTAACAACTTTAAAATAGGTTTTTACAAAATTATCTAATGCTTCATTTGAAGTCAGACCTGCTTCTCTGAGATTTACGGCATTTTTATCAGTCATATACTGCTGTGCCGCCTGTTGAAGTTCATTATAGAACTTATGCATTTGAGTGACATAAGTTTTCCTCTGGTGATTTTGCATCAATGTAGGTACAGTCATTGCGGAAACTACACCTATGATACCTAAAGTAACCAATACTTCAGCAAGAGTAAAAGCCTTGCAGGAGCCTAAAGTATGCCCCCCCCCCGAGTTACATTTCGTAATGTTTTTCTCATTTTTTGCTCCTTTCTAATAAAAAAAACAGTCTGCCATTTTTAATTATAGCAGACTGTTCAAATATTTTCAACCGTACAGCACCTTACCAATCTGATGAAACTACTTCATCTTCGTCATCTTGTAATGCTGACAAATCTCTGTGGTTAGTTACGTCAAAATCTTCGGGAAGCAAATCATCATCAGGCCATATTGTATCATCATCATAACGGCTTGCATGAAGATTTACCGAAGCTGTTAAATCCGAGTTTGATAAATCGGTTTCCGATAAAATGCAGCCTGCCATGTCCGCATCAGAAAAATTACAGTAAGTCATTTCAGCGTAACTGCAATCCGCGCCGGTCAAAAGTGCATCGGTAAAATCGCATTCCAAAACTCTTGCGCGTGTAAAATCAACTGACGTTAAATCTGCATTGTTAAAATTAACAAAAGATAAGCTGCAGTCTGCAAAAGAACTGGAATTCAAATCAACATCGGAAAAATCTATTTCGGCAAGATTTATATTTGAAAAATCAACTTCGGAAAGATCAACTTCTTCCTGTTCAATTTTCCATTCGTTGAATTTTTCGGGGTTTTTCTTCAATAATTCAATCAATTCCTCTTTTGTATAATCAATCATTTGTTCTCCTTTAAATTATTTAATTAAATCTGTATGCATAGCAATAAGTACTGCCTGAGTTCTGTTTGCTACCTTCAATTTTTTAAATATACTGTTTAAATGAGTTTTCACCGTAACTTCTTTCACAAACATCTTATCCGCAATCTGTTTATTACTTTCCCCTTTTGCAACCATTTGTAACACTTCTTTTTCCTTTGATGTTAAAAGTTCTAAGGGGGCTTGCAGGTCTGCATCGGGCTGAATTTCTTTCTGACGTACGGAGCGTCTTAATACAGCTTCCATTCTTGCCAAAAGATTAGGCAGGACAAACGGTTTTACGATATAATCATCGGCTCCGATTTTTAAACCGGTTACCATTTTTTGTTCTTCATTAACGGCTGTAAGCATTATTACAGGTAAATGTTTGGTGTGTTCGTTACGGCGGATGGCTTTCAAAGTTTCCCATCCGTTCATATTAGGCATCATAACATCAAGAAGCACAATGTCAAATTTGTTATTTTTTACTGCAAGTTCTTTTAATGCCTGAACGCCGTCGCATGCCGTTTTAACCTCATATCCGTAAAAAGGCAGAGCGTCTTTTAAATATTTGGAATTATCGTCAACTAACAGAACACGTGTCAAGTCTGACATTTTGTCATTCCTTTTTTTAAACTACACAATTTTATGTTTAAGGGCTTTTAGTGCTGCCTGAAGTCTGTCATCTACTTCTAATTTTTGCAGAATATTTGCAACGTGGGCTTTTGTTGTATTAATACTTATAACCAGAATTTGTGCAATTTCCATATTGCTGTAACCTTCTGTCATAAGTTTAAGAATTTGGGCTTCGCGTGAAGTCAAATCGTAATCTTTTCTGTTATTATCGCTGTCAAAAACAGGAGAGTTTGCACTGGCTTTCAAAACAATATGGGCAATACTCGGGTCAAACCATGCCGCTCCGTCGGCAACGGATTGGACAACCTGAATTAATCTTTGCGGATTAATTTCTTTTGAGCAATAAGCATTTGCTCCCGCTTTTAAACTGTTTAAAACTTCTTTTTCATCATTGTGTGAAGTTAGAATAATAATCTTTACATCCTTATTAGAAGAACGGATTTGCTTGGTGGCCTCGATACCGTTCATATTCGGAAGCCCCAGATCCATAATTATTATATCAATATTGTTTTCGTTAAATACCTGAATTGCGGTTTCGGCAGAATCAGCTTCGTAAATATTATCAATATAATCAACATTCTCAAAAGTTGTTTTGAGCCCGAATCTTGTTAATTCATGATCTTCTACAATAAGAATGTTTTGTTTCATATGCTTAATTCCTCTTTTGCCGGTTGATAATTCGGATTTAAACGCAGAGCCTTTTTAAAATAACCGTCGGCTATTTGTTTCATTCCCTGATTTTTTGCAATCAATCCTTGATAATAATAATATCTAAAATCATTTTCGTCAATATAGTTTGCAACAGCAAGATAATTCTTGGCGTCAGAATAGTTTCCTCTTTCTACCGAAACACGCCCCAAATCTATCCATGCGTCTTTAAAACTGGCATTTATTGCGATTGCTTTTTTTAAGTAAGCTATTTCTTTCGACTTATCTTTCAAAGCAATTTTATAATATGCAAGGTAGCAGTCAGTGTATGTTTTAAGAATTTTTTCATAAATTTCGAGAGCTTTTTTCTCTTTTCCGAGCTGCTCATAAGTCTGTGCAACTTTTATCGGGCAGATTGAAGAAGTTTTGTCATTAGCTTCGGCATCGCGGTAATATTTTAAAGCCGTTTTATAATCTCCGCCTCTAAAACTTAAATCCCCTAAAACAAGAAGTGCAACCGGGTTGTTTCCGTCTGCCTTGTGTGCTTTTAACGCCGTATCCTGCGCCTTTTCAAAATCCTGCATATCATAATAAACTCTCGACATCAGAGCATAAACATCTTTATTATGTTTTTTCTTTGTTGTCAAAGCTCCCTGGAGTGTTCTGATTGATTTTGCAAGCTCGTTTTCGTAGTAATAATAAAAACCGAGATGATACATTTTTTCGGCATAATTTTTCTCTGACTTGTATAAAACATATTGTTCAAGAGAGTTAACTTTTCTTGTAAAATCAGCGGAATAAAGTTTCTGAGCTTTTATATATTCAACCATTTTAAACGCATTTTTAGGCTTTTTTCCCTGCGATAAAATTTCAGCTTTTAATTTTTTATAATTAAGGTTCTGCGGGTTCATTGCTATTGCCTTATCAATATAAACTCCGGCATTTGTAATATCATTTGATTTTAAATAACCCAGAGCCGCCATATAGTTCGCGTAATCCGATTGCGAAAGAAGCGATGTGTTTTTAACAAGTTCCGCAGTTGCTTCTCTGCTCTGGTCATTATAGATTATGTTTGAAAAAACTTCCCCCAGATAAATTTCATCATCTGTTTTTAGCTTTGTTGACGGGAAATAATAAATCTTAATATCACCTGCCAGAAAATCAGATAAAGTTTTATCATCAACTTTTGAAACCGCAAGGTCAGACAGATTAAAAAATCCGATATCAGCCATTTTTTCAGCCATCTGCATATATGCATAGTCATTATTATCCATTGTTTCGATAAGGATTTTAAAATCCGCATAAGCAGACTTAACATTGCTTTGCATAAATCTGTCAAAAGCGATTACATACTGGTTATGCACGCTGTTGCGGGTAAGAGTTGCTTTTTTAATCGGCAAAGCAATTGTATTAACGGGTAAAGGCTGAGGGGCAAAAGGATCCGCAGGCCTAATGGCGTCATAGGCTCCTTCCGCACAGGCACAGGCAGCGGTAAATGCAAGTATAGCTATAGTATAAAGCAGTTTTTGCATAAATTAATTAACAACCCTCTCTGTTATTTATATTCCCTGAATAATAAAAATTAAACAATTCCGCAATATGCTTTTGTTCATCCGCTGCATTTTCGTTAATTATGTAATCGTGGATATTAAGCAGGTTATAATGACTTAAAATTTCACAATCTTCATCTTTAAAACAATTATGGTTTTCCGTTAAGAATACTCTAATTATTTTATCAACGGAAATTCGGAGAAAAGCATCAACCAGATTACCGTCAAAGTGCTTATTTTTTCCGCTGAGAAGGATATCTATTACGTTTTGAATAGGCATTTTGTCACGATAATGACGTCTTGATGTAATTGCATCAAAAACATCGGCTACTGCAAGAATTCGGCCGCCGTAGGGGATATCTTCACCGCTCAGATGCCTGTAATAGCCTGAACCGTCATATTTTTCGTGGTGCGAGCATGCTATTTCCGTAATCATTTTAAAATCATCGGAAGTATGAATTTTTTCCAGAATATCATGGGTTATGCGAACATGTTCCTGAATATGTTTGTACTCATCATCCGTAAGCTTGCCTTCTTTTTGAAGTACGGAATCTCTTATTCCGATTTTTCCTATATCATGCAAAATCGCGGCTTTTTCGACAAGTTCTTTAAACTTTATATCACAGCCGAGTTCATCAACAAGAAGCATCGAGTATAATTTTACACGGCTTGAGTGGCCGGCGGTAATCTTATCACGCGCATCTATTGAAGTTGCAAGAGTATCTATAAAGCTTTCGAATAATATTTTTTGTTCTTTATAAAGTTCTTTCTGCTGTTCGAATAACTGCGCGTTTTCCAGAGCAATTGAAGCACTTCCGCCTATTGCAACCAGCAAGTCTTCATCGCCCTTTGTAAAAACTCCGCTTAACTTATTCAGAACCTGAAAAGCTCCGATAATTTCCTGGTTATTGTTTTTAATCGGCATGCAAAGAATTGTCTTTGTTCTGTATCCTGTTTCTTTATCAATATCAGGATTAAACCTCGGGTCATTATATGCATCGGGAATATTCAGAGGTTCTCCTGTTTTAACAACATATCCGGCAAGCCCTCTGTCTGCGGGAAATCTTATTTCCTGACTGTCCATCCCGAGTGCGACTTTACTCCAGAGTTCATTTTTTTCTTTATCAAGCATAAAAACAGTACACCTGTCAGCCTGAATTGCGATTTTTGTTTCTTCGGCAATAACCTTTAAAAGTACATCAATATCGGTTACGGCAGTAATTGAACGCCCTATTTTAACGAGTGATACAAGAGGATCGCTTGTTATAGGCAGAGAAAAATCCATTCCGTTCCTGATTTGCTTAATTCTCGTCAAAACATAACCCATAATTGAAAGTTCATCGCCCGAATTCATGGAAATGTTTTTTGCATTATCAAAGTGTATAAGTGCAATATCATTTAAGCCTTCACCGAAATACAATGTGCCCTGCGCATATTCGTTCACAAGCTTAGCCGTATCGCTTTTTGAATATTGAGCCATGTATCTTGCATCGTTAAGCATTTTTAAAGCTTCATTATAATTATTTCTGTCCAGCAAATACTTTGACATTCCCATAAGACTTAAAGTAACGGAGATTTTATCGCCCTCGTTATTTTCGCGGTAAAATCTTTCCGCATCGGCAAAAACTGCTATTGCACCTTCATAATCTTTGTTTTCTAGTATAATTAACCCTTTTTTAATAATATCAGTGTCACACGTAACCATTTGTTCTTTTCTCAATCCATAAAATATTTTTACAACTGTATGTTTTTATTGTACAATATTTTTGATAATATTACAAATTTTTTTATTAAACGGAGTTTGCATGCAAAAGATTACTATACTTATACCCGTATTTAACGAAGTAAATACATTGGATAAAATTCTTGAAAAAGTTGGAAATACCGATTTCTGCGGCCTTGAAAAAGAAATTATTCTTATAGACGATTATTCAACTGACGGAACAAGAGATTTATATTCAAAATATCCTTATAAGGTTTTATACCACGATTACAATCAGGGTAAAGGCGCAGCGTTAAGAACAGGATTTAAAGAAGCTACCGGTGATATTATCGTAATTCAGGATGCTGATTTGGAATATGACCCTGTAGATTATGCACCTTTAATACGTCTTATATTAGACGGCAGAGCCGATGTCTGCTACGGGTCAAGACTTTCGGGAGGAAAACCTTCAAGATCTTTTATGTTTCACCACCTGTTAGGCAATAAGTTTTTATCGCTTTTGACAAATATTTTGTACGGCTCGACATTAACCGATATGGAAACCTGCTATAAAGCGTTCAAAGCTGATTTTATAAAAGGAATTGAAATTAAATCAAACAGATTTGATTTTGAACCTGAAATTACCGCTAAAGTTTTAAAACGCGGCGCAAGATTATATGAGCTGCCTGTCTCATACTACGGCAGGGAATTTTCTGAAGGTAAAAAAATTACCTGGAAAGACGGAATTCACGCAATTATTGCATTAATTAAATTCAGATTTACGGATTAGAGGGAATTACAATGGAAGATAGTCTGGAAACATTTATTTGTCCTGCCTGCGGATCTGAAATGACAAAAGTATTTATACCGGATAAAGGCATAAATATTGATGTTTGTGCGCAAGGATGCGGGGGAATGTATTTTGACAATAAGGAAATTCAGGAATTCAGCGGAGAAAACGAAGATTTAAGCGATATTAAAAAGCTTTTAGCGGATAAAAACTTCATGCCCGTAGATGAAACTGCAAAGAGAATTTGTCCTTCCTGCGGGACACCTATGGCAAAAACAAATGCGCTTGGAATTCAAATTGACACCTGCTACAAGTGCGGCGGAATTTTTCTTGATAACGGAGAATTTGAACATGTCAGAAAAAAATTCAAAAAACGCGAAAAAATACAACCTGCAGAATTAAATCAAAACAGTGATATAAATCTTCAAGAATTTTATAAAGATGCACAGGATGAACTATACAGGGCTGAAACATACGATGATACTATCCGGTTGTTCAATAGAATAAGCCCTTTATCGATTTTATTTCGCCTGTTCTTTTAATTTTTCCAATTTTTCTGTGCTGTCACTTTCAAAATAAATTCTCAAAAGCGGTTCCGTTCCGCTCGGACGAATAAGCATCCAGCTTGAATTATCATCAAAGTAAAGTTTCACTCCGTCTTTAATATCAGATTTTATAACCTTGAAATCTCCGACAGACGTTTTGTTTTTGTAAGTTTCTAAAAGCGGTTTAATTTCATCAACATTGGCAAGGTGTTTATCAATTCTGTCATTAAAAAATCTGCATCCGGCAAAATTATACAAATCATCTTGAAGTTCAACAAGAGATTTATTCTCGTATGCCATAGCCTCAAGGATAAGAAGGTTTGCGAGGATTCCGTCCTTTTCGGGAATATGCCCCTGAATACTCAAACCGCCTGACTCTTCGCCTCCGATAATAGGATTAAATTTTCTCATAGCTTCGCCTACATGCTTAAAGCCGACTGCGGTTTCTATAACTTCAACACCGAGTTTTTCGGCAATTCTGTTAAGCAAGAGACTTGCACCGACTGTTTTTACAAGCGAGCCCGTATAATTTTTGTGTTTTTTCAAATGCATTAAAAGTATTGCGATAATCTCGTTCGGAGAAACATACTCACCGTTCTCGTTTATTACTCCGAACCTGTCACTGTCGCCGTCATTTGCAAAACCTGCAGAATTCGGCGTTTGTTTTACTTTTTCGATTAATTCTTTAAGATATTTTGGTTTCGGCTCGGGCATTCCGCCGCCGAAGTTTACGTCATGAAACATGTGAAGGCTTTCATATTTAATCCCGTGATTATCAAGTAATCTGTCAAAGTAGCCTATACTTGCCGCATAAAGCCCGTCAAAAATAATATTTTTGTTTAATTCTTTAATCTTTTTAAAATCAATAAGTTTTTCAATATGAACAAAATAATCAGACGAAAAATCATATTTCACAACAGCTCCCTGACCTTGAATTTCGAAAGGCATATCAAGATTGTTCATAAGTTCGTCGGTAATATCCGATGTGGCAGGACCGGCATAATCAGGTATAAACTTTATCCCCAAATACTCGGGCGGATTATGAGAAGCAGTAAACATAACAGCGCATGCGTTCAGGTGTTTTGCATTGTAAGCAAGCACCGGTGTAGGAATAACTTTATCCGATAACAAAACATTAAACCCGTAACCCGCTAACTGCTCCGCAGTCATAGACGCAAACTCAAAAGCCATATTTCTCGGATCGTATCCCGCTATAATTTTTTTATCCAATCCAAAATTATCAAAAACATATTTCCCTATTGCTTTTGTAACGGTTCTTACGTTTTCTTCGTTAAAATCTTTTCCTGTAACAGCTCTCCAGCCGTCTGTCCCGAACTTAATATTTCCCATTAATCTTGCCTCAATATTTTCTTTCCGTTATAATCATATTAGAAATAAGGAGTAATCGCAAATGTTAAATTTAGAAACAGTTAAAACAATAGCATATTTAGGGCCTCAGGCTTCGTTTACCGAAATGGCAAAAGACCATTTTTGCAAAAAATTTAACATTAGCGCATACCCGACCCCTTTGCAGACAATCAGACAGGTTGTGGAATACGTTGACGAAACTCCAGATGCACTCGGAGTTCTGGCCGTTGAAAACTCAATTGAAGGAACAGTCAGAGAATCTCTGGACAACCTTATGGTTACTAAAAATCCTAATATTAAAATTTTAGCCGAATATTTTATGCCGATAAGCCACTGCCTGCTTGCAAGAACAACGGAATTTTCGTCAATTACCGGCGTAATCTCTCATCCTCAGGCACTTGCACAGTGTCAGGATTTTATCCATAACGAATTACCGTTCAATGTTAATATTATTGAAGCTCCGAGTACTGCAGAAGCCGCAAGAAGCCTTCAAAATTATAATCTTACATATGGTGCAATAGGAAGCAAAAAAACAGCTGAAACTTATAACTTAAACGTATTGAAAGAAAACATAAACGATGATAAAACCAACCAGACAAGATTTATATTAATCGGAGATTTTGAAACGGAAGAAACAGGAAATGACAAAACATCAATGGCTTTCTCAACCGAAAATAAACCCGGTGCACTTTTGAATGTTCTGGAAATATTCATGGCAAATCACATTAATCTTTCATACATTGCATCACGCCCTTCAAAACATAAATTCGGAGAGTATATTTTTATCGTGAACTTTGACGGCCATATTCATGACCCGAAAATTATGCATACAATCCAGCAGATTAAAGAAAAAACAACTTACATAAGATTTTTCGGATCATACAAAAAAAGCAAAGCTATTGTTCTTCAGCCGTAACAAAAGCTATTGCCTTTGTCCTGTCATGAGATAAGCTTAATTGAAAAAGGATATTTTTTTCAAGAGATTTTAAAATGCGGATTTTCGGACAGTGTTTTTCATTGTGAAAAACTTCTATCTCGTTATAAGAAACCCCATCAATATCAAGCGCGGTTAATGCTTTAACAACAGCTTCTTTTGCACAAAAACGTGCGGCAAGATGACTTTCGGGTTTAGAAAATTTCAAACAGTATTCAAGCTCAAGAGGGGTGAAAACACGTTTAAGAAAATCATCAGATTTTCCCTTGAACCTTTCTATATCTTCAATATCAACACCGATTGCCATAAAGAGATTTTAGCACAACATTGACGGATTTTGCAAACACGTGATATAATTGATTATTCAAACGCCTTATAACATACTTCATTAAATTAGTCAGAAAGGAAATTTATGGCTAATTCAATGATACCTTATTCGTTTATCCCCGGTACAAAAGCCAAAGCCGGAGAAGTTAATGCCAATTTTATCGCACTTGCCGATACTATAGAGGCTAACAGACAGACAGCAGCAGATGATATCGAAGCTGTAAATGAAGTATTAAAAACCAAAGCTGATAAAACAGAACTTATAAACGAGCATACAGTGACGGAATCAAACACTGACCTTAATAACTATAAAACCAAAGGAACATACGTATTTACAGCTGCATACAAGCCCAAAAATATCCCCAAAGGTGATGCAGGCATGCTTATTGTAACAGGAGATGAAAAATCTTTAATTAAACAAATCTGGTTTTGTACAGAGGATAATCCCGAAATTTATACCAGAAATTTTACTGCTTCAAAGTGGAGTGACTGGCGGTCAATCTATGGGATAGTTAACAAAAATGTAACGGGATATCTGCGTCTTCAAAACGGTCTATTAATACAATGGGGCTCGCAGGTCGGTTCTATTATTGTATATCCAATAGCATATTCAAAACTTGCCTGCCCGATTTTTTGTAAAAACGGTTTTGCAGCAAGTACAGAAAGAAGCGATACGGGGCTTACCGCACAAAGTCTTACAGGATTTACCATGACAAGCGGCGGTGTCTTTTGGAGCATGAATTGGATATCAATAGGATACTAAGGAGGAAGAATGAAATATTACGGAACAAAAAATAATAAAGACTACGGCTTTTATCTTGAAAATTTTGATAATGCAATAGAAATTTCCGACGAATATTGGAATGAACTTTTAGAAGCACAAAACAGCGGCAAAATTATTATTCTTTTTGAAAATAAAGTTGTTGCGGTAAATGAAAATGAATATTCGTTTGAAAACGGCAAATGGACGAAATTATCTGAAGAAGAAGCAGGAATAAAACAACTGAAGATTCAAAATGCAATTCGTGCAAATGAAATTCTGGAAAAACTTGACGAGCTCGATAAAAAGCGTATAAGAGCAATAGCAGAACCTTCACTGAAAGATGAAGAACAGACCTGGCTCGAGTATTACAATGCACAAATCAGCGGGTTAAGAGGCGAACTTGCTGAAATAACAAAATAATATAAAAAGGCCGGTTAAAAAACCGGTCTTTTATTGATTAAAATATTTTTCCATAATCCTTTGGATAACTTTATTAATTTCTGCTGCGCCCTTCTTAACTTTCTCAGGCATATGAAACTGTGTAGACGTTAAATCATCAAATTCCTTATCCATTAAAAGTGCAGTATTAAAAGCTTTAGAATTCATATACTTTTCATCACAAATGAATTCTGATTTTTCTTTTTTTATAATCTTTCTTGTTAATCTTGCCAATTCCGTAAACATAGGAAGTGTTTCATCTGTAACTTCCAATAAATTATTATTAATTGCAATCGCATCTTCAGAAGGTATAGAGTAAGTATTTATATTTAAAAAATTATCCTGAACAGGGTTTGTATACCACCTTTTAGCCAAATTGCTTTTTTTAAAAGCCTTTCTGAATTTGTGCAAATCCCGTCCTGAAAGTTCAACATTAAGCCAGCGCTCTTTTGTAATTACATCATTTAAATCACGCGCCTTATCAAGACAGTAGCTCATATTCTTTACACCTGTAAAGGAAATTTTATCCATAAATTTATTACCTATAAATGTTATTCAAAATATCTGTTCATTATATTTTGTATAAAGTCGTTAACCTGCTGTGCCGAAGCTTTAACTTTATCCTTTTCAAAAAACTGACTTATAAAATTTAATCTGCTTACGTTTGACGGAAGCTTGTCAGAAATCCTTGCACCATATATCAGAGCTTCGTCTGCAACATAATCCCTGTAATCATTGTCAACAATCATATCTTTATCATGTATTGAACTTATTTTTCTTGTCAGTTTTGATATATAAGAAAAAACAGGTAAATTCTTATCGTTTACCTCGAGAAGCTCGTTGTTAACAAACACTCCGTCTTCAAAACGCCCCCCCCCCGAAACACACTCAATATTAAGTATTTCCGAAGAAATTTCATTATTGAATTTTGAAGGGGTGTCAGTAACTTTTTTTATCACATTACGAAATTCCGTTAAATCTTTTCCGTTAAAATCATCTCTCAAAACCATTGAAAGACTTTTTGAAACAGTCGGTGCTTGTCTTGAAAATTCTGCCCAGGCAATATTTCTAATTCCTGTAAAACTTACGTTATTAATCTTATCCATAGCAATCATAAAACCCGTAAAAAAAATTTTTGCGTGTGATATAATTATTTTACAGAATTTAATAATTGGAGAAAAAGATTATGGCAGAAATAAGAGAGGAATTTTTAAAACAGGCTGAGCATTTAACCCGCAATGCAGAAGTTTTGCCCGGCGGAATTGAAGAACTTGCAATGAAACTGCAGTATTCACATGACTCAAATACCCCGCTGAGAATTAAACTCGGGATGGACCCGACAAGACCCGATTTACATTTAGGGCACACTGTTGTTATGAGAAAATTAAGAGAATTCCAAAACCTCGGACATAAAATTGTCCTGATTGTGGGCGGAGCAACGGCAATGGTCGGCGACCCGTCAGGAAAATCAGAAACACGTCCCGCATTAACTAAAGAGCAGGTTGAGGCAAATGCAAAAACTTATTTTGACCAAATGTCTAAAGTCTTAGATATAAGCAGCGCAGAAGTAGTAAATAACGCTGACTGGCTTCACAAAATGACTTTTACTGATTTGCTTAAACTTGCATCTCAGGTTACTGTTGCGCAAATGATGACACGCGATGACTTTGCAAAACGTTACTCGGAAGGCAGACCAATCGCAATTCACGAATTTTTCTACCCGTTAATGCAGGCATACGATTCTGTTGAAATTAATTCCGATATAGAACTCGGCGGAACTGACCAGAGATTTAACACGCTTCTCGGCAGAGATATTCAAGCCGCTTACGGCAAAAAATATCCGCAGCTTGTAATGATGCTGCCGCTTCTTGAAGGGACAGACGGCGTTGTAAAAATGTCAAAAACATACCCCGAACACTGTATTTCATTAACTGACAGCGAAGTTGACATGTTCGGAAAATTAATGAGTATCCCCGATAATATGATTTCAAGATACTACAGCTTATTAACAGATGCTTCAAAAGACGAACTTGAAACAATAGACAAACAAATTGCGGAAGGTTCCGTTAACCCGCGTGATATTAAAATGAAACTTGCCTATACAATTACAGCCGAATACCACGGTGAAGAAGGCGCGAAACGCGGTCAGGATGCATTTATTAATGTAGTATCAAACAAAGGAATTCCCGATAATATAGAAGAAATTTCCGGTATGAACGGCAAAGGAATACTTGATGTTCTTGTCGAACTTAAATTTACTGCCAGCAAAGGAGAAGCAAAACGCTTAATTCAAGGCGGCGGTGTAAAAGTTGGCGGTGAAAAAATTACCGATATGGCTTATACATTTAACTTTGATGAAAGCGTAGTATTACAAGCAGGAAAACGCAAGTTTGCTAAACTGGTAAAATAAACATGTTTAAAATATTAAAACGCGGAATAATAAAAGTAAAAGAAGATATTCAGGTAATCTACGACAAAGACCCTGCCGCAGATAATTTACTTGAAGTTATACTTTGCTATCCCGGACTTCACGCACTTATAGCCTACAGGTTTGCGCACAGATTGTACAAATGGCATATACCTTTATTACCGCGTGTAATATCTTATATAACAAGAATTATTACGGGAATTGAAATTCACCCTGCCGCAAAAATCGGACGGCGATTTTTTATAGACCACGGAGAAGGCGTTGTGATAGGTGCGACAACGGTAATAGGCGATGACGTACTCATTTATCAGCAGGTAACACTTGGCGGCACGGGTAAAGAGCACGGCAAACGCCACCCGACACTCGGACACGGCGTAATAGTAGGTGCAGGAGCAAAAGTTCTCGGGAATATTACTCTCGGCGATTATGTAAGAGTAGGTGCAGGCTCGGTTGTCGTGGAAGACGTCCCCGAATATTCAACGGTTGTAGGCGTACCGGGAAGGGTTGTACACAGAAAAATTAAAGATAAAAACGGAGTTTTAATGCACAACAGAATTCCTGATCCTGTAAAATGCGAATTAAACAGATTAAAATATGAAGTTCAGGAATTAAAAGAAAAAATTAAATAATCTATTTTGCAGTTATAAATTTTGAATATATATATATTTTTTCAATTTCACTGTCATCGGCTTTGTTTATAATATATTCCAATTCTTTTTTTAAAGCATTAATATCAGTCTTGCCCTCAAACAAAAACAGTTCGTAAATATGCATACCGAAAGCATCGGCAAAACGTGAAAGCAAATCAATCGACGGAAAGCTTAAACCATTTTCAATACAACTGATATGTTTTGCCTCAACATCAACAATTTCAGCAAGTTGTGATTGCGTAAGCCTGCGGGCTGTACGAATTCTTCTTATAAGCTCTCCAAAATTTTGCCTTAATTCGTAATTTTTTTGCATAATTTACCTCATAAGTTAGTTTATTCTACACAAATGCCTGTTTTAAAGAACTTATCAGGTAATAATTGACAAATAATGAAATATAAAGTAATATTACTTTAGAAAAGTAAATTTATTAGAATTATTACTTATAAGGTACAATATAATGATTAAAAACTTTATTTACACAAACAGTACAAAACCGGGCTTCACACTTGCGGAAGTTTTGATAACTGTGGGCATAATAGGCGTTGTTGCTGCGCTAACAATGCCAGTATTAGTAGGTAATTACCAGAAAAAACAAACTGTAACAAAATTAAAAAGAGCTTTTTCTGTTCTTTCGCAGGCTGTCCTAATGTCTGAACTTGATAATGGAAGTACGGAGTTTTGGAATTATAATCTTGAAGCAAAAGAATTTTATGATATATATCTGAAAAAATACTTAATTACTACAGAAGACGTTCAATTTTCAGAAATAAGAAAAGTTGTAACATACAGATACTTAAATAATGTCGAGGCTGAGGGAGCCATAGGAAATAACAATTCATACGCTATTAAATTAAACGACGGCACATTTGTTATCATTGACGGCTGGTTCGACGCAATTGAAGGCAATCATCGAAATATTATATTTGATATAAACGGTCTTGCGAAACCAAATAAAATAGGCAGGGACGTTTTTTATTTTCGACTATACAAAAAAAAGGGACTTATAGGTTACGACGAAAGCGGAGACCAGGGTTGTGAAAGAAATGCATCAGGATATAGCTGTAGTCAAAAAATAATGGAAGACGGCTGGGAGATTAAAGATGATTACCCCTGGTAAATAATAATCTTTTTTTTATGATAAAATAAAATAAAAAGGAGATATATATGTACCATGTTTACACAATTAAAAACCGTTCAGAATTTTCAAAAACATTAGTTGCAGAAACAAAAGATTATGATTTAGCTCTACAAAAAGCCCAAAAAGCTGTTGAAGGTAAAGAAGGCTACAATTATGTAGTTGAAGAAACCGACGGATCAATGAACAGTTACGGAGAATTAATAGCAACAGTTGTTGCCGAGGGCTAGGAGCATAAGCCATTACGGGCTAATTCGGCTAATATTAAGCAGACAAGTTTGTTAGATGATAAAGAATAAAAAAGGCGGATATAAACCCGCCTTTTAAATTTCAATACTTAGATTTTGCTGCTTGTTTAATTCATTCAACTCTTTATTAACTTTCAAAAAATTATACGATGCAAATAACGAACTAAGAAACCCAAAAGTTATAAGTGCAAGACCTGCAACATTATTTTTAACAGGCTGCGACAATCCAAGCATTCCTAATCCAGACGCCCCTAGAAGCATAGATAAATTTCGTTTTTGTTTAAGTTGCTCCCGACGATTATTTACAGCATTTACATTTCCAACACCTACAGCACTAATAGACATGATTTTCCCTTTCTTTTGTTATATATCCTGCACACTTATATAAAAAGTCCTTGCCCTTAAATTATTGCTACTCGGGCATCGCATCCTATCCTATGAGACAGTATAAGCGGATTTCAGACATTCTTAAATTCATTTTTACATTTCTTAATACTTGTTTATGCTAAAGTCCTTTATGAGGAGAAGATTATGAAAGCTGTAGTATTTGATGAAGGATTAAAGTTAGTAAATAATTATGAAAAACCTGTTCCGCAAAAGGGTGAGGCATTAGTTCGCGTAACTCTTGCGGGAATTTGCAACACAGATTACGAAATTACAAAAGGCTATATGGGTTACAAGGGTATTTTGGGTCATGAAGCTGTCGGGGTTGTTGAAGAAATTAATGATGAAGATCAGTCACTCCTTGGCAAACGTATTGTGGCGGAAATCAGCTACGGCTGCAAAAAGCCTGATTGCCCCTACTGTGCTGAAAAATTATACCGTCACTGCCCTGACAGGCACACATTAGGAATTTGGCGAAAAGACGGAGTTTTTGCCGAATATTTCACTATGCCTCTGGAAGTTCTTTTTGAAGTTCCCGATAACGTAACCGATGAACAGGCAGTGTTTGTCGAACCTCTTGCGGCTGCATGTGAAATAACGGAACAATTACATATAAAACCGTTTGAAAAAGTTATTGTATTAGGTGACGGCAAATTAGGTTTGATTACAGCATTAACTCTAAATGCTCAAAACATTGACGTAACTCTTGTCGGAAAACATCAAAATAAACTTGATATTGCCAAAGCTCAAGGAGTTCAAACAAAACTTTTAAACGATTTAAAAGTTGAAAAAATTTATGATGTTGTTGTCGAAGCTACAGGATCAATTTCAGGTTTTGAGACAGCTCTTGCATTGACAAAACCGCGGGGAGTTTTAGTTTTAAAAAGTACTGTCGCGGCTTCAAAAGAGTTTAATCTTGCCCCTATAGTAATTGATGAAATTACGGTACTGGGTTCAAGATGCGGTCAATTCCCTGCGGCATTAAGACTTTTAAAATCCGAAAAAATAGATTTTTCTCCTATGATTTCAGGGAAATACAAAGCGGATGATGCAATTGAAGCTTTTGAAAAAAACAAAGAAAAAGATACTTTAAAAGTTTTAATCGAATTCTGATAAAAAGCCCGATTATAATCGGGCTTTTTGCTTAATAGTTCATTTCAAAATTGTCATTTAAAAGTTTGCCGAAGCAGCCTGTCCAAGAGCCGTTATCTGAAGTACAATTAGCAGTAAACAAATTTTCTCTTGTATCCTTATCACCCGGGGCGGTTGCAAGCTCGTATTCATCCACTATTCCGTTATTGAACAAGCCCAGTATAAATACGTCACGTCCTGCAATATTAGGACCTTGCGGTCCGTTTATATCTACATCAAAAATTGCAATCCTGTTGTTATCTGCGATACCGGTGTTTGTAATGCCGAAACCGAACGATGCTCCGCTTGCAATAGTAACATTCAATTGTTGTCCTGTACCTTTCCCGAGATCAGTCCCTGATATCTTTCTGTAATTTGCGGCAAAGCAGGGCTGCTGAGAAGCTCCGCAATCATTAACAACTTTAAAATATGTTTTTACAAAATTATCTAACGCTTCATTTGAAGTCAGACCTGCTTCTCTTAGATTTACGGCATTTTTATCAGTCATATACTGCTGTGCTGCCTGTTGAAGCTCATTATAAACTTTATGAATTTGCGTCACATACGTCTTTTTTTGATGATTTTGCATCAAAGTAGGTACGGTCATTGCGGAAACTACACCAATTATACCTAGAGTAACAAGAACCTCAGCAAGAGTAAAAGCTTTGCAGGAGCCTAAAGTACGCCCCCCCCCCGAGTTACATAACTTAATAAATCTTTCATAAAACACTCCTTTTATTCTTTTTACAATATTATTTTAACATTGTTTCCAAACTTTTACAATATTTGATTAATAAATTTGTTTCCATTATGATTAAGTTATGGAAACCGAAGTAAAGGAAAAAGAATTCTCAGGAAAAGTTACACTTCTTGATAAATACATTTTAAGACAGGTAATTGAAATGTTTATTATGGGAGTGTGCGTTTTTACATCAATAATCTTTGCTTCCGATACTTTTATTACACTAATCAAACAGATATCACTATTCGGTATACCTTTTAAGGTTGCACTAATGATGATTATCTTAAACCTTCCGCAGGTTATCGTAATGACAATTCCTATGGGGGTTTTGCTTGCTACGGTTATGACACTTAACGGCTTAAGCTTAAAATCCGAAATTACGGTAATGAGAGCTTGCGGTATAGGTTTAAACAGAATTGCAAAACCTATTTTTATCTTTGCACTTGTCATGTCTATTTGCAGTTTCATAATAAATGAAACAGTTGTACCCGTAATGACAAAACAGTCAAAAGATTTGGCTTTATGGTCACTGGGGCAGAAAAATATTCCGGAAGGCAAACAAAATTTTGTATTTAAAGAGCTTAACGACGGCGGAAGTATTAAAAGACTATTTTACGTAGGTTTTTGCGAAGATAAAATTTTGCATAATATTACGGTTCTTGATACTTCAAAAGACGGAACAATTCAGGTTTTACAGGCTGATGAAGGGAAGACATCTCCCGAAGGATGGGAATTTCAAAAGGGTGCCGTTTACACGGTTGACGATGACGGAAAAATTTTAAATACAACTTTATTTGACAGTTCAATTGTTAAATTCGGACTGGATATGTCAAAGGAATTAAACAAAAACGTTGCCAAAGAAATGAATTTTACAAAACTTATTGACTACATAAGACATAATCATATTGATGACAAACAGAGAAATGCAATTCATATTGAATTATATGATAAACTTGCGCTGCCTTTGACAACAATAGCACTTGTTTTAATAGGTGTTCCTCTTGCAATTACTCCGCCGAGAGTACGATACAACAGAGGTTTCTTATTCAGCATTTTAATCATATTTGCATACTATCTGATAAGAGCACTTTCAATTTCATTTGGAGAAGCCGGAACGTTACAGCCGTTTTTGGCAGCATGGATGCCAAATATTGTTTTAACAATTATCGGTACAATGTTGTACTATAAAAAGGTATACACAATTGAATAGGAGCGTAGCCGCTCCACCCGACACACAGGTACTGCATAAACTTGAACAGTCTAAACTAAAGAAGGAGCGTAGCCACATCCAAAGACATGAAAAATAATTTATTCACAAACAAAAGGTTAAACGATTATGATTTAAATATTTTAAATGACAACTCATTTAAAGATTTAGATGATAAAACTTTGAAATTAGAATGTCTGATTGCGGAAAAAGAAGAAGCTCTTGAAAATTTGAATAACAAAATCAAAGGTGCAGAACTTTTAGGAAAGCTTCTTGATGTAATGGATTTAAAAATTCAGGCAAAGCAGATTGAAAACGAACTTACAGACCTGAAAGAACAGTACTCTAAAAGAAATATAACAGAAAAACTTGCTGACGCCGTAACTCCTAAAAAAAGCAAGCCTAAACTTTCCCCGATCAGACGTTTAGCACGTTTTGTTTCAAGAAAAATTATTGCAAAAATGTCAACAAAAGTTCAATCTATTTTGGACTTAAGCGACTCTTTAGACACTTTGACAAGTATAAATGAAAACGTTGATGAGCTTATTGCAATGAAAGTTCCTTACGGAGAAACAAAAGCAAATTACGAAAAGCTCACAAACTATCTTTACCGTGCAAACAGAATTCATTCGCAAATCAGCAAAAAAATGCAAAGCTTTTAACTTGCTAAACAGTTATTTTTGTCATAAAATTTTTTTATAAGACTAGCTTAAGGAGATATTATGAACGAGCTTTTAAAAAAATCAGCTGCTGAGCAAAGCAAAGCTTTAAAAAATAAAGAGATTTCCGCTGTAGAATTAACAAACGCAGCTTTTGAAAGAATTAACGAAGTTGACGGTAAATTAGGCGCTTTCAATTCTTTGACAAAAGAAGCGGCACTTGATACGGCTAAAAAAGTTGATGAAAAAATTGCTAAAGGAGAAGAATTACCGCTGCTTGCAGGTATTCCTCTCGCTTTGAAAGATAACATGAATATGAAGGGTTCAAAAACAACGGCTTCTTCCAAAATTCTGGAAAACTTTGTTTCACCTTTCAACGCTACAATTACGGAAAAATTATTGGGCAACCTTGTTCCCATTGTCGGAAAAGCAAACTTAGATGAATTTGCGATGGGTTCTTCAAATGAGAACTCAGCTTTTAAAAAAGTTCATAATCCGTGGGATTTGAAAAAAGTTCCGGGCGGTTCGTCAGGCGGTTCTGCAGCTTCCGTTGCAGCCTGCGAAGCAACTCTTGCTTTGGGTTCCGATACGGGCGGTTCTATCAGATTACCCGCATCTTTCTGCGGTATTGTAGGTATGAAACCGACTTACGGACGTGTTTCAAGATACGGACTTATAGCTTTTGCATCTTCTTTAGACCAAATCGGACCTTTTGCGAGAACTGTTGAGGATGCCGCAAATTTACTCGAAGTTATTTCCGGTCATGACCCTAAAGACAGCACTTCTTTAGATTTGCCAGTTGAACATTATGCTGCAAACTTAAATAAAGATATTAAAGGATTAAAAGTCGGTGTTATAAAAGAACTTATGACAGAAGGCTTGTCGGAAGACGTTCAGAAAGCAATGGAAAAAGCCATTGAAGATTACAAAAAACTCGGTTGTGAAATTGTTGAAATTTCATTGCCAAACTTAAAACATTCAATAGGCATCTACTATATTTTAGCAACAGCTGAATGTTCATCAAATTTAGCACGTTTTGACGGTGTAAAATACGGTTACAGAACAGCTGATGCAAAAAATCTTATGGAAATGTACACAAAAACAAGAGCGGAAGGTTTCGGCCCCGAAGTTAAACGCCGTATAATGCTCGGAACTTATGCATTATCATCAGGTTATTATGATGCATATTATAAAAAAGCACAGCAAATGAGAGCACTGGTTGCTCAGGATTTTGCTGAAGCTTTCAAGAAAGTTGATATTTTAATTTCACCGACCTGCCCAAATACAGCGTTTGAACTCGGTGCAAAATCATCAGATCCGCTTGCAATGTATTTAACCGATATTGCAACAATTTCGGCAAACCTTGCAGGAATTCCGGGTATGAGCGTTCCTGCCGGATTTGATAAAGACGGAATGCCAATAGGCTTGCAGATACTTGCTCCGCAATTACAGGAAAGCAGGTTATTTAATGCGGCTCATAAATTTGAAAGAGCAAACGATTATTATTTACAGTTAGCTAATATATAAAATCCAAAAGGCGGTTTAAATACCGCCTTTTATTTATTATCATTTTCTTTATATTTTTTAAGCTTGATAGTATCACCATCCATTGTAATACTCATTTCATCAAGTACGGGATTAATGTTCAAACTTTCCAAAAATGACTTTGGAATAACAATTGACCAACTATTACCAGCCTGTCTTAATTTTTTATGCAGCATGTGTCTACTCCAGTGTATATTTTGTGCTTACTTTTTATTTTAACATTTATATCTTGACATAGGTGTACATTTAATGTACATTTAGATATACATAAGGAGTAAGTATGACTTATCAGAAATATTCGCAGGCAGCACGCAAAAAAGTTAAGGAAATCAGGATTGCTAAAAATATGACAGTAAAGCAATTAGCCGGAGCCGCAGAGCTCTCAGTTTCCACAATTTACAGAATTGAAAATGGAAAAGCAGAGATTAATCTTTATACGCTTTACAGATTATGCACGGCTTTTAATATAAAGGCCTCGGATTTTATAAAATCTTTATAGAAAAGGCAGTATTTAAACCGCCTTTTTATTATTTACCATAGTTATTAATATCTTGAATAATTTGCTGATATTCGTATGCGAGTACAGCTGCAACTTCCAAATCACCCTTCGTTCGTGCGAGCTGAACCTGCCGTAATTTTAAATTTGCATTACGTTTTAAGTCCGCCAAATTTTTAGGCTGTTTGATTTGACTTTTTAAATATTGCTGGGCTTTATCATAATTTCGGTTTGAAACATTATTACCGTATTGAATACCGTCTATCAAAAAAATCTCCTATACTTTTTCCTGTTTCTCTATATCAAAAATACTTTTATCCATAGGAATATGTGAAGCTGCATTATTTTCATTTTGCTTGTTTACTTGTCCTTCTTCATTCTTGATATGAGAGGCATCTGCAATTTGTTTGCGCATATTCTCATCTTGTATTGAATTTAAAAATCTCTTACCCTCTTTTTTGGCAGCAAAAACTGATAAATCTTTATCATTTAAAGCGGCTAATCTTGATAAATCAACGGTATCAGATTTTTTATAATTCGTTTTTCCTGTCAAACGTCTAATCTTTGCCGGTTCAAAATTCGGATCATACTGAAATAAATCTTTAACTGTAATTGACATAACAACCATCCTTTCCTTATAAACTTCCTGACAAGTAAATAAAAAAATTTTCCCGAAAAATATTGCTATATCGGCATCGCATCCTATCCTATCCTATCCTATGAGGCAGTATAAGCGGATTTCAGCCCATTTAAAAGTCGTTTTTACATTTCGTTACAATTAAAAAATATTCAAATTTGCTTTACAAATCAATTCCTTTAAAAAATTCTTCCATTGGGAGTGCTAATGCTTTTGACATTTTAAACAAAGCTAATGCAGTCGGGGATGTGAGCCCCTGTTCTAATTTACTTATATAACTCAAGCTCATATCTATCATTTCCGCAAATTCTTCCTGAGTTATATCTTTTCGTATTCTTTCTATCTTTATATTACGCCCTAATTTATATTTAATATCATCCTTCATTAGAAAATTATATAATCTTGACAATAGTAATATAAGTGAATATAATGACATTATCATCAATATATTACTATTTAATAACAACATATTGATAGAAGGAGCATATATGAATTTTAGAGCTTTTACATTAGCTGAAACATTAATTACTATTGGTATAATTGGAATTATTGCCGCCCTGACATTACCGTCTTTAATTGAAAAGCATCAAAAAAAAGTTACAGTGACAAGACTTAAGGCTTTTAATTCAATAATGGCACAAGCGTTCCAGACTGCAAAATTAGAGTATGGAGATTGGGAAAATTGGGATAACAACAACTTTGGAGAAAGCAGCTCTGATAAAGGAGACGGCAAGCAACAATTATTATGGCTTGAAAAATATTTATTTCCGAACATTAAACACATTGATGCATACTCTAAAGGCAAATACGCTGTAGTAGCTTTGTCAAACGGTTCCGGTTTCTCAACATATAACAGTCTTTACTTTTTTTGTGTGAAATATTCTGATTGTAAAAAGGTTATGGAAGATTATGATACTCGTTCAAGATTTATTTTTCAATTTTCATCCGTAAACGGCTTTGAGCCTTATAACTGCGGCTGGAAAGGAACAAGAGAAGAACTGTTTACAACTAATTCATGCAGACATTTGTGTTCCAAAACGAGCAGCGGCATGTGTGCAAAATTAATACAGTATGACGGATGGGAAATTAGAGATGATTATCCATGGTAAAAAAATCCGGCTTTTATTACAAAAGCCGGATTTTTATTCAGGTGTTTAGATTATTGAATTATTCTTTTGTATATTCAGCATCAATTACATCATCATCTTTTTTATCTTCAGTGGTTGAAGATGCATTTTCTGAATTTGCTGTTGACTGTTCTTCTTTTTGAACAGCTTCGTAAGCTTTTTGTGAAATGCTGAACATTGTCTGCTGTAATTCATCCGACAATTTTTTCAATTCATCAGCAGGTTTGTTTTCGTCTAAAGCTTTTTGAAGTGCTGCTTTTTGTTCATCAAGTTTTGATTTATCCGCATCATCGATTTTACCTTCAAAATCTTTTACTATTCTGTCGGCAGAACCTATTAAACTTGCCGCATTATTTTTAATTTCAGCTTCTTCTTTTTTCTTCTTATCTTCAGCCGCGTTAGCTTCAGCTTCTTTGACCATCTTATCAATATCAGCTTCTGAAAGGTTAGAAGAATTTGTAATTGTAATTTTCTGTTCTTTGTTAGTAGCTTTATCTTTAGCAGAAACATTTACAATACCGTTAGCGTCAATGTCGAATGTAACTTCGATTTGAGGCAAACCTCTCATTGCCGGCGGAATACCGTCAAGTCTGAACATACCTAAAGATTTATTATCTTTAGCCATGGGTCTTTCACCTTGAAGTACGTGAATATCAACGGCTGTCTGGTTATTTTCTGCAGTTGAGAACACCTGAGATTTAGAAACAGGAATTGTAGTGTTTCTCGGAACAAGAGGGGTCATAACTCCGCCTAATGTTTCAATACCCAGTGTCAAAGGAGTTACGTCAAGAAGTACGATATCTTTAACTTCACCTGCAAGAACACCAGCCTGAACGGCTGCACCAACCGCTACAACTTCATCAGGGTTAACTGACTGGTTAGGTTCTTTGCCTGTGTATTCTTTAACTAACTGTTGAACAGCCGGAATACGTGTTGAACCGCCGACCAATACAACTTCGTTAATATCATTTTTTGTAATTCCTGCATCTTTTAAAGCGTTTTCAACAGGAGTTTTACATCTGTTTAAAAGGTCGCGGCAAAGATCTTCAAACTTAGCTCTTGTAAGGTTTAAATCTAAGTGTTTAGGACCGTTTGCATCAGCTGTAATGAACGGTAAGTTAATATTTGTTTCCATAACGGATGACAATTCGCATTTAGCTTTTTCAGCAGCTTCTTTAACACGCTGCATAGCCTGTTTGTCACCGCGAAGGTCAATACCTTCCTGTTTTTTGAATTCATCGCAAATCCAATCCATTACTTTCTGGTCAAAGTCGTCACCGCCTAAGTGAGTGTCGCCTGATGTTGAAAGAACTTCGTGAACGCCGTCACCGATTTCAAGGATAGATACATCGAAAGTACCGCCGCCTAAGTCAAATACAAGAACTTTTTCACTCTTTTCTTTTTCAAGACCGTAAGCAAGAGCAGCAGCTGTCGGTTCGTTTACGATACGTAAAACATCTAAACCTGCAATTCTTCCGGCATCTTTAGTAGCCTGTCTTTGCGCATCGTTAAAGTACGCGGGAACAGTAATTACCGCAGATGTAACCTTTTCGCCCAAATAACTGGAAGCATCATCGGCTAATTTTCGCAAAATCATAGCTGAGATTTCTTGCGGCGTATAATCTTTTCCGTCAATATTTACTTTATAATCTTCGCCCATATGTCTTTTAATAGAAGCGATAGTTTTATCAGGGTTAAGAATAGCTTGACGTTTAGCCAACTGACCTACCAATTTTTCCCCTGTTTTAGAAAAGCCAACGATTGAAGGGGTAGTTCTTGAACCTTCCGCATTGGCAATAACCGTAGGCTTACCGCCTTCCATGACCGCTACAACCGAGTTTGTTGTACCAAGGTCAATACCAATTGTTTTTGCCATAATTAATTATCTCCTTTACTAATTATATTCATGCCACATTATTGTTATAACATCGTTTTTTGAAATTATTAAAAAAATAAACAAAAAATTAATAATTGCGCGAACGAGCTGAGGCTGAAGCGCTTTTGCGATTGTGTTGAAAACACAAGAGCAAAACGCGGAATTGCCGTTAAACGCGAGTGAGCAGGAGCGTAGCCGCTCCACCCGACACACAGGTATGCATAAACTTGAACAGCCTAAACTAAAGAAAAAGCGCAGCCGCGTGCATAAAAAAGACGGGTTAAATGCCCCGTCTTTTTCAGCTATTCTAACACATCACCACCCGGCTCCACACCCGGAAGGCACACCCCGAATTGGCAGTTAGAGTTGTAATCATTGGTCGGAGGTTGAACCAAGTCTTCTTCAGTATTAATTAAAGCGTCATGATACGGTTTCACATAAGTAGGCTGAAATGCATCCGTGCGTTTTAAATCACGAAGTCTGTCAGGAACGTACTTTTGCTGGAGAGATTTTGACTCCCAGTTTGATGTTGCCGAGCAAGCTCCCCCTGTTATGCTGCAAACGGCAAAAACAGGCAGAGAAGCGGCAAACAGCATTAAGAATAATATATATTTTTTCATATTTACCAGCCTTTCAAAATATTCTACATAATCAGCTTAAACGACAATGACGAATTTTTCATTGCCCGAAAGTAGCAAAAAAATTTATGTTGGCATTTTATTTTTTTTACAAAGGAGTTTACATTATGAACAATATAAGTTTTCAAGGGCACTCAAGCCTTATTCTCAACCCCAAAGCATACGATAAAGCAAGAATTACAACTTCAAACGCATACAGACATCTTACCTCTGCAAATAATTGCAAACTTACTAACGGTAAAGTGTTTACCTCTAAAGCGGATGCTCAAAATCTAGCCGTTATAATCAGAAATGAAAAAGACGGAATTATAAAACATGTACCTGTAAACGGCAGAATTCAAAAAGTTGTTGACGAAATAGCACAAAAAGTTGACGAATTAAAAGAAATGTCCAAAGGTAAACTGACAGCCTGGATTATCGGCGGTGAAAACATAGGAAGTCCAAACGGCGGAAAAACAATCGAAGCAGTTAATAAAATAGCGGATGTAATTTGCGACAGACCTGATATTGATACTTCAATACTCGCAGGCAGCAGAAGCGGCGAGGACAGAATAGTCCTTCACACTTTGAATAATCAATTGGAAATTACTCTCGATAAGTTTGTAAAACTTAACCCCGAAACTAAAAAACCTGTTATATCAGAATTAGAAAAATACTTTGATATAGTAGAACTTAATAATACCGAACTTTCAGGGACGGTATAAATTTTTAGCTTTTTTCGCGGTTTTTTCAAGAACTTCGCAAAACGGCACAATCGGCTCCATCTTATAACCGCAGTCATCTGACAGCGCACCGCCCATAGAAAATAATTCTTCCTGCGGATATCTTCTGCAAATTCCCGGACGCGTTTTATGTATTTTACATTTGTGAGTAACGGGATCAAGGTTTTGACATTCAAAAATTAAGCCGATATCGTCTTTGCCTATAATTTTCAAATAACCGTAAAAACGATGAAGATATTGAAGTTTCTCAAATTCTTTTTCATCCTGCACAACATGCTTGTAATGCTTTACGTAAATTTGCGTACAGCATTTTCCGCATGCTTTGCACTTTCCCGTCCTGTAATACTTCCTTTTAAGAACTTTTGATAAGAAAAATTTTTTCAGTTTTTCAAACATACCACTATGATAACATAAAGTTTTGTAAACTTTTACTGCCGACATGGCAAATCTCAATCTTGAGGATAATTATAAAAAATGTAAAACCCGAAAACAATTATAATAACTATAACATAACCAAAATAACCAACCTTGACCTCTCTGATATAAGAGGTCTTTTTCTTATGAGTAAATATTTTTCAGAAAAAATGATAATAATTCCTACTTTACAAAAAGAATTTTGTATTGTATTATAAAACATGTAGAAAAGAGGCAAAACATTTTTTGAATTAAGAAAGGTGGTAAAAAAATGGCAAAATTCGTATGTACAGTATGCGGCTGGTCTACAGAAGCAGATAAAGCTCCCGAAAGATGTCCTTTATGCGGAGCAACAACTTTCAAAGAAATAAACACTGCAGAAGGCAAAGTCTATGCTTGCGAACATAAAGTAGGCGACGGACAGGTTGAAGATAAAGAAGTAATGGACGGATTAAGAGCTCACTTTGCGGGTGAATGCACAGAAGTAGGCATGTACCTTGCAATGGCAAGAGTTGCTGAAAGAGAAGGATATCCGGAAGTTGCAGAAGCTTATAAAAGATATGCATTTGAAGAAGCTGAACACGCAGCAAAATTTGCTGAATTATTAGGCGAAGTAGTAACAGATTCTACAAAGAAAAACCTTGAATTACGTGCAGAAGCAGAACACGGCGCATGCGAAGGTAAACTTGCAATTGCAGCCCGTGCAAAACAATTAGGCTACGATGCAATTCATGATACGGTTCATGAGATGGCAAAAGACGAAGCACGCCATGGTAAAGGTTTTGACGGACTTTTAAAAAGATATTTCTCATAATTGATGTCATAATCTAACACACAAAAACAGACGGATTAATTACCGTCTGTTTTTTTATTATTTACCTTCTGTCAAGCTCAATATTATTTTCGTAAAGAAGTTGTTTTCTTTTTATTCTGTATAAGTCGTTTTTTTGATTTTCAATGTTTCGTAATTCCGCATAACAAGAAGCTTTTGCATCATCTGCAAGGTTGTTGCAGCTGTTCAGGTAACTTTCGAAACTTACGCGTCTTTCTGCCCAGTAATTCTTTTTAACGCGTTCGGATTTGACAAAACTAAAAATGTTAAAAATATCATGGCTGTTTTTATAAACCGCATTTTCGTAGCCCAATTCACAAAAATCAGTCCATTTAGGCGGTAATACTACGGGCTTTACATTCTCAGCAGGCGTTTGTACGGCTTTTTCTTCTTCCGAAAATACGGGTAAAACAGTGCAAACCAAAAGTAATGCACCTATAAATAATATTTTTTGCTTCATGATGTCTCCAATTTATGCGTTTACAAATTCCTTTACCTCTTTGCGTTTAACTTTTCTGGTTGTTGTTCTCGGCAAAGGTTCTTTCCTGACTATTATATTAATAGGACGTTTGTATGCTGTCAACCGTAAAGAAAGTTTTTTAACCTCATTTTTAACAAGTTTTTCTACGGTATCCCAATCATATTTTCCGCAGATTTCCTCTGACGGAACTATTACAGCTGTAATTTCTTCTGTCCCGTCTTTTACGCCGAAAGTTTTAGATATTCCGAGAACACAAACTTCGCTGAAATAAGAACTTTTTTCCAGGACGGCTTCAACTTCTTCGGGAAAAACTTTTTTACCTCCCGAAAGTACAATCATATTTTTAATTCTTCCGGTAATATAAATATGCCCTTCTTTGCTTATTTCCGCGATATCACCCGTATGGAGCCAGCCGTCGGCATCAATAATCTGCGATGTCATTTCGGGCTGATTATGATAACCCTTCATTACGGAAGGGCCTTTAAGAATTAATTCGCCTGTTTCCTTATCAATTTTAGCCTGAAATGTGCTTAGCGGCCTGCCGACAGAAGCAATATCGCCGCGTCTGTCAACATTAACTGATACAACGGGGCTGGCTTCGGAAAGACCGTAACCCTGATAAACTTTTATTCCTATTCTTTCAAAGAATTCTCCGACGGCAATATCCAGAGGTGCTCCGCCTGAAATACAGCCTGAAAAATGCCCGCCGAATTTTGCATGAATTTTCTTAAACATCAGCTTTTTAATTCTGTATGACGGAATAAATTTTGCAAGCTTAAACATAATATTGAATGCGGTCTTAATGGCTTTCGGCGAGTTATTTAATTCCGCCTCAATCCCTGTTTTTAAAAGCTTTAAAAAAGCAGGAACAACAATCATAAATTCAACCTGTTTTTCGCGCATTATGCTCAAAACGTCTTTAGGCTTTAAGCTCGGAGTGTAATACACGGAAAAACCGAAATTCAAAAATGTTGAAAAGCCGACCGTCATTTCAAAAAGATGGTTCATAGGCAGAATAGATAAAATATTAACATGTTTATAAGGCAATATTTTATCAAGAGCGATTTTTAAATCGTCAAGCTGCGCCATCATGTTTTCGAAAGTAATTTCAACTCCCTTAGGCGCCCCTGTTGTTCCTGACGTATAAATAATAAACGCGGTTGCTTTAGAACTCCTCAAACTCCATTTGCATTCATAGTTATCGGGAAGTTGATAAATGCTTGTTACATCAACATTATAAGAAGGTTCGTCAATAACAAGGATTTCTCTTATTGAAGGAATTTCACTTTGCAAAAACTTAGCCATTTCCAAATGCGACTTAGAAACCAGCATTACAGAAGGTTCGCTGTCTGAAAGAATAGATTTCAATTCGTATTTGGTAAGCTTTATATCCAGAGGAACCGTTATCATTCCTGAGATTACTGAAGCAAATACGCAGGCTCCGTATTCGGGCTTGGATTCCGACAAAATAGCAAGTCTGTCGCCTTTTTTTACATTTAATTCAGTAAGAAGATAATGCGCCAGTTTTCTTGACAGAAGCCCGACACCGCGATAAGTCAGTTCTTTCCAGCCGTACTGCGTTTTCATTCCTAATGCAACTTTATCCGCATATTTTTCCGTTCTCTCATGCAGAAGCATTAATACGTTTTTTCTGCTTAACCCCATATAATACACACCTTTCAACCATTTATTTCCACAATAATATTTTATACTGCAAAAGTCAAGTATATTAAGTATTTTTGTATTATAATTTACATAGAAAAAGTATAAATAGCAGGAATAAAACAAATGAAATACGTATACATTGAAACAATGGGCTGCCAGATGAATAAATCCGACACTGAAAGAATGCTCGGAATGCTTTCCCATTTTGATTATGAAGAAACAAAAGACCCCGAAAAAGCTGATTTGTTAATGGTTAACACCTGTTCAATCAGACAGCTGAGCGAAGATAAAGCTTTCAGCCAGCTTGGTGTTTGGGGGAAATGGAAACAGGAAGGAAAAAATATAAAAATAGGCATTTGCGGATGTGTGGCGCAGCAGAAAACAAATAAAATTTTCTCAAGAGCACCTTACGTTGACTTTGTACTCGGCACACATAAAATTTATTCACTGCCCGAAGTAATCAAAAGAATTAATAACGGTGAAAGAGTTTGCGAATGCGAAGAAACAAACCTGCCGACAGTAAATGAAGAAGGTTACCGGATTAACCGCGTAAAATCAACAAACGCATGGGTAAATATTACGGAAGGCTGCAACAACTTCTGTACATACTGTATTGTACCCTATACCAGAGGCCGCGAACGCTCAAGACTTCCCGAAACAATTATCAAAGAAGTAAAAGACGCTTTAAATGCAGGCTTCAAAGAAATTACATTATTGGGCCAGAATGTAGACAGTTACGGCAAAGACTTCAAAGACAAATCTTACCGTTTAGCCGATTTGCTCAGAGAAATCAACTCAATTCAAGGTAATTTCAGAATTAGATTTGTAACATCATATCCGACTGATATTACTGATGAACTTATTGAAACTGCAGTTGAACTTGACAAAGTTTGTGAATATTTCCATATTCCCATGCAATCGGGAAGTTCCGCCGTATTAAAAGCTATGAACAGACGCTATGACAGAGAAACATACGCAAAAATTGTTGAAAAAGTCCGCAAAATGGTTCCCGATGTAACAATCACCAGCGACTTTATTGCGGGTTTCCCCGGAGAAACAGAGGAACAGTTCGCAGAAACACTTACGGCAATTGATGAGTTTGAACTTGATTACTGCAATGTTGCGGCGTACTCCCCGCGCGAAAAAACCGTTGCCGCAAAATGGGTTGACAAATTTATTCCGGAAGATGTAAAAGACGAAAGATTTCAGCGGTTAAACAAAAAAATTCAGGAAAACTGTCTAAAATCAAATCTTAAATACGTCGGACGCGAAATGGAAGTTCTTGTTGAAAACTTTTATGAACATAAAGGAAAAATGATTAATACAGGCAAAACAAGAAACTTCAAAACGGTTCATATACCTTGCGATAAAGATTTGACAGGAGAATTTGTAAACGTAAAAATTACGGGCGCAAAAACCTGGTACTTACAAGGTGAACTAGTTTAAGCACGTAAGATATGGAAAAATTTGTATAACACACAAATGTCTACGTGCGCGGCATAAAAAAAGGGCTGAATTATATATAATTCAGCCTATATTTTTTTGGTGAAAAAATATAAAAGTTATGCATCAAAGTCAGTTTTCATGACATTGTGCGCAAAACCAGTTAAAAAGCCTACGCCTGCACCTGCAACAAGGAACGGTACAGCGGGTCTTTTGATTTTAAGCATAACATGGTATGCGGTTGTAAAACGTCTTGTTAAACTCTTAGACATTTCATCAACATTTCTGATAATTCCGCGGAATTCTTTACCTGCAACGGAATTTTCTCCGCCGAGAGCCTTAACTTTAGCAGTAATACTCTTACTTGTAAAAGCATCCTTGTCGTTGGAATCAATCATTTTAATAAAAACATCCTGAGCTTTTGATTTTATACCGTTGCCTCTGAAATCATCAGCTTTAGCCCTGTTTGTTACTTTACGGCAGTAATTAAGCATTGAACGGCGGCTTATATTATCTTCCTGTTTTTGAACAGGATAAAGATATTTTAAAGCATATCCGCCTGCCATCCCCACTGCTGTTGATTTAACAACCGTATAAAGTTTTGAATTTTCATTTTGTCCTACTGCACTTACTGTCATAGCTAATAAACCTTTACTTAACTAATACACGTAATAGTATTCATCATTCCGTTGAGTTCTTCTTATACTCAACACAGAGAATACATATATGGCAGATTTACACTTAAATATTTTGAACTCTTATCCCGTGAAAACGACATGGCTCAAAACTGAGTAATTAAATCCACATGGGATGATAACATATAATTATTTTTTTGTCAATACCTTGATAAAGTTTAGTAACAACATGACAATAACAATGGCGACAATATACATAAAATAGTGCTTTATAGCCGCAGAACCCATAAATAAAGATGCAATAGCTCCCGCAATAATAGCAACCGATGTTAAAATCAGCACTGTTTTTTTCTGTGAAAATCCTGCATGTAAAAGTTTATGATGAATATGTTCGGCATCAGCCACAAACGGAGATTTGCCTTTTGCAATTCTTCTTAAAGAAGAAAATGTAATATCCATAATAGGAACGGCAAGAACCAGAAAAGGCAGAAGAATAGCCAGTGTAGCGGCTTTCATTACACCCGTAATCGATATTGCAGCAAGCAAAAAGCCTGAAAATAACGCTCCGCTGTCGCCCATAAATATTTTAGCGGGATTAAAGTTATAGGTTAAGAATGCAAGCATAGAACCCGCAAGGATAAAACCGATAAGCGCGCTGATAGGATTTGAAGGTGTCATAGCAACGGCAATAATCGCAAGAGTTACCGCATTAACCGTAACAACAGACCCCGCAAGCCCGTCAACACCGTCAATAAAGTTTAAAGCATTTGAAATCCCCACAATCCATAAAAGAGTTATCGGGTAAGAAAATATTCCGATATTACCTATAAAAGGAATGTTATTAATCTGAACGCCCAGCAAATAAACAAGTGTTGCAATCGAAATTTGCAAGAATAATTTGAATTTTGCATCAAGGTTGTAAATATCATCAACAAGCCCGAGCAAAAACATCAAAGAGCCGCCGAGAAGAATTCCGGATAAAAGGCTTCCGTAAGGATAATAGCTCATAAATACAAGACACAAAAATGTAAGCATTGTACTTGCCCAGATAGCAACACCGCCTATACGCGATATAGGTTTGGTATGAATTTTTCTTTCGTTAGGAACGTCAACAAGCCCTTCTTTTTTAGAAAAACTTATTACCAGAGGCACAAGACATACCCCTATCAAATATGCTATTACTGTTCCAATTACGTGAGCATGTGTCAGTTTGATTAACATTATAAATTATCCTTTGTATATCGGGTATTTTTTACACAGTTTAAGAGAACGTTCTCTCAGATTTTGTAATCCCAATTCATTATCTGATGAAAATATTGCAGATGCAATAATTTTTGCAACTTCAGTCATATCTTCTTCTTTAAACCCTCTTGTGGTTACCGCCGGAACACCTAATCTTATGCCGCTTGTAACAAACGGGCTTTGAGGATCGTTTGGAACCGTATTTTTGTTTGCGGTAATACCGACACGCTCTAAGACATTTGCCATATCTTTTCCTGTTTTTCCGGTTTTTCTTAAATCCAAAGTCATTAAGTGGTTTTCGGTCATTCCGCCCACGATATCCATGCCTTCATCTATAAGTCCTTGCGCAAGAGCTTTTGCGTTTTTAAGAATTTGTTCCGCATAAGTTTTAAATTCAGGCTTGGAAGCTTCCAACAGAGCAACGGCTTTTCCTGCAATTATATGTTCAAGCGGGCCGCCTTGCAAACCGGGAAAAACCGCTTTATCAATAATTTGTGCAAATTCCGCATCACACATTGTAATTCCGCCTCTGGGACCTCTCAAAGATTTGTGGGTTGTGGTAGTTACAAATTGCGCATAACCTGCAGGCGAAGGATGCAGTCCTGCTGCAACAAGCCCTGCAATATGAGCAATATCCGCAAGCAGATATGCACCGACTTCATCTGCAATCTCTCTGAACTTTTTAAAATCAATAATTTTGGAATAGTTACTTGCACCGCAAATAATCAATTTTGGTTTATGCTCAAGAGCCATTTGACGAACATTTTCGTAATCTATATTTCCGTATTCGTCAACACCGTAGCTTTTTACATCAAAGTAAAGCCCCGAGAAATTAACAGGTGAACCGTGAGAGAGGTGGCCGCCGTTTGATAAGTCCATACCTAAAACTTTATCACCGGGTTTTAAAACAGCCATAAACACAGCCATATTAGCCTGAGCACCGCTGTGCGGCTGAACATTGGCATGATCCATTTTGAAAAGTTCACATGCTCTTTTCTGTGCAATTTCTTCAATCACATCAACATGCTCACAGCCGTTATAAAAACGTTTATGCGGTTTACCTTCCGCGTATTTGTTTGTCAAAACGCTTCCGCAGGCTTCCATTACAGCACGTGATGTAATATTTTCACTTGCAATAAGTTCTATTGTATTCTGCTGTCTTTCAAATTCCAACTCAATTTGTTCCGCAACAACAGGGTCAATTTTTTTTATATTTTCAATATTCATGCTCACCCCTCACTTTATCTGTCAGAGTAATTATAGGTTAAAATAAAAAATCTTACAACCTGTTAAGCATATCTTTTACATAGTTAAAATATTCGTTGTTATTGTACTTTTCAACGGTGTTTTGCAAATCTTCTTTTGTTACAAAGCCCATACGGAAAGCGACTTCTTCAAGGCAGGCAATTTTAATCCCCTGATTTTCTTCAACTGTTTGAACAAACTGTCCCGCCTGTAAAAGTGAATGATGTGTCCCCGTATCAAGCCATGCAAACCCGCGTCCGAGAAGTTCGACGCTTAAATTACCGTTCTCGAGATAAATATTATTTAAATCCGTAATTTCCAATTCTCCGCGTGCAGAAGGTTTCAAATTCTTCGCGTATTCAACAACCCTGTTGTCATAGAAATATAAACCCGTAACAGCGTAATTTGATTTCGGATTTTGCGGTTTTTCCTCAATGGAAAGAACTTTGCCGTCATTATCGAATTCCACCACGCCAAACCTTTGCGGATCTTTAACAGGATATCCGAAAACAGTTGCACCGCCGTTATTTTTAATATCCTGAACAACACGTTTTAATTTCCCTGAAAAACCGCCGCCGTAAAAAATATTATCACCGAGCACAAGTGCGGCATCATCATTTCCGATAAATTCTTCTCCGAGAATAAAAGCCTGCGCAAGCCCGTCCGGTGAGGGCTGTTCTTTATAGGAAAATTTTACTCCGAATTGGCTTCCGTCGCCCAAAAGCCTTTTAAAATTCGGCAAATCAACAGGGGTAGAGATAATAAGAATATCTCTTATACCTGCAAGCATAAGCACAGAAATAGGGTGATAAATCATAGGTTTGTCATAAATAGGCAAAAGCTGTTTGGAAACAGCAATAGTGCTCGGGTGTAATCTTGTTCCTGCTCCGCCTGCTAATACAATACCTTTCATAAATACCTCACTGTACGTTATTTTACTTAAAATTCAAAAGATTTTCAATATCCGTTCCCAAATACTGTGAGAGCTCAAGGACTTTGGCTAACGACATATTTGCTTTGCCATTCTCTATGCTTGATAAATAATTCACAGATACATCCATTGTTTCAGCAAGCTGCTCTCTTGTTAAGTCTTTTTTTATTCTTTCAATTTTTACATTTTTACCGAATTTTTTTAATAAAGTTTCTTTGTTCATAATTTATAAGTATATATTTGTTGACTTATAACTTAAATCATGTTATAAGTTTAATATTAGAATTTATAACTTACAAGGTAAAACATGAACATACAACACGAAATAACCGAAAGACTTAAAGAAAAAAATTTTACTCTGCAAGAAATTGCGCGTCAAATCTCCACAGGTGAAAGAAAAGTTTCAGCCAAAAATCTTGCAAAAAACCTTGCATCAGGCAAAATCAGATTTCAAGATGCGCAAATTATCCTTGACATTTTAGGATACAAGATAAATCTTGTAAAAACCTCTAAAAATTCCTGAGCTCCATATAATCCTTTAACGCCGCCTGCCAGTTTCTGCAAATTTTGCCGTTATCCATTACACTATGCGCGGGACGTTTTGCAGGACGCGGAAATTCTTCCGTTGTACAAGGCTGAAGATTAACATTCAAACCCGCCTGAGAAAATATTTCTTTTGCAAAACCGTACCATGTTGTTGAGCCGGAACCGCATACGTGGTATGTACCGTAAGGTTTTGAAAGAAGTTTTAATATTCCGTTCGCAAGCTCAACCGTCCAAGTAGGACAGCCTGTCTGATCATCTACAACTTTTATTTCAGGCTTATCGGCAAGGCTTAACATGGTTTCTACAAAATTTTTCCCGTGATGGCCGTAAAGCCATGATGTACGTGCAATATAATATTTTTCACAAAGGCTTCTGACTGCTTCTTCACCTTCATATTTGGTAATTCCGTAATTATTTATAGGATTAGGCCTGTCATCGGGTTTATACGGGTCTTTTTTAGTGCCGTCAAATACATAATCAGTTGAAATATAAACAAGAGTAATACCAAGTTTTCCGCAAGCTTCCGCGATATTTTCCGTTCCCGTAACGTTAATCATTTCGGCGGTTTTCAAATCTTCTTCCGCCTTATCAACGTTTGTATAAGCCGCACAGTGAACAACCAGATCAGGTCTTATATCGGATAAAACCTGTTTAACCTGCCCTGCATTTGTAATATCAAGCGTATCAACATCCGTTTCTATAACAAAAGCTCCGGCATCTTCAAATATAGGGCATAAGTCCTGCCCGAGCATCCCGTTTGCACCTGTCACCAATACTTTCATATTAATTTACCTCCGGTAAATTAGCAGCTAAGCAGTTAAGAAGCTAAGCAGCTAAGTTATTTAACCTTTCCTTCTATTTTATTTTTTAAAGCATTTATTCTATAAGATAAAACATTACATCTTTCATGTAATTTATTGTCACATACTATAAAACCCAAAGCTTCACATATAGATAAACAAGCTTCTGTCTCTGCTAAAGAAGCAGCAGACATATTTAAGAAATGAGAAAAATCTTTTGCTGATTTCCTTGTCTTATCTTCTGCAATATTTAACGCAACTGAAACAACCGCACGTTTCATTTGAGCTTTTAAATTAAATTCTTCAGATTTAGGCAGTAAATCTGCAACTTTATATATATCTTGAATTAACAATATTGCATCATTCCAAATATCTAAATTTTTATACACTCTTAGCTGCCCCGCTTCTTAACTGCTTAGCCGCTACATTATTCATCCATTCCTGATTATTTAAATACCAGTCAATAGTAATTTTTATACCTTCTTCAAAAGTTAAAGACGGTTTCCAGCCGAGTTCGGATTGAATTTTGTCGTTACAAATCGCATAACGCCTGTCATGCCCGAGCCTGTCATCAACATATTTAATTGAAGTTTCGTCTTTGCCCATAGCCTCAAGTATTAAATGCGTAATTTCCATATTAGTTTTTTCGTTATGTCCGCCTATGTTGTAGACTTCGCCGACCCTGCCTTTATGTAAAACAGTATCAATTGCGGCACAGTGGTCATAAACGTATAACCAGTCACGAACGTTCATTCCGTCGCCGTAAACGGGAACTTTGTCACCTTTAAGCAATTGAGAAATAAAAAACGGAATAAGTTTTTCGGGATATTGATAAGGTCCGTAATTATTCGAACATCTGGTTGTCAAAACAGGCATATTATATGTTTCATGGTAAGCTCTGACAAGCATATCGGCAGAAGCTTTTGATGCGGAATACGGACTGTTCGGAGCAAGCGGAGTGGTTTCCATGAAATAACCCGTTTTTCCCAAAGTTCCGTAAACTTCATCAGTTGAAACCTGCAAATATCTGTCCGTTTTAAATTGCCTTGCCGCCTGAAGCAAATTCAAAGTACCTTTAACGTTCGTTTCTATAAAGATTTCAGGTCCGGTAATTGAGCGGTCAACATGAGATTCTGCGGCAAAATTCACAACGGCATCAACCTGTTCAACAAGCTCGGGAACAAGTTTTTTATCACAAATGCTGCCGTGAACAAATGTATAATTCGGGTTATCTTTTACATCATTAAGATTTTCAATATTTCCCGCATAAGTCAAAGCATCCAAATTTATAATTTTATAATCGGGATGACTTTTTAACATATGTCTTACAAAACAGCTTCCGATAAATCCAGCACCGCCCGTTACAAGTATTCTCATATTAACTCCTCTTTATTTATATCTTTTAATAACGGCTGAACTTTGTCTTTCTCTGACAAAATCGGCTCAAAATCAATTTCCCAATCGATATTTATGTCTTTGTCACGCCACAAAACTCCTCTGTCAGCAGAGGGGGCATATTCACCGCTTGCTTTATAAAGAAGTTCCGCCTCATCCGACAATACAACAAAACCATGGGCAAAACCTTCAGGTATAAACAACATATGCTTGTTTTCCTCAGAAAGTTCAACTTTCACATACTGCCCGAAAGTTTCGGAATTCGGTCTGATGTCAACCGCAACATCATAAATCCTTCCGCGTCCGCATCTTACAAGTTTAGCCTGTCCGTAAGGCTTTGCCTGATAGTGAAGCCCGCGCAAAACATGCGCTGTTGAACGGGAATGGTTATCCTGATTAAACTCGACATCTATTCCGTTGGCATAAAAATCCGATTTTTTATAGCTTTCCATAAAAAAACCGCGGTTATCACCAAAAACTTTCGGCTTAACCAGAATTACATCTTTTATTTTTTGTCGTTCAAATTCAAATGGCATAATAAAGTTCCCTCTAATAAATATTATTATACAATAAACAAACGGGCAATAGAAATATCAAAATAATAATCAGATAATATTAAAGCAGTCAAAAGAAAGGTGAGATTATGAATAAACTTTTAAAAACAGGCTTAATAATTTTAAATTTACTTACACTTACACCATGCGCCGTCTTTGCGCAGGTTGATAAAATCAAATTCGACAAACAGACATTTAACCTTTCAAACCCTGACAGTAAAACAAAAAGTTACGACTACTTATTAAAAGATGAAAATGCGGGAAACTGGCATACAAAAATTCAACTTACAAATTTCCCTGACCTGACTAATCCAACAGAAGCAGCAGCCCAATATGCCCATGAAATACAGGAAAAAACAAAAGGCGCATCGGTTCTTGTTTATCCTGACGCGGCAATAGTAGGATATTTGACATTCCCCGGGACAAAAGAGTATTACGAATACGATACCGCAATATATCAGCCCGCCAAAACAAAAGGCCTTGACAGATTTTTATATGCAAAACGTTTTTACGCCTCGGAACTCGGAGGAGCTGAAAACGCCCGCAAAGCTGCAATAGAATTTGCAGAAAAAAATAACAAAAAATACATGGAAATGGTTAACAAAGAAGCTCCGAAATACAAAGTTGATTAATTTCGGATTAAATGATAAACTTTTTACATGTTTCGCAATACTTTAACTTTTAAATTCGGAAAAACAATAGGGCTTTTTTATTTATTATGTATAGCAGCAGGTACAATTACAATACTTGCCGAAAAATTGTACTATGCAATTAAGCATATTACACCGCCCGATTACGGACTTTTCTTTGCCGTAGTACTGCTTATGAATGCCGCCGTAATTCTTATTGCAAACTTCTTTTTTATTCAAATAATTCTATTTTTAATCGACTGCGTAAGGCTGAAAAAAATTATCAAAATGCCTGTGGTTAATACTCCAATGCCGAAACAAATTTATGAATACTTTTTATTTGCACTTTCCGTAATCATCCCTATAGGCTACATCGCAGCAATCCTGCCCAATATAAAATAACATACTTTTTGTAAAGATTATTTTAAAATTACAAAATTGCATGTGTTTGTGATACAATAGTATCAAGAGTTATACAAGCTGGGGAGAAAAGATGAGCAACCAACAAAGTATGTTTAGTGACGGAAAAATCGTTCCCGTTAATATAAGAGAAGAAATGAAGCGATCATATATTGATTATGCGATGAGTGTAATCGTAGGACGTGCGCTGCCTGACGTCAGGGACGGTTTGAAACCTGTTCACAGACGTATTCTATACGCTATGAATGAACTGGGGATGACACCTGACAAACCTTTTAAGAAATGTGCCCGTATTGTCGGTGAAGTTCTCGGTAAATATCACCCGCACGGCGATACCGCTGTTTATGAAGCATTGGTTCGTATGGCGCAGGACTTCTCTACAAGATATTTAACCGTAGACGGACACGGGAACTTCGGTTCTGTTGACGGCGACGGTGCTGCCGCTATGAGGTATACAGAGGCAAGAATGCATAAAATTACACAATCAATGCTTGCCGATATTGACTGTGAAACAGTTGAATTTGAACCGAACTTTGACGGTTCTTTGCTTGAACCTTCCGTACTTCCCGTAAGACTACCGATGCTTTTATTAAACGGTGTTTCAGGTATTGCGGTCGGTATGGCTACAAATATTCCCCCTCATAACGTTTGTGAAATCGTTGACGGTACTATAGCTTTAATCGACAATCCGAATATTACCGTAACCGAACTTATGGAATATATTAAAGGCCCTGATTTCCCGACAGCCGCTACCATTATCGGTTTAAGCGATATAAAACAGGCTTACGAAACAGGCAGAGGTTCAATAAAAATGCAGGCCGTTGCAAGCTTTGAGGAAATTGCAGGCGGCGGCGGACGCCAGGGACGTACTGCAATTGTTGTTACAGAAATTCCTTATCAGGTTAATAAAGCCGTATTAATCGAAAAAATTGCAGAACTCGTTAAAGACCAGAGAATTACTGGCATTTCCGACATTCGCGACGAATCCGACAGGGAAGGTATGCGTATTGTTATCGAACTTAAACGCGACGCTAAACCTGATGTTGTTAAAAATAATTTATTTAAATATACACAGCTTGCCACCACTTTTGGTGTAAACATGCTTGCATTATGCGGTAAACAGCCCAGATTAATGAATTTATACGAAGTTTTATCGGAATTCGTTGAACACAGGGTTGAAATTGTTACAAGAAGAACTATTTTCTTCCTTAAAAAAGCTAAAATCAGAGCTCATATTTTGGCCGGTTTAATAATTGCACTGGGTTCAATTGACGAAGTTATTGAGCTTATCAAAAAATCAAAAACAACCGATGAAGCAAGAGTGGGCTTAATGAGCCGTTTCGGACTTGACGTTGACCAGTCAAACGCAATTCTTGAAATGCAATTAAGAAGATTGACAGGATTGGAACAAGACAAAGTTAAAGCAGAATACGACGAACTCGTTAAGAAAATAGCAGAGTATGAAGAAATTCTTGCAAGCCGTCAGAAAATTCTTGACATAATCAAGGGCGAACTTCTTGAAGATAAAGAAAAATACGGCGATGACAGAAAAACTCAAATTCTTCCCGAACAGGGTGAAGTTACTATTGAAGATTTAACTCCGAATACTCCTATGGCCGTATTTATTACACATCAGGGATATTTGAAACGTATTTCACTTGATACATTCGAAAGACAGAACCGTGCAACACGCGGCAAATCAGGTATGAAAACTAAAGAAGATGATGATATTCAACATTTCTTTACCGCAATGATGCATGATAAAGTTCTGTTCTTCTCGTCTAAAGGAACAGTATACAGCCTGAATGTATATGACTTCCCCGAAGGCGGACGTCAGGCAAAAGGTTTGCCTATTGTTAACGTTCTTCCGATAGATCAGGATGAAAGAATTACGGCAGTTGTGCCTGTAAGCCAGTTCTCACATGAATTGAACTTAATCATGCTTACTAAAAAAGGCTACATAAAACGTATTGAACTTGATAACTTCTCAAATATCAGAAGAAACGGTATTATAGCAATCGGTCTGGAAGACAATGACGAATTGAACTGGGTTAAACTTGCAACTGCAAGAGATGAAATTATTATCGGTACATCCTGCGGTATGGCTATACGTTTCCCGATTGAAGATTTAAGACCGCTCGGAAGAAGCGCAAGAGGTGTTACATCAATGAAATTACGCACAGGCGATGAAATTGTGGGATGCGACATTGTACCGCGTGATTACGATGCTGATTTGCTTGTGGTAACTTCAGACGGGTTCGGAAAACGTACAAAGCTTTCTGAATTCAGAAGCCAGAACAGAGGCGGTATAGGTTTAATCGCAACCAAGTTTAAATCAACTTCATCAAAACTTGTAGCATTGACTATCGTAAAAGAATCTGATGATATTATGATGGTAACTGCAAACGGAGTTGTAACCAGACTTAACGCAGGTTCAATCTCACGTCAGGGACGCCCTGCAACAGGTGTCAGAGCACAAAACCTGACAGATAACGACACTGTTGTTTCTGTTAACAAAATCTTAAATCCAGATGAGGATGAACAGGTTAAGAAGGATGTTGCGGCAATGGATGCTCAAGAGGCGCAATCCAATATTTCACAGACAAGCCTCTTAGATGATAATGAATAAATAAAAGAACAGCCACCTTTATTAAAAGGTGGTTGTTTTTTATCAATCAATTTACATATATTCCACTGTCATGCGATTTCATTAACCTGTTATGTTTGTTCCATGGCTTATTTTTTATATCCTTTTCAATATCTTCTTCAAAATATTTTTCTTCTTCAACTAAACGGCCGTTTTCATATTTTTTGTCAGTATTACATCATTGTAACCATCTCCATCCTCATCAATAAATTCCTTTGAGGTATGAATTTCTTTACCGCTGTCATCTGCTTCATAATAATGATTAGTTACGGAAGTAAGTTTTTCTTTGCCATTCTCACCGGTTTTATAAACAGTCTCTTTATTTAGAATTCCGTTTATATATGTTTTCTTTGTATATGTTCCGTCAGCGTTCATCTTAACAATTTCTTTTTTATTGTCAGAGCGCGAACCGTTAAACAAATTATCAATCTTGTCATGAAAACCTGCATTAACAGATTTTTGATTAACCACCTGAGGTTTCTGCGTTCCGTTTACACCGTCGAAATTAATAAGTCCCATGCGCAAATCTCCTTTCTTAATATCTCATAAATTGCACATGTATATAAACGACATTTCCTGAAAATTATTGACACTCGGGCATCGCATCCTATCCTATCCTATCCTAGGAGACAGTATAAGCGGATTTCAGCCATCTTTAAACTCAACTTTACATTCCGTTACATTAACATATTAAATAACGCGCATTACAAAGAAATTTAACACATGATAATTTAAAAGCGGGATAAAATTCCCGCTTTTTTAGATTTGCTATTTTATATAGACCATTCTGTCGAAGCATTATTTTCAGAGCCATATACATTACTCATTTTAAGCTCATCGGTTTTAAATTTTTGATTTAACTTATGTATGGTTTCATTTCCGGTCCAGTCGCTTTCAACTATCTCATCATAATATCCGTCATTATCAGTATCTCTGTATTCTTTTGTATTGCTTGATTTAGATGTCGGATGATAAAATTTAATTGAAATTGCTTCTGAGTTGTCAAAATTACCGTCACTATTTCTATCGGCAAATACAGATGTTCTAATCACCTGCCCCATGCTGTTATAGGCTGTTTCCACTTTTTTTCCGTTTTCTATAACTGTCTCAACTTTAGAAACTTTACATAGCTCTTTAACGGAAACAGGTTTAATAGTAGCAAACAGTGAAGATAGATCCAACTGTTCAGTTTCAGCTTTTTGCTTACTTGATTTCGGCGGAATATCCTGATTACCTCCGATACCGTTTATACCTAAAAATCCCATGCAAATCTCCTTTCTTAATATCTCATAAATTGCACATGTATATAAACGACATTTCCTGAAAATTATTGACACTCGGGCACCGCATCCTATCCTATCCTATCCTATGAGACAGTATAAACGGATTTCAGCCATTTTTAAACTCAACTTTACATTTCTTAATTAACATAAAATTCAGCTGATGCAAAAATTTTGTGCGGATTGTCTTTCGAATAAACTCTCATGAAATAATACCCGCTTTCATTTAGTACAAAGTAGTCTGTAAAATAATTAATTTCTTCATCTTTCAATCTTATATTTCTTGTTTGAATGAGATTATATCCGAATTGCCCGTATTTATTATCTTTTTTTACTATTTGAATATATAGATATCTGGACTCCACTTTTTCAGGCATAAGAATTACATAATATATTCTTGAATTTGCCTTAAAAACAGTTGAATAATCATAAATATTTTTTTCGGTAATCGGGTATTTATTAAAAAGTATTGAAGCCCTGTCACGTACACAGGCTGTTGTTGTAAGTATCAGAAATATTGCCAGACAGGTTAATATTAATTTTTTCATTTTTCCAGATTTTTAATTTTCTGCTGAACAATTTGCGCTAAATCTTCATCTTTAGTCTGCGTTAAGAATATTTTATAATTATTTAATGCCTCTTTTTTATTACCGTCCTGTTCGTAGGCTATTCCGAGCGCATAGTATGCATAACTGTAATTCGGATTTAAAGTTATTACATGATGGAAACACTCCTTAGCTTTGCCGTTGCTGTTATCGGAAGCATAGCCAAGACCGAGATTAAACCAGCCGTCCGCGTAATTCGGATTGACAACGATTGATTTTTTATAGAAACTGATTGCGTTTTTATTATCATTTTTAATTTTATATATATTGCCGAGTTTCAAAAGTGTTACTTCATCAGACGGATTAATTTTTAAAGCGTCTTGATAATTACGGATTGAAACATCATAATTTTTCTTTTTGTAATTCTCGTCACCGATAGCGATTAAATCTTTGTTATGCTGAGCATCATCAGCTTCAACTTTATCAGCCTCATCCATTGTAAGTGTAACCTCTTTTATTTCTGCAGGCTGACCTTCGGTTTTCACATCAACGGTTTTTTGGGTTGATGAAATAAATTCCGCAAATTCATTACTGTATTCAACCCTTTCAGGCTCCATGGAAATTGCTTTTTCGTAATATTCAGCGGCTTTATCATCAATTCCGCAGGCTCTGTAAGATTTTGCAAGACCGTAGTATGCATAACTGTCTTTTGTTCCGCGTTCAATTGCCCGTTCAAAAGTTTCAGTCGCAAGCGAATAGTTATGAGCCTGCAAGTATTCATCACCGAGAGATACCAGTGCAGCCGTCAAATTCGTTTGAATATTCGAATTATCCTTCTCTGTCAAAAGCTGTGTGTATATAGCAGCCGCATCATTATATTCTTTCATTGCATGAAGCACAAGAGCTTTATTGTATCTTATGTCATAGTCATCTTTTTTTACCAGAAGAACTTCATCATAATATTTTAAAGCGTTCGGATAATCCTTTTTAAGATGATAGCACTCCGCCAAATCTTCAACAAGCTCAATATCTTTTTTATCCGTTTGAAGAGTAAGAGCTTTTTCGTAGTTTGCAATTGTATCATCAAGTTTATTCAAACGTTTGTAAACAACACCGATATTTTGATAAGCACGAGGGTCATTCGGGTAATTCTCAATATAAATTTTATAATTTTCGATTGCAGCTTCATCCTGCCCCATATCAGCAAGAAGATTTCCGTAATCGAAGCGGATTGAATGCAAAGAAGGCTGCTGTCTGAAAACAACATCATATTGCGCAAGCGCTAAATCACTTTTATCAAGTTCCTGATATGACAATGCAAGGTTTATATGTGCCGATGTATTTTCCGGGTCGGCATCAACAGCTTTTTCCAAAAATTCTGAAGCTTTTTGATAATCTTTCACTTCAAACAGGGCAAGACCGTAATTCGCAAAGTCTTTAAATCCTGCGGGATTTCTGGAATAGAGATTTTCATATTCGTTTGCGGCATTCTCATAATTTCTGTTACTGATATAAGATGCGGCAAGATTTTCGCGGGCTTCCCAGTGCTGTGAATATGTTGACAAAAATTTGTTGTAATTTTCAATTGCAGATTTATAATCTCTTAACTGGTACTGAACATTTGCAATATTTAAATAGTTATAAAGATACTCGGGGCACATTTCCATAACTTTATTATAAGCATTTAGAGCTTCGATATATTTACCCTGATTTTCATAAATACTTCCTATACTGAGATAAATATAGCCGTCAGCAGGTTTAAGTTCGGCAACTTTTGCATAAGCGGCAAGAGCTTTTTCATACTCTCCCATTTCGCTGTAAACACCCGCAAGTTTTGTATAAATCATTACATCATTTGCAGAAAGATTTAAAGCCTGCAACAATTTACTTACCGCTGTTTGATAATCTTCTTTATACTCTGCGGAACAAGCCTGCTGGTATAGTGCATTAGCTTCGGGAACCATACAAAATCCCTGAGTACCCGAAAACATGAAAACTAATAATGCCGAAACTAATAATTTCTTATTTATAGTGCCACTCTCCTAATCTTTTTTACTATAACGATATTATAACAAAAAATTATATTTGTGTAAAACTGTGGGAATATATTTCGCGATTAAGCAAAATCCCCGCGGTTTTTATAATTTTAAGCTGTTCTTTATCGGTTCTGTCAAATTCTACATCCTCAAGTCCGCCGAAATCTTTAATCATTTGAGCAAGGTTCACATACAAATTATCAATATCAGAGTTCGGAGAATTCTCATCGAGCATTTTTAAAATTCTTACAAGCTCAAAATCTTTAGCGTCAATTATAGCGGCATCAAGTCCGGCACCGAATGCAAGACAGGCATAAACACGGTTTATAAGCGGTCTTATTTCTTTCGGGCAGCCGTTAGAAATATTTGAAAGTCCGATAACGGTTTTTACAGGCGGGTCAAAACTTTCCTTAATCATTTTAATAGTGTTAATTGCTTCCAAACCTTGTGACTGTTCGACATTTACAGGTAAAATTAACGGGTCAAAAAATAATTTTTCACTTTCAATCTCTTTTTCCAAACATTTTTCATAAATGTTAAACGCGATTTCCAATCGTCCGTCAGCAGTTTTCGGAATACCCGTTTCTTTTGAAAGAGTTAAAGCAATAAGATTACTTCCGAATTCCACAGCTAAATCAGTCATTCTGCTTAAGCGCGGTTCATCTGATGATGTGCTGTTTATAAAAGTTTTACCGTCAAAATTTTCCAAACCCTTTTTCATTTCATCAGAATTCGTCGTGTCAAAAGATATATCTAAATCCGAATATTTTTTTACAAGCTCTGCGAGCCATACTAATACACCTTCCGCAGCTCCCTTCGCAGGTCCGACGTTTAAATCAATAAAATCCATATTTGATTGACTTTTTATTAATTCAGAAATAAAAATTTCATCACGATTTATAAGTGCTTCTCTTACCTGTTTTGAAATAACGTGTATATTTTCTCCGATTAAAATCATAAAAAAATTTTATCATAAAAATTAATATTCTGATTACCTTATCGGGTAATTGAAATATTCCTATACTACATTTATTATTTTGATGTCGATATTGCATCCAAAATTATTTACAAAAATTTACATCAAAATTTTGCGGACACAGCGCAAATTTTGATACGTTCACGTTTTTATGCCACTAGAAAAACTTGTCAACATATGTTATAATTTTAACAAGAATTATATATGGGGTCACTAATGGAAACAAAAAAGGAGTAGGTCTATGACAGTGTTAGTTTCGAAAACCAAAAAGGAAAAAAGGACTAAATCAAAATTTAATGATGAATTTGAAAATTATTTAAAAAATCAATGCTTAAAAACAACTTTTAACGGTCTTGAGCTTGAAACATTCTCGTGGTATAAAAAAGTTTTGGGTTTAATATAACGCTTTAAAGGATTTTAAGGGATATTAAAAAATTTTTAATTCTACAAAAAACCAACAGTCATCGAATGTTGGTTTTTTATGATGTTTATAATAAAATGTAATTATGGAAATTATTTTACCTGTAATTGAAGAATTTAAACAAATTGAAGATGTTAAAGCAATAGCTCTTGCAGGTTCAAGAGCAGCTAACAGCGATGATGAAACATCAGATTTTGATATCTATATTTACTCGGATAAAGAAATTGATATTCAAAAAAGAACAAAAATTGCCCAACAATTTTCTGACCGATATGAGATTAATAATTGTTTCTTCGGCCCCGGTGATGAATGGTTTTTGAAAAACTCGTCCGTTCAGATTGATTTGATGTACAGGTCAAGAGAATGGATGGAGAATTCCATTGAAAATACCTGGGTTAAACATTACCCTTGTGTAGGCTACTCAACCTGTTTTGTATTTAATATTAAAAATTCCGAAATCATTTATGACCCCGAAGGCTGGTACAAAAATTTACAAGAAAAAGTTTGTACGAATTATCCTGACGAACTTTCGAAAAATATCGTAAACAATAACCTGCCGCTTTTAAAAAATAAAATAGCCGCATCTTTTTACGAACAGGTCGAAAAAGCTTTAAAAAGAAAAGATTATGTAAGTCTAAACCACAGAATTTCCGCGTTTCTCGCAAGTTATTTTGATATACTTTTTGCGGTAAACAAAGTTCTTCACCCCGGAGAAAAAAGACTTGTACAGTACACAAAACTGCATTGCAAAAAAATTCCCCAAAACTTTGAAGAAGATATAAATAACTTAACAAGATATCCGCTTGAAAATACTTTGGAAATACTTTCAAGACTGAACGAAAATCTTTTAAAAATTATTTAGTTTCTTTTAATGTTGAAGACTTTATTATTTTTATAAGGTCTTCAACTTTTACACCAAGACCTTTTTCATAAGCCTCCGCATTTTCGGTAATTTCCCGAATAAGTGCTTCAGCACGTTTAGGTTCTACGCCCATTGACATATCATATATAAAGTTTGTGTATTTATACTTCGGTAAATTTTTATCCCTGTAAAAGCTCAGCCATCTGCCTGAAGGGGAATGCGTGTCCGTGCAGCCCCAATCCATTTCAACCAGACCGCGCCCCTCAATAGTTCCTTTTGGTTTTAGACCTCTTTCAAACAGCATTTGTCTTATAGCTGTCATTTCTTCCACATTACAACCGCAATTGGAATCAAGTAAATCACGAATTATTTTTTGTTCGAATTCGGGATTTTCTTGTGCAAATCCTATCAGTTCTTTCGCAAAGGCAGTATTTCTTCCTTTTTCAAACTCAAGATTAAATACACCATCGCAGTCATCAGGTTTTGCATATTTTTTAATATTTTCGAGCAGTTTTGCGAGTAACTCTGTTTTTTGTTCAGGGTTTTCAAGAAGCATTATTTCTTTTTTTACAGAATGAATTAATTTATTCATTTCCTTCCCTGACTTACCTTCCATTGCCGCAAGGTTAGCATTAATTAATTCCAAACCTTTAAGCACGGGGATCGGCTCATCAGCTTTTCTCAAAATAACGCCCATATCTTCAAGTTTAGCCCGAATAATATTTTTTTCTTCATTACTCATGCCCATAGCACTTGTAATATACCTGCCGTCTTTTTCAAATACTAAACGCATACTCTTTTCTTTGCCGTCCGCTGACTTTTCTTTATAGAACCATGCCCGTTTAGGTTCACGGTCAGAACCTGATTTCGGAATAAATTCACCTTCTTCTAATAAAGTTGTCCTGCCGTCGGCAAATCTTTCTTCGATTTTCAGGTTTCCTTTATTATCAAGGGATTTTACGGTAGTTGATAATAAATCTCCGTCTTTATATTCTTTTATTTCCACACCTGCTTTGTGTTCGTCTTTTATAATATCAACAGTTTCAGAACCGTTCTTTAAAGTTCCGTCAGGGTTTGTAAATTTTGCGGGAACATCCGGAGTATTTTTAGTTTTAGGGGGAACCTCTCCGCCTGTTTCTCCGCTTGATTTAGGGTTAACATCATCGGATGCACCTTTTCCTTTAGACGAAACATCATTTATAATTTCTCCGCCTTTTTTCTCGCCGGCTTCTGCTATATCATCTGCTGATTTTTTAGCACCGCCAAGCAATTTTTGCACGCCTTCCCCAAGGTGGCCTTTACGTCCCGCAATGCCAAGCCCGATTACTGCAGCCAAAGCCGTTGCTCCGATCATATATTTTGCGGCATTTGATTTTTCTTTATCAGCAGGCTCAACCTGTTTTTGAGTTTCGTCTTTTCTTGCTTCCTGCTGTACTTGTGTCGGTGTTTCAACGCCCTTAAATGCAATTTTATCAATAGACAACTTGGATACTCCTTATATTTTTCCCTATGTTTATATAAAAACATGAAGATAAAAAAAATTGATACGTCCGCACCGCATCCTATCCTATCCTATCCTATGAGACAGTATAAAAGGGTTTCAGCCTATTTGAAATTCAAATTTACATTCTGTTACATTAAGAAATAGCTCTTATCATTTCCTGTGCTTCTTCACATTCGGGGAAAGCATCAACAACTTTATCCAATGCTGCAAGAGCTGCATCTTTATCATTTAATTTTTCATAACATCTTGCGCTGTTTAGCAGGAGATTTACATTTAAAGGATTTTGATCAAGGAGATGTTTGAAAATATTATTTGCCTGTTCATAATCTCCGAGCTCAAAGTAACAAAGACCGAGCATATTTTCGCAGTCGTGTGTTTTTTCCAGTTCGTAAGATTTCACAAGGTACATTTTTGCATCTTCAAATTGCCCCTGCAAAAATCTGATCTTCCCTGCAATAAAAAACATAAAACCGTTATTTGCATCATGCTCAAGAACATGTTCAATTTGTTCGTAAGCCTTATCCAAATCTTTTAAATGAATTTTATTCAAAGCTGAAAAGCCCAGCGCATCAGTATCATGCGGTTTAATTTCCAGAGCTTTTTGATAATATTCGTCAGCCTTCTCAAAGTTCGTTGTCGAATGAAGATAATTTGCATACTCAAACAGAATATCAAAATCATCAGGAGCAAGTTTCAAAGCCTGATTAAATTCATCTTCCGCATAATCAAACAGTCTTTTGCTCAAATACAATACGCCCAGATCCTTATGAGCCGGAGCGAATTCGGGATTAAGCTCAACAACTTTTTTCAAAATCTTTTCGGCTTTATCCATGTCATCTGTTTTAACGCACAAATGCGCAAATTCATAATAAATTTCAAAAGACACATTGCCTTGAATAAGAATTTTTTCATAAAGTGCTTTTGCATTAGCAAACTGATTAATTTTCACATAAATGCTTGCCAGTTTTCTGAGCATGGAAACTGATTTCGGATTTAACAAAACCAGATGAGCAAGAATTGCTATAGCACTTGAATATTCGCCAGCCGCATCATAGCAGCAGGCAAGATTGTATTGAAAATTAGTTTTTTCGGGATGATGCGAAATCAGCATTTTGTAATGTTTTATAGCTTCTTCAAGCTGATTTGATTTAACTTCCGATAACGCAAGAGCAACAAGGTAGTTATCCGACTGTTCGATAGAATATGCTTTTCTGAAGTAATCACAAGCTTCTTTATGTTTGTTTTGAAGCTGAAGGATTGACGCGATATTAAAATAAGTTATCGAATTATCAGGGTCATATTCACTTGCTTTCAAAAAGTTTTCATAAGCTTTTTCGAGATTTCCCACTGTTACATAACATGTTCCAAGATTGTTATAAAGCTGTGAATGTTCGGGGTTTAACTCCAGTGCTTTTTCCAAATATTGCACTGCTTCTTCAAACTTTTTCAAAGCCATGCAGGCAGTACCTGCTATATAATAGACAGTATAATCATCCTTTACGTAATCAAGAGCCTTTACAACGGTATCCACGGCTTTTTGCGGTTCTTTATTTTTAACATATACAACAGCAAGATTTTTGTATGCATCAACATAACTGCTTCTTAATCTCAAGACTTCCGAATAAGCAGAGATTGCATGCAGATAATCATCCTGATTATCATAACAGTTTGCAAGATAAAACCAGCCTGTTGCATCATCGTTATATTTTACAACAGTTTCAAATACAGCCTGTCCCTCTTTAAACTCATTAAGATTTATATGGCATAATCCCAAAAGTTTTAAAGCTTCCACATCTTTTTCTTCATCACTGATTAATGCTTTTAATTCTTCTTTAGCTTCCGCATATTTTTTATTATTTATAAGCTCGTTAATTCTGTCTAAATTTTCCATAACATAATTATAGCTCAAACAAAAATTACTTTACAGATTTCAAAAACACGTGGTATAATATTATATCAACGCCTTAAAAAATTCATTAAATTTTTGTTCGGAAAGGAACAAAAATGGGAAAATCATCAAAATATCCTTCTTATTCATCGGGAAGCATTTACATAAACGGCCAGAATAAAGCAACTACAAGCAAAAACGGTAATACGGTTACGACCAATTATAATATGTCCGAAGATGAAAGAAGAGCTTATGAATACGCACAAAAATCTTTTGCGGATTCTCTTTCAAAAGTAAATGTTTTTGATGAAGACACGAAAAAAAATCTTCAGTCACAGCTCGAAGCCTACACGTTAAACGGGCAGAAAATCATTAATAATATATATGAACCCATGTTGGATGACCTTAAAACAGACGTTGCATCCCGTTTCGGAAACTTCGACAACTCTGTATTCATGGACAACCTGAATTCAATAGAAGAAAACAGAGCAGAATCCATTAACAATCTGGCACAGGATGTTATGGCAAAACGCGATGAACTGATAAGCAACGAATTAGCTCAAAGATATACTTATCTCGGCTTCTTACAGGATATTCAAAATCAAATGAATTCAAATATTTTAAACTATATAGGAGCATCGCAGCAAAACAGCGCGTCCGGAAACAGCTATAATGCACAGGCTTACGCGGCAAATCAATCCGGAAGCAGCACTTTCGGCAACTACGCAAACCTTGCGTCCGGAGCATTAAGTATGATGGGGCCTTACGGAATGGCCGCATCCGCAGCATTACAAATTGCAAAACAATACGTATAAATATTCTTAAAACGGGCTTTTTTATAAAAAGTCCGTTTTTTTGATGTATAATTTGTTTATGAATATCTTGCAGGAATTTGACACAATAGCAGCGATTGCTACGCCTATAGGCACAGGCGGGGTCGGAGTTATACGTATTTCCGGAGATAAAAGTTTTGAAATTATTGATAAAATCTATTCAAAGCATAACCTTGAAGCAGGAAAAATTTCTCACGGATGGATTGTTGACGGAGATAAAAAAATAGATGAAGTTTTACTCCTGCCATTCAAAAATCCGCACAGCTACACGGGTGAAGATGTAATTGAAATTCACTGCCACGGCGGCATTAACGTGGTAAGAAATGTTCTTGACGTTGTTTTAAAAAACGGGGCAAGAATTGCCGAACGCGGAGAATTTACAAAACGTGCATTTCTCAATAAAAAAATGGATTTGTCACAGGCAGAAGCCGTTGCGGATTTAATTCATGCAAAAACAAAAGATTTTGCAAAACAGTCAGCAAAAAATCTTTCCGGAGTTTTAAGCACAAAAATAAAAGAAATTCGTACAGATATATTTAATGTTTTATCAAAAATTATTGCGGGAATTGATTTTCCGGAAGACGTCGCAGAGCCTGAATATGATTATATAATTTCGGAATTCGAAAAAGCACTTGATAAAATAAACAAAATACTATCCTGCGCAAATTCTTCAAACGTAATGCGACAGGGTGTAAAAATTGCTATTGTCGGGAAGCCTAATGTCGGGAAATCCTCACTTTTCAATACATTGTTAAATGTTGAACGTGCAATCGTTACAGATATTGCAGGCACTACACGGGATGTTTTAAAAGAAACTCTTGACTGGGATGTCGCAATCACCCTGATTGATACGGCAGGAATTCGCGATAATGATGAAGTCGGAAAAGTTGAAGAAATCGGGATTGAATATTCCAAACAATCCGCAGATGAAGCCGATCTTGTTTTGTTTTTGTTTGACGCATCAAAAGGAATGAACGAGGATGACATAGCAATTCTTGAAATGGTTAAAGCCAAGAATCACATTGTAATTGCTAACAAATGCGACCTGATTGAAAACCGAAATTTTGATGCTCTTTATCTGTCAACGGTTTCTAAAGAGGGTCTTGATGAATTAAAAGAAAAAATCAAAGAAATTTCTTATAATTTTTCTTTGGAAGATACGGAATTTATAACAAACAACCGCCAGCAGGACTGCCTTATCAAATGCAGAGAAAGCTTAAATCAAGCTCTTGAAGCTGCAAAAATACATGAATTGCAAGACTTAATTTCAATTGATTTAAAATCAGCTTTATTATTTTTGGATGAGATTACAGGAGAAGTAATTACTGACGATATTTTAAACAATATCTTTGACCATTTTTGCATCGGAAAATGAAGCGTAGCCGCTTCACACGCCATAGCTAACCGGCAAAACTTTATAAGGGCAATGCACGGGTAAATTATAAAATAAAATCTTCTATAAATAATCGGACTTTTTCCAGTTTTTCGTTACTTAATTTAGTTAATTCAAAATTTATATTATCAATGATTTCAGAATTTGTTCGTGTTCTGCTGTATCTGAATAAAATATTCAGCTCAATATCAAGAGCTCTGGCAATTTTCTCAAGAGAATTTAATGTCGGAAAATTCCTTCCTGATTCAATAATACTTATAGAATTAGGCTCCATGCCGACAAGTTCCGCAAGCTGTTCCTGAGTAAGTTTTTTAGCTTTACGAAAATACTTAATTCTCTGGCCTAAAAGTTTTTTGTTATCCATAATAATAATTTTACAATTTTTCGTATCAGTATCAACTAAAATCGATTAATGATTTTTATTAAAATTTATTAAATTATTTCAATATATATGAATTTATTTTATAATTATCGGGTAGAATTATAATATAAATTCACTGAAAGGATTATTATGGAGAAAACTTACATTACATACAATACGTACAAGCACGCATTTACCCTTGCGGAAGTTTTGATTACTTTAGGAATTATCGGAGTTGTGGCAGCGTTAACCATGCCTGCACTTATTGCAAATCACAGAAAAACCGTTGTAGAAACCCGTCTGGCAAAATTCTACAGTACGATGAATCAGGCTGTTATACGTGCAGAAGTGGATTTTGGAGATAAAAAAGATTGGGGGACCATAGGAGAAGGATTTGCGGAAGATGAAGAAGGAAATGAGGATAAGTCTAAATCAATACCCCTTATCTGGTTTAACACCTATATGCGTCCATACTTAAATCTTCTTGATGTAAAAACATCATCAGACGGACGCGTGCTTGCATATTTTCCCGATGGCAGCCTTGCAGTCATAAGCTCCTCGGCAATTATTTTTTATGTTGATGCAAAATATTACAGTGAATATGAAACAGACAGCGGTTCCTCTGCTCCGGATGAAATGCAGTCAGGCACAAAATGTTTTTTATTTGCTTTCTGGCCTTCAAACGAAGAGGAACAATCTCAATATCATTACAATAAAGGTGTTGAGCCATATACACACATGTGGGACGGCACAAGAGAAAGCTTATTTAAAGGTGAATACGGATGTAAAAAAGAAACAAGCCGTACAAGACCTTATTGTACTAAACTTATCCAAATGAACGGCTGGAAAATTCCGAAAGATTATCCGCTGAGAATTTAATATGCAAAATATCTGTCAAAATCCACATCATCAAAACTGCATAAGAGTTTATAAACATCATCGTCCTCATCCATTCTCTGGAAACTGTAATCATCAAATTTCCAGTACTTAGGATTAATGCCTTTAACTCTGACAACTCCCGCATCTTTTAAAATAACAAGCTTTTTTTTGACAATGTCAACGGGAAGCTCAACCATTTTTGCAAGCTCGACTGCCGTAACCCAATTATCCGCTGCGCCTTTTTCAGGCGTCATAAACATTAATTCAAGTCCGACTTTTTTTAAATCTTTATCTTCTGTTTCGAGCTCGTAATCATACATACTAATATATTAAAACCAAACATAAAATTTTTTATCATTTTTTTAGAGTAAATAAGATTACTATTCTTGTAACAATTTATTAATATTTCAGGGAATTAAAAAATTTTTCAGATAAATTAGTATATTATGGTAAAAAGAGTTAGTGTTAAAGGGGTATTATTATGAGAATTAATTTTAATCCGCAGAGCGGAAATAATTACAATCAGAATTTTCAAATGCGGCTTGTGCAAGACGCAAACTTAGGAAAATATATTGACGGTTTCCATTTCAAAAAACAGCAAGACAACTTAAAAAATGCAATAAATATAATAAAAGGTTATGTACAAAAAAATCCCGAAAACAAAACTCTTATAATAGGTGCTTTACACCCTTCAAAAGCTAATTATGTTAAAAACGGGACTTACGATGAATATTTTGTACTTCCGAAAAAAAGGTTTAAGAAAACATCGGACAGATTTGAACGTGAAAATATTTATATGCAGCTTGAAGGGAATGACAAAATTCAGGGATTTTACATGAACCCTGATGAAAATCCCAAAAATCTTGCCGCCTGGTTTATGAACACTTTTAATTATTATAAAAGCAAATTACCCAAAAAGTAGCTACCATTCATAGTCTTTTGCAAACTGCCAGCCGTCTTTTATAATTTTTGCGGCACAGTAATCCATATCGGAAGCTCTTTTGCAGTTTCTGTCAATTTCATCTGACGTTTTATCATAACCGAAAGGTCTTATACTTCCCTCATCCGTTCGTGAGAATAAATAAACGTCATGCCCGAACCTGTTAGGCTTTTTAGGGCCGTTTACATCTACAATAATTAAATTCTTTGCAAATTCATTTCCGCCTTTAACAGATATCGAATAAAGTATTCCGTCTGCGGTTAAAAACGGTCTCCGCCACGTAGAATCAATAAATTTTGTATAGTTACCGCCTCTGTTGTATCGTGACCATGGAGTATTACTTTTGTAACCGCATACGGAATAATCAGTGCAAAGCAAATTTACATTTATATACGGCACCCAGTAATTATTCAAATATTCATCGGGTGATAAATCCGTATCCCAATATTTATATTCGCCGTTATCATTTTCAGACATTTTTAAAGCCTGATTTATGACTGTATAAGATTTTTTTAAGCGAGAGAGAATTTCCTGTTTTTGATAATTTGCAATTAATGCAGGCATGGTTAATGCGGCAACAACACCGATAATCCCTAAAGTAATCAAAATTTCCGCCAGTGTAAAGCCATTCAAAGGTACAAACGCCAAGCTTCCAAAGATTTTAGAGCTTAGATTTGCCCCCCCCCCGACATTCTCATGGTTTGGAATAATTGTTTCATAAATGCTCCTTTCTACAATTTAACATTATAATTATAGCAAGGTTTTAAAAATTTTTAAAGCTCTTGGCAAAATACCAAGGCAATAAGAAATTGCAACACCGTAATTTGTAATCGGAACACCCGCCTGATTTGCGGTTAAAATACGCGATAAAACTTCACGCCTGTTTGTCATACAGGCACCGCAATGAATTATCAGCTTATAGTCTTTTACATCAGGGAAATCATGTCCTGCATAATTATGGATAACCAAATTTTTACCGGTTCTTTTTCTCAAAAGATTTGGGATTTTAACCCTGCCGATATCATCTTCAATCGCATGATGAGTACAGCTTTCAAGTATTAAAACCATATCGCCGTCTTTTAAGTTTTCAATAGCTTTTGCCCCGTTTGCAAACTCATCCAAATCGCCTTTTAATCGCGCAAAAAGAATTGAAAAAGATGTTAAAGGAATATCATCGGGTACAATTTCCGATACTTTTTTAAAAGCCTGACTGTCGGTAATTACTAAAGAAGGCTGAGTTTTTAAATTTGTAAGAGCCTGTTTTAATTCCGTTTCCTTAACAACATAAGGCATACAGTCACTGTCAAGCAAATCTCTTATTGTCTGAACCTGAGGTAAAATAAGTCTTCCCTTCGGTGCTTCTTTATCAATCGGAGTAACAAGGATTACGGTACTGCCTGCAGGCACAAGGTCTCCTGCAATTTTCGGAGAATTCACAAAATCGTCGGGCAGAAGTTTTACAAGAGCTTCCTTAAACTTGAAAACAAGCCGTTCATCTGTTATTACTGATGTTTCAATAAAAGGCTTACTTAGCTGCTTAACTGCCTGGCTGCTTAGCCGACCTAAATCACACTTGTTTACAACAATTAAATAAGGAATTTTTAACTCATCAAATTTGCTTATAAGTTCTTTTTCATATTCATCAATTCCGTTAAAATCACAAACAATTACCGCAACATCAATACGATTTACAACTTTCATTGTTTTCTCAATACGCTTTTCTGCCAGCTCCGTGCTATCATCAAGCCCTGCCGTATCAAGAAAAGTTACGGGACCGACGGGCAAAAGCTCCATTGATTTTTCGACAACATCGGTAGTTGTTCCCGCAATATCGGAAACTATTGAGATCTCCTGATTGGCAATCCTGTTTAAAAACGATGATTTTCCTGCATTCGTTTTGCCAAAAACTCCGATATGTAACCGCATTGATTTTAATGTTTTCATTTACTCTAAACCTCTTATATAAAAAAAGACCGTCATAATGACAGCCTTTTAAACATTTTCATCAGCTTAAAATTAGCCTCTGATACCCAATTTCTTGATTAATTCTCTGTATTCGTCAAGATTTTGAGATTTCAAATAAGAAAGTAATCTTTTTCTTTTACCTACCATCATTAAAAGACCTCTTTTTGTAGCAAAATCTTTTTGATTAGATTTAAGGTGTTCGGTAAGTTCGGAAATCTTTTTGCTCATCATAGCAACTTGAACTGCTGTAGAGCCTGTATCCTTTTCGTTTTTACCGTATTCTTTGATAATTTCTTGTTTGTTTTTTAAGTTCATATTAATTTTCCTTTACTTGTTGAGTGATTATTGGCGTAAGCACTCTACAAGCTGCATGATAATATAGTAAAGGAAAAAATGCAAGCATGAAATCTCAAATATGTTACGGATTTTTAAACTATTCTGTGGGTTTGATAGTTAGCAGTCTGCAGTGCCGCAATGAATTTTGTATAAGCTTCCGATACTGAATTTGATGTTTTGTTATAAAGTCCCTGATCATATATTGAATTATTTTCTGTCAGCGAACTCTGCAAATCATTTTTATTAGAAACCTGATATTTTGACATCAAGCTGTTATTAATCGAGTTTTGCTGTTTCAACAAAGCTTCATACTGTGCTTCGAGTTCTTTATAATTCGCAATCAAAGCTTCCGATTGAGCCTGATGTTTGTCATAAGCTTCCATTCTCATATTAAAAAATGCTTCTGCAGGGTTATATGTATACTTATTAGGATTGGTCTGCGCAAAAGTATGAATTGACTGCGTTTTCAGCTGTGCAGCCAGATAATTTTCATAAGAACCGTAGATAGTTTTGAGTTCTTTATTTACCTCAAATTGTTCTCTGGAAATTTGATTAACTTTAGTCATAATAATCCTCAATCTCTTGTACTATATATATAAAGTATTTATTCCCGAAATAATTGCCTTTTTTGTAAAGTTTTATGATAAAATAAAAATATGATTGAAAGATATTCGCGTGAAGAAATGAAAAAAATATGGGATTTGCAATCCAAATTCCAATACTACCTTAATGTGGAAATTGCTGCTGCCGAGGCTTATGCCGAACTCGGGACTTTTCCTAAAGATGATGTTGAAGAATTAAAAAAGAAAGCAAAATTCGACCTTAAAAGGATTGATGAGATTGAAGCGGAAGTCAGACATGATGTAATTGCTTTTTTGACCTGTGTTAATGAAAATTTGGGAAGTCTTGCAAAATATATGCATGTGGGGATGACAAGCTCCGATGTAATTGACACTGCTTTTGCGCTTCAAATTCAGGACAGCGGAAAAATTATCGTTAAGGATTTAGATGAGACAATTCAATCACTGAAAGAACTTGCAAACAAGCACAGAAATACGGTCTGCATAGGGCGTTCGCATGGTATTCATGCGGAAGTTATGACATTCGGGGTTAAAATTTGCAGCTGGATTGATATTCTTGAACGCCAGAGAGCAAACTTTATACATGCACTGGATGAAATTAACGTAGGGCAAATATCGGGTCCTGTCGGAACTTACAGTAATATTCCGCCCGAAGTCGAACAGATTACCTGCAGAAATCTCGGATTAAGACCTGCAAGAATTTCCACACAAATTATCGCAAGAGATTATCACGCATACTTTATGCAGTCTCTGGCACTTATTGCAAGTGTAATAGAACAGTTTGCAACAGAAATCAGACATTTACAGAGAACTGAAGTTCTGGAAGTCGAGGAAGGTTTCGGCAAAAACCAGAAAGGTTCCTCTGCAATGCCGCATAAGAAAAATCCTGTTTTATCCGAAAATCTTTGCGGGCTTGCACGCGTTGTAAGAGCAAATTCAATTGCGGCTTTAGAAAATATTCCGCTATGGCATGAACGTGATATTTCACACAGTTCGGCCGAAAGAATTATTTTTCCAGACAGCTTAATTTTAGTAGATTTTATGCTCTCAAGATTTAACGGTATTGTTCAAAATCTTAACGTACATGAAAGAAATATGCTTAAAAATACAGATAAATTCGGCGGCATAGTTTTTTCTCAAAAAGTTCTTTTAAAACTTATTGAAAAAGGCTTAACAAGAGAAGAAGCATACCGTATTGTTCAGAGAAACGCTATAGATGCCTTTGAGAATGACGGCGATTTCAGGGTTAATCTCTTAAATGACGCGGATGTCACAAAGTTATTAACCCCTGTTGAAATCGACGAAATATTTAACAAAGAAGAATTTTTGAAAAATATTAATGAGATATATGAACGTATTTTAAATTAACCTTTACAGCTTTTTGCCTTGTCCCAGCCTAACTTATCGGGGCAGCGCAGGTAATCCATGTTTTCGTTATAAATTACCCAGGCTGTATAACCTTCATTTTTTCCGAACGGAGTAAGCGTATCGGTTTGCGTTCCGAAGGGTATAACACCCTCTGTTTTTAATTTGAAAGAAAATAAATCTCTGCCGTCCTGGTTAGGCCCTTTAAACCCGTTTACATCAACAAATATTTTTCCGTAAGTCCCGAAGCTTTCAATCGCAATAAGAGTGCCGTCCGATAAAATTGCTCTGTATGCACGGCTGCCGGAACTGTCCAAATTGTACCAACCTGAGCCGTCTAAATAAGTATAGACTACATTCGCAGGAAAACAGCCTTTTTCAAAACCGCAATCTTTATTAAGTTTTAAATACGGCAATAATTTATCTGCAATAGCCTGAGCCCCGTCAGTAGAAAATTCTTTGTCCAACCCCCATTCTTTAATATCAAGATTTTCCGAAGATGCAGATACATAAGCCTGAGATAAAACGGAATAAGCCTTTTTCAAACGGGTTACCGTAACCTTTTCGCGATGATTTTGAATAAGTGCAGGCATTGTCATCGCGGCAACAACACCGATAATCCCTAAAGTTACTAAAACTTCGGCAAGAGTAAATGCCAAGCGTGCCGCTTGACCCGACACAACAGGTTTGAATAAGTCTTCAAAACACTGACATACACCTAAAAGCTGCCCCCCCCCCGAGCACTGCGTGCGTAGCCGCCACTACACAAGATTTGTAATACTTCTAACATTTTGGCAGCTGTTTGATTTAAATCTTTTCTCATAATTGCTCCTTTCTTTAGATAACAGATTAATTATACCTGATTTATCAAATATATTCAATATTAACCTCTTGATATAATAAAAAATATGTTATAATATTTATATATACAAAAGGAAGTTAAATATAATGGCTAAAATTAAAATTACTGTTTGTATGGGAAGTTCTTGTTTTGCACGCGGAAATCAACAAAACCTTGCGTTTATTGAGGCTTTTATTAAAGCTCATGATCTGGAAGCGGAAATTGACCTTGCGGGAGCGCGCTGTGAAAACAAATGTGCATCCGGTCCTAACGTTATAATTAACGGGATTGAGTACAACAGCGTTAATGAAGCTAAACTTGAAGAAATTCTTACAAGATTAATAAATCAGAATTAAAAAGCATCTTAATAACGGAGTTTAAAAAATGGATAATCACTATCCTGTCTACACATTAACCAATGAATGTCATGACTGCTATAAATGTATTAGAGAATGTCCCGTAAAGGCAATTAAAATTGAAAACGGACATGCATCGGTAATTCCCGAAAAATGTATAGCCTGCGGCAATTGCGTAAAAGCCTGCCCGTCAAATGCCAAAAGGGTAAGAAGCGATATTGCAAAGGCAAAGAATTTAATTCTGGCGCAAAAACGGGTTTTTGTATCGCTTGCCCCTTCCTGGAGCGGAGTTTTTGAACATTCTCCGAAAAAGATGATTTCTATTCTTAAAGCTCTCGGCTTCAGCGAAGTATCAGAAACCGCTCTCGGTGCTCAGGAAGTTTCCATAAAAACAGCTGAAATCCTTAACGGTTCACAAAGAGGATTATTTATATCAAGTGCCTGCCCTGTTATTGTTGATTACATCAGGCATTATCGTCCCGAATTCATAAAATGCATAACTCCTATCGGTTCTCCCGCAATGACACATGCAAAAATTCTCAGGGAAAAATACGGAGATGATATTTCAATTGTTTTCATCGGACCTTGTATCGGCAAAAAAAATGAAGTTTCATATACGGATTTAATAGATGCTGCTTTGACTTTTGAAGAATTAAAAATTTGGATTCATGATGAAGGTCTTGATACTGCGGGAATTATTTCGGCAAGTGAAAATCAATTTGTACCGTATACAGCTTTCGAAGGTGCTTTGTACCCCGTCGACGGAGGAATGAATGAAACACTTAAAAGAATAGGGGTAAAAGACGGTATTCAGTTAATAGATGTCTGCGGCTTGCATGCATTTGAAAGAGCATTAAACAATCTTAACCCCGATAAAATCGACAAAACAATATTTGTAGAAGCCCTTGCCTGCGAAGGCGGATGTATCGGCGGTCCTTGCATTTCCACAAACAAAGCAAGCCTTTCCGTTGTATCGGATGTTTTATCTAAAGTTAAAAACAGAGATTATATACCTAAAAAAGCTGCTGCCGTTGTTGATTACGAAATGAAACCGTGCAAAGTTGTAACAAACGATTATCCGCTGGAAGACATTTTGAAAACTCTTAAAAGAATAGGCAAACATACTGTTGATGACGAACTTAACTGCGGAGGATGCGGTTATGCCACTTGCCGCGACCTTGCAAAAGCTTTGCTTGACGGAGATGCTGAACCTTCAATGTGCGTTTCTTATATGAGAAAAATTGCCGTAAGAAAAGCTGCCGCAATGATAAGATGTATGCCCGCAGCAGTTGTAATGGTTGACAATAACATGAATATTCTTGAAGCCAATGAAAGTTTTATGAAAATGTTTACGGGCGATATGTACGAAGTTTTCAAAACACGCCCCGATGGTCTTGCAGGTGCCGCCATAGACAGAATTGTCGACTTCGCGGATATATTTAAAACAATCTTAAAAACAGGAAAAGATATTCATAAAGAACGTTATCACGTTAAAAACAGGCTCTATGATATATCTGCATTTACAATTGAAGAAAACGAAATTGTAGGTGCGGTAATTACCGACGTAACTTCGGCAGAAACAAACAGAGAAAAAATTTCACAAAAAGCACATGAAGTTATATCAAAAAATATTTCAATTGTTCAGGAAATTGCCTGCCTGCTCGGTGAACACATGGTTGAAACAGAAACATTGTTAAGCTCAATAGCAGAAGACTACGACGATGACAACGACACAAAAAAAGAATAAAGGATATTGATGTTCATAGATATTGACTGCAGTCAGATGAAAAAATATAATCAAAATGCTTACGGGGATTACTTTATTTCCAAAAGATACCCCGATGAGGCAAAACTGATTGCTGTTCTCTCTGACGGTCTCGGGAGCGGGATTAAAGCAAATATTCTTTCTTGCATGACAGCCACAATGCTTTTGAAATTCATTGAAGGCGACCAAATTCCCATAAGTAAAGCCGCAGAAATTATTATGAACTCGCTTCCCGTATGTCAGGTAAGAAAAATAAGCTATTCGACTTTCTCTGCCATTGAAGTCGATGACGACGGAAACGCAAAAATTGTTGAAGAAGGTAACCCGGAATTCATATGGATTAGAGGGGATGAAGTGATGAAACCCGAATTTAAATCAATTCCTTCCAAAACATTCAAAAACAGATGCCTGAAAGTTTACAGGATTAATCTCAAACTGGGCGACAGACTTATTTTCTGTTCGGACGGCGTTACCCAGTCAGGGCTAGGCGGCGGAAGATTAAAACTCGGGCTTAGGCGGGAAGGCCTGATTGTCCTTTTGCAGGATAAATTAAAAGAACACCCCGATATCTCAAGCACAGAACTTTCTCAATATATTGTAAATCAGGCAAGAAACATCGAAACGGACAGGCTACCGAAAGATGATATATCAGCCTGCGTCTTGTACTTCAGAGAACCAAGAGAAGCGCTTATATTTACGGGGCCGCCTTACCATCAGGAGAAAGACGCAGAATATGCCAAAATATTTGACAAATTTAAAGGCAAAAAAGCAATCTGCGGCGGCACAACAGCAAACCTGATTTCACGGGAACTTAACAGACCGATTACAATGGACACGACAATAAGTATCGGAAAACTTCCTGCCTGCTCATATATGGACGGAGTTGACCTTGTAACCGAAGGAATTCTTACTCTTACAAAAACCTTAGAATATTTGGAAGCCAATACTCCGAATATTGACAACGCGGCAGGAAAGCTGGTAAAATTTTTATTAGACAGCGACTGCATAACCTTCATGGTAGGTGCAAAGCTAAATCAGGCACATTACGATCCTGCGCTGCCAATAGAAATCGAGATTAGAAAAAATATAATCAAAAAAATGGCCAATGTACTTCAAGACAAGTATTTTAAGAAAATAAACATTCAGTATATGTAAAAATAAATCTGAAAGTAATGTATAAGAAAGGATAAGATAATGAGTGAAAAAATTAGTGTTAAAGTATGTTTAGGAACAACTTGCTTTGTAATGGGGTCATCAAATTTGCAGGAATTAATCGAAACAGTGCCGAAAAAATACGGTGAAAAAGTTGAAGTTTCAGGAGTTCCCTGCCTCGGTTTATGCTCAATTGACTGGGAATTTTCAAAAGCACCTTATGTAAAAGTTGATGATGATGTTATCAAAGAAGCAACCGTTGAAAAAGTTTTAAAAGCAATTGACGAAAAATTGAATAAATAAAAATTAAAAAAAAGAGGTCATAACAGACCTCTTTTTTTAATCATTTTCAACAAAAAATTTTATCATTTTATATATTCTCTCAAGTCTCAGACTGTCATCTTTTACACTGTTTAAAATGTCATAAATCGAATTCAACAATTCTTCAGGTTTCTTTATATGGTCATTTGCAAATAAATCTTCCGTAGAAATATTTAATGACTTTAGAATTTTTTCAAGTGTTTCGGCTTTTGGAAAGTTTTGCCCCACCTCAATATTACTCAGGTTTCTTGATGAAATATCAATCATTTCAGCCAGCTGCTCCTGGGTTAAGCCGCGCTTTTTTCTCTCTCTTTTAATTTTTTCACCTAATTCTTGCTTTATATTCATAAAATTCCCTATTATACATCTGATTTTTACGAAAATATGATTTACTTTTTCATAGTATATTAATTTTTGTAAAGCCTGAATGTCGCATTATTTCTATATTATTAAATATTTCAATGCAATACATTGAATTTTTTAGCAATTTCATCAGGTATTATTTTTTTATAAAAGAGTAAGATGTGCACATAAAAATTAGAACAAGATATTAAGGAGACTAAATTATGACAGAACCTGTAAAACCAATCGGAAAAAGTACAGCAGCATCGCAAAAAAAAGCAGTACAAAAACAAAAATCAAACAAAGTAAATATAGGCGGAGTTATATTTGATAAAAATCAAATAGATGCTGATAAAACAAGCTCTTACACATTAAACGGCAAAAAAATAAACACTGTATTTGTAAAGCCCGGAATACAAATTGATTTTCCCGACCAGAAAGACCCGAACAAAAAATCTTCAGTAGAAAGTCTAGGGCTGAGAAAAGAATGGTATAATCCGGACGATTCATATATTTCAATAACAGATTTGGAAAATGCAAAAATATACGGAAATCCTGATAAAACAGATTTTATTAATTTAAAAGGGAAATCAAGCGGTAACGAAATTTTTGTTGACAAAAAAGAAAGCTGGTATATAAACGGCAATATGCGAAAAGATTATATCGAATTAGGGCCTGATACACAAAATAATACTGTTCATATGGATGAGAAAGACGAAGCTAAGATTTGGTATAACCAATTCGGAGTTGAAATGGACGGAGAAACAGTGCAGCCTGAAATAGGATTTGTTCAAGTTGAGGGAAAAGGTGAAAGTTCACAGGAAGAACAGCTAAAAGCATCTTTAAGCAAATATCAGTACAATTATCATAAAATGGAACAATAAAAAATAAAAAACAGCGGTCTTAATATTAAGACCGCTGTTTTGCATAAATTTGGAAAAATTTTATGTTCATGCCATAATATAAATATATTATTTAAAGAATAGTAAGAGGTGTAGAAATATGGCAATGAATACCAATACCCCAAAACAGACATCACACTTAAAAAGAGAAATATTGGTAAGACTGATAAAAGCTTATTTAAGTGATAATTTCGAAGAAAATACAAGACTTATTCCTTATGATATGCGCCCTAAAGGTCATGAAGTGCCTTACAGATGCTGTATTTTTAAGGAAAGAGCAATCCTTAGAGACAGAGCAATTGCAGGTTTAGGTTTCTCTATTGAAGACACTGACGACAGCACACTTCTTTCTCAGCTGGCTTCTAAGGCTCAGGACAGAAAAGAACCGGATGAAAATCCTTTAACGGTTCTTACAACCGCTTGCAAAGGCTGTGTACCTTCAAGAATTTATGTAACAGATTTATGCCAGGGCTGCGTTGCAAGACCCTGCGTAAATACCTGCAAATTCGGAGCAATCTCAATTCAAAACGGCAAATCCGTAATTGACCCCGCAAAATGCAAAAACTGCGGAATGTGTGCACAGGTTTGTCCTTATCAGGCAATTCAAAAAATTATTGTCCCCTGCGAAAGTGCCTGTCCTGTAGGTGCGATTGCAAAAGATGAGGACGGCCATGCAAGAATTGATTTTGATAAATGTATTTCATGCGGAAAATGTGCATCAGCTTGTCCTTTCGGTGCTGTTCACGAAAAAAGCCAAATTATCGATGTGTTAAAAAATATCAGAAGCGGCAAAAAAGTTATTGCAATGGTTGCTCCTGCTATGTTCGGGCAGCTTCCTTGCACTCCCAAACAGTTAAAAGAAGCCATAATGAAATTAGGTTTCTCGGATGTTTATGAAGTTGCTCAAGGTGCCGATGTTACTACAAAAACCGAAGCGGCCGAATTTGTGGAAAGACTTGAACATGGCGCCGAATTTATGACAACATCCTGCTGTGCGGGCTACAACGAACTTGTAGACAAGCATATTCCGGAAATGAAACCTTTCCGCTCCGATACAAAAACTCCGATGTATTATACTGCGGAAATAGTAAAAAAAGAAAATCCGGATGCGGTTACCGTATTCTTCAGCCCCTGCGTTGCTAAAAAACGTGAAGCATTAAATAATCCGAATGTTGATTATGTTCTTAACTATGAAGAAATCGGTGCATGGATGATTGCATTAAATATTCAGGTTGCAGAATGCGGCGAAAGTGAATTCAAAACACAAGCATCAGCAGAAAGCAGAAATTACTGCGTAACAGGCGGTGTTGCAAAAGCGGTTCAAACATTACTTCCTGAAGAAATTCCCGCTCATCCCGTTATAATTGACGGCTTAACAAAACAAACAGTCAGAGATTTGAAAAAATACGCTAAAAACGGAATGTGTGATTTAGGAAACCTGATTGAAGTAATGGCTTGTACAGGGGGCTGCCTTGGCGGTAATTCAACGGTTAATGCAATGAAACCGGCACTTAAACAAGTTGCAAATTACGTTAACTCAAGCAGTTCCATAAAAGAACAGGTTGAAGAAACGGTTAAACAATAAAAAGAAAGCGGGAATTAAAAATCCCGCTTTTTTATTATATAATTGAATTATGGAAAATAAGAAGAGAAAAATAAGCATTATAGGTTCCACAGGCTCAATCGGAACTCAGGCTCTGGAAGTTATTGAAAAATTACAGGATAAATTTGAGATTATTGCCCTTGCAGGCGGTCATAATAAAGAACTTTTGCAAAAACAGGCGGAAAAATTTAAGCCAAAATATACCTGCCTTGGAGAAGACGGGTTGGAAAAAATTTGCTCTGACAAAGAAAATGACATTATACTTGTTGCCTGTTCCGGAAAAATCGGACTTCGTCCGACGTTGACGGCTATAAGAAACGGAATTGACATAGCACTTGCCAACAAAGAAACTCTTGTGATGGCAGGTGATATAGTGATGGCGGAAGCAAAAAAATACGGAGTAAAAATAATTCCCGTAGACAGCGAACACTGTGCAATCCACCAGTGCATAAAAGATATTAAGCAGGTTGATAAATTGATAATAACGGCATCAGGCGGACCTTTTCTTCACAAATCCGTTGAAGATATGAAAAATGCAACGGTTGAACAGGCACTTGCACATCCGCGTTGGAATATGGGTAAAAAAATTACCGTTGACAGCGCAACTTTAATGAATAAAGGTTTGGAAATTATTGAAGCTCACCATTTATTCGGATTTGACTACGATAAAATAGATGTTGTTGTGCACCCACAAAGTATTGTTCATTCAGCAATCGAATATGTTGACGGAAGCATTATTGCACAAATAGGCCTTCCGAGTATGCATATTCCTATCCAGTATGCAATTACTTACCCCGAACGCTTTGAAGGCATTAAATCAAAAAGTTTCAGCTTTGCGGATATTGCAAAATTAGACTTTGAAAAACCTGATTATGAAAAATTCCCGACAGTTAAATTAGCTTATGAAATGGGGAAACTCGGCGGTACTGCAACGGTTTGTATGAACGCGGCTAATGAAGAAGCTGTATTTGCGTTTCTTGACGGAAAAATAAAGCTTTATGATATTTATAAAATCACGAAGAAAATGTGTGATGAACATAAAGTTATTCAAAATTCGACAATTGATGAAATATTTACTGTAGATAAAGAAGTTCGCGAAAATACAAAAGAACTGATTAAGTTGCAATTTGCAGTAAAATAATCTATACTTATAAAAAAAGGAGGCTAAAATTATGAATTTTAAAGCGTTAAGGGTTGCCCCCCCCCCGCAAAGGTCGCTTGCAGTAAGGGGTTAAACGGGTTTACACTCGCAGAAGTTTTAATTACTCTCGGCATCATAGGTGTTGTTGCGGCAATGACAATGCCGTCCTTAATTCAAAATTCCAAAAAACAGGAAACAAGTGCAAGGTTAAAAAAATTTTATTCCATGATGAGCCAGGCACTTGTTATGTCGCAGGAAGATAACGGAATGATAGAGGATTGGGGAAAACCATCCAACATTTATGATGATGACGGCAAATATGACGAAGATGCAAACAGTGAAATATCAGATGCCTTTTTTACAAAATATATTGCCCCGTATTTTAAATATGTTTCGGCAGAAAAGGCCGCTAATTTTCATAAATATACAAAAGTAATCCTTACTGACGGGTCGATTTTTTATGTAAGAAACGGAGGATGTTATGATATCTTATATGATACAAACGGAGACAGAAAACCTAATACGGAAGGCAGAGATCAATTTTATTTTGTAATTTGCACCAAAAAAGGTTTTGAAGCTAATTCACTTACAAATACGTATTTCGGAGCATATTGTCCCGTTGCATACTGCAATACACGAGAAAAAGCCATACAACAATGCAAAAACCATAATGATCAATGTGCAGGAATTTTGCAGCTTGATAATTGGGAAGTCAAAGATGACTATCCTATAAGGTTATAAAATATCCAGCGGATCCACATCTATAGCCAGCTTAATATCTTTAGGCATAATTATTTTGTTCAGAAAACTTGAAACAAATTGGTGTCCTTTTTCACCAAGCTTGTTTTTAATCAAAATCTGGAAGCGATATTGACCGTTAATGCGTTCAATAACACAAGGGGTTGGACCAAGAATATCCAAGCGTTCGGAAATACCGTATTTTTCAATCATTGTACAGAGGCGCAGGGCTATTTCCTGCGCTGATTTTTCAGCACGAAAGTTATTTTGAGAGCTTAAAATTAATCTTATAATCTGACTGAAAGGCGGGTAATCAAATTCTTCACGTGCTGCAATTTCCGCCGTGAAAAACTCTCCGTAATTCTGAGATTTTGCACTTTCCAATGCGTAAAAATCAGGATTATAGGTTTGAAAAAGAACTTTTCCGGCAAACTCTCCGCGTCCCGCACGACCCGCAACCTGTGTGAGAAGCTGAAAACCGCGTTCGGATGCCCTGAAATCAGGCAGGTTAAAACTTGCATCGGCAGAAATTACACCTACAAGTGTTACGTTAGGGTTGTCCAGCCCCTTTGCAATCATCTGGGTTCCGACTAAGATATCAATACCCCCGCGCTGAAATTTCTCCAAAAGTCTTACATGTTCGCCCTTTCTTACAAGAATATCACTGTCTATACGCTCGACATTATTTTCAGGGAAAATTTCTTTTACATACTGCTCTATTTTTTGTGTTCCCGTTCCGCTGTTCTTAAAAGCATCGGAGCCGCATTCGGGACAAACATCCGGGAAATATTGGGCATGATTACAATAGTGGCATTTAAGCATCTGGTCTTTTGAATGCCAAATCATCGGAATTGCGCAGTTTGGGCACTGAATAACATGACCGCATGCCTGACATTGTGTAAATGTTGAAAAGCCGCGGCGGTTTATAAGTAAAATTACCTGTTGTCCTTTAGAAAGTGTTTCTTTAATTTCGGTCTGCAAAGGCATTGAAAGAACGTTCCTGTACGCTGCACGCCCGTGCTCCTGCATATTTATAACCGTTACGGGCGGAACTTTCGCATCGTTATATCGTTTTTTAAGTTCAAACAGATTACCCGAATTTACAGCCCTGTAATACGTAGCAATATCAGGAGTTGCCGAACCTAAAAGCAACGGACAGTTATGGAATTCCGACAATTTTCGGGAAACAACACGCGCATCATATCTCGGAGCAGGTGTAGTTTGTTTGTATGCTCCTTCATGTTCTTCGTCAATAATTATCAAACCTATATTTTTTAAAGGAGCAAAAACAGCCGAACGCGCACCCGCAAGAATTTTTATTTCATCTTTATAAAGCTTTTGCCAGACATCGTAACGCTCGCCGTCTGAAATACTGCTGTGCCAGATTGCAACATCTTTCGTCCCGAATTTTTTTGCAAGACGTTTTGTTAACTGCGATGCAAGCGCAATTTCGGGAGCAAGAAAGAGTACATTTTTACCTGATTTTATTGTATCGTCAATAAGCTTAAAATAAACTTCTGTTTTTCCTGATGCAGTTACGCCGTGCAGTAAAATTTCATTCCCGCCGCTAATTTTATTTTTTATACCTTCATACACTTTTTTTTGATCGCCGGAAAGTTCAAACAAAGGTTCGCGTTCAGTAATCCTCAAAACATCAAGAGGATTTCTGTATAATTCTTCCTGAATAAGTTTAATACATCCTGTTTGTTCAAGTTTTTTTATTGTGGCTCTTGTAGTCTTAGCGTACTTTTCAAAGAGTATCAAAGGCATTTTACCTGATTTTTGAAGCAATTCGAGCACTTGAACCTGACGTTTGGTTGCTCCGTCAAATTTTACAAACTCAATAATCTGTTCGGTTTTGGATGCCTTCTCAATTAACTTAAGAGGAATTGCGGCATTGAGCACCGTGACAAGATCACAGCAGTAATAATTCGCAACCCACTCGAGAAGTTTTAAGTATTCTATTGAAAAAAGCGGGGTTTCATCAAGGATTTTGTTAATCTTTTTAACCTTAAAATCCCCCGGTAAATAGTCCGAAAACCCCACACAAAAGGCATTAACCAGCCCCTGCCTGCCAAACGGGACAAGAATAGCCTGTCCGATTTGAATTTTGTCTTTCATCTCGTCAGGGATTAAGTAGCTGAATGTCTTAACCCCCAATCCTTTGATATTAACAAGCGCTGATGCGTATTTACTCAAAACTTCTCCTTTAAAGTGCTTAGTTAGTCTGAGTGGAAGGGTAGGCTTCGCCTACTCTTCAGACATAAATTCTTGTCTTGCAGCCTGAATAGCTTCTTCCAACAAATCAAGCTGGTCAGGAGAAAAAGTTACACCTTTTTTTGTCGGAAGCCATGTTGCACCGTCATCGGTTGTATAAAATATTCTCATGTTTAAGTAACTTCTTCCTTTGTATTCGCTTACTGAAATTTGTAACTGTTCTGTTTCACTTCTTTCAATTGTAGCCAAAATTTTAGCATCTGCCATCTTTTTTCTCTCCTTCTTACCATTACATATCATATTTTAACACAGACAATTTATTTTTATGATAAAGTTAAAGAAAAGTAAGGAGAAAAGTTATGATTAAAGTAGCTGTATGCGGAGCTTTAGGAAAAATGGGACAGGAAGTTGTTCAGGCCGTAACGGAATGCCCCGATACCGAACTGGTTGCAAAAATTGACATAGCAAGCTCGGAAATGTATCACCATATAGAAGATGCGGCAAGAGTAACAGATATTGATGTTCTTGTTGATTTTACACAGCCAAAATCTATTTTTGAAAACGCAAAATACTGCTTAAATAACGGAATAAAAATAGTCATAGGTACAACAGGTTTGACAGATGAGCAGATTGAAGAGCTAAAAAAACTTTCACAGGAAAAAAATACAGGCTGTCTTATTGCTCCTAATTTTTCAACAGGTGCCGTATTAATGATGATGTTTGCAAAACAGGCATCAAAATATTTTGATAATGCGGAAATTATCGAGCTTCATCATAACCAGAAGAAAGACGCTCCCTCAGGTACTGCAATTAAAACTGCTGCAATGATGGCAGAAGTTAAAGATGATTTTACAAAAGGAAACTGCCCCGAAACAGAAACAATTGAAGGCGCAAGAGGCGGAAATGCCTACTCTAATATTCACATTCACTCAGTAAGAATGCCGGGTTACATTGCATCTCAGGAAGTAATATTCGGTTCATCAGGCCAGATTATGACAATAAGACATGATTCAATGGACAGAAAATGTTATATGCAGGGCGTTTTGCTTGCAGTAAAACATGTTGCAAAAAATAATGATTTCATATATGGTTTAGATAATATTATGTAAAAAAGAGGGGATTTTCCTCTCTTATAATTTACTTGAGACTTTGTACACAATTTCCAGAATTGCATTAGATAATATTATTACATTTGTAAGACTATCTGTCATTAAATCAATTATGTATTTTTCATCATGATTTAATTTTTCGTACTTTTTTTTGTTATCTTTTATGCCCGCACTAAAACTTTTCAATATTTCTAATGTCATGATTGACGGATGAAAATTTTTCAGCCAGTTTTTTATAAGACTGTGAGCTATGTAGTTATAATTTTTTTTCTTTTGAAAATGTTTACTACATTTTTCTAAATATCTATTAATCAACCCTTCACATTCAGCTTCAAAGTGTTCGTATGACATATCCTGCATAATTTTTCTCCTTACCTTAAGTTCTTTCTATAAAAAAAATATAGGTGTTATGTAAAACAATGTCAACATCGTCTATCACATACGATAATTGTGTAAACTTTCATTAAGACAAATTTATATATGCATACTTTTTTAGATATAATAAATTTTACAAAAGGAGAAGATATGAGAAAACCAAACATCGCAATTCTCGGAGCAACAGGCGTTGTAGGCAGAGAAATTACAAAAATAGTTGACGAACTTAAAATTGATTTCAACGAAATCAAATTCTTATCAAGCGCAAAATCAGCAGGTATCAAATTGGAATTTCAAGGCAAAACCTACACGGTTGAAGAAGCTAAACCAGAAAGTTTCGACGGAGTAAACATTGTACTTGCATCAGCAGGCGGAACGACATCTCAAAAATTTGCACCCGAAATTGTTAAAAGGGGAGGAGTACTCATTGACAACTCATCTGCTTTCAGAATGGATGAAAATGTACCTCTTGTAATCGCTTATGTAAACGACGATGATTTGAAAAAACACAAAGGTATTATTGCAAACCCTAACTGCTCAACTTCCCAGTTAATGCTTGTTTTAAAACCACTTCATGAAAAAGCTAAAATAAAAAGATTAATTGTATCAACTTATCAGGCTGTTTCAGGTGCCGGACTTGCAGCAATTAATGAGCTTACCGATAACACGAAGGCAACGCTTGCAGGTGAAGAATTTGAAAATAAATGTTTTAAAAAACCGATTTCCTTTAATGTAATCCCTCAAATAGATGTATTCTGTCAAAACGGTTACACAAAAGAAGAAATGAAAGTTGTTAAAGAAACAAAAAAAATTCTTCATCTACCCGAAAATTTACCGATTTCATGTACAGCAGCCCGTGTCCCCGTTTATAACGGACACTCGGAAGCCGTTGATATAGAATTTGAAAATGAAATTTCGCCTGATGAAGTTCGTGAAATATTAAAAAATTCATTCGGCGTAAAAGTTATTGATAACCCCGATAACTTTGAATATCCGACAACACGCGATGCATCAGGTGTTGACCCTGTATTTGCCGGCAGGATAAGAAAAAATCTTGCATTTAATAACGGTATTTCACTATGGTGCGTTGCAGATAACCTCAGAATAGGCGCAGCATTAAATACTGTAAGAATTTGTCAAAAAGTAATAGAAATGGAGCTTTATTAACAATGCAAATTAAAAAATTAACAATTACCCCGCTTTCTAAAGGCTGGGCTTCAACAGTCATGGAAAAACCTTCGGCAGAAAATGCCGGCAGATTAATCAAAGAAAGATTAAATTCTGGTTACGCAGGTGATAGCGGAACTGCAAAAGTGTTCAAGAAAATCCCCAAATTCTTAAAAGGCTTTGTTAACCCGGCAAGTAAAGTCGCTAAAGAACGTAAATTTACAATGTACAGTTAATATATATTAATAAAATAAATTTAATATAACAATTTCGGGCTTCTGATTGTTTTTATAATAATAGGGAAAAACTATGGAGATTATATTATTATGAAAAAAAATGAAGCAGAAAAATGTCAGGAAGCAAAAATTGATTCCGTAAAGAATCCTTCCAAAAGTCTGAAAAAAGAAGTTGACATCCCGCGTCTCACTTCTGACTTTTTAGAAGAAACTTTACAAATTGCTTAAGAGTTTAAAAAGCCCGTTACAAGCGGGCTTTTACATTGTAAAACAATAAAAAATAAAATATTACCCATTCAGGTTGTATTCAAATCAGTTTTTTAATGTATAATATATATACAATAGATATCAGATTGGGAAGAAAACAATAATTTACCCCACAAAATCCTTAAGAAAGGAAATATATATTATGGATAATAAATTAAAAAATGTCGGAGATGATGAAAAAGACATTACCCTGAAATCCGCAGAGTTGAACGGGGTTAAAGTAAATGCCGAAGATTATGAAATGCCCCGCACTACATTTGAAATGCTGGAACAAACCTGCCAGATTGCTTAATTTTATGTATCGGCGTGTTTCTTCCCGCGCTGATGCAGCTCTGTTTAATATTACTTTTTGTTAAACCGATGCAACTTTCTTACCTGTTTTTGGTACAATTATGTTAAGGAACAGGGATATGTTAGTAAAAAGAGAAGATTTAAGAGCTTTAATCGATACTATTCATCATTCAGGCAAAACAGTCGTTACCACTAACGGTTGCTTTGATATTCTGCATGTGGGGCATGTCAGATATCTTGAGAAAACAAAAACTTTCGGCGATTTTTTAATAGTATTATTGAATTCGGACAAATCCGTAAAAAGCATAAAGGGTCCGTCGCGTCCGATTAATACCGAGCAGGATCGTGCAGAAATATTAAGTGCTTTGAGATGCGTAGATTATGTGGTATTATTTGATGAAGACAGTCCTAAAAATCTCTTGGATGAAATGAAGCCTGATGTTTATACCAAAGGGGCGGATTACACTATGGAAACGCTTCCTGAAGCTGATATTATGAAAAAAAACGGAACAAGGGTTGAATTTATCGAATTTGTAGACGGTAAATCAACAACAAATGTTATTAACAAAATGAAAAATTAATTTATATAAGGAGATAAGTTTATGAAAACCTTTACATTAGAAGAAATTACACATATCACGGGCGGTATGTTGACAAAGGTGCAAGACGTTAAAATTTCACAAATTGCACCGCCGTTGTTATCTGATGAAAATACGCTTGCTCTGGCTTTAGGTGAAGAAGAAATTGCAAATCTCGCAAAATCTAATGCTAAAGCAGCACTTGTTCCGCTGGGGGTTCAAATAGACGGGCTTACTACGATTGAGGTGGAAAGACCAAGGTTAGCAATGATGAAACTTTTAAATATGTTTTACGTTGCACCCGAGGTTAACAAAGGCGTTCACCCGACAGCAACAGTTCATGAAACTGCTAAATTAGGGGAAAATGTTCAAATAGGACCTAATGTAGTTATATCACGGGATGCTGTTATCGGTGACAATACTAAAATCCTTGCAAATTCTTACATCGGCGGCGGTGTTAAAATAGGTAAAAATTGTTTCTTCCATGCAGGGGTTAATATAGGTGACAGAGTTCAGGTCGGAGATGATGTAATCCTTCATCACGGCGTATCTTTAGGTGCGGACGGTTTCAGCTTCGTAACCGAAAATCCCGACAACATTGAACAGGCAAGAAAAGACGGTGAAATTAAAGAAAATAATGCAAAACATGTTATCTTTAAAATTCCTTCAATCGGTGCGGTTGTAATAGGCAACAATGTAGAAATCGGTGCTAACACTACTATTGACAGAGGAACAATTGAAAATACAACCATCGGAAATAACACAAAAATTGATGACCTTGTTATGATCGGCCATAACTGTAAAATCGGCGAAGGATGCTTAATAGTTTCGCAGGTCGGTATTGCAGGAAGCTGTGTAATCGGCGACAGAGTTGTTATTGCAGGTCAGGCAGGTCTTGCTGATCATATCGAAATAGGTTCTGATACAATTATCACGGCAAAAGCAGGGGTTACAAAATCATTCCCAGAAAAATCAATTGTTGTCGGTATTCCTGCTATGCCGAGAAAAGATTTCATTAAACAACTGAAAACTTTGAAAGATGCACAGGAAATCTTTGCAAAATTCAGAAAATACGAACCGCTGTTAAAAGAATTTGAGGATAACATAAATAATGACCACAATTCTTAAAGAAACATCAATATCAGGTAACGGTTTAATGAAAAATAAACCGTGTACCGTAAATTTTTTCCCGTCAAAAACAGGAAAAATAAGGTATTTCGTTAACGGAGCTGAACCGTTTGAAGCTTGCGTAGACAATGTATTAGCAACAGATCACTGCGTTGTCTTGGGAAACAAAAAATCCAAAGCAATGCTGACGGAACATTTAACTGCGGCTCTGGCATTTTGCGGAATTGACAGCATTGATATTTGTATGGATGAGATGGAAGTTCCCGCGCTTGACGGAAGTTCTAAAAAATGGGTTGAGCTTTTTGAAAAAGCAGGTGTTGAAAAACATTTATTTGAAAAACCAAAACGCTACACGGTATCCGAACCTGTTTATTATCTGAACGGTAAAACAAGTCTTGTAATTCTGCCTTCGGATGAGCTTTATATTTCTTATGCGGTAAATTATGACCATCCTGACTTGACAAGACGCTGGGCTGCTTATAACCCCAAAAACAAACAGGAAATAATTGAAGCAAGAACTTTCGGATTTTATAAAGATTTAAGAAAGTTTCAAATGCTCGGATTTGCTCAGGGGGTTACCGTTGAAAACACTCTCGGGCTTCAGGACAAGGGGTACACATCGGAATTGCGTTCGGAGAACGAACCTGTTAAACATAAAATTTTGGATTTAATAGGTGATTTATACTTAACCGGTGTAAATCCGTTAAATATGAAATGCCAGATACTTGTAAAAGAGGCAGGTCATGCAGTTCATATTAAAGCCGCAAAAATCTTAAAAGACAAATTAATTGAATGTAAATAAGGAGAAAAAAATGACAGAAGAAACTAAACAAGAAGTTTTGCAATTTGACACAATGCAGATTATGGAAATGATTCCGCATCGTTATCCGTTTTTACTGGTAGACAGAATTACCGAATGTGTTCCGGGCAAATACGCAAAAGGTTACAAAAACATGACAATGAACGAACAATTCTTTCAAGGTCATTTCCCGAACAACCCGATTATGCCAGGCGTATTGCAGCTTGAAGCTATGGCTCAATGTTCTGCTCCTGTGTTAATGACAATGCCTGAATTCAAAGGGAAATTAACTCTATATGCGGGAGTTGACGGCGTTAGATTTAAAAATATCGTAAGACCCGGTGACAGATTTGATATGGAAATCGAACTTACAAAGGTAAAAGGCCCTATCTGCAAGGCTCACGGTATAGGAAAAGTTGACGGCAAAGTTTGTGTTGAAGCCGACATGACTTTTGCACTTAAATAATTTACGTAAACTAAAAAAAAGACTTGAGAATAATCTCAAGTCTTTTTCGTTATTCAAAATCTAAACCAAACCTGAGAGCTTCGTCCTCATCATCGAATTTTTTAGCCAGTGTTATGCCGTCTTTTTCATAATATGAAATTTGGGAGAATTCACCGTTTTTATATTTTCTGACAGCTTTTACTGATGTGTCATTACGGAATTCAACATCCATAATCCTTACGCCGTTATCGTCGAATTCGGAATAAAAATTCAAATGCTCGCCGTCATCAGCTGCAAATTCACGTTTCACTTTTCCGTTTTCTATTTGTCTGACAACATTATCTTTGCGTTCTCCTTCGATTTTTGAAAAATCAAAATATTTTTTATCAAGCACAAAAGGCTTTTTTGCGTCCGGAATATCAGACGGATTTATTTTATGTTCAGTTGTTTCCTTAAGTTTTTTTCTGCCCCGTCTTTTTGCTTTCGGTCTTTCAGGTTCAACTGTTTCCTCAACATTTTCAGGTTTTACATCCGGTGTGTCATCCGTCTTAACTTTTTTAGGCGTTTCTTCAATTACGTTTCCGAGTTTCACGGGTTTTTCGGTCTTTTCCGGTTTAACGTGCACCGACGATGCTTCTTCTGTTAACTTTGTATTCTTAACAACTTTACCGCCGCGGCGTCCGAGGTAATAAAGTCCGCCGATTACAACAGCTGCTGCCGCTGCTGCGGCAATTGAATACTTAATAATTTTTTCCTTTTTTTCTTTTTTTGCATCAGTGCTTTGTAAGCCCGCAGCTTTTTCAGGTTTTCTTTCTACAGATGCAAAATTAATATAAGATTTAATACTTTGTACTTTCATATTCATATTAAAATACAAACAAAAATTTTTTTGCTAAAAAAATGCCGCTGTTTTTATATATTAAAATAATATAAAAAATATTGTGACTATATAAGATTTGTACTATAATTGATTTTATAGTATTGAGAGAGGATAAAAAGATGATAGACAAAACCGCAATTATACATCCGTCAGCAAAAATCGCAGATGATGCAATTATAGGACCATACGTTGTTATAGGTGAAAACGTTACAATAGGACACAGAACACGTGTAATTTCAAATGCTCATATTGAGTTTGCAGAAATCGGCGATGATTGTACAATTTCTCCGTTTGCAACAATCGGTTCGGAACCTCAGGATTTGGGCTACAAAGGCGAACCGACAAAAGTTGTTATAGGCGACGGAACAATTATTAAAGAAAACGTAACTGTTCACAGAGGTGCGGCTTGCGGTGATTTTACAACAAGAATAGGTAAAAAATGTCTTTTAATGGTAGGCTCACATGTTGCACATAATTGCGTGCTTGAAGATGAAGTTATTCTTGCTAACCTCGTAACCTTAGGAGGACATGTTCATGTAGGTTTCGGAGCATTTGTCGGCGGTATGAGCGTATTCCACCAGAATATAAGAATAGGCGATATGGCTATCATAAGCGGATTTTCAGCATCCCGTCAGGATATACTTCCGTATTCAAAAGGCGAAGGTAGACCGCCTGTTCCGAGAGGATTAAATGTCATTGCAATGAAACGCCGCGGAGTGCCTCTGGAAGTCAGAACACATACTAACGAAGCTTTCAAATTGTTAATTTCAGAGGAATATAATACAACTCAGGCAATTGAAAAAATTAAAGCAGAAATTCCTATGAACGAATACATTGAAAAAATGATTGAATTTATCCAAACATCTAAACGGGGAGTGCTTTTAAAAACTCATAAATCAGGACATGAATGCTTACAAGACGACTAAGCGCAGCCGCTTAACCCGCCAATCAGGAGTTTAGTTAAAATTACACTGGCTAAACTAAAGATAAGCTCAGCCGCTCAGGTAAAATTCATAGGAGAAAACATGCAAAAAACAATTTGGGAAAAATACGCAGAAGTTCTTGTCGATTATTCAACTAACGTTCAAAAGGGCGACCTTGTGCAAATCAGAGCTGCAAGTATTTATGCAAAAGACCTTGTAAAAGCTGTTTACAAAAGAGTTATTGAAAAAGGCGCACACCCGATTTTGAGAACTTCTTTTGAAGATATGTCGGATATTTTTATTAAATACGCTTCTGACGAACAGCTTGATTATATTGACCCGATTATAAAACTTGAATATGAAACCGTAGATAAGTTTATTTCTATCGGTGCGCCAATGAACACAAAAAATATGGCGCGTGCGGATTTGAGAAAACTTTCAAGACGTTCAAAAGCTTCACAGGGGTTATCAAAAACTCTCATGGAGCGCTCGGCAAAAGGCGACGCTTCATGGGTTGTGGCAGATGTTCCGACGCACGCTCTTGCGCAGGAAGCAAAAATGTCTTTTGATGAATATTCCGAATTTCTTTTTAATTCTTGTTACCTGAATTTGGACGACCCTGTTGCAAAACTTCGCGAACTTGACGAAAAGCAGACCAAATGGGCAAATTATCTGAACGGTGTTAAAAAACTCCGCATAACAGGCGAAAAAACAGATATAACCTTTAATGTTGAAGGCAGAAAATGGATAAGCTGTTCAGGCATAAACAATTACCCTGACGGTGAAGTTTTCACATCGCCCGTTGAAGACGGTATTAACGGCGAAATTTATTTTGATTTTCCGCAGAATTACCGCGGCAATTCTGCCACAGGCGTACACTTATGGATTGAAAACGGTCAGATTGTGAAATTTGATGCCGATACAGGAAAAGATTATCTCGAAGCCATGTTTAATATGGACGAAGGCTCAAAAGGCATCGGAGAAATTGCAATCGGAACAAACGATGAAATTCAGGAAGTTACGGGAAATATTCTTTTTGATGAAAAAATCGGCGGTTCTATTCACATGGCAGTCGGTGCATCTTACCCTGAAACAGGCGGGAAGAATGTTTCAGGACTTCACTGGGACATGATTAAAAACATGAAACATAATTCATCAATATATGCTGACGACAAACTTATCTATGAAAACGGAAAATTCTTAATATGATAATCAGAAACTTCAAGAATAGCGATATTGAGGAAGCCGAAAAAATTACACACCTTGTATGGGGTGATTTATATGCAAACGAAAACAGCAGGTTACAAAAGCTTATCTATGACTTTACGCTGGAATACTATTATTTAAACGAAACATTTTCTTTTGCACTCGATGAAAACGGGCTTAAGGGATTTGTTTTTGCAGCCTTAAAAAAAGATAAAAATAACAGCAGCGAAAAAATCAAAACAAAAATCAATACACTTAACGAACAGGATAAAATAACTGCCCTCAACCTTCTTGATTACGTAGAAAGTACAGGGAAAGAAGTTAAAGGCGTAATGAATGAAAATGATTTAATGATGGGGCTTTTTATCAGCACGCAAAAAGGCGGAGGTAAAATGCTTCTGTCAAAACTTGTTGAAAATGCATGTGAAAACGGGATTAAAAATATTTATCTCTGGACAGATACGACCTGCGATTTTGATTACTATCAAAAAAATAATTTTACGCTTGTTAAAGAGTTTGAATGTATTGTAAATAATAAAAAAATCAATACATTAATTTTTAAAAAACCATTATTAAACACATAAAGGAGTAATTATGGTAAAAATTTCAATTGATCTGGCATCCCCCGTTACAAAAAGATTAATTCAATTAAAATCCGATTTGGTATTTTCTGCAGCAACAGGAAATTACAAGGGATTTAAAAATGCGGTGAAAGAACACGCAAAATTGGCAGTCGATAATTTTGAGTTATCAAAATCAATTAAAGCTCCTCAAATTAAAGCTCCTTTATTTTCCAAAACCGGTATGAGAATGGCAAAAGTCTGGTTTTTAAATTTGTTCAGGATAAAAACACCTGAAGAAAAAGCCCTGAAACAAATGGCTAAACAAGAAAAATTAAAACGTGAAGCACAAAAATATATGAGTAAAGTATAATTAATCCGGTTCATATCTGAACAAATCATTAGGCGTGCAGTCAAGCGCGAAACACAGTTTGTTCAATGTTGCAAACTCTATACCTTTAGTTTTGTCATTATAAATATTATATAAAGTTTTTCTACTAATACCAGTTAGAGTTACTATTTCATGTGGCTTAATTCTTTTATAGCCCATTATTGTTGATAAACGATTTTTAATCATACATAAATGTTACTCTATATGATTATTAGAGCACCCATTCAAGAAAAATAATACCCACTTGGGTAATATACAACTCATTATTATTAATATATATTAATAGCGGAGGTAAGAAATGGATAACAAAAAACTTAAAACTATTGGGGTTATTGAAACTGCTGCGGTTGAACTGAAAAATTTACTCGATATTGCCCAGACTTTTACTGACGGAAAATCCCACAACGAAGATTTAAAAGAGGTTGATTTCTGCTTATCCAAAATGGAAGAACAAGTTAACAAATTAAACGATTTGTTCCTGAACGGAAATATCGAAAATCTTCTTAATTCCTAATTATAATATTAATTTAAAACTCAAAGTTTCAACTATCGTTTGAATATTCATATTCAGGCGATATTCTTTTTTTGCTGTTTCTACAGCTTTAATATCAGAAATTAATTTAACTTTTAAAGACAAATTATCAAGGTTTGATTTTAAAAGTGCGGACATATAATTTTGCATCTGGGTAAATACTTCTTCCCCGTCTACCATTTTTGCAATATCAAGAATTTTGTCATTAAAATCCAAAACCTCATTACGTTCAAGCTCAAGATAGCCGTCCATAGCATCTTTTACAAGAGAAAAATCTCTTTCTTCATCCTTCATAGACGGAACGTAAAAACATTGAGCGCGTGAAACGACAGTTGTAATCATATCAGATTTATCTTTTGTTAAAAAGAAAAATGTAGTATTTGAAGGCGGTTCCTCAAAAGTTTTTAAAAGTGCATTTGCGGCATCAGCCTGAAAATTCTGCTGGTTAAGACCGCAAACATTACCTTCTTTATCCTTATCACAAAAAATTAAAACCCTGTGATAATCGGAAGTTACAAGCAAATCGTTTTTAATCATCCTTGCCTGCTCAATGGAAATAACGGTTTTTGAATTATCGTCGGAAGGTTTATTGTCAACCTTCGAAATCGTCAAAACAGCAGGATGATTATTTTCTTTTATCCATTTACAGTTAAGACACTGACAGGCTTGGGTGCGGTCGCCGGTACAATTAAGCATTCTGGCAATTTCAAGTGCTAAATCATATTGTGCTTGAATATCTGTACCGTAAAACAAAATACAATGTGCAATATTTTTTTTATCTGCATTAATTCCTCTGTTAAAATATTTCATTAAAAACGGATATTTTTCATCTAAAGAGCGCATTTTCCACCTCTTTTTCAACATCAAGCGCGAGCCCTGATTTAATTCTGTATTCCGCTTCGGTCAAATTTTTCTTTAATTTTACCAGATCTTTAAGATTAGTTTTTTTCAGCTTTTGCAAATTCAATTTAACCACATATTCATGCATTCCGGTCATTCGTGACAATTCCATAGGCGTTGCACTTTGTGATTTTGCTTTGAGAATAATCCACCGTCTAAGCATTGTCTGCAAAGTAGACAAAATCTCAAGGGGATATCTTGTATCAAGCAGTTTTCTGTATTCCAAAAGAGCTTTATCTTTTTCGTTTTCCATTAAAAAGTCTGAAAAAGCAAATAAATCTTCATTAGAAATACAAATTTCTCTAACCATTGGAACTGTTACAGTATCGTTCGGATAAGCGAAAAGTTTGAGTTTATCAAGTTCTCCGTCAATCTGGCGCAAGTTATTTCCTATTTGGGTAATTATTGCCGTAAGCGCATCTTTTTCAAGCTTTATACCTTTTGCCTTTCCCTGTTTAGTAATCCAGCTTTCAAGTTCGGCTGTTTTATAGGTCGGAATAAGCGGGCATTCCATAGAATTAAACTTTTTCAGCAGTTTAAATAACTTTTTACGGCTGTCAAGTTTTTTACCTTCGTTTCTCGGAAGCTGTGCAGCAAAGACAATATCAAGGTTTTCACTGTTTCCCTCAAGGGCTTTTTCAATCTCTTTAATCTCTTTATCTTCAAAAGTTTTGGAAAAATAATCAAGGCAGTTAATAACAATGAGCATTTTACCGAACATCATAGGCTGCGAACGCAGAATTGAAATTAAATCGGGAAACTTAGGATTATCGTAAGTTTTGAAAGACATTTCAAGAAAATTCTTATCAAGACCTTTTTTAAGTTTGCCGATTTCCTGTTCGATATTATAATCTTCTTCACCGTAAAAAAAGTATACTGCCATACTTAATTTTTAACAAAAACATATATAATATTCAAATTACCACGGATAATCTTTGCTCATCTGCCATCCGTCCTGCATAATTAATGCAGAACAAAATTTTCCGTCACTTTTACATGAACGTAAATTTTTTTCTCTGGTGGAAGTACCTAAAGGAATAAATTTATTGTCTTTCTGTATAATGAAAATAAATGCATCCCTGCCCCAGATATTTTTCTTTTTATTACCATCCGTATCAATATAAATTAACAACCCTCCGCTTGAATTTCTTGTAAAAAAATAAGTTATTGAATCAGCAGTCAGTATCATATAAGCTTGGTAGTTAACTGTAGATAAATTTGTATTGGTTTCTCCTTTAACGGTGTAATAAGGCGAATACCCGAAATCCTTTAAAGATCCGTATTTAGCTTCTATTACATTGCTCAGATACGGAAGAATATAAGTTTCAACATCCTTTACTACTTTGGCATCATCTTTATCATCATCTACACTATCTGTTGCCAGGCTGTCCCAAACACTAATATCGCCATTATCAACCTGTGCACGGGTCAGTGCCTGTGAAATGGTAGTATAAGCTTTTTTCAAACGGGAAACACTTTCCAGCCTTTTATGATTTGCTATTACAGCAGGCAGTGTTAATGCTGCAACAACACCTATTACACCAAGTGTTATCAAAACTTCAGCTAATGTAAATGCATAATATTTCACTTTTTTATTATTAAACTGATACATCATATCACTATTATACATTTTTATGTCGGTTTTGTCAATATAAACTGATATAAAAAATCATAACAAGATTTATCCAAACATTGTATATATATTTATTATGGAAAGCATAAAAGTTTTATTCGGAAAAAGAATTAAAGAATTACGCAAAGAACGTTCACTCACACAAGAACAGCTTGCTGAACTTATCGGTATTGATACAAGAAATCTGATAAAAATAGAAAACGGACAAACTTTTCCGCGTGCAAACACACTTGACAGACTTATTGAAGTATTTGAAATTGCGCCTGATGAAATTCTTAAAACGGAACACCTGAAAGATATCAGAATTCTGAAAAACAAAATAATAGACAAGCTTAACAGTGATGAAAAGCTTGTCCGAATGGTGTATAAAATTTTATTTTAACATTCTGTTTTTAACTTTCAATAAGCAGGCTTGCACCGATTACGCCCGCATTATTGCCAAGCTGCGCGGGAACAACTTCAACAACAGAACCTGCAACTTTCATTGCACGCTTCATAAGAGTTTCTTTCAACGGCACCATAAGAAAATCGCCTGCATCAGCAACTCCGCCGCCTACAATAATTCTTTCGGGATTTAAAAGATTTACGACACTTGCCATTCCTATTCCTATGTATTGACCCATTATTGTGAAAATTCTTTGAGCAACAGGGTCACCCGCTTTTGCGGCTTCGCATACTATGTAAGGAGTAATAGCTCCGCCTTCTGCCATTTCTCTGAATTTAGCGGACTTTCCTCCTCTTATGTAATCATTAGCCATAGCAACTATAGAAGGACCTGACGCAAAAGCTTCCATACATCCTGTATCTCCGCAGCCGCACAAAGGACCGTCATTCATTTGCAGTTTAATATGACCGATTTCACCTGCTGCATTTGATGCTCCGCGTACAAGTTTTCCGTTTACAATAAGTCCTGACCCTATACCCGTACCGACCGTAATACAAATAAGGTTTTCGCAGCCTTTGCCTGCACCGTAGTTTAATTCACCGAGCGCCGCGCATCTTACGTCGTTATCAACGCGGGTCGGGATATGAAATTCATCTTCAATTAATTTTGCAATAGGAACTTCCACCCACCCGGGAATATTCGGAGCGTTTCTGACAATTCCCGCCTTGTAATCAACCTGCCCCGGAAAGCCGAAACCGATGCCTTCAATATCTTTTGTTGAAAGTTTTGTTTCTTTTAACAAATCGTGTATTGCCTGTTTAATATTATTAACCGTGTATTCATAACCTAATTCCGCACGTGTCGGCACTGAATTTGAATAAACAATATTCCCCTTGTCATCAACAAGAGCAATCTTAACATTAGTACCGCCGACATCAATTCCTATTCTATTCTTTCCCATTTATAATATCTCCCTTTATCTGGCTGTAATATTATAATAGGACAAACATAAAAATTTTTAAAATATTATTTTTGTTGTAAAATGTTGTTGTAAACAGTAATACTTAACATAAGGAAAAGAAATATGGAAAAACTTTCACCTTTACAAATCGAAAGATTAAAGTATCAGCCAAAACTCCCGTCCTGCCTTTCTAACGGCATTAACAGTCTGGAAATGGTTGAAGGTTCCGCTACTCAATCAGTAAGAGATCAGGAACAAATTCAGGATTTATTCAAAAATACTTACGGAAAACCTGTTGTAACATTTAAAACTGCTTCTTCTTCAAAATCTTCCGAAGTAAGAAACGTAGGAGTTATTCTTTCAGGCGGTCAGGCTCCCGGCGGGCACAACGTAATCGCAGGTTTATATGATGCTTTGAAACAAGCTAATTCAAATAATAAATTATACGGTTTCTTAGGCGGTCCTTCAGGTATCATCGACGGAAAATACGTTGAATTCGATGACAAATTTATGGACGCTTACAGAAATACAGGTGGTTTTGATATTATCGGTTCAGGCAGAACTAAATTAGAAACCGAAGAACAATTCCAAAAATCTTTGGAAGTCTGCAAAAAATTAAATATTTCTGCAGTCGTAATTATCGGCGGCGACGATTCAAACACTAACGCTGCACTTCTTGCAGAATGGTTTGTAAAAAATAACACAGGTATTCAGGTTATCGGCTGTCCGAAAACAATTGACGGCGATTTGAAAAACGACCAGATTGAAATTTCTTTCGGTTTCGATACCGCAACCAAAACTTATGCAGAACTTATCGGAAACATCCAGCGTGACGCAAATTCAGCTAAAAAATACTGGCACTTTGTAAAAATTATGGGCAGAAGTGCTTCTCACGTTGCACTTGAAGCTGCTTTGCAGACACAGCCGAACATTACTTTAATTTCAGAAGAAGTTGAAGAAAAGAAAATGTCGCTTGAAAGCATTATTAATTACATGTGCGATATTATCGTTAAACGTGCAGATATGGGTAAAAACTTTGGTATAGCAATCATTCCTGAAGGCTTAATCGAATTTATCCCTGAAATGAAATCTATGATTTCAAACCTTAACGATATTATGGCAACATTGGAAAATGACCCTGATTTTGTAAACGCAACAACAATTCGTGACAAATTCGATATCGTTGAAAACAGACTTGAACCTGCAAACGCAAAAGTTTACAACTCACTTCCCGCTTTAATCAAAGGCCAGTTACTTGCAGACCGCGACCCGCACGGAAACGTTCAGGTTTCTAAAATCGAAACAGAAAAATTGTTAATCGAAATGATTTCAACAAGATTAGATGAATTAAAATCACAGGGTGATTACATCGGCAAATTCAACGCTCAATCACATTTCTTCGGTTATGAAGGAAGATGCGCATTCCCTTCTAACTTTGATGCTGATTACTGTTACTCTTTAGGCTTTAACGCTTTTGCTTTAATCAATTTCGGATTGACAGGCTACTTATCATCTGTAAGAAACTTAACTCAACCTGCAGATCAATGGGTTGCAGGCGGTGTTCCTCTTACAATGATGATGAACATGGAAAAACGCCACGGCGAAATGAAACCTGTTATTCAAAAAGCTCTTGTTAAACTTGACGGACCTGTATTCAAACAATTGGAAGAACACAGAGAAGACTGGGCTTTAAATGACAGATATTTATTCCCCGGCGCAATTCAGTATTTCGGACCGTCTTGTGTATGCGACGTTACAACATGCACTTTGCAATTGGAAAGAGCAAAAGAATTAGTTAACGCGTAAATTGATTAAAATAAGTTAAAAAACACTCCTGATACCAGGAGTGTTTTTTTTGTTAATCAAAGTTTAAAAGCTCAGGAAGATCAACATCAAGAGCCTTTGCTATTTTTTGAAGCGTCCAAAATTGATAAATAATCTGCCCGTTTTCAATTTCTTCAAGCCTTGCGGCTGTCATAAAAGTCCTTTTTGCAGGCATTTTTTGTGACAAACCGCGTTTTTCTCTATAGTACCTTATTTTTTCTCCGATTTTTTTAAATCCGCTCATAACTTCTCCTTCTTTTCCGACAACATTTTGACACATGTTTAAAAAATTGCCCGCTCATTTTTATTGAAATATAATATTTATATGAAAAAATTTGATATTTTCAGACAGTTCAGGGATGCTGTCATAATCTTAAACAGAAAGCAGGAAGTTGTTTACAGAAACCACACTTTTAAAAGGTGGTTTAAAGACTTTACAAATATAAAAAAGCTTTCATATCACTCAAGTTTTGACATCTGTCCGCTTAATTCCGAAAATATTGAAATATATTCTCCAATATACCATGCAGTCAGCTCAAAAGAAAATTTCTTTGCAAGAATTTCTTACCAATCAGAGCTTAACAGAATTTTTTATTACGACCTGCAGGCTGTCAAAAAAGGAAATTATACAATAATATTCTTCACAGACGTAAGCGCACAGAACAAGCTTAATGATACGTCAAAAGAAAACGAAAAATTAAAAGAGAAAATAAATAAGCTTGTTGAAGAAAATGAAGATTTGCAAAAAATTAAAAGGAAAGCTCAAAGTCAGGCCATCCGAATTGCACTCATAAACAAGGTTTCCAATAATATAAGAGAAAGCATTGATATATCCCAAATCCTTCAATCTGCTTTAAAAGAACTTGCGTTAATGTTCGGAGCTTTTAAAGCTTATTATGCGGAAGCCTGGGGAAATGATTTTATAATCAAAGAAGTTTACGGCGGTAAAAAATCAAAAAATGACAAAACAATTCAATTTGATGTACTGACCTCGAAAACTATTGCGGCAAAAGAGATTTCGGTTTCTAACTCATTAACCGAATTCGTTAATGCAAAACCTTTTAAACAACCCGTATTAAGAATAATCGTCCCCGTTCATCATATGCAAAACCTAATGGGGGTCATAGTTTTACTCAGCTATCAAAAACGCGAGCTTAACGAAGAAATTGAAATTCTTGAAGCGATTTCCTCACAATTATCAAACGCAATTACACGTGCCGAACTTTATCAAAAGAATATTCGCACGGTAAACGAATTAAAGAATACCTTAAAAGAGCTTAAAGAAACTCAAATTCAACTGATAAATTCCGAAAAAATGGCTTCACTCGGCCAGCTTGTCGCAGGCGTCGCCCATGAAATTAATACTCCCGTAGCCTCTATAAAATCAAATAACGGAATAGTCGCAAAGCTGCTCGGCTCAATAGAAGACAACGAATTAAAAGAGATGCTGACGGATATAAATGAAATTGACAAAGAGGCGGTAAACAGAATAAGCAGTATAGTTACATCTCTGAAAAAATTTGTCCGCCTTGATGAGGCAGAACTGCAGGAAGCAGACATAAATAAAGAACTTGATTTAACATTAGAACTCATCAGACACGAAACAAAAAACAGAATAGAAGTAATAAAAAATTACGGTGAAATCCCCGTCATTAAATGTTTTCCAAACATGCTTAATCAGGTGTTTACCAACATTTTAATCAATGCCTGTCAGGCAATTGAAGGCAGCGGAAAAATTACAATAACTACAGAATTTAAAGACAAAAAGCTAATAGTAAAGATAAAAGATAACGGCAGAGGAATACCCCAAAATCAGCTCAGCAAGATATTTACAGCAGGATTTACAACCAAAGGAGCAGGCGTCGGAACAGGGCTCGGTTTAGCAATTTGTTCAAAGATAATCGAAAAGCATAACGGTGAAATCATTGTAAACAGCGAGGAAGGTAAGGGGAGCGAGTTTATTATTACTATCTGTAGTGAGTAGTATTTATGAATTTTTGTTACAAATTTGGCATTAATATAATTGAAAGACACTAATTATTAATTAAACAAACAAAGCACTTTTTTAAATATTTACTTAAAATTGAGACAAACGTTAAAAAACATGTTATATTGTTAATATAAAGTGTCAGTTTTACCCTTAAAGAATAATTTAACCCGCAACTGCACTTTCTTAAAGTTAATGTAATAAAAGTTAATATAAAGTAGGTAAAAAAGGCAATATTTTATTCTCAATATTTTTTATTAAATCATAAGGTGTAGTAGAATTTAATATTGTGTGTCGGAGGAAAAATTTAATGACAATTAGTGTGAACAGCAAGAAAAAACAAGTTAAAAAATCTTTTGAAGAATTATTGACAGATTTAAAAACGAGCAATTCGGAAAAAGTAAGATATAATGCTGCGCGTGTTCTCGGTGAAATGGGTGATTCCAAAGCCGTTGAACCGTTAATTGAAGTTTTAAAACACGACAAAAACGGCTCCGTAAGACTTTATGCAGCACGTGCACTCGGTGAACTCGGGGATTCTAAAGCAACAGTACATTTAATTGAATCTTTACGCGAAGACAGAAACGTAGATGTAAGAGTTCGTGCAGCACGTGCATTAGGACGTTTGGGCGGTGCAATCGTTGTTGAACCTCTTGTTGAAGCTTTGAATGACGAAAACCCTCAAGTTTGTATTACTGCAACTGATGCTTTGATTGAAATCGGTGATGTTGCAACTGATGCTTTAATCGCTTCTTTAGACCATGAAAAAGTTAACGTAAGATGTGATGCAACAAGAGCTTTAGGAGAAATAGGAAACAAAAAAGCTGTTGATAAAGTTATTAATATGTTATATGATGAATGGGTTAACGTAAGAATTTATGCGGTAACTTCATTAGGAAAATTAAACGATACAAAAGCTGTTCCGGCATTAATTGATGTTATGAAAAACCGTTCTGAAAATGAACTTGTAAGAGCAGGTGCTGCTGCTGCATTAGGTGTTCTCAGAGATCAAAGAGCATTGCTTCCTTTAAGAGAATTAATTATGGAAGCCGAAGAATTAGGCGAATTGGAAGATACAGCATTGAAGTCATTCAAAAAAATCATGGCTGCAAACTGGCAGTCAATTCCGGGTGCTACAGCTCAGAAAAAACCTGCAGCTACATTCTAAGAAAGAATTTTAAAACAAAAAGGATTAAAAATACTCACCGAATATTCGGTGAGTATTTTATTTAGATATTGACTTTTTATAAAAAATAATTCAAAATAAATATAATAACAAGGAGGTCAAGAATGAATATTTGTAAAGCTTTAAGGATTGCCCCCCCCCCGCAAAGTCAATTATAATCAAGTTTTTCAAGAAACCTATTTACTTTATTAATTTTATATGCAATAATAGTGATATGCATCATCACAGTTATAGCAAAAAATTTGCATTTACGTTGGCAGAAGTTTTAATTACACTCGGGATTATCGGAGTTGTTGCGGCGATGACACTGCCAACGCTTATTAACGATAAGCAAAACAAAGAGTTAGAAGCAGGCTTTAAAAAGGCATACTCAATATTGCAGGCAGCCTTTAATAAAATGAGTTATGATGAAGGTCAAATTATAAACAGTGAAAATTACCCGAGTTGGAATTTTGTAGACAAATTCAAAACTTATTTCCAAGATACATGCGAAAATAATACAAATTGTAATATAACAATAAATAATGGCGATTATAAATCTTATAATAACGGTCATATGGAACTGTCATGGTTAGATGACGGCAAAATAATGCTTCCTGACGGGATGCTAATAATGATTGAAGATCCATATAACGGCGGAAAGTTATACATTACTGTTGATGTAAACGGGCTGAAAAAGAGACCGAACAGATGGGGTTATGATTTATTTACATTCCAGGTAACCAACGACGGCAAATTGCTTCCGGGTGGAGCAAAAGGAACAGACATGGAAGCCGAAGAGTTCTGTTCTATATCAAAAACATCTATATATAACGGATTTGGTTGTGCATACAGAGCAATTGCAGAAAGTGATTACTTTAAAAAATTGCCGAGATAAATTTATTTAAAGTAATATTCAATTTCGGTTGATAAATCAAGCTTTTTAGCATCAGGTTTGAAAATTTTTGACTTCAAACCCATTTTTGCCAGTCTGTATTTCAAACTTACCGCCAGAACTCCAAGTCCGTATTTACAAGAGCGGACAAAATTTATTGAAGAAGCTTCTTTAAAGTATTTTGTCGGGCACGAAACTTCACCTATTTTAAAATTATTATAAAAAAGCAATGCAATCATTTCATTATCAAAAATGAAATCATCATCGCATTCAGCAAGCGGAAGCGTCTCAAGGACTTCTTTTGTAAAACCTCTGAAACCTGTATGATATTCGGTTAAATTTTCACCCGTAAATAAATTTTCAAACCAGGTTAAAAACTTATTTGCAACGAACTTATACAAAGGCATTCCGCCTTTAATAGCAGAATTTCCGAGCATTCTGGAAGCCATAACGGCGTCATACTGACCGAACGCCATCATGGAAACAATTGCGGGGATTAGTTTAGGAGTATACTGATAGTCGGGATGAAGCATTACGACAATATCCGCACCGGCTTTTAATGCAGCTTTGTAGCAGGATTTCTGATTACCGCCGTAACCTTTATTTTCTTTGTGCACAATTGTCGTAATATTTAATTCTTTAGAAACGAGTTTGGTATTATCCTGCGAGTTATCATCAACAAGAATTACCTCATCGACAAAATCTTTATAAATTTCATCATAGGTTTGTTTAAGGGTTTTTTCTGCGTTATACGCAGGCATAATTACAACTACTTTTTTATTGTTTATCATAAGCTATTCTAAAACAAGAGGTGCTTTCGCACCCCTTATAATTAATTATTCTTCAACTGCTTCTGCAGTTTCTTCAACACCTGCATCAGTTCTGATAGAAGATTTATCCGAACCCAGGCTTTTATCTTTGAATTTTTTAACCTGTCTGTCTAATTTATCAGCAAGTAAATCAATACTTTCATACATAGAGTCAGCAGCTTCTTCACAGCGGATAACTCCCGTATTCATTTTACAATTTACTTCTGCAACGTGTTTTCCGGAAGCTGCGGGGTTTTTAATAACCGAAAGCACCACGTCTATACCTTGAATTTGATCATAGTGGTTAGCTACTTTACCGATTTTTTCTTTCACATAAGCTTTGATAGCGTCAGTGATTTCAATATTTCTTCCGTTTACATAAATGTGCATGTGAACCTCCTATAACATACTGCTTGTATATTATAACACATTTCAGACTATTTTCATAGCCCTAAAATTAATCTTCAATAATAAACTGCTGTAATTCAACGTTAGGAGTTCCGATAACGCGCACCAATTCAAGCACTGAAGCTTTCATCTGGCATTTTTGCGAAGAACCGCTGAAAAAATCTCTGTAAAAACATCCTTCACAATTGCAGCCTCTTTTATAACATTCAAGAGCCGTAGGTGTCCATCTTCTGACTGCAACAGCTCTGCCCATATCCCTACTTCTAAACAATTTATATAATCTCCACTTATTAACTATCTCACCCAAGGCACGAAAAATCAGCCGGCTTAATCCGTCACAATCCCCTTATCAGAGGCGGTTTCACCTCTCCACTCGTCCTTAATTACATTATAAAAAATAAGGGAATTATTTCAAGGGCGCGGCATGAGATTATGAACATTTGTAACAAACCCCGTAAATAGTACAGTACAGCCGTTTTTCAAAAGTCAATCATGCCAAAAATTAAGCTGTCACATGGTTTGCAGACTTTAAAACATGAAAACATGCTCATGCCATGGTTTTCCATGATTTTCTAATGTATTAAGATTTGTAAAAGATTTAACAACCATGCCTGTTTCGGGCATGCCTTTATATAAAAACATTTTTAAATGCAAGCAATATCAAAATAATACCGCCTGAAATTTCAAGATATTTTGAAGGCAGTTTTTTAAAGAAATTCCCGAGCCAAAAACCGGAAACAGACATAAAAAATGACATAAAGCCGATTATCAGAACAGAAAGTATTAACGGGGTTTTAGTTAAATTAAGGCTTACGCCCGATACTAGCGCGTCAATACTTGTTGCCAGCCCCATACCGAGAAGGCATTTCAAGTCTATACAGCAAATATTTTCATCTTTTTCATTAAAAGCTTCATATATAAGTTTTGCACCGAGAGCAAAAAAGATTATAAAAACAAGCCATTTAGCGTAAGGTTCAATGTATCTGCTTATTGCTCCCGTAAAAAAATAACCTATACAGGGCATAATTCCTTGAGAAAGCCCCATTGTAAATGCAAGTGCAAGAGAATTTTTTGTTCTGTTACGGGTAAAAACCAATCCTTGCGAAAAAGAAACAACAAGGCAATCAACACCTAATGCGGCAGCTAAAAATAATATTTCTATTAAGTGCAAACCTCTACCTCAAACAATCTGTCCCATGGAAATTTATAACTTATATCGTATTTTACTCCAAGTTTTTCAAAAATTCTATTCTCAAATGGTTTCATTTTTTGTTCAACCAGGATTTCATCGGGTTTTGAAAGCTGCTGCCTGACATTTGCCTGATAAGCCCAGTCATCAAGAAATCTTACTGTCTGCAGTTTTTTGAAACTAGCGTCATTATAACTTTTTGCAAAATATTTAACTTTCGCCGCACAAATAAGGCTTCCCAGAGAATTTGCAGAAGTATTCCACGCGGAATATCCGTAAAAGTTGTCATCAAAATCTTTTTCAAAAAGCTTTTCCACAAATGCATTATCCGAGCCGTTTGCATATCTGACATCCGCAATCATATAAGGCTTATCGGGCTTTTGCCATAAACCGTCATAAGGAGCCGCAGGGACTTTCATAACGATTTCCCCCTGACGTTCCTTAAAATTATTCACATACAATAAAATGTCCGCATCCTGAGGCTCACAGACCTCGCATCCAGCGAGTTCAAGCTGCCCCCTGACGGAATTTTCTATTGAAACATCTTCATAATTTGAAATTAAATTTTTATATTCAGGCTCAAGAAATATCGGAGAAACTTTTAATTTTCCCTTAATCGACCGTGCAAGAAGCGTCAAGGGAATTTCATCCGCTCCGGTTTTTACAAAACCGCCGAGCTTTTCAAGTTCACGCGCTTCCTGAACATTAAAACCGTATTCCGCACAGTCATCTTTTGAAAAAACAAGAGTATCAAAAAAATTCCCCCATTGTAAATATGTTTTATTTATTTCAAAATTTCTTCTGCGTGTCGCAAGATAGTCGTCGAGAATATCTGAAGGAACTTCATTTTTACATACGGTTCCGAATTTATCCATGCAGAATGAATAATTAAAAATTTTCTTTCCCCATTTGTTCCAGTATTCTTTTTCTTCTTCATTAATATTATTATTTGAAATTCTCATTATGCTTGAAAATGCATAAATTTTAGCATTCTTTTCAGAGAGAATGTCTTTTAATTTTTCAATACGTTCTTTAATCTTTTCAAACGTATCCGTCGAACGCCTTGATGATATTAAACCGCCGTACGCAACAGTATCTAACGGCAGAATTACCGCATCTACAGGCGGCAAGTTTTTTAACCATTGAAAAATTTTATCAACATCGGCATATTTATTTAAACCCCCGAGCCATTCCCGTTGCGGCATAAATAATTTTATACTGTCATCCGCGGCACAAATCTGCTCCGGAAGGGTATAGCATACGGGTCTGTTATCTATAGGTATAAAAGCTATGTTCATAAATCTATTATATGTTAAGATTAAATTTAAACAAAAAGGTAACAATTATGACACATAATAACCCGCTTGATAAATCACCCGAAAAAATTCATATAATGTTCAATACGGTTTCCAGAAAATATGACCTGATGAATAATATCATGTCTTTCGGAACCCACCATTACGTAAAGTACAGAAGCATAAAAAGCCTTAATATAAAGCCGCATGATAATGTTATAGACCTATGCTGCGGAACCGGAGATCTTGCGCGAATTATAAAACGCATTCAGCCTGATGCATGCGTTACGGGAATTGATTTTTCTGAGGAAATGCTTAAAATTGCAAAAAGTAAATCTTCGAAAGGCAAAATAAGATACCTGCAGGGAGATGTTACAAATCTTCCGTATGAAGATAATTCTTTTGATATTGTCACAATGGGTTTCGGACTGCGTAATATTGCAAACGCAGAAAAAGCAGTCGAAGAAGCTTACAGAATTTTGAGACCGAACGGAAGTTTTCTGCATCTGGATTTTGGCAGAAAAAATTTTTTAAGCAAAATCTATGATAAAATTACACCTGTTTTAGCCAAAATGTTTACGGATAACGGATTTTCGTACGAATACCTGATTGCATCCAAACAAAATTTCCCTTCACCCGAAGATTTAATAAAAGATTTCGAAAGTAAAGGATTTAAATTCAAAAAACGCAATGATTTTCTTTTGGGCGTAATTTCAGCGCAAATAATGACTAAAAAAGCTTAAATTTTAATAAACCCTGTATAAGTTACCGCCTTTTATGATGTCCGAAATTGCTATAAAAGAAACTCCGAGAATATAATCAACAGCTTCTTGAGTATCATATGCAATATGGGGGGTGATAATTACATCGGGATGTTGTGCGAGTTCCTGAATAATTTTTGCCTCTTCAATACACTCTAAACTGTTATTCAAATTTTTTGATAATCCGGTGCACTTAAAGCTTAAATCCTCACAAGTTACAACATCTAAAGCCGCACCCTTTATTATGCCCTTAGAAACTGCATTGGACAAATCTTTTATATTAACAATCTCTCCCCGCGAAGTGTTTATAAGATAAGATGTATTTTTCATAATGCTAAACTGTTCGGAAGCGAACATATGATAATTATTGCCTGTATAAGGAATATGAAGCGTTATAATATCCGACTCTCTCAAAAGTGTATTAAAATCAACATAAGAAACATTATATTTGGCCGAAAATTCCTGTTTTTCAACTATATCATATGCAAGTACTTTCATACCGAAAGCTTTTGCCAGTTTACATACAGCAACCCCTATATTGCCCGTGCCTACAACCCCCAGGTTAAACATAGAAACATCACGTCCGATAAAATCCTTAGAAATACATTCCTTATTCAATACATAACCGGAAGCAGGAATAATATGCCGCACAAGTGCAAGAATTAATCCCATAGTAAATTGTGCCACGGATTTTGCCCCGTAAGCTTCTACATTAACAACCGCTATATTTTTTTCTTCGGCAGCTTTTAAGTTTATATGATCAATCCCCGTTGAACGTGTCGAAATTATCCTGAGATTTTTAAAAGAATTTATAACATATTCTGTAAGTTTAGAGTCTACAAAAACACTTACGACTGCTGTATTATCCAGATCTTCCCGCGGCAGTCCGGATATTATCTCATCGTTTAAACTTTCTGTATAAAAAGTTATATCAAAATTATCCAATTCATGCGTTCTGAAAAACTCTTTCTCGCTTTCACGGTAATCAAACACCAACATTTTTACTGCCATTAATTGTACCTCCTGACAGCATTATTAAATAAACCATCATTTATTCTATTGCACAAAAGTGTAAATATTCAGAACAATTAATTAATAAAAGGTTGAATGAAATCACCCTTTAAAAAGTTTATTCTAAAAATGTGAAAGGAGTAAATATGAAACACGACTTGATAATCCGCGAGCCTGAACTGTATTTTGACAGTATACATAACGAATTAAATAATTTTCTACGCGATACACTGCTCATTCATTCAATGGCTAATCCGCTTAATATAAAGAAAAATTCTGTCTGGCGTCCCGCAATAGAAGTCAAGCAGAATGATCAAAATTATAAAGTAAAAGTTCAACTCCCCGGTGTAAGTAAAGATGACATTGAAGTCGAACTTGATAACGATTTTATGACAATCTCCGCTGAAATTAAAGAAGAAGCGGAAGAAAAAGAAGAAAAAGCAAAAAATGAACGCTATCATACATCAGAATTTCGTTACGGCCGCTATCAGAGAACAATCTCTTTTGATCAGCCCGTGAAAACAGACGAAAGTACAGCGGTTTATGACAAAGGCGTTTTAACAATAACAATTCCTAAGGTTCAGATTGAAAACAAAGAACCGAAAAAACTTGAAATAAAAGAAAAATAGGTTTCGTATCTTAAAGCCGGATCATCCGGGATATTTCCGGGCCCGGGGCTGTAATATCGTATTATTACAGTGTATTCGAAGCAGATGACAGTGATAATCTGCATAATTCCCGGGAAATTAGCGGCGGGATACGGACGGTTACCCGATGGGTGAAACTTTACTAAAAACTGATGATTATATATAGCAGATTTTAAGGAAAGCCGAGCGCATCGCCGCAAATCCCAAATGACGGTAATCGATAAACAAGACACGGGGTGTAGATATAGTGGCATTCCGTGTCTTTTTTATTCTATTCACTTACAAATTTTATTAACTTTTTAACATCTTTGTTCCACAAGCCGTTCCAATTTCGGATTATTACATCCGCAGGACTTATGCCGCTTAATGTGTACTCTTTTATTGCATCCAGATATTGTTCTTCGCCTGTGTCCATTTCTATTAACGATTTTTCGGCTATATACAGAATTTCTTTTGCAATATCTTTTACTGAATATTTACCGATACGTGCATTCAGAGCACTTTTGGGAACATTATACCGAAGCTCAGAAAAATCTCTGTATTCAAACGGTTTAAATAATTCTTCTATTTCAATCATTGCCGAACGGTTATACAAAATGCCCTTATAAATTGCAAGAATTGAATACTGTAAATCCCTGCCTGCACAGTCATGATTTCTTATTTCAACAAAATTACGCATACGCACTTCCGGAAAATATAAATTAGCATGAAGGTTAAAATCTTCTATACCGGCGTTAAAACCGTTAAAACCGTTTTCCATGAATTCCGAAAAGCTTAATTTACCGTTAACGGGAACAGCACCTGTTTCGCGATTAATGAATATCATAGGAGCCTCAAGGACATAATCAACATATTCTTCAAATGAAAATCTGTCATCAATCTGCCCGACAAAACCGCATCTGTCATTATCCGTATTAAGCCAGCTCAGTGCCCGAAAACTTTTATAACCCGTTTCAACACCGCCTCTTATAGGTGAATTTGCAAACATTGCAGTCATAAAAGGAGTTAATTTATTTGCGATACGGAATTTGTCCGTTGCATCTTCTTCACTCTCAAAGTCAATACAGCATTGAATACCCGCTGTTTCTCTCATCATAACGTCAGACAAAATTCCCCATAAATATTTTGCCATAATATGATATCTTTGTTTCGGAATAAGACTTATGGATTTATGTGTGGACAACGGGGAAACTCCGTAATTTAAAAGGCTGATACCTGATTTATCAAGAACGGGTTTCATTTTTTTATCCAAATCATTTATTTTATTTTTAAGCCCGCCGATTGTTTTTTCAGGCTTTAAGCTTAATTCGAGCTGGCATCCCGGTTCAAGAGTAATAGTGTCATGTTCCTGCTTCAAGCCTATAATATTGTAATCATCGGTAATATAGTCCCAGTTTTCTTCTTTTGCAAAATTTCTCAGAAAGTTACACACTCCGAATTCCGAGGAGTAATCCGCAGCCTTTGAAGTCACAGAAAAAACAGGCAGTCTTTCATATTCTATACCGATTTTATGCTCCGAGGAAGGTTTGCAGCCGTCCTTAAATAATTTTACAATCTCTTTTTTGTCTAATTTTTCCTGTGTTTGAATGTTACTCACATTTACCCCCTATTCCATTATAACATCCACAAAATTATCAAAAACATTTTGTTAAAACATTTACCTGTGTGTGGTATTATTATAGGTAAGATGAACTACTTCGAACGGGCAAAATACTTCAGAACAAAAAAAAGACTGGGACAAAATTTTCTCATTGACGGCCAAACAATTGCCGATATCATTGATTTTGCGGACATCAAACCCGATGATACCGTTATTGAAATCGGACCGGGTGTAGGCTTTGTGACAGAGCAGTTAATTAAGCATGCCAAACGCGTAATTGCAATCGAGCTTGACGAGGAAGCAATAAAAGAACTCAAAAAACTTGATGCGCCAAATCTTGAAATTATACATAATGACATTCTGAAACAGGATTTGTCTGAGCTGTGTGAAGGGAAAGTTAAAGTTGTAGCAAATATTCCTTATTACATTACAAGTCCCATTATTGCACATCTTTTGGGTGAAGTTGACGATTTAAACAACAAAAACAGAAACAAAATCACTGATATTCTGCTTATGGTTCAGGAAGAAGTTGCAGGAAGAATGGCGGCAAATGAAAATTCATCAGGCAAACAATACGGACTTTTAACAATTTTGTCGCAGTTCTGGGCAGATGTAAAAATTATGAAACTTGTCGGCAGACGCTCTTTTTACCCCGCGCCTAAAGTTAATTCGGCTCTTGTAAAACTTGATGTAAGAGAAAAACCGCTTCTTGAATTAAAAGATTATACACATTTCAGAAAAACAGTTAAAGCGGCATTTTCACAGCGCAGAAAAAATATTAAAAACTGCCTTCTATCAGGCGGTTTCTCAAAAGAAAATATTCAAAAAGCTCTAACAAAACTCGGGCTTGACGAAAATATCAGAGGCGAAAAACTTTCAATCGAAACTTTCGGAAAACTTTCGGAGGCACTTAATGAAAATTAAAATCCAGTGTCCCGCAAAAATTAATTTAACGCTGAAAGTTTTAGGGAAACGCGATGACGGTTTTCATAATATAGAAAGTATAATGCAGACAATCAGTCTGTATGATTATTTGACGATAAGCGCGGATGCGTCGGAAAAGTTTGAAATTAAACTTTCGGGAAACAGCACGGAAATCCCTTATAACGAAAAAAACCTTGTTTATAAAGCAGCAATGCTTTTTATTGAACATACAAATCTTCCGCCGCACAAAATTGAAATTTATATAGATAAAAATATTCCCGTTGCCGCAGGGCTTGCAGGCGGAAGTACGGATGCGGCAGGGACTTTATACGGCTTAAATAAGATATTTAACGAGCCCCTGTCATTGACTGAGCTTCATAAATTATGTGCAAAACTCGGCTCGGATTTAAATTTCTGTCTTGAAGGCGGACGGCAAATGACAAAAGGCAGAGGGGAAATTTTAGAAAAACTTCCGTTTGAAGAAATGTCCGTTTCTTTAATTAAACCAAAAAATCTCGGAATAAGCGCAAAAGAGGCTTACACGAAATTTTCACAAAAGCAATCGGCAGATTTTCAGTCTGAATACGGTTTGAAAGACAATTTTAAAAATGACCTTGAATGGGCTTTGATTGACGATTACAAAGAATTACAGAATATAAAAGGCTTATATCCCGAAGCTGTAATGTCAGGTTCGGGTTCTACTTATTTTAGTGTTAATGCGGAGTTTTGCCCCACAGATGATTATTGGACTGCAAACAACCTTGTCACAACAGAACATGGTATTTGTGTCTCAAATTAAAAGACCTTCCTGACAGCGGAAGGTCTTTTTTTATTATATAAAGGAGACGTAATTCAGTTGATATGTTTTAAGCTGCTTTTGCGGGTGTTCCTGCTGCTTCCATTGCGGCATCGCGTTCTTCTTTTGTTTTAAAGAACTGACTTCTGTTACCGTTGCAGTCTGTGTAGAAATATCTTACGGTACCGTCTGCGGCTTTACCTTTGTATCTCTTGAATGATGTTGAGAAATCTTCCGGTTTTGCTGCTTTTTCTTTAACCTCAGCATCGCAGTCCACATTATATTTTTTGCCGTTAAGTTCTGTGTATAAACGCATTACAGAAGGCTGCGTATTTTTTGTAAAATCGGTAATACCATGTTTGCGTTTTAACTCGTGAACTATTGCAACTTCTTCATCCGGAGTTAATTTAGAACCGTCTTCATGAGTATATTTTGCTTTGACAATTCCGCGCCAGTATTCACCTTTTTTAACTTCATAGTCGCAGTATTCTTCTTTTTCTTCACCCGGAGTAAGCGGGCAAGGAGGAACTTCCGGTTCTGGTTTTACGGGAGCCGGATCAGGTTCCGTTACAGGCTGGGGTTCAGGCTGATTTACAATTTCTTCTGCTTTACCTGGTGTATAAATTTGAGCTTCTTTGTTGCCTTTGTCTTTGATAAAGCCCATTGTACTTAAACCTAAGCCAAGACCGATTAATGCACCTGCCGCTGCACCCTGTCCTGCTTTGCTTAAACCTGATTTCGCTTTAGCTGTAGCTGTGTCGGTAGCTGTAGCAGTATCGGTTGCTGTTGAAGATTCTATGATGTTGCCTGCACTGTCATAAATATTTGCGGTTGCATTAGATGTTGATGTTGCTGTTGAAGTTGCGGTTGCAACAACATTACCGGCAAGTATGCCTGATGCTCCGAGTGCTGCGCCTAAACCTGCGCCGACACCTGTTACACCTGCAACATACAGACCTCTGTAAAGATTTGTATTATCTTTTTCGTATCCGAGGTTTGATTTTTTAGCTATATTTTTAATTACGCTTGCTTTAACATTTTCTTTTTCTGCAGCTTCGCGTCTTTCTTTAAGGCTTAAATAATGGTTTTCGGCTTCACCTTCCTGTGTATGGGTATTAGCGAATTTTAAAGCTGTTTGTTTGAATTTATCGCTTGAGAAGTTACCGTTTTCGTCATAGAACAAATCTTTATTGCCTTCGACGTATTTACGTGTTTTCTTACCGCTTACATATTCATTTTCAACTAATTGAGCATCGGCTTTTTGTTTTGCTTCTTTTCTGCTTAAACCTTCGTTTCTGTACTGTTCAACTAAATCTTTTCTCTGTTCTTTGCGTTCTTTTTCGGCGGCTTTGTAAGCTTGTTTATCCATAAATACCTGAGTAGCATCCGATTTTTCTTCATAATATTTATCTTTTACGTAGTTTTCAGCCATTTTTTGAGCTTCTTTTTCGGATTCAATTTTTTTACCTTCAACGGTGCCGAATTTTAAGTATGCCTGTTTTGCTTCTTCAACAGCTTCTTTTCTGGCTTTTTTTGTTGCAAGTTCTCTTTGAATTTCAGCATTTAATTTTGCTTTTTCTGCTTTTTCTTTTTCAACCGGATCTGTAACTGCTTGTTTTTGAGTATTTTTAGCAGATACTAAATCAACTTTTTTTACGTCTGTCATTTTTCTTCCCTTTCTAATTTTCCCCGTGACAAGAAAATTAAACTTTTGAATATCCCCTATGCTTTTATAAAAAATTTTTGAGTGTGAAAATTGCATGAAATATAAAAGTTTTCTTAATATTTGTTAACAAAAGCACCCGACAAGACTATTCACATATTACGGATTATGATGTATTATAGGCTTATGCCGATATTAGAGGTCAAAAATTTAAATTTGGGGTTTAATTGCGAATGCGGCTTTCGTCAGGCGTTGTTTAACGTTTCTTTCTCGCTTGAAAAAGGGAAAATGCATGCACTTGTAGGAGAATCAGGATGCGGTAAAACCGTCAGTGCCATGAGCATTTTGCAATTACTGCCGAAAACGGCAAAGATTACGGGCGGAGAAATTTTATTTGACGGAAATAACCTGCTTGAAGCTTCAGCAAAAGAATTACAACACACCAGAGGAGCTAAAATAGCACTTATCCCGCAAGACCCGATGACATCTTTAAACCCTCTGTACACCGTCGGCAATCAGCTTTTGGAAGTTATCAAAATTCATCAGCACCTCAAAGGCAAAGAAGCTTACAACAAAGCCGTAGAAGCCCTTGAAGCCGTTCAAATTCCCTGTGCCGAAGAAAGAATGAAGGCTTATCCTCACGAGTTTTCGGGCGGTATGAAACAAAGAGCAATAATTGCAATGGCACTTGCCTGCAACGCTGAAATATTAATCGCAGACGAGCCCACAACCGCTCTTGACGTAACCATTCAGGCACAGATAATGAAGCTTTTGAAAGAAATTCAGACAAACACAAACACTGCAGTGCTTTTAATCACACATGACTTAGCTCTTGTGGGAGAAAACGCCGATTATGTATCCGTAATGTACGCAGGAAGAATTGTCGAAACAGGACCTGCAAAAGAATTTTTTGCAAATCCGCGCCACCCATACTCTACCGCGCTTTTACGTTCTCTTCCCTCAAACAGGTCGTCAAAGCTTGAAACAATTCAAGGACAGCCGCCTAATATTATGCAGGATATAAAGGGATGCAGATTTCACCCCAGATGCCCGAAATGTATTGAAGTTTGCACCGAAGAAGTTCCGAAGCTCGATAATGTAGGTGTAAACCATTATTCAGCCTGTTTTTGCAATTAGTGTTTAACGACTTTAGACGGGTTATTTTCGGCTGCTTTAGCTTTTTTAGCGTCATCACAGAGTGATTTGACAGTCAATGCAATGATGCCAATGGCAGCAGCTCCCGCAGCTATCCATAAGCCTTTTTTGCAAGACGAAGATTTTACTTCTTTTGTGAAAGGTTTTTGATACCATTTTTTATTAATAAATACTTCTTCCGCATTATCATAAAAAATATTGTTTAAGGCTTTTTCGGCATCTTCGGGCTTGTCCTTGTAGAATTCTTTTACGGTATCTTCCACGAAATCTGCAAATTTGCCGTATTTCTCTTTGTCGCCCATTTCCGCGATAGGAGTATCGGAACCGAATAAAATTCTTTCAGGTCCTATTTTTTCAAGAGCCTGCTTAATTGTATTTTTATTTTGTTCGGCATTATCAAACAGCCCCGTCAGCCAGGATATGTCAACAAAAATATTTGATTTACCGCTTTTTACGGAACTTGAAATATTATCAATTGTTTTGCCCATCTGCTCCGGTGATGCCATTAAATCAATATGGTAAAGCACTACAGGAAGTTTCGGATGCTTTTCAGCCAATTTCATAATCTCAACAGGGTCTGATTTCCCGTCGCTAATTGAATGAAATACGCAAGGCAGTCCTTTTTCTTCGGCAAGAGATAAATATTTAGAATACGCTTCAAAATTATCTTTCACAGATTTTTGTGTATTAGTCGGGTGAAATTTCATCCCGTAAAACTTACCGCCTTCAATTAACTTTTCAACAACGCCGCTGTCTTTTGAAATTCCAGGCTGACAGGATATCAGCGGATAAATCTTAACGTTTCCGTTTCCTGTCACAATTTCCATTTCTTTAGCGGCATTAAACTCAGATTGGAAAACATCACTGCCATGCGGGTTCAAGCCTGAAAGAGAACTCACAAGAATTTTTTTGACATTATTGCTCTCAACAGCGTCGATTATATTTTGAGAATTATAACTCTGCCTGCAATTGTGCAGGTTATCATACATTGACCCAACATGCCCCTGAACATCAAACTTCGGTCTGCTGTTTCCAAAAGAGGGACTTTGTAATGATTGAATTTTCATAAATTAACTCCTTACATAAAAAACCATAGAATAATCTTTGCGTACTTTGCAACAAATACCGCTGCAAAACTAAAAACGAAATCATAAATAATTTTGACACCGCTCTGAGCAGCAATCCAACCCAGCATAAATTCAGAGCCTTCATGTCTAAGCCCTGCAATAAAAAGCATATATAAAACACCTATCAGATGGATTGTTAAAACTCCGACCAGAACAGCATGCAGCATATTTCTGTTTGTATAACCGCTTTTTAAAATAGAGCCTGCAAAAAATACCGCAGGAATATAAGCTAATATATACCCGAAACTGTATTCAAAAATATATTTAGGTCCTCCGCCAAGTGCAAATACGGGAATGATAAACAAACCGAGCAAAATATATAATAAAATACTTGCTATACCGTATCTTCTGCCTAGAAAAGCTCCTATAAACATAATAACGGGAACCTGCGGGATAAGTCTGTATGTATGAATATAGTCGCTGAATACAAGCGGCTCCCCCTTAAAAAGTCCCATCGGAAGGGTAAAATGACTTACGTTAAACTGCACAAACGTCGCAAGTATGATTAAAAACGTACAGCATAAAACCAGTAGCAAGCTTCCGAAAGTTAATCTTATACCTTCAATCTGTTTTTTAATTACTCTTATTTTCGGCGCGGCAGTGTCTGTCATAAGATATTAATTTTCCCCTTTAGAACAGCGACATTTTTTTCATATCCTGATTTAAATTTATCGTAAAAAATATTTTCTGTCCACATTATTAAAGCATCTTCATTATTGTCCTGATAGTAACCTTTTCTTGAACCGAGAGATTTAAAACCGTATTTTTCATACAGCGAAATTGCAGGCTTGTTGCTTACACGAACCTCAAGCGTTATATATTTGGCCATATTTCTGTAACACTCATCGATTATCGTTGTTAATAAAGCCTCGCCAATATGTTTGCGCCTGTAATCAGGCGACACCGCAATATTTGTTATATGAGCTTCTTCCAAAATCTGCCAGCAGCCGCAGTATGCTATCAGCTTTCCGTCACTGTTAAACACACTGAAATATTTTGCCAGATCATTGGATAATTCACTCATAAAAGATTCCTTAGACCAGTGATGCGGTCCGTATGCCTGAGCCTCAATCGAAATTACATCGTCAAGATCGTCTTTTTGCATCGGTTTTATTTTTACGCTTAGCATATACTGATTTTAGCATGGAAAAAGCGTGTACGGCATTTTATTAAATTTTATTTACCTATTGATTTAAACTGCTCAATATGGTATAAAGAAAGAACGGAGAGAGTAAAAAGTTTAGGAATTACAAAAATGAAAAACGTTGTTGTTTATACAGATAAAAACGAATCAAAACTCGCAGATGTTTTAGCACAGATAGATGATACAAACGTACGAATTGAAAGCGCCGAAAATCTTAAAGATTACGAAACGCTTAACCCGGGACTTGTGGTTATAGAAAGCGTTCCGAATATTAAAGACGTTTTAATGACAACAAAATTCAAAGCTCCGACATTATTTATCGGCGACGTTTTCAAAGGCACAACAGTAAGAGCTGTCATTTTTGACTTCATAAAAACTCCCGTAGACAACATGGAATTGGTTATCAGAGCTAATGCTCTTTTAAAATATAAAGAATTGCGAGACAAACTTAAAGTTGTATCTACAACAGACGAATTGACAGGCCTGCACAACAGAAAATATATGCAGGAACGTCTTGATCAGGAAATTTCAAGAGCAAGACGCTACGGTACAAAACTTTCCTGCCTGCTTTTTGACCTTGACTTTTTCAAAGTGGTAAATGACATTTACGGTTACGAATGGGGCGACGTTCTGCTTCGTTCTATTGCCGATAAATTAAAACAGCTTATCAGAAAAGAAGATATTCTTACAAGATACGGCGATGAAGAATTTTTGTTAATCCTTCCGAATACTTCTGAAGAAAATGCATTTTTATTTGCGGAAAGATTTAGAAAAGATATTGAAAGAATGGAATTTATACCCGCCGGAGAAGAAGAAAGACATCCTATTACAATTTCAGGCGGCATAGCAACTTATCCGTGCATAGAAAATACGGAAGAAGATGCAAATACAATAATTCGTTACGCAGAGCACGCATTATACAACGCTAAAAAACGCGGTAAAAACAAAATCGTTCAATTCTCGCAAATAAATCTGGGCGAATAGGAGCGTGCCGCTCCACCCGCCAATCAGGTTTTGAATAAACTTGCACAATCTAAACTAAAGACAAGAGCGCGCCGCTCCACCCGATACAAAGGTGTTGTATATATTTATCCGGTATTCACTAAAGAAAAAGCGCAGCCGTTTTTAATAATCATTTTGCGGATTAAAATAAAAATTAGCTAAACTGATTAATAAACAAACCGCTAAAAACAGCATTATTTTGCGAAACGTTCTTGCCTGTCCTTTATCTGTATATTTAAATTCTTGTTCATCCGACTTTAAGTAAGCATCAAATTTATTGCCTGTACCTTTGGCATCATGCAATGTCGGGAAGCTGAATTGTACAAAGATATTATCATCACGGCTTTTGTCATAATCAATAAGGTACATTAAATCATCATGCCTGCCTCGTCCATAAAATGAAGTATATTTAGCGTTTGAAAGCGAGCTTAACTTAGCCGTTTTAGTATATTTTTTGTTAAAAACGGAAACACGCTCATATCTGCAAATATTTTGCAATCTGTCACAAGAAAAATAACCTTTAAAGGGATAAAAGATTATAACTCCCGCAAACAGAGTGAGGACAAGAATAATATATATGCCAGTACTAAGAATACTTTTTTTCATACATTATCCTTTGTTATTAACCCCGTATCCGAACATTGCAAAGTCATACTTTACGGGATCCTCGGGGTCAAATTTACGAAGATTTTCGGTAATTTCAAGAACTGATTTAAAATCATTTGCATTTCTTGTCAGAAGCCCCATTTCTCTTGAAAGCCTTGCAACATGAGTATCAAGAGGAATTAAGAGTTCGGAAGGCTTCATGAAATTCCACAACCCGAAATCAACAGGCCCTTTTCTGACCATCCACCGCAGATACATACACATACGCTTCATGGCACTGCCCTTGCGTGCATCGGGTATCATAAACCGAAATCCCTGTGCGGTATTATCTTTTGCATGCGAATAAAAATAATCCGTAACAGGTATAAACATATTGTCATTTATCGGATTTTCATAGCCGTATTTAAAAAGTTCTTCAAGACCGCCGCTTTTCGAATACAAATCACGCATTATCATAAAAATCTGAGCAAAATCTTCAGGCTTTCCGAAACGATAATTAAAATCCCCGAGAATTTTCGGTTCAAAATTCAGAATAAAATTTAACGGTTCATTCTGAGCAATCGCAAAAAGAGTGTCCAGCTTTTTCAGGAAAACTTCACGTCTGCCGTATGCCACAAGAGATGCAATAAAACCTGCTATTTCAATATCTTTTTTTTCGGTAAATCTGTTTGGCACTCTCACAGGGTCATCTTTTATAAAATCAACGGTTTCATAAGTTTCAGCCAATTTATCAATTTCATTTTTTGTAATCATCTCTCAGCTCCTTGAAATATTCCTTTAATATTTTATCACAATCTTCTTCCATAATCCCGCCGTAAACTTTCATTTTTGAATTAGCAAGTTCTCTTACATCGATAACAGAGCCTAAAGCTCCGTAATTAGTGTCATAAGAACCGAAGTAGACAGCTTTAATTCTCGCCGAAACTATTGCCCATGCACACATCGGACAGGGCTCAAGAGTAACATACATTTCACAGTCATCCAAACGCCAGCGGCCGAGCTTTTGTTCGGCTTCGCGGATTGCAAGAATTTCCGCATGTGCGGTTACATCATTAAGCGTTTCTTTTTGATTAAAGGTTTCAGCTATAATCTCGCCGTCTTTAACTATCAAAGCTCCGACAGGAATTTCTCCGTTAGCATTTTTTGCAAGCTTTATTGCACGCTTCATTTATACATTCTCCGTCACTTTGGCAAGTTTCAGCGTAAGTTCAACACAAAAACCGCATTTTTTATCACTATGCAATTTAATTTCGCCGTTCATGGCTTCGATTAAACCTTTAACGATAAACAGTCCCAGACCCGTTCCGCGAGTAGTTCGTGTTGTGTTGTCATCAAGGCGCATAAATTTCTCAAATAATTTATTTAACTTTTTAGGCGGAATAACTTCACAATCATTTTTAACAAACAGTTTTGCACTGTCATCTGTGAATGCAGTATCCACAATAATTTTCGAACCTTCCGAAGCATATTTTGCGGCATTTTCAAGAAGATTTACAAAAACCTGCAGCAGTCTGTCTTTGTCGGCTTCAACAAGCGGGAAATCCTCGCTTATATTAAATATTATTTCTTTATTATCTTTATTCTTAATTAGAATTCTTGCTTCTTCCAGAACTTCGGGAATCCAAACCTGCTCAACTTTTGTTCTCAAACGCATTCCCTCTATATCCGGAATTGTCAGCAAGTCCTCAATAAGACGTTTAAGACGCTCTGATTGTTCTTTTATTATTCTCAAAGATTTTTGTCTTGTTTCCTCATCAATTTTAATATCCTGACGCATCAGCCTTGATGTGTATCCCTGAATACTTGTTAAAGGTGTACGGAGTTCATGGCTTACGGTGTCAATAAGGTTTGAACGGAATTCATTTAGCTGTTTTAATTCAACGTTGTTTTTCTTTAATTGAATATATGATTTATGAATTTCCGTTGCCATACGGTTAAATTCAAAGGCAAGAAATATAATTTCATGCGGTGTAAACGCGGTTGTCAAAAGCCTTATTTGACGTTCGTAATTTCCTTTTGAAATTGCAATAATCCCTTTAAACAGCTGTCTTATGTTGATATAAAGGTAATATGTGTATAATGCGACCACAAAAATAATTGTAAAGGTTGCAAAAAGACAGGATAAAATAATTTTCAAACTGTTGTTTGTAATAGCTCTTTGAGTAACTTTTTCCGTTGTATTTACGATTATGGTAATTTTGGGATCGTCTTTTGAAACATAAACAAGAGGCTGGTTTTTCACATCTCCGAATATTACGGGTTTATTTTTTCTCAGCCTGTCGGGCAAAAGAGAAACCGTTTTTTTATAAGCTTCCTCTGTATAATTATGTTCCGCAATTAAATCTCCGTCGCCTGTCAGGACATAAATTTGTCTTTTATCATCCGCAAGCGAGCGGAATAATTCGTCTTTTATCGCATCTAATTTATAAGTTGCCACAAGGTATTGATTATCGGAAATTTTATATGGAAAAGTAGCCTTTTTATTTGTTTTGTTTTGATTTTCAATTTGTTCTAACCTTGCATTATCCGCAATTTCCAGCCCTTCACAATCAGGGAGCGTTTTTGCAATTGACTTCAGGTAAGCATTTTTTGATTTTTCGGTCGGGAAATACTGCAAAGAAAAAATTGCCTGCTCAAGATTGCTGGTTACAGTCTTATTGAAAAAGTCAATTTCATCCGATACCATATTCGCAATCAAAACGGCAGATTCTCTCAGCTGATATCTCATTGACTGCTGGTTAATATTGTTTATGATAAACCCGCTTATTGTCATAGGGACAATAACCGCAAAAATAAATACGATTGCAATTTGTTCTACAATTTTCAAGTGTTTAGAGAACATAATTTTAACCTTCACCGAACGGAGTTAATTTATAACCTACATTAGTGACTGTATGCAGGTACTTAGGATGTTTTGTATCCGGCTCGATTTTATTTCTTAAACCGCCTACATGAACTCTGAGCATTCTTACATCTTCATTGCTGTCATAACCCCATACTTCATCCAGCAATGTTGCAAGCGTAACAGGATTGTTAAAGTGCTGCATCAGACAGTACAATATTTCAAATTCGGTCGGGGTAAGCTTAACTTTTTTATTAACTATTACGGCTTCAAGAGTTTCGGGGAAAATCTCAATATCTCCCGCTTTCAAAACCTCGTCGGATAAAGCGGTTGTATCTTCAATCTGGTTTCTTCTCAACAAAACCCTTATTCTCAAAAGGACTTCCTGAATATCAAAAGGTTTGACTAGATAATCGTCAGCCCCGCAGTCAAAGCCTTCTGTTTTGTCATCAATGGTTCCTTTCGCCGTAAGCATTAAAATCGGAATTGCAAGTCTTGCCTGACGGATATTTTTGCATACGTCAAAGCCGTTCATCTTAGGCATCATAACATCAAGAAGAATTAAGTCATAAGTATTGTTCAAAGCTTTGTTAAGCCCTTCCAAACCGTCGCATGCGGTATCTACAAAATAACCGCTTGCTCTTACGTCAAACTCCAAAAGTTCTCTGATTTCGTCATCGTCGTCAACAATTAATATACGTTTTTCAGTTGTCATGCAAAATTCCTCTTTCAGAACCTTAACCCTTTTCATAATCTTATAAAAATACACCTGATTTTGCAATTGATTATAAAGAAATAAAAACTTAAAAATAATAAATCACCATATTTTACTATTTAATGCTTATACCTAAAGGGGATTATTTTAAAAGAAAAAAGCTTTACAATTTACATATAACATATTTGTGGAGTAATTTAACATGTTAATGGGAAATGATTGTCATGATTGCAGCAAGTACAATCGCTTGGAAATGAAAAATGTGAATAAGGACATTCTCGCGTGGCTTGAAGATATTGTAGAAGAAAACAACAGCCGCATCGAAAGAAAGGAGTGGAAAAGCAAATACAACAGCTATGTGGTATATGATTACGAACCTTTCTGCACCGACGGATTTGAAATAAATTTGGTAATAACTTCTTACAATGCAGCATATTTGAATTTCATCAAGTACTTGTACGACGAAAAAATAAGCACAATAGAATACTTAAACAGCTGTATAGGCGTTTAATAACAAAACAGACCGTTTATTTTAACGGTCTGTTTTTGTATATATTATTTAATTTTATAATTATACTGTTTCCTGTTCTTTAGTAAAGCAATCTTTGCAATAGACTTCTTTTCCCGGAATAGGTTTGAAAGGAACCTGAGTTTGAGCTCCGCATTTTGAGCAGACAGCTTCATACATTTTTCTTGCTCTTCTGTTGTTTTTTCTGCGTGCTTTTCTGCATTCCGGACATCTTTTCGGTTTGTTTACCAAACCCTTTTCAGCATAAAATTCCTGTTCACCTGCAGTGAAGTTGAATTCTGCGCCGCAATCTTCACATACAAGTTTTTCATCTTGGTACATTTTTCTTCTCCTGATTTAAATTGGTACTTTAAAGAAACCTCTTGCAAAATTCCTTTAATTCTTATCATTATACACTATTTTCGAAATTATGCAAGCGGCTTACTTTAAAAAGTCCTTCCAGTAGCTTTTCGAAGCATCTTGAGGGCTTATGTCAGCTAACGCATAATAACTGCACGATGCAGGATTGCTTATACCGGAATAACTGCATTGCTCAGCAGGATTTTCAAGTTCTTCGACTGTTTGGTTAACAGACCATTTATATTTAAACGGAACAACTTTACCGTCTTTTGTAAAAATAAATACAAAAAGGTCATATCCGTATGCATTCGGACCTGATATTCCGTTTATATCTATACAAAGTTTAGGATCAGCAATACTTTCATCTTTTGGAAGATCGTCCATTGAATAAAATATTCCGTTTGACGTCCTGTAAACATTAGTACTATCGCAATATTGACCTGCTTTATCAATTTTATTTAACAACTTGGGGTGATAAAATGTTCTTACAAAGTTCAAATAAGTCGATGAACCTTCCAGTACTACAGCCCCTTGCAGCTGAGACATTAATATGTCAAGCGCCCGCTGACTAGTGTAAGATTTAGCGTATTCAAAAATATTTATTTCTTCTTTAGTCTGCAAAAGAAGTGCTGCCTGCGAAATCTCGCTATATGCCTTTTTAAATTGCGCTCTGAGAACTTCTTTTCTATAATTTGCTATAAGCGAAGGCATTGTAAGTGCGGCAACTACGCCGATTACTCCGAGGGTAATCAATACTTCCGCCAGCGTAAATCCTTGAGAAGAAGCCTTTAAGCTGCCCCCCCCCCGAGCACTGCGAACGCAGGCACTTCAACACAAGTACGGTGAAATTTGCAAAACTCATGTGCCTGTTCTGATTGAATTTCTTTCATTATTGCTCCTTTCTTTTAAACTATTATATTATAAAATTTTATATACTCGTTGATAAAGACGGAGCAATACTGATAAACTGGCGGACAAGGTCGGGGTCCCATTGTTTTCCCGCGCCGTCTTTTAAAATTTCGCAGGCTTTTTCGACACTCATGCCCTTGCGGTAAGGTCTGTCGGAAATAAGAGCATGATATGTATCAGCTACTGCAACAATCCGTGCTGCCAGAGGAATTTCATCTCCTTTTAAATGTTCGGGATAGCCGCTTCCGTCCAAATGTTCATGGTGATATTTTACAATCGGAATTAAATCCCTCAAGGCTTCATTGGGACGTAAAACTTTTTCTGCACCGATTACAGGGTGCTGTTTCATAATTTCCCATTCTTCGCCTTCAAGTTTACCCGGTTTTTTCAAAACATTTTCGGGAATACCGATTTTACCTACATCGTGTAACAACGCGCCGAGTTTAATTCTCTGAACTTCATCTTCAGGAAGATTAATAGCGCGTGCAAGAGCTTCAGAGTATCTTGAAACGGACGTAGAATGACCTTTTGTATACGGGTCTTTTGCATCAATCGCACCCGCAAGAGAGTTTGCAAGCTCCATAAGGTGATTTTGGGAAACTATTTGTTCGTTATTAAATTTATGAACAAGTTCTTCTTCAAAATCAATTCCGAGCTGCGCATGCCGTTTTGCAACGACTTCCGCAAAAGAATTAAGAGCGTCATCATCCCAGAAGTTAAAGTCTGATGAGCTTATAATAGCCGACATGCCTTCCTTATAACCCTTTGCCTGAGAAATATACATTGCCTGTTCCGCAAGAATAAGCAATTTTTCCTGATCTCTGCTGCATTCGGGATAAGTCGCAATACCGACTGAAACCTTTACAGGCCCTACATCGTCCACAAAACAGCAGGATAAGCAATAGGTAATATATTCAGCCAGATACTTGGCATCGGGTGTATTAGTATCGGGAAGAATAATTGCAATTTCGTCACCGCCGTAACGTCCCGCTTTATCAGTGCTTCTTATGTTCTGCTTAACCTTTTCGGCAAGAAGTTTAATAACTTCATCACCTTTTGCATGCCCGAGTTCTCTGTTAATCTTTGAAATGTTATTAACATCGAGCATAATTATGGAAAGATTGGATTCGTTATCTTCCGCTCTTTTAAGCTCCGCTTTAAGAACTTCCTGAAATCCTCTGTGGGTATAAAGTCCTGTTAAGGTATCGGTATTTGCGAATTTATTTGTCTGCTCCAAAAGCTCAACATTCTGAATAAACATCGCGCAGTAATTTGATATGAAAGAAAAAAGTCCGATACGATTTTCAGGAAAGTCCTTACCGATTATCATAACCCCTTTACAGCCGTTAACTGATATCAGCGGCAGTAATACGGAAGGAGATTTTTGCAGATACGGAATGTTCAAAAAGCTGTTATCATCTTTTAGTACGGGTATACTACCGTTAAAACACTGAATAACAGGGTTATTTTCATCAGAAAGAAAAATTTTTGACGTGTAAGAACTTCCCATTGAATTAAACAATTTCAAATTAATACATTTTGATTTTTCATGGGAAATACCGAATGCGGTAAATACACTGTTAAGTTTCTCGGTAAACAAATCATGAACAGCCGCAAACAGGTCATGAACATTTGCTTTATCAGACAAAGCAGCATTCAAATTATTCACAAGCTCCGAATAATCAATAACTCTGTGAGAACTTGCATTAGCGGCATTCATATACCCTGCATACATTCTGTTTGCTGTTTTGTTGGTATTAAAATTGTTAATACGTGCAACAATACTTGAAGTTTCTGATGTTATCGGGCTTGAAGCTCTCTTTGCTTCTTTTTTTTCCTGTGTTTTTGCGGGTGTATCAGCCTTTGTTTTTACGGGCTCAATGTTTTTTAAAGCAGGTTTTTTAAGCGAATTTAACTGTTTCGATAACGGATTTGAAACAGCTTTATTTGTTTTTGAGGGCTTTTCAGCCTTAATATTTTCTGTTAATTTTTCCTTGTTTTCGTTCAAAAGTTACACCTGCTTACACACATTTTCTATAAAACAACTGATAAACTGTTTTTGCTGAATTTGATGTTGAGTTTTACATTCCTTAAACTATTTTATAATACTTTCTTTGAAAAACAATACGCCATTTAGACGGCATAACTTACTGTTTAAATAAACAGCACAATACAAGTTAAATTAATAAGTAACACACAAATTTTACTACATACGTAGTATAACATATATAATCTTTTTTTGCTGTATTTTTTGATAAATTTTTACACAAATTAATGTTTATGTTATGCTTGCAAAAAATATATACCCGTTTGCAGGAAGTTTTTCTTTTTGGAGTGCAGATAATAAGTTTGGGTTCAATTCGAAAAAGAAAAGGTTACTTTTACTATTTATGAGGGAAACATTATGCTGAGTGATTTTATCCAAAACCACGCAATGATTTTATCAGGTGCTATTCTTTTGATTGCGTATATTTTTATAGCATCGGAAAAAGTTCAGAAATCTGTTGTTGCACTTGTAGGAGCATCTTTAACGATGCTTTTGGGACTTTTGCCGTTCCATGGAAAAATTGATACTCAAACAGGAAATTACATACGCTCGATTTTTGATTATATTGAATTTGAAGTAATATTCCTGCTTATCGGTATGATGATAATCGTTCATATTGCAAGCAGAAGCGGAGTATTTAAATGGATGGCAATTGAAATTTTAAAAGCTACAAAAGGGCATCCGAAACTCGTATTATTTGCACTTGCGGCATTCACTGCGGTCGCGTCTGCATTTCTCGACAATGTAACTACTGTTGTTTTGATTATGCCCGTAACTTTTGTTATAGCGAGAGAATTTGAATGCGACCCTGTTCCGTTTCTGATAACCGAAGTTCTTGCATCAAACATCGGCGGCACGGCAACTCTTATAGGCGACCCGCCGAATATTATAATAGGTGCAAAAGCCGGTTTAAGTTTTATGGATTTTGTTAATGAACTGACGGGAATTATTGCATTAATCTTTGCGGTCTGCGTAGGTTTGCTGATTTATATGTTCAGAAAATCCCTTAAAGCTTCAAAAGAAAAAATGGAGCATATTGCAAATTTAGATAATTCAAAAACAATTACAAACAAAAAATTAATGATACGTTCTATGATTACTCTTGTACTTGTAATTCTCGGTTTCGTAACTCATGATATAACACATATTCCGGCATACGTTTTTGTAGTTGCGGGAGCATCGTTTCTTTTATTGTTTGAAAAACCGAAAGAAATTTACAGAGATGTCGAATGGCTTACAATATTCTTTTTCATCGGGTTATTTATTATCATAGGCGGGTTTGAGGCTAACGGCGGAATAAGTTTTCTTGCCGATAAACTTATAGAGCTTACTCACGGAAGCCTGACTGCAGCCACAATGTTCATCCTGTGGGGTTCGGGAATTCTGTCGGGAATAATCGACAACATACCTTATACGGCAACAATGGCACCGTTAATTGCACAGGTTCAACATACACTGCCTTACGCAGGAGAAGGACATCACCCTTTATGGTGGGCACTTTCACTGGGAGCCTGTTTAGGCGGTAACTTAACGATTATAGGTGCAGCCGCAAACGTAATTGTCAGCGAAACAGCAGCAGCAAAAGGACATCCGATTTCGTTTATGAGATTTATGAAATACGGAGCTCTGGTAACATTTATTTCGCTGTTTCTAAGTTCTGTTTATTTGTATTTTAAATATTTACACACTTGAAAAATTTTTAATATAAGTTATAATATTAATATATAGGGAGCTAATTAAGCTCTGGCGGAACTTAATTAGCATGTCGCCCCTATAAAAATAGATAAATTATTCTAACAAAAATCTCTAGTATGGCTAGAGATTTTTTTAGTATTTCTCTATCTACCATAATAACCTCCTCTCTCGCCCTATTGTCGCAATATAGTTCGTGTGCGCTTCGGAGGTTCGGGCGTTTCCCTATTGTTTTATTATACCAAAAATCTCAAAAAAAGTAAATATTATTAAAACCAGTCAACAAGGGGTCTGATTTCTCCGCATTCAAGTTCATAGGCTTCAGCTTCTGGACTTCTTAAAATACTGTCAATGCGAAGGCGTTCTTTTATGGGATTTTGTAAGAGGACTTCACCTGTTTCTCTGTCAAATACTTTACTGTAGTTTAATCCTTTATTTACACAGTAAGGAAGCCTTATTTTGTTTTCATCTTCATCGTACCAGGCAAGACCGTGCGTTCTGCAGACAATCCCTCTGTACTTATAAACACAGCACATATTATTAATAAGAAAAGGACATTTATGCCATTTAGGTCTTTCCCGTTTAAGGCGTTTTATTTCCTCTTTAATATTATGCTTTACACCGAACGGAAGCTCTACAAAACCCGACATCAAATATTCCAGTTCAAGTCTTGAAAACGGAAACTGCCCGATTTCGCAGCAGGCCGAGCAGCCGGGTTTACACTTTATAAACTCACACTGCTCCTCAAAATATCTTTCCAATCTTTTATCAAATTTTTCAAGAAATTTCTCATACCTTTTGAGCATTAATGAACCTTTACAAGTGAATATTTTCTTCCGTCTAATATTATATCAAAATCCAGAGTTTTATCCACCTGCGGCATTTGTTTTTCTCTGACAACAACCACAACATCTCTGTCATCAAGAATATGTCCGAGTTTTGCCATCTCTTGCTTATCATCTTGCGATATAAAATAAACATGGCTTCCGTAATAATATAAAACAGAATATTTTCTTTCATTGTTGAGCACAACAATTTTTTTATTATTTTCTTTTGCGTATTTTGCAAATCTCATTAAATCATTCTGTCCGAATTCGTAGTCCATATTATAGAATAACTTTGTACCGAAAGCCGAAGTTATTATTACGAGAAGCGCATAGCAGGCAAAAACACCTTTGGGACAATTTTTTGCCGCACATATAATGCTTGAAATTCCGAAGGCAAGAACAAGAACAATACAGAACCATTTAATAATCAGGAAATCAGCATAAAACTGCGCAGGCAGAAAATATTTGGCAAAACAGGCTACAATCCCCGCAAATATGCAAATTCCGCCCAAGATATAAACCGATAGATTAACAGGTTTCTTGTATTTATCATTTAACATATAACCTTCCCACAATGCACCCGTTAAAAATGCCGTAAAGAAGTACACAGGCAGAATATAAGTTATAAGTTTTGTGCTGGAAGATGAAAAGAACAGCATCGTCACAATAAATGCAATCCCGTTAAACACAAGAAACTTATGCCTGTCTGATAAGTTTTCAACAGCAAATTTTTTGAATGATTTAAGTTTTGTAACTCCGACAGCTATAACTGAGAACACCCACGGAATTAATCCCCACAAAACCGTTATTATATAAAAGTAAAACGGCTGTTCACGGTTAATCTCATTAGAGTTTAAAAATCTTTCCAGATGATGTTTAATTATGTATTCACGGAAAAACAACGGATCGTGAATTTTAAACATAATTAAATGCCAGGGTAATACTATCAAAAAGAAAAGCAAAAACCCCGGTATTATATATTGAGGTCTGAAAACCTGCTTAAAAGTTTTATTTGCAAGTGTTACAAAAAACATTACGGCAAAAGGCACTACAAAACCCGGAATTCCCTTCGCCATTACCGCAAGTCCGGAGAATATGTAAAAAAGCCACCAAAAATATTTTTTATTTTTATCCTGAACAAATTGTGTTAAAAACCCGAACATAACAGAAAAGCCGATACAAGCAGTAACAACTATGTCAAGTATCGCAAATTTCGCAAGCATAACAAATTCAAGAGTTGTTGCAAGAATTAAGGCAGATATAAAGCCAAACCTCTGCGAAACAATTTTTTTACCCGTAAAATAAACAAGCAGAACTGACAGTGTACCGTACAATGCAACGGGAAATCTCGCGGTAAATTCATTTATCTTTCCGAAAATTGCAAAGGAGAGGCACTCTCCCCAGAAATAAAGAGGCGGTTTTTCAAAAAAATATTCACCGTTTAAATATAAAGTTAAAAAATCTTTGCTGTGAAACATATCCCTTGCCATTGAAACATATCTTGTTTCATCAACATCCATCAAAGCATAATTGCCTATATTAAAAAAGAATATAAAATAACAAAGAATTAGTAACCCTAAAAAAGTGAATAAATCACTGTGTTTTTTTATAAAACAAATAATCTTTTCCATTGTTTCTCCCTAATTATCGGCTAATAGTTTATCACAAATAAGTTAGTAATTTATATATAATTTATAAAATTTATAAAGTTGTTTAATTTCATCCTCAGTCATATTATCGGTATTTAAGTCGGCTTTCATCTCATCAACCGATACAAACATATCAAATTTGAACAAATCCTGAACCTTCACACCTAAAACGTTAGCGAGTTTTTCCAGCGTCACAGCTGTCACAAAACTTTCACCGCGCTCGATTTTACCCATATTGGTTACGGCAATTTCAACTCTTTCGGCAAGTTCTTCCTGGGATAATTTTCTTTTTTGCCTGATTGCTTTTACGCGTTTGCCGAATTTTGTCCTTAAATCATCCATAATCTCTCCTTTTTAAAGTTTAAATTAATTTAGAGGATTATAAAACCATATTAAAGATAATTTTTAGGTATTGACATATTATCTTTAATATGCTAATTTATATATTAAAGAATGTTTTTATCTTAAAAATATTACTTTTAAGATACTTGCATTCAGGTCGATAGGCAGAATAAGAAAAAGGAGAAAAAGGTTATGTCAACAAAACCTGAAACAACAACACCTGCAACAGGTGAGGGAGAAGAAGGCTCATAAGACTAAAGTTAGTTTGCCGAATTGTTTTAAAATGAGAAAATAGTTTATATTTTCTCATTTTTTCTGAGGATGAAAATGCTTAAATTCAAAATATTATGGAAATATTTTCTTAGAAAAGGAAGAATTATAAATTTAAGAAATCCTAAACTCTTTACGGAAAAAATTCAATGGCTCAAAATTTATGACTGCACAGAGATTAAAACACATCTTGCCGATAAAGTTCTGGTCCGCGAATGGGTTAAAGAAAAAATAGGCGAAAAATATTTAAAAAAAGTGTACGGGATTTACGAAAAATATGAAGATATTGATTTTACAAAGCTTCCGAAAGAATACGTGATTAAGACAAACCATGGCTGCAACATGCAGCTTCTTGTAATTGAAGGCGGAAAACCTGATAAGTTGCAAAAAGAACGTTTTAACAATTTTTTAAAAGTTAATTATGCGTATAAAAGCGGTTATGAAATGCAATATAAAAACATTAAACCGCTTATTTTTACGGAAGAATATATTAAAAATAAAAACGATTATTTTTACCCTCTGCAACAATTTTCGTTGGGTTTTCAAGAGCATCGTCAGTCGCTGCGCTCCCTTTTTTACCCTCTGTGCCAAAATTCATCAGATTTTTCAGATTATCGTCCAGAGTTATTTGAATATCTTATATTTTGTTTTAACGGCGAACCGAAACTTATTCTTTTTGCGTCAGGCAAAAGAACCGATAAAATTTGCTGTACGATGTTTGACACGCAATGGAATAACCTGCATTTTAATTACGGAGGTTATCTGCATGAAGCCCCTGTGCCGATGCCGAAAAATTTTGATAAAATGCTTGAAATAGCCCGTATTTTATCAAAAGATTTCAAATTCGTCCGAGTAGATTTGCACAATGTCGACGGGAAAATTTATTTCGGTGAAATGACTTTTACCCCCGCAAGCGGGTACATGAAATTTAAGCCTTTAAAATATGACAGAATATTAGGAGACATGCTGGACTTGAAAAATTATTAAAAATCAGCCGGACTATTGCTTTTTTAGAAAAAATTAATTAGAATATTCGTATGAAAGAAAGAGCAAAAAAAGAACTGGAAAAATTACTTGAGGGCAATAAAAACTTCGTCAACGGAACGCCCACAACCAAAAATATGAGCCTTGAAACACTGAAAAAATTTGCGTTTCATCAGGAACCTTACGCCTGTGTTTTAACCTGCTCGGACAGTCGCGTTGTACCTGAAATTATTTTTGACTGCGGTATAGGAGAATTGTTTGTCGTAAGAGTTGCGGGAATGACTACGGGTCCTAATATTATTGAAAGTGTTGAATATGCCGTTAAAAAACTTGAGGTTCCTTTGCTTATTCTGCTCGGACACGATGACTGCGGAGTAATGAAATACGCTAAAGAGCATTACCCCGAGCCTATGAAAGATTTTTCATCAATCCTTAAATGTGTGTATCCCGTGCTTAACCATAAAGAAGATATTACATGCCACAATTTTTTTGCACAGGAACATACAAGATGGGTGGAAGATTATTTGATGAAGCATTCGGTTATTATTAACGAAGCAGTAAAAAATAACCGTTTACAAATTGCCAAATGTCATTTTGACCATTCCACAGGGCTGGTTAATCTTATTTAAATCTTTGCACCTGCTGCTTTATAGAGCGTTATTATATCTATAAGATACACCGCACGTTTGTTTATAAGGCTTTTTTGAACTTCGTAAAATCTGTTCAGGTTTGCAAGAATGTCCATTTGCGATGCTGTGCCTTCTTTAAAACGTAAATTTACAAGCTTTAAATTCGAATTTTCATATTCTGTTTTTTCTTTTGAATTAAGATATCTGATTTTATCGTTTTTAAGCATATAAAGACTGCCGTTAACTTCTTTTAAAGCAGTTAAATCCGTCTGTTTGTATTCTTCAAAAAGCTGTTCATAAACCGCTTTTTTAATCCTCAAATTCGCAATCTTCCTTCCGCCCGCAAACAAATCCGTAACAGCGGCAGCCATAATTGAAGCGATAGATGATTCCCAGTTGAAAAACGAACCGGGAGAAATTGTGTTGAATATCCAAACTCCCGTAATATTAAATCTCGGGAAAAATTCCTTTTTGGCAATACGAATATCAATTTTAGCTTTTTCTAATTTTTTTTCGCACTCACACACATCGGGGCGGGAAAAAATCACGTCCGATGAAATACTGTCAGGCGGAGTGTAATTTCGCGCAAATTCATCAAACCTGCCTCTTAAAAAATTATCGGTACAATCAGGAGATTCTCCAATCATAACAGCAAGTTCGTATAACAAATTCTGTCTGTCACTGTCATATTCAACAAGTTCGTTTTTCGTATCGGTCAAATCCTTTTTAGCATTATTCAAATCAGTCAATGATGAAATTCCGTTATCATATCTCAATTTAGTTTTGTCATAAAGCGCATAATTGTTTTTTACGATTTTTTGCTGAAGCTCAATAAGCCTGTCAAACTTTATCAGATTAATGTAAGCGGATGCAATATCGGTAACAAGCGCTATATAAACAGCTTTTTCATAAAACTGCTCAGCCTCATAATTTTTCTTTTCGCTTCGTGTTTTATCACGGTTTTTAAGAAGAAAATCCGCTTCATAATTAGCCAGAAACGGCAGGATAAAAGCATTTGTATCAAGTTCAAAGTTATCAATTTTCGGCACCTGAGCCCCGAGATATGCAGGAGCGGTCATTAAGGCGGGAAGTTCTTTGCCGAGGGAAACACGGACTTTTTGTCTGTATTCTTCGACTTTCAGCCCTGCTTTTTTTAAATCATGGTTATTTTCAAGTGCGCGGCTTATATAACAGTTAAGATAATCGTCACCGAAGTTTTTCCAAAACTCCGTGTTAATATATTCGGCATTGTCTCGGGCATAACAAGGTAAAGCCAAAAAAATTAAAACCAGAACAATTTTTTTATACATAAAAAAACATTAGTTTATTTCTTCATCCGATACAATTAATCGTCCGTCCTAAGTAAAAAAGGCGCCTTATGGCGCCTTAATTGCATGCAGATTCATCACCCCAGAGTTCATCATATTTTTCCTGATTTTTTTCATGATATCGCGGGGAAGTTTTTCTTTCCGTATTTCTGATATCTGTATTAAGCTGTTTTGCTATCAAGAGCATTTTTTCTTTTTTATCGTGTTTATGTTTTTCTTTCAAACCTTTCACGATTGAAAATACGCTTGCGGCGATTATACCTGCATAAGCCGTAATTTTAAGGATTTTTGTAATTTTATCATTCATAATTAAAACTCCATGGGTTTAACTTTTACAAATTCCTCATAATCTTCTGCGGGTACTGTATTCGGGGCCTGTGCTTTTTCTTCAAGCCCGCGTCTTAAAAGGTCCGGTTCTTTCTTTCTTAACTTATTATCAGCGGTTACAATATCAGTATTTAACGTTGTTTTAATAAGCTGAATTGTTTGTTCAGTCGGAGCACCTTCACCGTTAAGAACTTCTTGTGCATGATAGCTCGGCCAATCTGCAGGAAGTTCATCAATTGTTGTATAGCCCATATTATCATCGTGGCGTTTATCAATTTCGTTTTCAAGAATGTTTGTTACATAATCTTTCTGGGTTTCAAAGTGGCATGGAAGAACGATTTTATTACCGATAATTTCTTCAGGATCGCGGTCTTCATATTTTCTGAGCAAATCGGCAGCCACTTGCAGGTGGCCGAGTTCAAAGGCAAGAAATTCTTCCCAAATCTGTTTAAGTTTATCGTTTTCTTCATCCTTATAGCAATTGTAGTAAGTACAAACTTCCGTAAATTCATGAAGAAGAAGTTTTTCGTAAGGTGTTTCATTCGGGTCAATCAGAGATTCATACATAGTTACGTGTTCTTCTTCAACGTCGCAGATTTCCCCGAAAGTTCTTCTCAAATCATCATTCGGGTACATCATACCGTGTTCGGCGTAGAAGTTATGCGTCTGCTGTTCGCCCGAGACAAGAGTGTAAATATTAACTTTTGTTTGAGGAGAAGCTGTTTCTCTGTCATAATGCTTACGCAGTCTTATTCTGTTATCGTTATGGTGGTTCTGTGTAGGACGGCTCAAGACAACGTCTGTCATTCCCTGCAAAATACTGTCAGGGTCAATACCGTCAACCATATAAGCCCATTGGCTGTATCTGTATAAGTGGTCAAAGTCCTCTAATAAACCGAAATTAAAAGTTTCCTTAACATAATCATCGGGTTCGTTTTGCGCAAGCCATGCAGTTAAGTCAACGGCAACCTGTTCATATCCGAGAGTAGTTTCTAAAACTGTCTGGCAGGCAGGTGTCATCCAGTTAACGGTAGTTTGCTGCATATCTTCAATTTTACGTGACAATGCAATAATTTTGCTGACTTCCATATCGGGGCAGCATCTTGCAAAATTATGCTTAAAGTTCCAAGCCTCGACTTCAATACCGTTCATTAAGATTTGTCGTGTTCTTGAATAACAATCAACGGTATGTTTGTCAAACGGTCTTTTAACAATATCATGCCAGCTTCTCAGCTGTTTTTCTACAGGAATTCCCTTTTCTTCAAGCGGGTTAAAACTCATAATAATTCTCCTTATACTATTTATAAATTCAGTGCATAAGCGAAAAGTTCGCCTACGCGTTTGTTGTAAAATCTTCCGTCGTCTTTTGCAAAAAGATTTTCCCAGTGGCTTAACGCTGTTCCGTCTGTTGAATAAGACGGATTTGTCATCATAAGATGATGCGTGTTTGTGTCGTATCTGAGCGGGAATAAATCATTCATCTGCATAAAGCTCGGCAGCTTGTCGCTTGCCAGATAAAAACCGAAAAGCGCGGAATTAATTCTGTTTAATTTTTGCTCGTAAGAGAGCCCGCCTTCGTTGTTGTCATTGGTAACCTCGACACCCGGGGCGTAATCTCTGTAATATTTCAGGCGTTCGGACAAATCTCTTACAGCATCAAAATTGTCGCCGGTAATAAAATCCGTTCCCGCATTTAGTCCCATCAATCTGTACCTTTCAAAATCATCAGAGCTTTTTTCTCCTACAAAACTTATGTTTGTTTTACCTGTTCTTGAACGGATTTCATTCAAAATGTACTGCATCTGGTGATATTCGGGCAAAGCTCCCACGCCTGTATAATTCTGCATGTCATAACCGCCTATGTGTTTTGCGGAATCTATAAACATACATTCAAATCCCAAATTCATAAGTTTAACGCATTCATTAATATAAATTTCCAGATGCTCGGGATTAGACCAGCTGAAAATTTCATCATCACGGTAAGGATGCACAACTTTCATCTGGTCTGCAGAAATTACATGTCTGAAACCCGCTTTCAATCCTCTGAAATGCGCAAGGTCAACAAAGGCTTTAAGCTGTTCTTCAGGTGAAATTTTATCGACAATCGAATAATCAATTATGTTGTCGCTGTAACTTGTATTAAGGCGCAATGCGTAGATTGAATTTTCTTCAAAAGGGCCTTTTTCGTAAGCATCGCCATAAATATTCTGCCAGATTTGAGATAAAATAATACAGTTTGCCCAGCTTTTAGCCGAAGGCGGAATTGCCGGAAGAAGCTTAATACAGCTTAAAATTCCTTTGCAGGTACAGCCGTTATCCATCGTTGCTATTGCACGGTCATTTATTTCAATGTAATTTGCAAGTCTGCCCCATTTGTCGCCGTAAACAGGCGTTCCTATATAATCAGGGAATTTATCATAAAATATACCGCCTTCCGATAAGGTTACAATTATTTCCACCGCTTCTTTTACCGAAAGTTTCAGCAAATCTGCAGGAACAATATTCCCGAGCCAGCGTTTTGAATAAGCACTTCCTATACCATGAAAACCTATATAATCACTGTAAGAATTTCTCGTAAGTTTGGCAGTTTCACCAAGAGCTTTTAATAATTTATTTACGGCATTTATTTTCATAACATAATTACTTATAAGTAATTAATGAAAAATTTTCATTGCCTGAATTGATAATTTAAAAAATTACAATCCTCCGTACATTCTTGAAAGAGGTTCTTTTTTATCGGGCGGTATTATCAGCATACCGCTGAAAGGATTATTAGGATCCTGCACCATTCCTATTTTACCGACATAAAAGGGTCGGGCTTCGGGCATTGAATTTAATCTGATATTGCCGACACACCGGGCTTCATCACTTCTTCTTTGTGCAATCTGCAAAAGGCGTGTTCCTACACCTTTATAGCAGTCTAATTTTTTATTCCAAAACGGAGTATCAGGATTGGAATAATTTCTTAAATCATCCACTAAAACATGGCTCGGATCATCTTTGTATAGATATTTATCATAATTTAAATACTTGTTAATTTTTGTCAGCACTTCTCCGATAATTTCATTATTGTTATCTTTTAAAAAATATCGTTCATTTCCGCAGTCAAAATTTTTGAAAACTTTCACGAATTCTTCTGTACCTTTTGTAACATTTTGCAAACTGACATGTCCGATAAATCCCTGAGGCATCATACCGATGTTCATGTGAGTAAGTCTTTGAATATTTCCTGCACCGCTAAATGACGGTTGTTTGGATTTTATGCTTCTGCTTGACTGAGATGTTAAGCCAGAGTATTGATACAGATGATTATTTTGAATATTTATTCCCATAGTAAATTTCTTAAAGAATGTGAAGTAGTAAAATTGCCTGAAAATAAAAAATTTATTAACAAAAGTTTATAAAATTATTTTTGGTGCTAGAATTATAAAAAGAAAGAGAGGCATATTATGATTAGCGAAAAATTAGAAAAAGCATTTAATGTTCAAATTAACAAAGAATTTTACTCTGAATATTTGTATCTTTCAATGCAGGCATATTTTGAAAGACTTAATCTCAAAGGTTTTGTAAACTGGATGTCAGTGCAGGTACAGGAAGAACGCGCACACGCTATGGGTATGTTTGATTACCTGAACCAGCGCGGAGGATCCGTTATTCTCGAAGCAATTGAAAAACCTGAAGTTGATTGGAAATCTCCTTTAGACGTTTTCGAAAATGTTCTTAAACATGAAGAATACGTAACAGCTTCTATTAATGAATTAATGGATGTAGCGGAAGAAGTTAAAGACCGCGCCGCAATGTCATTCTTGAACTGGTATTTAAAAGAACAGGTTGAAGAAGAAGATAACGTAGGTCAGGTTCTTGCAACATTAAGACTTATCGGTGACGACAAAAAAGCATTATTAATGCTCGATAAAGAACTTGCAGCAAGAACATTTGTACAGCCGGTTATCGAGTAATGACCGTTACATTTGAAAAAGTTGAAAATATAAAAGAACTTGCAAGTCTGGCTTCAAGCATCTGGCATGAATACTGGACTTGCATTCTTTCTGCTGAACAAATTGATTATATGGTGGAAAATTTTCAATCAGAAAAAGCAATAGCAAATCAGATTAAAAATGAAAACTATTCATATTATTTCATTTTGCAAAATAATGAAAAAGCAGGTTATTTCGGCATATCTTACAAAAAAAATTACCTGTTTTTGTCAAAACTTTATATAAAAAAAGAGTTCAGACACAAAGGCATAGGCACAAAAGCCTTTGAAAAAATAAAAGAGCTCGCGGACGGTAAACCGATAAGGCTTACCGTCAACAAGCACAACACAAATTCCATTACTGCCTATAAAAAATGGGGATTTAAAACTGTTGATGTTGTTGTAACCGACATCGGTTCAGGCTTTGTAATGGACGATTACATCATGGGAACGTAGCCGTTCCATCCGTCAATCAGGTTATGCATAAACTTGCACAATCTAAACTAAAGAAGGAGCGTGCCGTTCCATACACAAAATGTAAGCTCCCACTAGGAGTGAGAGCCCTTTTTTGTATAAGAAGGTGTGTAGAAAAAAATTAATTATCAGAACATTTATTGTTATTTCGATAGCCTATACCTGCCCTGTAACCCGATATAAAATACATAAAGGGAAGTGCAGGTTCAATCCACTTAAATCCCGATAAAATTCCCGCAGTTGCAATGTCATCCGCGTGGAGAGCAATATCTAAAGCTTCGGGTTTACGTTCGCTGTAAATCCCTTTACCTGATTTTTTCTCCCCGAATAAAGGATTAATACATTTTTTGCTGACGTAATTTGCAATATAACTTCCGCCGATAATGCCTGTTGCAGTTATTCCTGTCAGTATAACGGCTAATTTCTTCATCGGGGTAAGAGGTTTAATTTTCTTTGCTTTCTCTAATCTTTCCGAAAGAAAAAGGGCGGTACCCGCACCTACATTACATAGGAAGATATTTGCAAGATACTGGTACAAGCCCTCTTTGACCTTGTTAGCGGTCCTTTGTTTAAACTCCGCACCTTCTTTTCCTGTTGGTGCTTTGTCCCCTTTTCTATTGTTTGTATGTGTAGCTTTATCAGCAATTATGCCGCCTGCCACTCCTCCCGCGACAGGTATTAACCCTAAAAGAGATAGCCGTTTAATTTCAGAAAAAATCTCCTTTGAATTTAAATTTTTCTTTTCAGGCAGGATTACGCTGAAAAGTTCTTGCTTCGCAGGAGATATAGGAAGTTTGTTTGTTAATAATTCGATTTGTTTTGGTGAAAGTTCTTTTAATTTAACGGTTTCCAGAGCGTTAAGAATTTCTTTGTCATTAATCTTAGTTTTTTTGAGAAATTTATCAACAGCTTCGGTCTGTACTTTTTGTAATTCGGTGAAATGAACACGTTCCATTAATCCGTTAAATATTTTTTTGCCGCCTATTTTCAAACCTCTTGTACCGAGTAAAGACGCCCCGATTGTGCTTGAAATTACAACAGCATTTTGAATAAATTTTTCTTTTGCATGTTTTCTGTCTTTTTTAGAATGTTTTAAGGAATCAACAAGTCCGTACGTTCCGCCTGCACCGATTAAAAGCGCGGGCATTTTCTGATCAAGTTTGTTCAGTATCATTGGCTGGTCAACGTATTTACAGATAGTTGAGATTTTCATGCGTTTCCTTATTTGTTAGTTTAACCTAACTTTATACTAAAGAATTTTTTTTGTCAAGGGGTAATTTTATATTTTGTTAAAATTTTAAACAGAGAACATCTAACTTATCACGAATTTTTAAAGATTGGTTTAATATTGAACGGTTTAAAGACATCAAATGTGCATTGCTCTTGCCTTCGCTGATACAGTAATTGTAGGCATCCGAAAATGTCTGTATCAGTATACAAAGCTTGTTTGTATCACAGAGCAGATTATGCAAATCTTTATTCATATTTTTCTCCTTTATTCTTACTTTATTCAATATTTTGTTTAGTTTATTGGACTATAAAGTTAAAATACTACGTGGACAACTTTCTGTCAATAGTCTAATATTATAGACATAATGAAGAAAGTAATAAACAATTTCACTAAAAAAGTCGGTCATAAAATTAAAGTTGAAAGAACTAAAAAAGACTTAACACAGGAAGAGTTAGCTTATGCGGCAAACATAAGCCGTTCGTCAATGGGGCTGATTGAGAGGGGCGAAAGCTCGCCTACCGTAGAAACAGTTAAACTCATTGCGGATGCTCTGGAAATAGATGTATATAAACTGTTTATCTTTGATTAGTATAATTCTTTAATCTTATCTTTTAAATCGGATTTTACATATTCGGTAAGTTTTACCATATTTTCAAAAAGTTTATCCGACACAATGTGTTCCATTTTGCAGGCTGTTTCAAGGGCTTCTTCGCGCTCAATCCCGAGAACTTCCATGAAAAATTCCGACAAATTTTCATGTTTTGTCAAAATATCTTTTGCAATTTTTTCGCCTTCGATTGTGAGCGTAATAGGCGCATAGGGTGCATAGTTAATAAGTTTCTTTTCGGACAGGATATTCAGCGCACCCGTAACGGAAGCTTTTTTAACCTTTAATGTTTCGGCAATGGCGGTAACTTTTGCCTGACCGTTTTTTAATACCTGATTATAGATTTCTTCAATATAATCTTCCAAGCTTACAGAAAGTTTTTCCATTTACATACTCCTGATTAAGTTGATTATATCACAAGGATTATCAATAATAAAGTCTGCGCCTTTAAGGTCGTCTTTATCACGAAATCCCCATGTCACACCGATGCACGGAAGCCCCGAATTTTTCGCGGTCTGAACATCAACTTCGGAATCCCCGATGTACACAGTAGAATTTTTATCGGCGTCAAGTTCTTTCATAACTTTAAAAACCCCGTCCGGAGCAGGTTTTTTAGGCACATCATCGGCCTGACCGACGGCAATATCGACCAGATTTCCGAAATATTTTTTACACAATTCTTTAACGGCAGAATCGAATTTATTAGACACCACGCCGATTTTAACCCCGTCATTGTGCAAATCTTTCAGTATCTTTAAGATACCATTATAGGGAACAGTATTATTACACATATTTTCAGAATAATTTTTTTTAAAAACGCAAAGACATTCGTCTATATTCTCACAGCCCTCTGGCACCGCACGTTCAATAAGTTTTCGAACCCCGTTACCCACAAAACATCTTACTTCCTCAAGAGAACGTTTAGGATAGCCAAATTCGGAAAGAGCAAAATTTGCAGCATCTTTCAAATCCTCTAAGGTATTTAATAAAGTTCCGTCCAAATCAAAAATAACCGTTTTTATCATAAACAAATTTTATCACAGAAAATAAATTGTTGACCTTTTATGTGAGTAATGATATATTTAACCTATGGTGATGAAAAAGATTATTACGGCAGTTTTACTGTCAAATTTATTATTAAACAGTGCTTTTGCGGCTGATGTAATGCCGAATGTTAAAACGGAAATGATTGAACTCACTAAAAAAGAGTACAAAAACAAAACCGTTCTAAAGCATTACACTCCGTATACTTTGAAGTTAAAGAACAAAAACAGCAAACCTGTTTTGCTTTCCGCAAATACTGAAGTTGATATTATAACTCTTGACGGAAAAGTTATAAAATCGGACAGCAGACGCACACAGTACCGGAATTCAAGAAAACGTGATATGGGAAGATATTACGGTCTTGGAATTCCCGGGGCAATAATCGCAGGCGGCGTAACAGGAATTACACTATTCATAGGCGCCCCGATAGGTGCAGCGATTTATGTGGGAATGATGGCTCCGACAGACAAGGCAGTCAGAGGAAACGTTAAAATCAGTCAGGATTTATACGCAAAATACGACATGCCCGTAAGAATTGAACCTGATACGGATTACGAAATAAGATTGCTTTTGCCTAAAGATGTAAGAGTTAAAGAATTAAAAATTACGAATACATCTTTTGATATGAAAAACATGTACGATATAAGAATACCTGTTGAGGAACTATGAAAAAAGCTTTAAAATTATTATTTGTCTTAAGTCTTATGGTATCAGCCACAGGCTGCAACCAGTATATAAGAACTCAAAATACATCAGACGGTCATATCTATTACGGTGCGTATAACCGCCGTGATATGATACATGCAGATGTAAAGCTTTTTCAAAAAGGTACAAAAAAAGAGTGTGACGGAGTTGTATTTTTAAATGCGCCTTCAAGAAGCATTACTCTTAAAAATGACAGAGTAAGCGCAAAAATGAAGCTCGGATGTAATGACGGTAGCTTAATGGATATTGACTGGCAGTTAAGAAAAAATTCCTTTAAAGACGGTTTCGGAGAAGGAAAAGACCAGCTTAACAATGTTTATAAATTCACTACTATGCCTAAAAGCGAATTTAATATTCTTAATGAAGGGCACAAAATCGAATTTGCAAAAGAAGATTCTCTGCTTAAATATTAAAAAAGTCATAAAAATGATAGAATTGCAAAGGATATTTTTTTGTTAAGTCTTCAAGAAATTCTACATATTGTTTTTCGAGCTGTTGAAGCTTTTCTTTCCGCCTGCCTTCAAATTCAAACTTTTTAAGATGAATTTTATAATTACCGCCTTTTTCCGCCGTACAAACAATAAAATAAACAGGCGCCCCGAGAATTAAAGCAAATTTAAACGCTCCGAGCGGAAAAAAAACATTATGTCCCAAAAAATTATGCTTAAACACAGCATCTTTATTATGGGCAGAAACCCTGTCGCCCGCTATAAAAAGAATTTCACCGCTGTCAAGTTTGTCTTTCAGCTCAATTGATGTAGTTACATCGATATTTTCAACGGGATAAGCAGTAATAGGGTTATCCGATGATATTTTATTTATAAAATCTTTAAAAATCTTACACTGATTGGCTTCCAAAAACAGGTTAACTTTAATATCATCTATGACTTCTCCCGAACGGAAAAAAGTTCTCATGGCATTAATATTGCCCAGATGCGAGCAGAGAAAATAAATCCCCCTCTTTTTGAGCAAGTCATCATAGAGAATTTTTTTTACATCTTCATCGGCGAATGAAATGTTTTTGAAACTGAATTTATCCGTAAACATTTCCATCTTGTCGACAAGCCCGTATGAATAATTTAAAAAATGTCTGAAAGAGTGAAAAATACTTCCGTTTCCCGATGCAATATTTAAGTATTTTTGTGAACATTTTCTGATTTTCGGCGCACCGATAAAAGCAAAAAGTGTTACAAAAAACACAATAAATTTTACGGCGTTTTTGCCTGCGATATTATAAATATACCAGAGGAGCATTAACCTTTTATGCCCCGCTGCCTGTTCTTTAACCTCATACCATTTTAACATTATGCTAAACCCGTTTGGCTGCGTGTGCAGCATTCAAGAAGTGTATAGTCATGAACCCCGACATTTTCATGTTTTTTACTAACCTTCAAACCTGCTTTTTCAATCATTTCAACCATGCGTTTTTCGGAATACATTTTGCTTTTGCCGTTTGCCATGCACGTAAAATAAAGCGAAATATGAACAAGAGAATAAGTCGCTCCGTCAAAAAGCTGTTTGTCGGTAAACGGTTCCAGAATAAATATTTTTGCATCTTCAGTCATAGAATTTTTTATGTTTGTAAGAATTGAAATAACCTGTTCTTCCGAAAAACAGTCCAAAAACTGGCTCATCAAAACAACACCCGAAATCTCGGGCATTTTATCCTTCAAAACATCAACTCCATGAAATCTCAACCTGTCATTATGAAGATGTTTTTTGGCTTCTTCAATATTTTCGGGCAAATCAATCATATTTACAATGCAATTTTTATCAAACTCAAGACAGGCGCGCTCGAATTTTCCCGTATTTCCGCCGATGTCAAAAATCTGTGAAGGTCTATTTTCAAATATAATCTTTAAAACTTCCTCAAAACATCTGTCCGAATAAAAATGGTCAAATTCAAACCAGCTTTTTTTCATTTTATAAGGAAGAAGATGAAGCGCATTGTAAATGGTTTCATAATCCCCGATAAACTTTTTACATCCCAGCGGTTTTTCATTCTTAAATGAATTTGCAAGCTCAGATGCGCCGAGATAACACACATCTTTGACAAAGTTAAAGTTAACCTTTGTCATTTCATTGTGAAGAAAAGCTGAAGCAACAAGCGAATTTGCATATCTTTCCCCTGTTTTTATAACAAGCCCGACAGCACAGGCAGCCTCAAGCAAAGTTTCTGCAGTGTATTTTGACACATTGCAATTTTCAACAATCTGCTCAACCGTTGACGGATTTTCATCTAAAAAATCAAGGATGCCGAGCTCAAGCATTGAAGCAGCCGCCTGAAAAGTCAAAGGCGCAAACGCAATTTTCTGCGCATCAGCCAGTGCCTTAACCTGCGGTGATATGTGCCTTTTAATTCTTCTATACTTCATTTTTTTTGTCCTCTTTGACGATTATCTTGTTATTTGTCATATCTCTGTCAGTCGCTCCGCTCCCGTTCTTGCCCTCTTTGTTGATTACCTTGTTACTTGCCATATCTTTGTCAGTCGCTCCGCTCCCGTTTGCACTACTTATTAATATTAAACTAAAAATATAAGAACTCAAAAGCCCCAGAGCAAGAACTGTTCCCAGCGAGCTTATAAGCTTAAATCCCGCAAAAGCCAGAAGCGCAAATGAAAAAACGCTTGTTAAGCAGGACATTAAAACAGCGTCAGCGCACTTTCTTGCGCCGTTAAACCTGAATACCGAATAATCAAGGCCGAAACCGATTATAAGAAATATAGCAAGCAAATGAAAAAGGTTTACATGAATACCGAATATTCCGAGTACCCCGAAAACAAACGCAACAGACATAATTGACGGCAGTATGATTTTAAATCCCGACTTGTAATCATATATTTTCGCAAGCAAAAGATACAAAAGTCCGAAAATCGGCAGCAGCAAGCTTAAGCATATTTGTCTGCATTTTCTGATTTGCGCGGAAATGTCTTTTTGAAAGTTAATAATTCTTGCATTGTTAATCCCGCCGCCGTCGTAGTCATAAACTACCATAATTGAAGTGTTTTTATCGATTAAAAAGTTCTTTTTCAAAAATTCGAAATCATCGTTTAATTTCAAAAATCCTTCATATTTTTGGTGCATTAATCTTAAACGCTGTGATGCGGGCAGAAATACCGCATATTCATTTAACTTATCCTTATACAATTGTTTTCTTAAAATCTGATTGCTTTTCTGGCGTTTGACAGATGGCATATAAAGACTTAAAGCCTGATACTCGATATTTTCTCCGGTAAGCTTATCTGCTATTGCTTCTTCTTTTTGTAATATATCTTCCAAATTTTCGCCTTTAACAACAAAAATTGAAGTTTCTCCGTTAGTTCCCGCAAGCTCGCCGAAAAGCTTTTCGGCATTCAAAAGATTTTTCGGCGGAATATACATATTTTTTATGTTATCGTCAAAATGTGTTCTGAAAAGCCCTGTTAAAGCAATAACACATACAGTGTATATTGTTATTTTTCTGTATTTATCGGGAATATCAAAATTCTTTTGCTCACGTTTATTAAAATTAAAACTTTTACAAATAATCGGGTAAAAAAGGATAACTATTAAATATACAACAGTCAAACCTGTTATTGTAAAAACAGAAATTTGCTTTAATAAAATAAAATTTGCAAACAATAAAACAATAAATGCGCTTACCGTAGAAATCAGGCTTACTGTTAAGCTTTTAAAAATTTCTTTTACTGTATCCGACCCTTCGTCGGAAACAAAATAATGCAGAGAATAATCAACGCATATCCCGATTAAAGTCGTTGAGAAAACGAACGTAAGAATATGTATATCTTTAAATATCAGCGATGTAACACAGTATCCCGCAAAAATTCCGAGCCCGATACTTGCTATAATCGGAAAAAGCGGTTTTAGGGACCTGAAATACCAGAATACAAGACCTATAATAAAAAGAGTTGATAATATACAAATGAGATTAATTTCAAAGATAGAATGACTGCTTGCAAAATATGAATGAACAGGCGCGCCCGTCAAATAAACTTTCACCCCGTCTTTTGAATATTCTTTCTGCAAATCAACAAGTTTTTTAACCTCATCATTTAATACAGTGGGCGCAAGCGCAATATCACTGTCGACATTAAGCATAACAAAGCTGTAAAATTTGTTGTTATATTCGTTAGGCACAAAATCCGAAACCTGTTTATTTACCGCCAAACTCATCACAAAATCCGTCAAAAGTAAAAACGGATCTTCCTCAATTGAGCCGACAGGCGTCATAATCGGGTTGTATAAAGCTTCCAGAGCATTTTCTTCAACAATTCCGTAGCTTTTATCCTTCAAAAGCACACGCATTCTTGAAGAAAGCAGATTGTTATGATATTTTTCATACTCCGATAAAGCCGCCGAAATATTTAAATCCGACGTATACATTTTCGTTTTATCAAGCCTGCCGTAAATCGTTCTGGCAACTTCTTCGGATTTTTCGGGATTGCCGCTTTCCACAATAACATTTATCTTTGAGGAAAATTTACTGCTCAAATCAACGAGAATATTATCCTGTTCGGATGAAAATATAGCTTTCAAAATATTTGTTTCGGTATTTGCAGGCCTGAACAGAACAAGCACCCCTAAAATTATCAGGGCAAGCACAAACAATATTCTGAAAGTATTGATTAATTTGTTCCGCATTTAAAAGAAATATCCATAGTCCCGTTTTTAACTGTATTAATTTTTATATTATCAATATCAGATGCACCCCTGATTATAATATCATTAAGCTGTGAAGCAGGTACAGACCCCTGTTTGGGTTTCAGCCCTATTGTCCATATAGCATGTTCTCTTTTGTAATAGAGGTCAAAATTTTTATCTAAATAAGCATAATTTCCGTTTGCAACAGCTACTATTACATTATTCATCTGTTTGTTTTGAGATGAAGTATATGAAACAGTCGATTTTATAGGATACAAAGTTTCGAAAACCGCCCCTTTGCTTTTAATAAATTTAAAATTTCCGCCTGATTTCAGAACTGTATTGCCGATTGATTTTTCCTGTGTAAATTTACAGGAAACATCTTTCAACTTCGGCATTTCTTTTGCGATTGATTTGCTTGATGACGGATAATCAAAAATATCATCGGAAGCAAAACAAAGATTAAATCCGGCCAGAACTATTAATAACGGCAATAAAAATTTATACATAATTTTTCACACTTTCAACAAATCTTTTCGGTGCTGTATAAACGCTTTCGCGTGTCTTTATATCAACACAAATCTGCATACTTTTAGCTTTAAAAATCTTTTCACCTGTCTTTGCATCGAAAATTTCATATTTAAAATTCAAAGAGGGTTCGATATCCGTAATTGCAGCCGTAATGCGAAGTTTTTGCGAAAATACCGCAGGTTTAATAAACTTCAAATCCATTGTTGCAACAGGATATGCAAACCCGTCGGCTTTCATATCGTCATAGGTGTAACCGATTTTTGAAAGCAGCTCGCATCTGGCCTGCTCAAGATATTTGATATAATTCCCATGCCAGACAACATTCATAGGATCCAAATCATAAAATTGAACATCAATAAAAGTTTCACTACATATCATAGCAATATTATAAAACAAAAGTTCCCGAAGAAAAAACAGCTTCACCTTTTGTAAACTTATACTCAACGGTTTTTTCTGTTTTAATCAGGTTTAACCGGACTTTTTCATCGGGTTTTATAATTGATGAAAACTTAACTTTCTTAACCTTTTGCGGAACAAAATCAAGATTAAACGCATCTTTTATAAACTCTTTTACAATAAAAAGCTGCACAACACCCGGCAAAATCGGCATTCCCGTAAAATGGCCTTCAAAAAAGTTACTGCTTTTCGAAAAAATTAAATCAAAATATGCGCAATTTGTACTTACGCCAAAATCTGTTATGTAAGGATAAGTTACGTTTGTGTTAAAAATTTCACTAATCCTTTGCCCGTCAATTTTTCCGCGTTCGTTTAGAGGCAGGTCAAACAAAAAACGCCACTTCTTGCAGCGTGCCGCAGCACCCGCAGTATCAGATTTTATAGTTTTTACGAGTTCAAGTTTTCCGTTTTTTTCTAAAATTTGTCTGCCTTTTTCATTCAAAACAACAGCCGCACAAAGCTTATCATCCAGTTTAAGGCAATATGACTTTTCAATTAAATCGGATGAATTTAAATCATTTTCAACTTCCGCTAAAGAAATCCGCTTTTCCTGAATTTTTACAATCCTGTCATTACGCCCCTTAACCCTGAAACCATTCTCGAAAAATTCAAGCTCGTCACTTAATTCTAATTCATTTTCATCAAAATATGGCGAGCAGATTTTTCCGTCATTATAATAAACATTTTCAAAAAATCTAAGGTTGTCTTTAGCAGACTGTCTGTAAGCAATTACTCCCGCTTCCGTACTTCCGTAAATTTCTGTTATTTTAATTGACATCTCCTCAAAATATTCAAAAATATCGTTTTTTAGCGGCGCACCTGCTGATATTATCATCAAAGGCTTATTTTTAAAATTAAATTTGTATTTTGCAAGCTTTTCAAGAAAAGAAGGAGTTGAAACAAATACGTATTTTTCGTAATCCTTCATATCTTCGGGGTACATAACTCTTTCAGTATCAACAAAACACCCGAGAACTTCCGGAAGCATTACTGTAAAAGTTGTTCCGTACATATAATCGGGATTAACGGTAGATACAAAAACAGTATCTTTAGAAAAATTAAAGAATTGCGCTAAATCCTGTCCTTCTCTAAAGACACATTCGTAACTCTTTTTTACAACTTTAGGCTCACCCGTTGAACCCGATGTATAAAATATAAAAGGTTTATTTTCTGTCATATTTTGCTCTCAAAATAATTCTTACGATATATTCTACCCCGAACATCACACCGAGTGCAATATATGAAATACAAGCGTTATACAATGTCCAAATTTTCGGGGACATAAAAACGGTTGCAAAGGAAATCGACAAATTTATAAACAAAAATACACACCATACGTAAGTTAGTTTTCTTGTATAATTTCTTGAAAAATCAGTTAATTCACCGTCCATTTTTTTTGCAATTTTTTGAATAACGGTTTCTTTACAAAAAAGTGATGAGAAAAAAACGCAAAATATAAAAGAATTTACGATTACGGGATAAAATTTCAAAGCATAAATCTTACTGAAATGAAACAGTAAAACAACAAATATTGTACCGATAAAGGGTAATATTTTAATCATAACAATTCTTCAACAGCAGAAACAACATCATCAATTGTTCTTATCTGCTTAAAGTTTTCGGGAGAAATTTTCTTTTCGGTAAATTCCTGCAGCTTAACCGCCAAATCAACCGCATCAATACTATCGAGTTCCAAATCTTCAAACAAATTTGCTTCGGGCACGAGTTTTTCAGGCTCGATTTCAAAATCATCAGCCAGAATTTCTTTTAATCTATCAAAAATCTGTTCTCTAGAGTATTTTTTAGACATTTAACTAACCTTACTTCTTATAAAATCTGCGATTGTTTTAACAGAATAAAAATGTTTTTTATTTTCTTCTTTGTTATCGCTCAAATCAATATGATATTTTTTCTTCAAAGCCATACCGAGTTCCAGAGCATCAATACTGTCTAAGCCCAACCCGCTTATAAATAACGGCTCATCGTCTTTAATATCGTCGGCTGTTATATCCTCTAATTCAAGCGATTCAATGATTAGAGTTTTAATTTCGTTTTCCAAGCACATCTTAATCCACCTGATAATATTTATAACTTAATTAGTAAGTAAAGTCAAATTTAACATGAATATAACTTAAATTGCAGGGCCGCCGTATTCATTATAAAGTTTCATAACATCATCAGGGATTGTTTCATCCCCGCCTAACGCTTTATTAATCAATTTTCTATAAGTTTCTGCAACAAACTCCACAGGTGATTTAGCAGCATAATTAGAAGCTCTATTAGCAATTTGTTGTTTTTCTTTACTGTTTACAAAATCATTTGTAATATCTGATACTTTACCAAAACGTTTAATGCAAGCTTCTGGTTTACCCATAGATAAAAATTTATCTTCACCTATTTTAATAAGGTGCTCTAAATGTCCGTTTTCATGATAAATAATACTAAATTTATTTCCTGAAGGATAATCTACATAAATTCTATCACCTGAATTTAGGCAAGTATTTACTAAATCTACAAGTACATTTCTTTGTCGTCCTGTTGATAATTTTTCTAATTGTTTTAAATCAGGCAATTTTGAATGTGCTAATAAAATCTCCTGTACACCTTCATTTTTCAACAATTGTTGTATTTTTGAATAAGGAGCATTATAAAAAGCATTGGTTACATTTAACATTGAAGCAAAATCTTCATACAATTTGACTTTATCTATCAATGAAAAACTTTCAGGATTTTCATTGAATTTATTTAAAGTTTTCAATAAATTGTCAGAAACTTCCCCACAATGATAAAACGGATATAAATCAAGTTTTCCGTCTTTATTTTTATATAAAACTTTTTTGTTCAGAAGTGTTTGAATATCAGTTTTTACATATTCACCTAGATTTTCAAAAGTTTTTTTATTTACATTTAAAATAGCTCCAAATTTAGGATTAGTAATATCAGTTATCATAAAGGCTAAATCCCTGTCATCGTGAGCTACATAGCCTATTGTATCAAATAATTTAGCTTTGCCTTTTCGTACGTTATTGATATTTGTAAGCCCCTCATTTACCCAGTTCATTACATCCAAAGGCATACTATCATCATAATTTTTTACTCCGAGCTTTGTTTTCGCAAATTCTATTGCTTCCTTAGTCGTCTTAGCAGGAGTAAAGTCAATATGTTCAGCCAGTTTTACAACCTCTTCTTGGGCTGCACCAACTTTTCCGCGAAGCAACAATGCTGTAGCTGTCAGAGCTGCAGCTATACCAAGACCAATACCCCATTTTTGTCCGTTGGACAAACCTTTTTTCTTGTCGTTAAGCTCAACACTATCTTGTGGATATGGCTGTGTTGTATAAGTAGGATTTATGTTTTGTGTATCTTGATTACCGAAATTTATTCGATTTAGACTATTTGCATTTGCAAAACTAACAGGCTGTATTGACACAAAAATTCCTTTCTACCTTGTATATATTTATAAAAACATAAAGATAAAAAAAATTGCCGGTTAATTAGCAAAGTCAAATTTGATTTTTTCAGAAATAGCTTTTCTTAGCTTTATTTCTGATTTTTCATTAAAATCAGACAATTTTATGGGGGGTAATTGACTTATCGTATAAGTAATTAACCTGTCTGATGCATCATATATCGGCTTACCTTTCTGTAAAAACGGATAATCGCATTCGATTTTGACAGGAATAATATCCGCACCGGACGCAATTTGTAAAGCAGCTGCCCCCTTGTGGATTTTTAAATCTTCGCCTTCTACGGTTCGTGTTCCCGTCGGAAAAATTATAATATTGTATCCGTCTTTCAATGCTTCCGCAGATATTTTCTTAAACTCATCCAATTCCACATTATTCGGAATATAAACATTTTTTATAATGTTTTTTAAAAATATATTATTCAACAATTCTTTTTTGGCAAGACAAAGAGAATTATCAAACAGGCCGATAAGTATCATAATATCAATAAATGTAGGATGAGTGGAAACTATAATTTTTCCGCGTACCTGCTCAAAGTTGTTCAATTTAATTTTAATAAGCCCGAGTTTTACAAAAAGGTTTGTATAAAAACGCCATAGTTTATGTATTAACCTTGAAAAACCCTCACGTTTGTTTTGATTTTTAATAAACATTCCGCCGACAGGCAAAAACACAAAACCTAAGAAAAGCGAACAGATACCGAATATCGCAAATAACAAAACTACAAGAAAACCGCGCAAATATCTCATACTCTCTCCAAAATATAAAGAGGACAAATATAGCGCCCGCCTTTTATAAATTCCGTAAAGCTGTTTGGTTCAAGATTTTCCGTGTTAGCAAAAATTCTGACATGCTCACCGTCTTTCACATCAAGCAATATTGAAATACTCTCAAAGCGGTCAACGGATTCCGCATAGCAAAAAAGAGTTTTCTCTTTATTTAAAACAGCATCCAAAAGCCCTGCCGAAAATGTATCTTCACCCGCGGCAACAGAATTATACGCGCAATGCAGATTGTTTATAAGCGAAAACAGGCCGACAGTTGAATTATGAACGGAAAAACTAAAACCAGCAGGAGAAATTTCATTTTCTTCATGTTCCTGTCTGATAAGTTTTACAACCCTTTCAAGCTCTCCGTATCGGGATGCATAGCAAAGTTTTTTTATCCCGTCTTCATTACATTGAAGCATTGTACTCAATGCAATTTTACCTGCAGGTGAAAGCTTGCGGCGCATCATCATGGGAACTTGCGTTAAGTCAATATTTTCACCCGTTGAATATGAAATTTTTTTTATAAAAAATTCAATCCTTTTCATGATAATATATTATCATGAACGAGATTTTTATTACAGATGCCTGTGCGCTCTTTGCCGATAAACTGACACCTGACGATAAAATCGTTAAGGGCAGCAAGTTTTATTTCGGCAAAATTGAAAAAGATTTTGAACCGATTAATGATGAAAAATTTGATTTAAGATGCAACAGGATTTTAAAATATCTCGTTGACAAATTGGACTTGACCGGATTTGAAAAAGACGAAATAGGAATTGTAATCGGAACTACAAATTCGGGCATAGAAGAGTTCGAAACAACAGAAAATAAGCACCATGCAGAACTCGGCAATCCCGCAGAGTTTTTGAAACGGTATTTAGGAACTGCAAATTATGCCGCAAGCGTTTCAACGGCCTGCACATCGGGAATAAAAGCTTTTTCAACAGCCGTAAAGCTTCTTGAAAATAATGTTTGCAAAGCTGTAATTGCAGGCGGAGTTGATACATTAGCGAGTATGCCGACTTACGGGTTTCACGCGCTGGAAGTTCTTTCGCATGAAAAAACAAATCCGTTTTCCAAAAACCGCAGCGGAATAAGCATAGGCGAGGGTGCAGCATTATTTCTTCTTACAAAAAATTCGGGCAATGTAAAAATTCTCGGAATTGGTGAAACTTCAGACGCTTATCATTCTGCAACTCCTGACCCCGAAGGCACACAGGCAGCAAAGGCAATTCAACTTGCACTTGATGAAGCGGGCCTGAAACCGGAAGATATAGATTACATAAATCTTCACGGTACAGGCACAATTTCAAACGACTTAATGGAAGCCAATGCGGTTTATAAAGTTTTTGGCAATAGAGTTCCTGCAAGTTCGACAAAACCTTTTACGGGGCACTGCCTCGGTGCTGCTGCCGCAGTTGAAACTTACATTTGTTATGAAATTTTAAAAGGGAAACGGGATTTGCCAATCCACGATTTTGACGGTGAATATGACAGGACATTGCCGGAAATTAATCTTGTAACTAAAAACACTTTCCCGGCATATATAAAAAACTGTATGTGTACATCGTTTGGCTTTGGCGGTACAAATGCTGTTATTATTATTGGAGCGTAATTCATGGACTTAAATAATATTCTTCCTCACGACAAACCGATGATTTTGATTGACGACATATTAGAAATTGATATGAAAAATCAATTCGTCAAAACATCAGTAACAATCCATGAAGATAAAATATTTTTTGATAAAGAAATTAACGGAATATCTCCGCTTGCAGGAATTGAGTTTATGGCGCAGACAATCGGCTGCTATGCTTTTTATAAAGCAGGTGAAACCGTTCCCAAAATCGGTTTTTTACTTGGCACAAGACTTTATGAAAACTCTCTTGAAAAATTCGAAAACGGTAAAACTTATACTGTTACCGCAAAAGAGATTTACGGTGACAACGAACTTGTTTCATTCGAGTGTTTAATTTATAATGAAAATAAAGAAGTTGCTAAGGCAACGGTTAACGCATTCCAGCCGCAAAACGCCGGGGAGTATATTAAATGAAAAGAGTACTAATAACAGGTTCAAGCAGAGGTATAGGAAAAGAAACAGCTCTTTATCTTGCAAAAAACGGGTTTGATATTGACGTTCACTACGCTCACAACCAAGCAAAAGCCGAAGAAACAGCAAACGAAATAAAAGCTTTGGGCCGTAATGCCGAAATTTTAAAGTTCGACATAAAAAACAGGGAAGAATGCGCAGCCGTTTTAGCTGACAGACTTTATTACGGTGTTGTCCTAAATGCGGGAATTGCAAAAGACAATGTTTTTCCAATCCTTGAAGGCAATGAGTGGGATGAGGTTATTGATACAAACCTCACAGGATTTTATAATGTCTTGAAACCTCTTGTTATGCCTATGATTTCTAACAGGATTAAGGGAAGAATTATAACACTTTCATCGGTTTCGGGACTTTGCGGAAACCGCGGACAGGTAAATTATTCGGCGTCAAAAGCAGGAATTATCGGAGCAACAAAGGCACTTTCGCTTGAGCTTGCAAAACGCGGAATTACAGTAAACTGCATTGCACCGGGCGTAATCGAAACTGATATGATAAAAGATGTTCCGGTTGATGAGGTTAAAAAACTAATCCCGATGAGAAGATTCGGACAGGCGCGTGAAGTCGCAAGTCTTGTAAATTATCTTATGAGCGAAGACGCGTCATATATTACGGGTCAGGTAATTTCCGTAAACGGGGGAATGTACTTATGAAACGTGTGGTTGTAACAGGAATGTCTTTAACAAGCCCTTTAGGAAGCGATATTAATACCGCTTTTGAAAGTCTTCAAAAACTTGAGAATTGTATTGAATATGATAAAAATCTTGACCAATACAAAAGGCTTAACACAAGACTTTCAGCCCGCGTGAAAGGTTTTGAAATTCCTTCAACTTATAACAGAAAAGTTTTGCGCACAATGGGACCTTTATCCGTTATGGCTGTCAGAACAGCCGAAATTGCTCTTGAAGATGCGGGGCTTTCAGGAGATGAAATAATTACAAACGGTGACACAGGTGTAAGCTACGGCTCTTCATCGGGCTCGCTTGATGCCATAATTGATTTTTACGGAATGCAGATAGATAAAGAGGTTAAGGGTTTAAATTCCGGTTCGTACGTGAAAATGATGCCCCAAACCACCGCCGTAAATATCTCGCTGTATTTTAAAACAACAGGACGCCTTGTTCCCTGCTCAACTGCCTGCACATCGGGTTCAATGGGTATCGGATATGCATATGAAGCGATTAAAAACGGATATGAAACAGTAATGATTGCAGGCGGGGGCGAAGAACTTCATGCAACGGAAATCGCAATTTTTGATACGCTTTATGCAACAAGCCAGAAAAACAATACTCCGAAATTAACTCCTTCTCCTTTCGACAACAACCGCGACGGGCTTGTAATCGGCGAAGGCGCGGGAACTCTCATTTTGGAAGAATATGAACATGCAAAACGCCGCGGAGCAAAGATTTATGCAGAAATCATAGGTTTCGGAACAAGCACAGACGGAACCCATATTACAAACCCGAACAGAAAAACAATGGGTAAAGCATTAGAACTTGCCTTGAAAGATTCAGATTTATCACCGGATAAAATAGGCTATGTAAACGCGCACGGTACGGCAACACTTCAGGGAGATATAGCAGAAACTTATGCAACAGAAGAAATTTTCAAAAGACAGGTTCCTATAAGTTCGACAAAAAGCTACACAGGCCACACCCTAGGTGCATGCGGTGCAATTGAAGCAATTTTGAGTATCGAAATGATGAACAGAGGCTGGTTTCATCCTACTTTGAATTTAAATGAAATTGACCCTGAATGCGGAAATCTTGATTACATAAAAGGTGAGGGCAGAGAGATTAAAACAGATTATGTAATGTCAAATAACTTTGCCTTCGGCGGGATTAACACATCATTGATATTCAAACGTATCTAAATCATCTTTATTTAATTTTTTTGCCACAAGACAGGCAGCCTCATAAAAAACTATCGGCAAAGCGCAATACCCCGATACAACAAGTGCATCTTTTATCGGGGTTGGCTGCTTTAAAGGTGTATTTTGTGATACTTTCGGGGTCACAGTATTAATTTTAACAGGTGGAATTTTCATAAGATTATTTTCTTATCTTTTACGGATAAATACATTAGACAAAAGAGCAGAAAATTTCTTATTTTTATATTATAATTAATTTCAGCTGATTAATTATAAATAGGGAAAAAGTATGATAACAACAGATAAATTAACCGTAAGATTCGGTTCACAAACATTATTCGAAAACGTAAGCATAAAATTTACCCCCGGTAACTGCTACGGCGTAATAGGCGCAAACGGCGCGGGAAAAAGTACGCTGTTAAAAGTTATTTCAGGCGATATTGAACCGACTTCGGGCGAAGTTCATATTACAAAAGGGCAGAGAATAGCTGTTTTAAGACAGGATCACTTTGCATTTGACGATTATAAAGTTATTGATACCGTAATTATGGGACATAAAAAGCTTTACGATATTATGCAGGAACGCGATGCCCTTTACGCCAAACCCGATTTTAATGATGAGGACGGCATTAAAGTTGCGCACCTTGAAGAAGAGTTTGCAGAACTCGACGGCTGGCAGGCAGAAGCTATGGCAGCATCTTTGTTATCGGATTTGGGAATTCCCGACGAACTTCATTATGAACAGATGTCGGAACTTGCAGGAAGCGAAAAAGTTCGCGTGCTTTTGGCTCAGGCATTATTCGGAAACCCCGATATCCTGCTTCTTGACGAACCCACAAACCACCTTGATTTAAACACAATTGCATGGCTTGAAGAATTTTTGATTAACTTCCAAAACCTTGTTATCGTTGTGTCACACGACAGAAAATTCCTTGATAACGTCTGCACGCATATGGCGGATATTGATTACAAAAATATTCAGCTTTATACGGGTAATTATTCTTTCTGGTCACAGGCAAGCCAGTTGATTAAAAAACAGAAAGAAGAACAGAATAAGAAAACCGAAGAAAAAATGGAAGAATTAAAAGCCTTTATCGCACGTTTCAGTGCGAACGCTTCTAAAGCAAAACAGGCAACTTCAAGAAAAAATATGCTTGATAAATTGTCTCTTGAAGAAATAAAACCTTCCTCAAGGCAATACCCGAGAATAAGGTTTACTTACAACAAAATCCCTGGTAAAGATGTTTTGCATGTCAAAAACTTAAACAAAACCGTTGACGGGGAAATTCTGATTAAAAATTTAAGCTTTGAAATTAATCAGGGAGAAAAAGTTGCTTTTATAGCGCGCGACCCGTTTATAATCTCAAACCTTTTTGACATATTGGAAGACCGTGTAAAACCTGACAGCGGCGAAGTTATCTGGGGCGTGACCGCAACTCATTCATACTTCCCGAAAGATAACAATTTCTACTTTGAAAACGATAAAACAATAATGCAGTGGCTTGCACAGTATTCACCCGACCAGCATGTTAATTTCTTACGCGGATATCTGGGCAGAATGCTGTTTTCAGGCGACGACGCCGATAAAAAGGTTAACGTTTTATCGGGCGGGGAAAAAGTCAGATGCCTGTTTGCAAAAATGATGATTGCGGAAGCCAACGTAATGATTTTTGACGAACCCACTAACCATCTGGATTTGGAAGCTATTACGGCATTAAACAATGCAATGATTGATTTTCCGGGAACAATCCTGTTTACGTCGCAGGATTACCAGTTGATACAGACTGTTGCTGACAGAATTATAGAAATATCTCCAAAGGGTTACATAAATATGCGCAACAAGTATGACGAATACCTGAAAAATCCTGTTGTATTGAAAAGACGTGAAGAAATTTACAAAGTATAATATTATCTACTTTTAATAATATTGACTTTTTTTGCTTAAAAGCATATAATTTTTTTTAAAGGGCAAGCCCTATTCTCCAACTTTCAAGGCTCAAACTCAAAATTTGCTGAAACTTTGAAAGGGGGTGATAAAGTGGATTTCAGTATAACTGAAAAAGCGCTAATGCTTATCTTTCTGATAATACTAGCGCTTAAAATACACTAAGAGGGCTTTTAATGGGGCAAGCGGGAACTTGCTCCGCCCTTTCTTTTATTATAACATATTTTAAAATGATTTCAAGTGTCGTTTTATTTATTCTCAAGTATTTCAACTTTGTAGCCGAGTATATTAAGCATCATTTCAGCTTCTTTGAAAGAGATACTATCTCTGTTAAGCTTTGCGCTTAAGTTTTTGCCTGAGTATTTTTGAGTATTATTTTTTTCGTTAAGCAAATCGGCAAATTCTTTTATTTGCATTTTTTGCAAAACCAAAATAGATTTTATCTTGCTGCATACATCCATTCCTTAATTATATAGAAATTTGACAAATATTAAATACTTATGTATAATATTCCATATAAACATGGATTAAAGAATATTATAACAGAATTTATCTTAATAAATTTTACAAAGGAGACAGCATGAACTACCAAAAACTTCCTGATAAAGACAAACTTAAAATTATTGAACACAAAGTCTACAGTGCATATACAATTATCAAAATTGTTACCGATGCACTTGAGTTCAGAACTTACGACGAAATTAACGACAATCACTCGGATTGCACTGAACTGCTGAGAAAAGCCCAGAGCAATTTACATCAAATAAGACATATGTTCTAATTATGATTTATTAAAAATTCTATCAAATCCTTTGGCAATTCCTAAATGCAGGACGGTCGAAAATGCCGCAAGCCACGCGCTGTATTTATGAACATTCATTTTATGCGGAAATTTAACGCTTTTTAGCCCCGTAACACCGCATATTGTCCCAAAACCCATAGCAGCGTAACCTGTAGCGGATACGAGTTTTTTATGTTTTATTCTGTTATTCTGTGGGATAGGATTTGTATTGACAGGATTTATCATTATTTTTGTTTTCTGAAGTTATTTTTTACGTAAATCTTATATTTATCTTCTCCGAAATGCGAAAATGTTATTTTTCCGATTGCAGAAGCCTTGAACAAGCCGGCAACAGGTGAATACTTCACGCTTTGAGGGTGAAAGGAATACTTATGAAAAGTTTTGTCCGTGTCATTTAAAAGAAGAAAATCTTTTTTCTCAAATGCAGGTTTTCTTACTGTGGTTTTATTGTCAACAAAATGTGAAATCAAAAGGATTTCGGCATCGGGAAAAATTTCTTTAATCTGTCCTTCAGTCAGCTCTTTTTCTTCGAAATTTTTACCGTTATAAATTACCTCATAAATCTTTAAATCAGCATTATGGCAGGCTATTAAGCGGCCGTCAAACAGAAATTCATAATTTGAACCCAGCATTGTTTCATTGTTATTATATGAATAAATTGAATAATTTCCCGTACCTGCAGAAACGCTTTTAGTCAAAACAATTCTGTCATCTGCCATTCCGCCTGTAGAAAAAGCCCTTGCCGCAGGAGAATAAACAATTTGATTATTATTTAAAACAGGTTTCATGTTTCCCGCAAATACAGGTGAACACATTAATAAAAGACCAAAAATAAATATTAATTTCTTCATAAAATCCTCTCTGTTTTTTATAATATTAACATAAAAATATTAAAATTTATGCAATTGCCGAAGTATCGGATAGAAAGGCTGCGTGCACAGCACAAAAAAAAGGAGCCGCAAGGCTCCGTTGGAATTAAGAATAGCTGGAAGTATGAAAAAGATTTAATTATATTTAATATGGATTTATAAATTTAGGCAATTACCCGGGTGATTAGTTTTCGAAAAAAAAATGACGGTTTTCCGTCATTTAATTCTGTTAAACTTTTGCTTTAAATTCACTCAGGCAGCGCGCCAGCTGGTCAGGACAGCTCGTCGGCTTATCGCCGCATGTTATTCCCGAGAATCTCGAAATTACATCGTCGATTTTCATTCCCTTAACCAGATGCTTAATACCTATAAGATTTCCGGGGCAGCCGCCTAAAAAATCAACATCAGATATTGTGTCATCATCGTTCAGCTTAACCTGCATAATCTTGCAGCAAGTGCCTTTTGTATTATATTGAATTATTCTTTCCATTTATTTTATCTCCAAAATAAGTTTACAATAATATTTTAGTATAAACATTGACAAAATATCTAACCGTAATTAATATTCCTGTATGATTAAAAAAATAATTCTGATTTTATGCATCTTTATATCACTTCCTTCTTATGCCGAAACGATTTTGACAGGTGGTGTCGATTACAATGTTAATTCCGCAAGAGAAGAACTTCTAAATTCTCCGGTAAAAAAAATTAACCCGCATATTACGCCGCAATATATTACAGACAAAAATAACCGTGAAAATTTAGAATATTTTCTTCAAGGAAACGTTGAACTCAAAGACAGAACTTTAGCCTTTTTCTCGGATTCCACATACGCCGTAATGTACAATGATGACAAATATCACGTCCGATATTACTCTAACAGCGGCAAACTTATTTATACGGAAGTAAAAGACGGTTTAAATTATCCGTACAAATCCTACAAGTTTGATACATCAGGCAGATTAATCAATATGGGATTACGGGTTTCCAAAGAAGAAACATTTATATACAGCCCAGACGGAAAATTAATCGCGCATTGGAAAGGTCAATTTGCTTACGATGAAAAATGGAATGTAATTATGAGCAGAAAATACACCGATTAATTATTATTAATAAGTTGACACTTTCTTGTTCGTAACTTAAAATATTTATAATTGCGGAATTAGTATAGAGGGAATTATGAATAAGAAAAAGAGCTTAATTAGTGTATCGTTATTGGTTTCTGCTGTTTTAGCATCTGCAAATATTTCACACGCGGCAGACAGATACGTTAACGAAGATTATATATACGGTCTTACAAATCAAGAATTCAAAAACATAGATATATCTGCAGAAAGATATACAGAAGACGGAGAAGGCTATAAAGCAGGTGATTTAAAACCGGGTCAAAGTGAAGGTTACGGCGGCGCGATTTATAACTCGGGAAATATTGATTTTCTGAACAATAACTCATATACCGGAAACAAAGCCGATTACGGTGCCGGTATTTTTAATCAGGGTATTATCGATTCAATTGAAAATGAAGTTTTTTCAGGCAACACCGCAGTGGCAGACGGCGGTGCTATTTATAATTTAGGAACTATAGGTTCAATAGCAGGAGAATTTATCGGAAACACTGCGTCAGGAATAAATTATGACAGTTATGTAAGTTCAAGCGGCAGAGGCGGAGCAATTTTTAATTATGGCGGGAAAGTCATTACGGATGGCGAAAACACTTATTTGAGCTCAACAATTGAAAGCATTGACGGAAAATTCGAGAATAACAGCGCAAACCTCGACGGCGGCGCAATTTATAACTCGGGTGAAATAGGCACAATAAACGGAACTTTTACAAATAATATTGCCCAAACAGGCAAAGGCGGGGCGATATATAATACTAACAGCGGCAAAGATGGCTATACTCCCCCTGAAGGTGATGAAGAAGGGCTTAAATTCGGTGAAATTGATACAATTACCGGAACTTATACCGGCAACTCAGCAGCAGAAGGCGGCGGAGCTATTTATAACGGCGGAAATATAGAAAATATTAACGCAACATTCAACAGCAACGGTAAATACTCTAATGATGACAAAACCGTTAATACAAAAAACGGCGGTGCCATAATGAATGACGGAACTGTCAATAATCTTTATGATTCGACTTTTAAAGGCAATTCATCAACCGAAAAAGGCGGAGCTATTTACAACACAGGTACGATAAAAACCCAAAAGACCGTAAATTTCGACTCAAATACATCCGCTAACGGCGGAGCTTTATACAATAAAGGCACCTATAATCTTTCCAGATACTCAAATTTTTCAAATAATAAAGCTGAGCAAAACGGTGGAGCTATATATAATGCCGAAGGCGGTACAATTACAAGCTCTTCACTTGTAAACCAAACTTTTACGAACAACAGTGCCGGAGAAAAAGGCGGAGCTATTTATAACGAAGGCTCACTATCACTTGGTGGCGATCCCGCTTCAGGCGGAGGCGCAGGGAAACAGAATACTGTAACTTTTACCGGCAACAGTGCAGCAGATGGCGGGGCAATTTACAATTCAGGAAATCTTGATGTTAAACAAAGTATTTTTAACGGAAACACTGCCACAAACTCAGGCGGAGCTGTTTATAATAATAATACGGCAACTTTTACAAACACGTCATTTTCAGGTAACAAATCTTCAAATGGCAATGGCGGAGCAATTTATAATGGTACAAACGGTGTAATAGAAACATTAACAGCAACCTTCCAGAACAACTCGGCAGGCAAAGATGGCGGTGCCATATATAACGATGGAACTTTAAATAATATTACAAATTCAAATTTTACGGGCAACAATGCCGTTACAAACGGAGAAGCCTCTACAACCGGCAATGGCGGGGCAATATATAATGCCAATGGTAAAACAATAAATATTACTACTAACAGTTTCTCAGGCAACAAGGCAGGAGAAGCAGGAGGTGCTGTTTATAATGCAGGAACCTTAACCATTTCAGGAAACACATTTAACGGGAATTCAGCATCAAAGGGCGGCGCTGTTTATAATAATGACACTCTTAATATAGCAGAAAACACCTTTGAAGCTAATTCTGCAGATTTCGGCGGAGCACTATACAATAGTGCCTCAGGTAAGATCAGTGCAATACAGGGAACATTTAATGCCAATACAGCCGTTAGTGACGGCGGAGCTTTATATAATATCGGCTCTATAAATACAATAGGCGGAAGTTTTACAAATAATAAAGCAGCCAATAAAGGTGGAGCCGTTTATAATACAGGCAAGCTGGATAAGATTGCAAATGCTTCATTTAGCAGCAACTCAACTACTGCAGACAATGGAATGGGCGGGGCAATTTATAATTCACAAGCTTCAAATAAGCTTACAGTAGAAGAAACTAATTTCAATTCAAATAAATCTGCTAACGGAGGAGCTATTGCATCCGATGGAGCTTTAGATATTACAAATTCAACATTTACGCAAAACTCTGCATCAGGCAACGGCGGAGCGATTTATAATATAAAAAGTACAACAAACATCAATTCAAGTACCTTTACGTCAAATTCAGCCGTAAATGGCGGAGCTGTTTATAACAAAGGTAACTTAACGGTTACAGATTCTGAATTCACAAATAATTCAGCCGTTAAAGGCGGGGCAATATATTCAGAAGGCGGAACAGTAAATATTAACGCCCAAAATAAAAATATAACTTTCTCAGGAAACACTGCAGAAAAAGGCGGAGATATATACTTAAACAATTCTACATTAAATCTTAATGCCACAGAAGGAAAAAATATTGCGTTTAACAGCGGAATTGCAGGTCAGGGAACAATTAATGCTTCAGGTACAATTCTTTTAAACGGTGCGGTTACACCGGATAGCGGCAAACTTGCCGTTAATCTGAACAGCGGAGTTATTAAATCTTCAGTTGATAACTACCTCGACGGAACAGACCTGACACTTGCAGAAGGTACAACTCTTGATTTAATTAACAACCAAACCGGATCACTTAATTTAAACAGTTTAACTTCAAATAATGCAAATCTTAAAATAGATATGGATTTTGCAAATTCAGCCAATCCTACTGACATAATTAATGCAAACACGGCGTCAGGAACACTGAACTTAACCGACATAAATCTCATTTCGGAAATGGCTGAAGGAACAAATACAATTACAACTGACTTTAATCTTGGTGAGCTAACTCTGAAACTTCCTGAAAATGGTATTAATATTCTTACAAACGATTATCTGTATACAATAACCGCAGATGATTCCACATTAACAATCGACAGACTTCACGAAGAAGACGGAACAGCCACAAAAATCGACGGTTTTGCTCTTGCAGTAAATCAGAATGATAAAATCGGCGGAAAAGTTGATGTTAATCTTGACGCCGAAAGAAGTTTTTCAGCTACCAAAGATATTGAAGTAACGGGTGCAGGACTTGAAAAAGGCTGGACAGGCGATTTGGGCGGAACAAAATTAACCGTAAACGGTAACGGACATAACCTTAACGGAAATGATAAAGCCGGGCTTAGCGTAGGCGACGGACAAACATTAGAATTTAATGACACAAATATTAACGGATTTAAGACGAGCGAAGACAAAAAAGGCGCTCTAACCGTTAAAGACAACGGGACACTTAACATTAACGCATCAAATCATGATGTTACAATATCAGGTGTAACCGCAGGTGAAGGGCTTGACGCTAACGCAATTTATCTTGACGGAACAGGCTCTGCAAAGGCAAACCTTAATACCTTTAACGGGAAAAGCATAACCGTTGAAAATGATATACGTTCAGCAGCTGTCGGAAATGAAGTTAAAATGTCAGGTGACGGTACAATAACTTTTAACGGTGAAATTCACCCAGTTACTCTGGTAAACGAAAATAACAACACAGTTCATAACAATTACGTTAACGGCGCAACTTACAACTTGAAAAGCGGTACGGTAAGCTTTACTAAAGACGAATATCTTAACGGAAACGGAACAGCCAACAATCTTATATTCAACGGCGGAACACTAAACCTTGCAAACGGGGTTACAAGCGACATAAGCCTTAATGAATTATCTTTAAATTCAAACTCAAATATTATGGTTGACGCTGATCTTGCTGCAGGCAAAATGGACACCATATCAGCAGATAAAGTTAACGAAATCGCCGACGGTATAAATCTTAACGTAAGCGGAATTAACCTTATAAGCGATGCAAAAGATAAAACTACGGTAATAAACTTCGTTAATGATGAAAGCCTAATGGGACACATTACAAGTTCAGTTTCAAGCGTTGCATATTCTCCGATTTACAAATACGGTGTAGGCTATGATGCTGCAACAGGTAACTTTGAATTTGTACGCGGCTCGGCAAGCGACTACAAAAATGTAAACCCCGCAATCATGGTTGCACCCGTTGCGGCGCAGCTCGGCGGATACTTTAACCAGTTAAATGCTTATGATCAGGCATTCTCAAACATGGATATGACAATGCTTATGACAAAAGAACAGCGTCAGGCATTGAAAATGTATAATAAATACGCTATGGGAAGAAAAGCACCAATCGGCGATGTTCCGACAACTTCGGGAACAATTCCGGAAGAAAGCGCAGGACTTTGGGCAAGACCTTATTCTTCATTTGAAAAAGTAGACCTGAAAAACGGTCCTAACGTTTCCAACGTAATGTACGGTTCTTTCTTTGGCGGTGACACATCAATTAAAGAACTCGGACACGGTTTCGACGGAATTTTCAGCGTATATGCAGGCTATAACGGCTCCCATCAGGTATACAACGGAAACAGCTTATGGCAGAACGGCGGAACAGTCGGTTTGACAGGAACATTATACAAAGGCAACTGGTTCGGAGGATGGACTGTTGCAGGCGGTCTTAGCGGCGTAGATGCAAATACAATGTACGGGTCGGAAGACTTTATGATGTGGAGTGCAGGTACGGCAATCAAGACAGGTTATAACTGGGAATTGCTTGAAGGTAAATTCATAATCCAGCCGCACTACTTAATGTCTTACACATTTGTTGACACAGAAAACTTCAGAAACGCTGCAGGATACAGAATAAGTTCAGATCCGTTAAACGCAATTCAGCTTGTTCCCGGATTGAAATTTATCGGAAACCTGAAAAACGGCTGGCAGCCATATTTGGGTGTTGACTTTGTATGGAATATTATGGATAAAACTAAATTCAGTGCAGCAGAAACAAGCTTGCCGCAATTGTCCGTTAAACCTTATGTTCAATACGGTTTAGGTGTCCAAAAACGCTGGGGCGACAGATTTACGGGCTACTTGCAGGCAATGTTCAGAAACGGCGGAAGAAACGGTGTAATCTTCTCCGCAGGCTTCCGCTCATCATTCGGACACGGAAAATAAGCATAAAAAAGACCGATTTAAAATCGGTCTTTTTTTTATTTCCAATTCCAAAAATATCTTTTTATTTTATCCGTAAAACCTAACTTTTTAAATTTGCCTTTTTGAACTGATTGAATTTCAAACGGCTCCGGCTGAATTGTCCTTGCAAACTTAATGTCAGGTTCGCCGAAAAGCATAACATAAGACGCTTTATAACCCTTCGGAATATTTAAGTATTCTGACAATTCGGGCATAATAAGCAGACAAAATTCCACAAGCCCGCACCAGCATGTCCCGACATTCATGCTGTTTGCGTAAAGTTCAAAATAACTTAAAGCAATGAACGGGTCGACATTAGCACAGGGAGCGTTTATCGGAGCAGAAACAACAACCATGTGAGGAGCACCTCTGAACAAAATATCCTGCCCTTCAAGAAAAGATTTTGTATATCTGCTCAATTTTTTAGCAACCGCCTTTACGGGTTTAACGGTCAGGGCGTCTTTAATCTTTTGATTTACGTAATCTCTGAATTCATTCATAACTTCAATATCATCAATAAACGCAAAGTGAAGCTTATGAAAATTCACGCCCGTCGGAACATATTTAAGCATATCTTTTAATTTTTGCATCTTATCGGGAGAAAGATTTTCCTGTTTGTAATGCCTTACGCTCCTGCGTGATTTAATAAGATTTAAAATCATTTCGGGGTCCTGCGAATAAATTTTGTCGGAATCCTCAGGGTGCTTTCCGCATACAGATATTGCGCCGACAGGACATACCGCAAGACAGTGCTGGCATTTAAAACATTTTTTCTCATCAATTACGGGAATTTTTTCATCATTAAAAGCAAGTGCTTTCGGGGAACAATCCTTTATACAAAGTCCGCAATGAATACATTTTTCTTTATCAATTTCAAACATAATTTTACCTCTAAATTATTATACAAGAAAAATTATTGATGCTATAATTTAATATATGAAAAAATTCATTTTGTTGATATTAATATTGCTAACCTGTACCCCTTCTTACGGAGATGAAACCATTAAAAAAATCTCATTGCAGGAAGCACTGAATATTGCCGTTGAAAACAATATAGATTATCAGTCATCAAAAATGAACGTAGACATTGCGGCAAATAAGGTCAGAGCGTCAAACAGACTTCAGAACCCTGAAATACAAACCCGTTTTAATATGGGAGGAATAGGCAGCGGAGAACCTCAAACAACAGGCCTCAGCGAGAGAATAGAAATCGCCAAAAGAGATGCAAGAAAAAAACTGGCTCAGGCAAATCTTGATTTGGAAAAACAAAATCTTAATTATACCGAATTTGATTTAAAAATGGATGTAAGAGAAGCTTACGTAAACCTTGTTGCGGCAAAAGAGATTTTAATAGTTCTGGAGCAAAGACGAAAATTATTAAGCGACCTTCTTGCAATTGCCAAAAAACGTGTTGCGGCAGGAGAAGTTGAAGAAATTGATGTCATTCAAACCGAAATTGCATTAAATCAGCTTGTAATTCAGGTTAACACACAGAAAGCTAACGTCAAAAGTGCAATGTATGACTTCAATAAGGCAATAAATATTAATAATAAAAATAATATTAAATATGATGCGCAGGATGACAATTTTTCTGATAAAGACGATTTTATAGCTTTGTTAAGCCCGAAACCGCTTGATAAACTTCCTTCTTTTGACTCTATAATGCAAAATTCACTGAAAAACAGATATGACATAAAAATTGCAAAACAAGAAATTGACGTTGCCAGAAAAAATCTTGTTTACGTAAGCCGTCAAAGAATTCCCGATTTGGAAGTTCAGGGCGGCTACGGCTTTATAACAAGCGGCATGAGCGATTCCGGCACGGCGGTAAACGGAGCTTACGCAGGTGCAAATATAGTCAATATCCCGCTTTTCTATTCTTATAAACCTGAAATTCAAAACGCAAAAATGCAGGTCAATCAGGCAGAGTTGAAATTTATATCCGTGCAAAACAAGGCAGTTAATGATTTGAACGGGGCTTATGAAAAATTTGCCACTGCAAAAATTAATCTTAACTACTACAATGATAACCTTCTCAAAAATTCAAACGAATTAATAAGAGTTGCCAAGAAAAACTATGCAACAGGGAAATCAACATTAACTACTCTTATAGTAATGGAGCAGTCTTACAGGTCAATAGTTGCCGGCTATACTTATGCTCTGGCGGATTATTACAAGTGCTGGATAGACTTTTTGAGAGAAGTTAACGTGGAAAATTTTGATCTTAACGAAGAAAGTATTTAAAAAATGAAACAGGAAAAATTAATTAAAACAGCACGCGGGCTTGAGAAAGCCGATTTGGTTATAAAAAACGCAAATGTAATAAACGTTTTATCCGAAGAAATTCATAAATGCGATATAGCAATCTCTGACGGAATAATCGCAGGTATCGGAGAAGGTTACGAGGGCAAAAAGGAGATTAACATAAACGGAGCTTACGTTTCTCCCGCATTTATCGACGGACACGTTCATCTTGAAAGCTCAATGATGCTTCCGCATGAGTTTGCAAAAGCCGTTGTACCCTGCGGCACAACTACAGTAATAATCGACCCGCATGAAATTTCAAATGTTCTCGGACTTCATGGTATAAGCTATATGCATGAAGCGGTTAAAAATCTTCCGCTCAATGTTTACACAATGCTTCCGTCATGCGTTCCCGCTACTCCTTATGAAACTTCGGGATTTGACCTGAACAGCTACGATCTGGCGCTTTTAATCGACAGTCCCTGGGTTCTCGGAATTGCCGAAATGATGAATTATTCCGGACTTCTCAATTTAGACAAAAATGTTCTGGCAAAGCTTGACCTTGCAAAATCCAAGGGTAAAAGAATTGACGGGCATGCACCGTTTTTAAGCGGAAAAGACTTATGCGCTTATACTGCAAGCGGGGTTAAATCAGACCACGAGTGCACAAACCCCGATGAAGCAATAGAAAAAATCCGCCTCGGAATGTATATTATGATAAGGGAAGGTACAGCGGCAAAAGATTTGGATGCCCTTATTCCCGTTTTAAAAGAAAAAAATACACGAAAATGCATGTTTGTAACAGATGACAGACACCCGAAAGATTTGCGCGTCCATATTAATGACATGGTAAGACGTGCTGTTGACGCAGGTGTTGATGTTATAAAAGCAGTTCAAATCGGAAGCTTAAACACCGCAGAATACTTCGGGCTAAAAAATCAGGGGGCTGTTGCACCGGGTTACAAGGCTGATTTGCTTGTTCTGCCCGATTTAAAAACTTTCAAACCCGATTTGGTTATAAAAGACGGAAAAGTTGTTGCCGAAAACGGTAAGCTTTTAAAAGACTTTGCCAAATTTGAAAAACCTTCCGTAAGAAGTTCAATTAACGTCCGCTGGATTGAAGAAAAGGACTTTGAGATTAAGGGCGCATCGGAATTTGTTAATACAATAGAGATTATTCCCCATCAGCTTGTTACAAAATCGTCCGTATGCAAGGCAAAACTCGAAAACGGCAAGCTTAACAGCAACATTGAAACAGACACTTTAAAAATTCTTGTAATGGAGCGGCACAGGGCAACGGGTAATATCGGAAAAGGTTTTGTTAAAGGTTTTAATTTAAAATCAGGTGCTATAGCTTCGACCGTTGCACATGATTCGCATAACATGATAATTGTCGGCACAAACGATTTTGACATGTACACTGCTGCGGTTGAACTCGTTAAAATGCAGGGCGGCAAGGTTGTGGTAAACAACGGTAAAATTATTGCAAAACTCCCGCTTCCGATTGCAGGTTTAATTTCGGATAAGGATTTTGATTACGTGGTGAAACACTGCGATGAACTTAACGAAGCTGTTAAACAATTAGGCTGTACTCTTGACGATGCCTTTATGACAATGAGCTTCCTGTCCTTACCGGTAATTCCCGAATTAAAGATTACCGATAAAGGTTTGTTCAGTACTGAAAAATGGGATTTCGTGAAGATTAATCCTGAAAAATGCCGCCTGTCTTAGGCGGCATCTCTTATATATATTATTCGTCGATTGTTGTTGTAGAAATGTTTTGGATTGTCTGAGCAATAGGCTGGTCTTTTTCTATTAAACTTAAATATAATAACTTGTTAGCCGTTGCCTGGTCGAGGTCTATAAATTTACCTCCTGCTTTTACATCGCTTGCTGATACAATCTTAACATTGGCGTTAATCTCTAAATCACCGTAAGTTAAATGTACAGGAACAACATCACCGACTTTTAATTTACCTTTATGTTTAAGAGATACACCGCCTCTTGATATGTCGGAAATTGATACAACTTCGTCTGTTGATTCAAATGAAATTAAGTTTTGATTATCATCGGTGCCAAATCTCATATACTGACGTTTGTCAATAGAGTCAACTCTGTCATTTACAACACGTTGTTTGTAAACTGCCTGACCAAAGTCAATATTTGGAATGTCCGGTTCAACAACATCATCATCCGTATCAGTATCTGTATCGGCGTCTATATCTGTATCAGTATCTGTATCGATGTCAATATCAGTATCGGTGTCCGCATCAGTATCGGTGTCTGTATCGGTATCCGTATCTGCATCGGTATCAGTATCGGTGTCTGTGTCAACATCTGTATCAGTGTCCGTATCAGTGTCAGTATCCGTATCTGTGTCGGTATCCGTATCTGTATCCGTATCCATATCTGTATCGGTATCCGCATCTGTATCTGTGTCAGTATCGGTATCTGTATCTGTGTCAGTATCGGTATCTATATCTGTGTCAGTATCGGTATCTGTATCCGTATCCGTATCTGTATCGGTATCTGCATCTGTATCGGTATCCGTATCTGTGTCGGTATCCGTATCTGTATCCGTATCCATATCGGTATCGGTATCAGTATCGGTATCTGTGTCAGTATCGGTGTCAATATCTGTATCGGTGTCGGTATCCGTATCCATGTCAGTATCCGTATCCGTGTCAGTGTCTGTATCGGTGTCAATATCTGTATCGGTATCTACGTCAGTATCTGCACCGTCTTCTTTATCTTCAGGTACTACTAGATTATCGTCATCATTTTCGTCGCCTTCCTGATCAGTTGTAGGATTATCAACGTAGTCGCCGTCTTCATCTTTTACGCCGTCATATCCTTCGTCCTGACCCTGTGAACTGCCGCCGTAATAGTAATTACGGTCATTTTCATTTTTACCTATAGCAGTAACATCATCCGGTCTTACGGCTTTTGCTCTGATAGAAACAGCTTCGCCATCAGGTGTTGTAATTTTATTTGTTCTTGCATCTTCTTCAAAGTATGAATGGTTAAATCTCAAAGGTTCATCACTTACTTGGCCTCTGTCTTTGCCCATATGGAAATGGTAACCGCCTGCGTAAGCATTATCTGCGACAAGTGTTAAATCTTGTTCATGAGCAGGTCTGCCTTCGCCTTTACCGTTAATTTTACCGTTTTTAATAATTATTGTTGAGTCTGCGGCATTGCTGTGGTCATCAGGGTTATCCCAAGAAGTATCGAGGTCAAGAGCGGTTATTTTAACTCTGTCAGGATGAATATCTCCGTTAGGGCCGTAATAATCCTGAGGATATGCAGGAACTTCGCCAAGATGTTCAATGTACATATTTTTACCGCGTGTTGTAAGATTAATGTCTTTTGCCGCAGTTGTTTCTCTTATGAATGTATCACCTGAAAATTCAGCATTTATTGAACCTTCGCGTGATATTAAACCGCCTACGTTTGTATCGAGTTTATCACCGTTATCCGCGTCCATACCTTTAACGTTAATATCCTTAATTGCAAGCATATCAACTCCGTATTCAGCGTTATCGGTGTGGTTCAGCTGACCGTCAACAGAACCGTAGCTTCCTTGATTTTGTCTGAAAGTTAAAGCTTCGGAAGGTTCCCCCCCCCCGATATTGCCGCTTGCAATAATTGAAATGCCTGCGCCTTCAACATTCGGTTTGGTTTTATCTGTTGATTTGTTAAGAATATCGTAAGCTGTTCCGCCTTTATTTGCAGAATCATCAGCAAGCAGAATTACACGTCCGTCTGCCTTAATTTGGTCAACGTTCATGTTTTTATTTAAGCTTGCTAGGTTTATTAAAGATTTGTTTGTTCCTTTTGTGCTGATTGCCTTAATTTTACCGTCAATTGATACGTTAACTGATTTTGTCAAATCTCTTGCATCCGTACCTATACCGGTATATGCACCGTCATTCGGTCCTATCTCTTCGCCGACTGCACCGTTTGTCACGTTAATATTTAAGTCGGCACCGTTTGTTGTAGCAATCAAAGTATTGTCAACACCGTTGTTTAAAAGATTTCCGTCCGTAACATCAATATTAACATCGGCATTGGAACTAATGTTATTATTATTATCTGCATGACCGATTGTCATGTTTGAATTTTTATTGGTAAATTGCACCGAGCCTGTTTTATTTGCGTGATTAATGTCAACTTTACCTTTAATATTCATACCGCCGTTGCCGTCATTATAAACAAGTAAAGTTGAATTATTATTGTTTGCTCCCGATCTTATATTACCCGAAGCGTCAACCAGCAGGCCGCCTGCATTATTAGTAATCTTCATTGCACCGTTTGGATTTGACACTTCGCCTGCAATATTAATACCTTTAGAGCCTGTGTTTGTAATTGTAATATTACCGTTTCCGTAATTTCTTACGATTGCATCAGCACCTACGGAAGTACCTGTTTTAGAGGTAATTACAATGTTGCCGTTTGAACTTGCAAACGCATTGCCTGATGCCATGTTATCAGTTTTTACAAGTTTATCAAATAATGTTTTTGCAGCATCTTCGGTTTTTATAACTTCCGTATTACCTCCGACGCCGGCAACAAGCAAACCGCCTTTGCCTATGTTAACATCTCCGCCTTTAAGTTCTACATTTCCTCTTGCTATAACAGCACCGTCAATATTAATTATATTGCCTGCTTCATTACCGCCTGCAAGCGATGCACTGTCAAATGTCGCATCAGTATTTACGACATTAATTGTATTTTTGTCATAAACAATACTGTCAGGATCGATTACACCGTTATGCGCCGTAGCCTCTTTAATGGCATAATTAGGGCTTTGTGGAAGATTGAGAGTATTTTTTAACCTGTCAAAATCATTCTGTGCAGGTGTGATTACAGATAAACTTCCGACGTTTAAAACGCCTGAAGCTCCGACAACCATACCTTGCGGAGAGATAAATACCAGATTACCATCAGTTTTTAAAGCACCGTTGCTTCCTATTTTTGTCAGGGCATTAACAATACCGTCAATTTTAACCTGGCCGTTTACAAGGTTAATAAAATTATCAATATCTCCTGTTTTATAAGTATGCGTTACGGTATCGCCGTCAACAGTCTGATTTTGCTGATACCATTGAAAAATAAAATTCAGAACATCGCCTTGTCCGAGCTGTAAATCATTAAAATGTTTAAAACCCGTATTGCCGTTAACGGCATCAGGTCTGATTTCATAATTACCTGTTTGAGTATTCGGATTTATCGGGCTTCCGTCTCCGTTAGTAATAATGGAAGCTGCCAATACCTGATAAGCCATTGATTGCTGCATTACAAATAAAAAACTTAACATAAATGCAACTAATCTTTTTTTATTTATTCCCGAATATTTCATTTTAATGAACCTCGTTTGTTCTTTTTTGCACGTAAACACTTTATATTACATGTATATAAACGTTTTTTTTATTTAAATCTTTACTTTTTTCATAACCTTTTTTACAAAAGTTAATATTTATCTTATTTTTATATAATTTTGCCATATCTTTATATAGTAATTATATAAATAATATATGCATTTATTAAGAAATATTAAGCAATAAATAACCCTCAATCACTCTCATATCAAGGGTTTTAAAAATTTATATTAAAATTTTATGAATTTTACGCAATTTGACGTTTTAAAATGTTTTTACATGGACATAGAGAAGTATAAAAAAACTGTCAATTTTCATGCAAATTATTATAATGAAGATTGAAAGAAAGGACTGAATTATGTGTGCAAATGAAATTGTCCCTAAGGAGTATATTGCCAAAATTAAACCCGAGCAGCTTGAAGCTCTGGTTAAAAACGGAACTTTTACAAAAAATGCCGATGGAACATATACGTCTAATGTACCCATAGGCAATGCCGGCGCTGTAAAAGCAGATAATGAAGTAAAAGGTCTTGCCGTTGAATCAGCAGAAGCGCGAAATGCCGTGCAAACGCCGGAAACACCAAAAATCGCTCTGGCAGATAATGATGTTTTGCAAAAACAAAAACTTGAACAGTATAAAAAAGAATATACAGAATTATATAAAAAAGACCCCTCAATCCTTAAAACAGATATTGCAGACGTAGTTTACGCCAAAGAAAAAGAACAAATTGCAGCTTCTTTAGAAAACGGCGCAAAATCAGTTGACGGCAGAATTCTTTTAAAAGACAGATATATGAAAGAATTTGCGTCCGATGAAGAAACAGAAAAATTTAAAAATGTATTAAACCAAAAACTGACATACTACTCTGACCCGAAAAATGCAGAACTTGCAAGATATAAATATAACGAAGCATTTCATGAAACACACAAAGAAAATTATATAAGAAAAAATGAAGAAATGACCCCTTCAGAAATAAAATTAATTGCACACCGTGAAGCTCTGGATGAAACAGTTAAGCTTGAAGACAGCACTTACGGCAAAATGGCTAATTCGTTAATCCGGAACAGACACCTTAACCATGCGATTAATACCACAAACGAATATCAGGAAAAAATCCAAAAAGCTTTAGCGGAAGGTGACAAAGAAAAAGCTGATAAACTAAAAGAAAAAGCAGCTAAAGAATTAATTAAAGCTAAAAAAGATGAAACAAAAGAAATAGAAGACAGCAGAGAAGCACTAATTGATTACATGGCCGAAGCAAAACTAAATCGCGAGCTTGCGGAAGAACGTGTAAAAAATCGTGTTATCCACTGGGACAAAGACGGCACCTGGAAAGAAGATGACAACAACAAAGCATTGACAAAAGAAATGCGGGAATTTGTTAAAGAAAATGCCGCCCTGTTTGGTGATGAAGTAAAACCCGGTGAACAAGGTGATTTTACACAAAACGGCAAATCTTATAAATTCAACGGTCAAAAGTTTAAAGATTATTTTGTCGGAATATCAAACGAAAACCAAATTGATACATCTGACGAGCAAGATCCGTATAATAACGCGGATTACATGACAAGTATCAAAAACCGTAAACGCGGTATGGATCACGCAAAAATTCAAGAATATGAAAACGAATTGATTAATAAATACCCTGAATATGCCAATCCCGAAACAAGAGCTGAATTCTTGAGGAAAAATCCCGACATAGAAGCAGCACTCGGTCATATGACAGCAAAAGATAAACAAAAAGACCGTTTCTTCCAGGGCAAATGTGCAAAAATCTGCGGTCTTGATAAAGAATATGACAAGACAAACCTTAAACGTTTGGGACATGTAGCAAAACAAACATTTAAAGGAGCATTGGCAGGCTTCGCAGGTGGATGCTTAATGGAAGGATTTGCCTGCACAAAGGTCGTAAACGGCAAATATGCAGATATCATAAAATATTCGCAAGATGTAGCATATCAGTACAAACAGGCTTATTCGCAGCCCGTAACCGTAAGCGGAACTGTCGGTTATGAACAGCCGGTAACAGTTGAAGGATATGCCAAGTACAAAGATGCAGTTGTAATCGACGAAGATATACCTTATCATACAGAAGTAACAGTTGACGGCTACGTTCCATACGAAGGCGATGTCAACTGGAATGCCAGCGGTACGGTTCAATCATCCGATAAATTTGTATCACAACATTGGGACGGCGACTATCTTATGGGTGAACAGACTACCAATGTAGTAAAAGATATTCCCTGGGAAGCCAGCGGTACGGAACACTACACGGGTGAAGCATACTTTAAGAAAACCGTAGGAGTAGACGGAACAGTCCACTTTGAAAAAACTATTCCGGTTGAAGGCGAAGTTTATTATAAACAAACCGTAAACGCCAAAGGAGAAGTACAATTTGAAAAAACCGTAGTCGTTGAAGGCGAAGTCGAAGGCGGAGGAACAGTAACAGCCGAAGGCGAAGTCGAAGCAAGAGGAACTACAAGCGCAAGACATAAATTTGATATGAGCGTTCCTGTGGGAATGGCAATATCAGGAGGTATTACAGGCGCAATACAAGGTTTGTTTACAATGAAAAATGTAAAATACCATGGCGGAACCCCTGAAGTTGCAGCAAGACAAAAAATTCTCGAACGTAATACAAAACCTGCACCGCCGCTTCCAAATCCCGCACCAATTCCTATTCAGGAGCCTGACTTTAATATCAACATTCAGCCTGTTCCAATTCAACCCAGATTTAAAGGAACAACCGAACATAAAGTTGAAATGTGGGATTTGAATAAACACGGCCAGTACTGGAACCAGATGGCAGCATTATATGAAACAAAAGACGGTAAACCGCTTAATTATAAACAGGCAATGGAATTGGTTCACTTCTACAACGATGCCTATGATAAAGCACATACCCTAAACGGTCTGCCTAACGGCGGTAAAATTGACCTGGGTCTTTTCGATTTGAATGAAGATTTAACAGCAAAATATCAAAGAAGAAAAGAAGTAGGCCAGTTCCAAAAAATTGCAAAAAAAGAAAAAACATTTGTACAAACAAAATTCAATCCGCTAACAGGCAAATGGGAAGCAATTGTTCGCACAATCGACGGCAAAGAAATGGGCAGAAGTGAAAACGTAGACAAAACCAAAGCCCAGAGCAATGCCATAACACAAGCCGGGGTTGAACCAAGAAACGTTGAATGGGAAGATATTTAAAGAAAAAACAGCACACATAATATATAATCCATAGTTATTAAGGGTTCGTATAACACGAGCCCTTATTTTTTACATCAAAATCTTAAAGGAATTTTTGAGCGGTTAACTGTTTTCTTCTCGTAGCCGAAGTTTGAAAGCATTCTGCAGGTGCTTGTATAAAATATGCTTTCCTCTAAGGTAGGTCCGATATTGATTGAACTTACGGTTTTCTTTAAGAATTTGTATTCAATATAAGGTATAAATAAACCATTTTTTTCACAGATTTTTGTTTGTTTTGCGAAATTTGCACCGAAATTGTTTATAAAAATTATTCTGTATTCTTTTTCATCTTTGAAATGCGGATTTTTAAAAAATAAACTGACTACACTTAATATATCAATCAGTTCAAACAGTGTATCTGAGAGTTTATCCTGATTTTTAGGGCTTTTTAATGCTCTTTCAAACTGTCTGTTCCACTTTTCAAATATAATCTTTAAAACAGTAATCTGTTTTTTCTTATCGTAAATAATATTTCCGTATACAGAATTAAAGCCTATTTTGACCATGTCCGCAATCAAATCTTTTTTACAAAAACCGATATTATATCCCGTGTAATTCTGGCCTTTAGCGTAATTATTCCACAAAGTAAGGTTATCACTTTCGGTGGAAAAAGATATTGTATAAAATTCATACTTGTAGCCGAAGTCATCGGAGCCGTTAATTATATTTGTATATTTTGTGTAAAAATGTTCCTTAATTTTAGAAAACAATCTTTGATTAAGTTCGGGCATCTCGTCAATAAGGTTAAAGATTAATTTATAAGAATATGTAACTTCTTCTTTATCGTTAAGATACAAAGCGTTTGAAAATCTTATTGTACCTGATTCCAAAATGCTTAAAAGCTTCTCGGGCTTTGTGTAATGATACAGAATACTGTTTGATCCGTCATCAAGAATTTTTCGGACTTTAGGTATTTTTTCAAGCAAACTGTCATAATTAATCATTTTCAAACCCCGTTACAATCTACTACTTCATTATAACATACTTTCATGTAAATTTTCTTTATTTTTTTTAATTTTTCAGGTAAAATAAAAAGTGCAGATTTGGAATTACTAAATAGAAGGGATAATATGAATAAGAAATTTCTTAATGCGCTGATTTTAGCGGGTTTGTTGTCTGTAATTACCCTGCCGCAGGTAAAAGCTGATGACAGACTTATTATAAACAGCAATACCGATTTAAATAACGGCCTTACCGGCATTAATACAATAAATGACGGTAACGGCGGGGCTGTACAGAATAACGGATATGTCCTTAATATATTACAAGGAACATTTTCAAATAATACATTGTCAAATGACACAGGAGCCGTATTTGGCGGAGCAATATACCAGATTAACGGTAAATTAAACATAAGTGACGGTGTAACATTCAGCGGGAATACTGTCCAGAGCAGAAATCAAACTTATCCGGGCTGGGAAGGAACAGACAGTGCATCAGGCGGAGCAATCTTTATTTCAGGTGCCGATGCTGTTTTAAATACCGCAGGAACAGTAACTTTTTCCGGTAACAAAGCTTTAGCAATCAGTAGCAATGATGAATCAAACGGCGGAGCTTTATATATAGAGTCAATAAAAAGTGCAGTATTTGAAAATGTAAACTTCACGGGTAATTCCTCAAAAACCAGGGGCGGTGCAATTTATAACGGTGATACCGAATTAACGATTAACGGTAAAGCAGTTTTCAGCGAAAACTCCTCAGCAAGAGGCGGTGCCATATATAATTACGAAGCTAACAAAACCGCGGTAATAAGTACAGGTACAGGTTCTGAATTTTCAAAAAACACAGCCACAGAAAACGGCGGAGCAATTGCAAACTTTGACGGAAAAATTAACGTCGGCAAAAATAACAGTTTTACGGAAAATAAAGCGACAAATAACGGCGGGGCAATATATAACGCTAATTATTCAAAAACCGCTGAAACAAATATTGCGGGCGGAACAACTTTCAACAAGAACGAAGCCGATAAAGGCGGTGCAATTTACAATTCCGGAACTGTTAAATTAAACACATCTGAAGGAAATATTACTTTCTCGGAAAATATTGCAAATTCAGGGAAAGATATTTATTTAGACGGAGAAACCTCTCAGGTAATGATTGAAGGTTCAAATGAAACAAATAAAGTTTCTTTCGGTTCGGGTGACAGCTCAATTGCAGGTAACGGAACAATTACAAACTCTTCAAGCGGTATTGTTGAATTTATCAATAATAATGATGTCAGCGGTTTTACAGGCAAATACATACAAACAAACGGTACAACATCTTTAAATAATTCAACAATATTCAATAACTTTGATATTCAATCAGGTGCATTAGAGCTGCTCAACGGCTCGACCGCAATAATTGACGGAGTAAACCGTAAATTTAACGGTTCTTCACTTTTGATTTCGGGAAGTACATTGAATTTGTCTGCTGATATTAATAAAGATGTCAGTATTAATCTAGGCACAGACGGTATAATCAATATTAATGACGGTTCATTAACACTAAATACCGATAATACACGGGGAACCGTCAACGGCAGCGATACCTGGGAAGGTGATATTAATACAACAGGCAGCGGAAGTCTTATTCTTGATAATTTCACTCATGATACGGCAGCAGGCGGAAATTACACCCAGGACGGCGGGAATTTAGTACTGCAAAACGGTTCAGACTTAACCCTTGGAAATAATGAAAGCACTGTCAGCGGAGGAAATATTTCAATAGGAAATGACAGCACACTTACCGTTGAAAACGGTTCTTCAATAAGCGGCGATACTGCAACTAACGTTTCGGGCGAAATGAATGTAGGAAACGGCGGTACGGTAACCGGCGGGACAACAACAGTTGAAAACGGCGGTAATTTAAATGTTAATAACGGCGGCGCAATAAAAGGTAATGCAAATACAACAATTGAAGCAGGCGGTAAAGTTACCGTTGACGGCGGAACAATTAATTCTGAAGGTAAAACTGATATTCAGGCAGGGTCTGAGCTTGAGATTAAAAATGACGGAGACGTAACTTTACATGAAGGCGACAACTGGGAAGGAACAATTACCAATAATGACAGCAGCCTTACACTTGATAATATAACGCATAACACTGAAAACGGAGCTTACGTCCAAAACGGCGGGGAATTAAATTTAAACAACGGTTCGGATTTAACCTTAGACGAAAACGGCTCAATTACGGACGGAACAGTTAATATTAATAATTCCGATTTTACAATTGCTGAAGGCGGGAATGTAACAGGCGGACAGATAAATGTAAACGACGGTTCAAACTTCCAAATCGAACAGGGCGGTATAATGTCAGGCGGAAATGTATCATTCGGTGATAACGTTAATATAGGGGTAGACGGAACCGTTCTTGCCGATGCCGTATTTGACGTAACAAAAAATACCGTTGAGATAACCGATAACGGCAGCATAACTCTAAACAAAGATGACACAACAGGCGACCAGTGGACTGACGGAACAATTCACCTCAACGGCGGTGAGTTGAACTTCACAGGCATAAATAATGATAAAAACGGAACTTTTTTAGGAGACAAAGGCAGCCTGACAATCAGTGATAATTTTTATATCGAAGGTGACAGCTACATTTCTTCCGATGTAACAACAAGCATTACATCAGACGGCACATTAAGCCAATCGGGCGGAAACGTAAGCTTAAATCAAAACTCAAACTGGGAAGGTAAAGTTGAAGTTTCAGGCGGAAATCTTAACCTTGATAACGTTAATAAAGAAGGCGTACTCGCTCAATCAGACGGTACAACGAATATTACGGGCAGCTTTAATATGGATAATGTTTCCGACAGCATAACAGGAGGCAACCTGAATATCGGAACAACGGAAGGAGCAGGAAACCTTAACCAGAGCGCAGGCACAATCGGTTCGGATGCATCCGTGACAATTAACAATGACAGTTCGCTTAATATAACAGGCGGTGAAACAACCCTTAACGGTAACGGCGACGGTGCCGATAACTGGTATGGTACCGTAGAAATCGCCCCCCCCCCGACAGGCGGAACAGAAGGTACGTTAAATCTTAATAATATTACAAGTAACGGAACTTTAATTACAACTGGCGGTAACCTTAATATAAACGACAGTACTTTAACAATCGGAAATTCAAGCAGTATCGGCAAAGATACAAATGTTAACTTCGGTCAGTCAAGTACAATTAACCTAACGGGCGGTAAAGTTTCATTTGACGGCACTGAATGGGCAGGAACAGTAAACCTGAACAACGGAACACTTGATTACAGCGGCACTCAAAACGGCATATTGCACGGTACGGGCGGAAATCTGAATACCGAAGACGGAAGCATTCTTACAATAGGAGCAGGAAGCTATATAGAAAATGCCGTAAATGCCGATATAAAAGGCGATCTTGTAATAAGCGGAACCGGCAGTGAAAATATCGGACATGTTGATTTGAACAACGGTGATAAAATCACAGGCGATATTACAATTGAAAATAATGGCGTTCTAAATCTCGGCGATAATGTTGCAATGGCAGAAGACGGGCAGACAATAACTCTAAACGGCGCCAATGCTGAAATGAACCTTACAGGTAATAGCAATCTTGATATTAAAGCTGAAATTACGGGGTCTGCAGGCGAAATAAACAAAGAAGGCAGCGGCAACGTAACCTTTACGGGAACAACAAGCAACTATGAAGGCAATTTAACCGTAAATAATTCAGGTAATTTGACATTTACTGACGCTGACGGTTTCGGCGGAAATCTTATATTCGGAGATATCGAAGGCGAAAGTATAGGCATTATTGCAGATACCGTAAAAGGTTCTACAATACTTGACAAAGATGCGGAAATAACTTATTCCACATACAGAGATGTAGATTTGAAATTCGGTAATACCGTATCTGTTTCTCAAGGAACAATTACCGCACTTGCAAAAGACGGGCAAAACGTAATTTTTGAAAATGATGCAAAAGCCTCTAACGACGGAGAACTTGATGCAATAGGAACAAATGTTACGTTCACAAACGGTGCAACTGCAGAAAACGGCGGAACAATCGGTGTTATCGCATCAGAAAACGCCGTAATGAATGATGTAACCGCATCAAACGACTCTATTATCGGAACAATTGCAGGTAATACAATCTTTAATGATTTAAAACTTTCAAACTCCGATTTATATATAATGCAAAACGGTTTTAGCGCAAATTCAACAACAATTGACGGTTCAAGCAGTTTCAATCTGATGAACGGAACAATAACCGATAATACATTCGGAAACACTCAACTTGATAATGAAGGCACCGGAAATTTCACAATTGATATTTCCGCACGCGACTGGGATTCCGACAAATTTATTGCAGACGCAATCTCAGGCGACGGAACTTTAAATGTAAGTGATTTCCAATTTATAGGCAAATGTCCTATAGACAGACATGTTGCCCTAAAAATATTTAATTACGATACATTGAAAGGTGAAGTATCGTTCACCGCAACAGACAAAGAAGTCTTTACTCCGATAGGTTACTACAGACTTTACTCACAAGGCGGCGGAAATTACACGGCATCTTTGACAAGATATAATCCTCAGGTATTCAGAGGACAGGTTTCAACCGTTGCAATGTACCAGAACCAGCTTGTAGTAAACAATGCGCTGTTTGACCACGTTCAGGAAGTAAATATGCAGTATCTGGCACAGCAAAATGCCAATAAATACGCTGCGGCATATCCTCAATTTGCTCCGTACCAGTACAACAAAAAAGACGGAAGCTTATGGTACAAAGCATTCGGAACATTCGAAAAACTCGGAATGACACAGGGCTTAAACGTAAACAATAACTTTTACGGTGCATTGGTAGGTGCCGACTTCCCTGCCGTTGAACTGAAAAACGGCTGGACATTATTACCGACAGCCTATGTCGGCTATATGGGCGCACACCAGACATTTGCAAATATGAGCATGTACCAGAACGGCGGACAGCTCGGCGGTATGGCAACATTCATGAAAAATGACTTCATAGGATCAGTATTAGCGTACGGCGGCGGTTACGGAAACGATATGAACGTTGCGGGATACACTGATACAACAGGAAACTGGTTTGCGGGGACAGCTGCAAAAGTTGCTTATAACTTCCACCCTGCAAAACACTTTGTAATCCAGCCGACTTTATTGGCATCATATAACGCTTTCGGCGGTCAGAGATGGCATACGGATTTCGGCGATATGAGCATGCGTGCAAATATGCTTAACGGCGTAAACGTAGCACCGGGTATCAACTTTATTTACGGAAGAGAAACATGGAGTGTTTACGCAACCGTACAGTACTTCTATAATATACTCGGCTACTCAACAGGACGCGCAGGAAACGTTGATTTGCCGGGAGTTGAAATGCGTCACGGCTTCCTGGAATACGGCATAGGCGTTACAAAAAGCTGGAAAGACAGGTTCAGCGGCTATCTGCAAATCGTTTTAAGAAACGGGGGCAGAACGGGTATCGGCTTCCAGGGCGGCTTGATGTACAGACTGTAAAAATAAAAAAGAGAGAGTTTGTTAATTCTCTCTTTTTTTATATAATAATATTGTAAAACTTAAGAAAGAGGTTATTATGTTAACTAAAAATTCAAACGTAACAGTTAAATTTACAGGGGTTGATTTCGGTGAATATTCGGAAAAAGTTTCCGAATTCGTAAAAGAATTTTCATCAAGAGCTAACCAAAAAGGCCAATTCTTAAACTGGGTAAATCTTCCTCAAGAACAGGCTAAAAGAGTAGATGAAATTTATTCATTAGCAGAAAAATTAAAAGCGCAGACAGGTGCTAAAAAATTAAGCGTTATGGGTATCGGCGGTTCAAAACACACTGTTGAACATATGCTTTCAATTAACGGCTTAAATATTTGTCATGACGTTGTTGAATTCTATTCAGACGTTGATTCTTCAAGCTGGGAAAGATTTTTATACAGATTAGGAAATGATGTAACATCTTCAAACTTCTTAATCGCATCAAAATCAGGTTCAACTTTTGAAACTAAAGACGGTTTCTTAAGAATTCTTGATATGCTTGTTGACGCTTACAAAGCTCAAGGAAAATCAGAAGAAGAAGCTAAAAAAGCGGCTAATAAACACTTTATCGCAGTTACTGACGGAAACGCGGAAAAAAGCGAATTAAGAAGAACTTCAAACGAAAACGGCTGGCTCGGCGATTTATTCATTCACGATGATGTCGGCGGACGTTTCTCTGCATTTGATGACCACGCTTTATTCACACTTGCTTATGCGGGAATGAAAAAAGAAGATATGGTAAAAATGTTAAATGCCGCTCAGGAAGTTTCAACAGAATCTTTAACAGCTGATTTAAGCGTAAATGATGCATTAAAAGAAGGTATCTTCTGGGCACATGCTAAAATGAACGGAATTTCAGCATCAGTTCATCAATATATGGGTTCAATCTTTGAAAACACAGTTTACTGGCACGCTCAAATGCAGAACGAATCCGTTAAAGACACACTAAAACAAGTAGCAAAAGTTCCGGATGCAATGCACCATTCGGCAGAAGCTCACTTTAATCCGGCAAATAAATTTGCATTTGCATTAACAGTACCTGAAGATAACGGCGTTTGCAGAGAAAATGCCGAAAGCTATATTGATGCCCTGACAAAATCTTATGAAGTAACAGGCGCATTCTTCCTTGAAACTGCAAAAACTTTAAAAATGGGCTTAACTCCCGAAGCAGCAGGTGCTTTAACACAATTAAGAGCATTCGCAACCGTTTATCAGGAAATCGTTGAAAAGATTACGGAAAATAAATCATTCCCCGAAGTTCTTGACAGCGTACTCCAGCCGCACGTAGAATTCTACAAAAAGAATTTAAAAGGCGGAGTTGTAGTTCCGGGAAGAATTTCCACAGGAGCGTAGCCGCTCCGTCCGCCGCTTTGGTTATAAATAAAAAGCGCGAGCATAAAAAGCTCCCGCTTTTTTAATTAATGTGATATTATTTATTATATGTGCACAAATTTCGACTTTTTAAAAAATGTTGATAAAGATTTGTTTGAAATAATCACAGAAGCCGAAAAGCTTTACAGGGATGAATATTTTGAACAATGCATGGGGCAGACCAGAAGGTTTGGTGAACATGTCTGCAAAAAAGTTCTGGGAGCGGCAAGAAGCACAGAAAATACTTTCGATGAAATGCTTGCTACATTAAAAGACTGTTCAACAGGCGGCGAACAGGAAAAAGAATTTATAAATGATTTATATTTTCTGAAAAAACACGGCAATAATGCTGTTCATTCATTGAGCGTAAAAAAAGACGGCATGACAGCTTTAGAATGCCTTCAAAGAGCATTTGAAATTGCAATAAGCTATTCGGTTTACAACCGCGGAGCAAGCGCAAATATTTTGAAGCTCCGCTATGATACAGAACTTCTTATTACAGGCAAAAAGAAAACAAAAAGCCTTTCCGAAAAATATACGGAAGCCAAACAAAAAACTGCGCCAAAACCCAAAAAGAAAAAAACACCCAAAAAGCAGTCATCAGTAATGGTTTGCAAAAAACCAAAAAAGAAAGTCTCACTATACTGGATATTTGTCGGAATATCTTCTGTCATATCTATAATATTAATCTCAGGTTTAATCATCGCACTTCATATGAAATAATTTTAGTGTATAATCAGATTATGGATATGAAAAGATTTATTTTATGTTTATTGCTTTTTGTGTGTTTCTGTACGGCGGTCTGCGCGGAAGATGAAATATATTTACAAAAAGATTTTCATATCTCACCCCAAAACGCTTACGAATACATGAATAAAGACCCGTATTCCAAACAATCAAAATCATTTAAAAGAGAAAAGAAACGCGGAAACTTTTCATACGGAACAAAATACGACAGCACAATAGCACCCGACAAGTATTCGCAAACAAACACATTGTTTACAACATATCAAAAAAATAAATTTTCAATAAATACTTCATATAAAAATGCAACTTTTACACCTCTAAACCAACAGGGTAAAGGAACTTTTTCTTTCTCGCCCGAATACAAAATAAACAGTCATATTTCACTGCAAAGTATTTATTCAACAAGCTTTCTGGATAAAAACAAAAAAAATGAAGTAGTGTTCAGCCTTAAACCGTTCAAAGACGACAGAATGAATTTTGATATCGGAGCAAGCCAAATTTATTCGGAAAATACTGCCCCGACGCGTTCACAGGTGAATTTTTCAACAAAATTTAAATTTTAAGGAGCAAAAATGTATTACTATACCGATTTACATATCCACTCAAAATACTCAAGAGCTACAAGCAGGAGTTTAACGCTTGAAGAACTTGCAATCTGGGCAAAGAAAAAGGGGTTAAGCCTTATAGGAACGGGAGATTTTACACATCCTGCATGGTTTGCCGAGATAAAAGAAAAACTCGTTCAGTATGATGACGGAACATTCCGTTTAAAACCCGAAATTGAACGTGAAATCGGTGCTTCCGTAAAATTTATTCTGACCGTTGAAATTTCTACAATTTATAAAAAATGGGATAAAACAAGAAAAGTTCACCACGTTGTGTTCGTTCCGAATTTAGATGCCGCAGAGAATTTCAGAAACAAACTTGATGCAATCGGAAATATTAAATCCGACGGCCGCCCGATATTAGGTCTTGATTCGCGCGATTTGCTGGAAACAGTTCTTGAATCCGGTGAAAATTCATACATAATCCCTGCACACATCTGGACTCCGTGGTTTTCGGTATTAGGCTCAAAATCAGGTTTTGACTCGATTGAAGATTGTTACGGGGATTTATCGGAACATATATTTGCCGTTGAAACAGGGCTTTCATCCGACCCCGAAATGAACTGGCACGTTTCAAAACTGGACAAATTCAGACTTGTGTCAAATTCCGACGCGCATTCAGCATCAAAACTTGCCAGAGAAGCAACGGTTTTTAGTACAGACCCGAATTATTACTCAATTATGAATGCACTGAAAACAGGCGACGGCTACACCGGAACAGTTGAATTTTTCCCCGAAGAAGGAAAATATCACGAGGACGGGCACAGAAAATGCAATATTTGTATGACGCCCGAAGAAACCAAAAAACATAACGGAATTTGTCCGGTTTGCGGAAAGCCGATGACAATCGGGGTTTCTTACCGCGTAAACGAACTTTCCGACAGAAAAGAAATTATCACTCCGCCTTCAACCGCGGGAAAAGTATTCAGCCTTGTACCTTTGCAGGAAATAATTTCAGAGATTAACGGCGTAGGTCCCTCAAGCAAATCCGTAGTTTATGAATATGAAAGGTTAATAAATACTTTCGGCTCGGAACTTGCAATCTTACAGGACGTTCCCGTTGATGAAATCTCTAAATCATCAACACTTCTCGGAGAGGCTGTTTCGCGATTAAGGCAGGGCAAAGTAATTAAACATGCCGGTTATGACGGAGAATACGGCGTTATAAGATTATTTGAAGAAAATGAACTCGTAAAAAAAAATGCCATAAACCTAAAACTTGCAATTGATTTACCGAAAGAAACACCGGTAAAACAGCAAATTTTAATGCCTGTTCCGGCTTCTAAACAAAAAGAACAATCTGTTTCACCTCAAAAAAAATCAGGGCTGGACGAATACCAGCAAAGTGCCGTGAAAAACGAAAATCCGCAGCTTTTAATTGTTGCAGGCCCGGGGTCCGGTAAAACTACGGTTTTAACCCAACGTATCGCTCATCTTATCAAAGACAAAAGTATTCAGAGTGAAAACTGTCTTGCAATAACTTTTACCCGAAGAGCAGCACAGGAAATGCGCGAAAGACTTAACAAAATTTTGGAAAATAAAGCAAGTCTTTTAAATATTCACACGTTCCACTCGCTGTGTTTTTCAATTCTTAAAGAAAACTATGAACGCGCAGGACTGAATGAGAATTTTACCGTAATGTCAGAGCAGGAAAAAGCTTTGTGCAAAGATGAAAAACTGCTTGAAAATGCACTCGGCTTTGACGACTTAATTATTTTGACAGTAAAACTGCTCGAGGAAAATGAAGATATCCTCAATACTTACCGCAGCCGTTTTAAGTACGTATCAGTTGACGAGTATCAGGATATTGACGAAAACCAGTATAAGTTAATTCGTCTGCTTGTCCCGCAAAACGGAAACATATTTGTAATAGGCGACCCTAATCAGGCAATTTACGGATTTAGAGGCGGTGATGCAAAATTCTTTAATAATTTCACACAGGATTACCCCGATACGCGGATTATTAACCTGAAAAACAACTACCGCTCCACAAACAGCATTGTAGATGCTTCAAATCAGATGATTAACTGCTTTAACATTGTTTCCAAATTCGACAAACCGCATGAAAAAATTACAATCCACAAAGCTCCCACAGACAAAGCAGAAGCGGAATTTATAGCAAGCACGATTGAAAATCTTATAGGAGGCCACAGTTTCTTCTCTATTGATTCACAAAGAACCGACGGTGGTGAATGCGATTACTCATTCTCGGATTTTGCAATCCTTTACCGTACATCCTCACAACTTCCGCCGATTATTGAGGCTCTTAAAAGAACAGGTATGCCGTTTGTTAAACTTTCAAATGACCTTCTTTGCGAGCAAAAACCAGTTATGGAACTGCTAAACAGCTTAAACGATAATGAGCCGATTTGTGATCAGCTTAAAAACAGTAATTTGGAAATTGATGATTATATTCTGAAATACCTCATTAATATTGCCAAAACTTCAAAAGATAAAAACGAATTTATCCATGAAGTATCACTTTTGACAGAAGCCGACACACTTGACAAAAGAGCGGACAGAATTACTCTCATGACACTTCACGCGTCAAAAGGGCTTGAATTTAAATGCGTGTTCATTGCAGGTCTGGAAAACGAAATTCTCCCGCTGTACCGGGCAAAAGAAGAAAAAGAAATCGAAGAAGAACGCAGACTTTTATACGTCGGAATGACCAGAGCCAAAGAACGTCTTTTTCTAACTCACGCAGTAAAAAGGAAATGGCTCGGAATGTTTAAAAACCTTCCGATATCGCCATTTTTAACAAAAATTAAAGATGATTTACTTAAATTAAGTAAATTCGACAGGGTATATCAAGAAAAAGATAACTCTGAACAATTAAGTTTATTCTAAGAGTTTTTCTTCATTCTGTTAAGCTGATAATTCTGTAAATCGTGAAAATCCCAATTAATTTCACGTTTTACAATTTTAGCAGGATTTCCCGCAACAATAATATTGGGCTCATCGAATTTTTTTGTAACAACGCTTGCCCAGCCGACAATACTGTCATCAAAAATCTTTGTATTTTTGCCGATTTTTACATCTCTGCCTATCCAAACATGGTTTCCTATCTCTATGCTTTTACCGAAATTCAAAGGATTACCGTCTAAATCAGTAATCGTATGAACATCAGTACACCAAACATCAATTCCCCATGAAAACATACAATCATTACCAATAGTAATAGATGAATTATCATCCTGCAAAAACAATCTTGCTCCGCATACAATTACGTTATCACCTATGTTTATATTACAGTTGCTTGCATATCTGTTTACCCCCGGTTCAATCGTATCCTCAGGCGGATTTCCGATATTAATGGATAGACCCGTAAGCCCCAATGCAGGATTTGTAGGACATAAAAGTTTTCCAATATTAACGGTATTATTATGCCCGAACATATAAACCGCTAACCCCTTTTTATTTAAAAACTTTTCTATATCTTCCCTATTATCAACTTTAATCCTTAAATTATTATTGTTTCCCTGAACCAATAAAGGAAAATTTTCCAAAAGTTCTGTTTCTTTTGCTGTAAATTCAGTGATTTCGCTGCCGTCTTTTAATACAAAAACAAGTTTATTATTTTCTCCGGTAATATTTTTCATAATTAAATCCTCCTGTAAAAAATTATAAAACCTGATAGTAACTATCAGTCAAGAGTAAAAATATGGACTGACATTCCTGTATATTTTAAATAAAATGTCTCATCATAAAAAAATGAAACAAAACAGCAAAAAATTAATAGCTAAAAATGTTAAAAAATACAGAGAAAAACTTCATCTGAAAAAAGAGGAACTTTCACTTAAAGCCGGCTTCGATAATTCATATATAAGCAAGTTAGAAGCAAATAAAATGAATATTACTATAGAAAAATTAGACATAATCGCTGATATATTAAATATAAAAACAATAAAATTATTAGAAGATTAAATCATCTTCAACAATATTTAATTTCAAAACATTTAATAACCTTAATATAGTTTTTAATTTCGCATTTTTATTAGCGTTTTATAGTGCTTTTATTGCTCTAATATCTATTTGCGACAATTTATGCATTTTAGTATACGACAAGCCTGGATTTTGTCGTCTTTTACTAATTATATGCCCAAAAGCAATCATAGAATACTTATCACTCATTACTTACCCCTATAAAATTGACTGACAATCCTGTACTTCATTAAAAGTATATACCAAAATTGGATTATGGGTCAAGATAGTAAAAAACTAATTGCAAAAAATTTAAAAAAAATACGACTTAAATGCGGTTTCAAGCAGGAAGAATTGTCATTAATAATCGGGCAAGATAATTCATATATTAGCAAACTTGAAAATGCTAAAATGAATGCTACTATAAATAAATTAGACTCAATTGCAGATGCATTAAATAAGGTTTAATGAGACATTTGAGTTGTAGAATAATAGCCTCAATTAGGCAGTATGTTTGAATATTAGCGATATTTTTCAAATTGACTGTAATTACTCAAATTGGTCTTTTGCTACTCTTTTTGTCTCTCAAAATCCAACAAAAATTCAAATAAGCTACCTGAAACTTAAGCGCTGATAAGGTTATAGCGATTTTAAATAAAGGACAAAAATGTCCCATTTAAAAAGTCCAAATTTAAGTCGGAACAAAGTCGGAAGTATTTACCACTTTTGAATACCATTAAAAGTGATATCTAAGTACATTAAAAATAACAAAAACTAGCTCTTAAATCTATCAGATTCAGTCAAGTTCTATGAATTTATTTTTATATAGTTTTCAATTGCATTTGAGAAAGTATTAAATGTATCATTTATCAATTTTCTGCCAACATATTTGTTTTTGGCTTTATATGGATGAATATATGCCGTAAATTCATAGAATTTGACATCTTTTTCTTCCGATAAAATAGAACCATTTTCATCATTAGGAACGTATGTATATACTTGAGTTAATCGAAAAAGATGTTCCATACTTTGAGGTAAACAAGAAATAAATTTATGAAATTTTTCGTCATCATAAACAGATAGAAAGAACCAGGCCGAAAAAAAACGGCCTTGTTCATATTCAATTTCATTAAGAAGTTTAGTCCAATCTGCCTGAAAATAGAATTTATCCAAATTTTCTATGGTACAATTTACGGCCCTGCACACCTTCAAAAAATCCAATTTTTCAAATAAAGTTTTCAATCTGTTAAATGCACTAACTCTATTTGTTTCGTTAATTGCTCTTAAATTTTCTTTACCATCCCTATATTCAACTTCTTCTCGTTCAGTTCTAAAACGTTCTTTTCCTTCTTTGAAATAACTATCATATGGAATGTAATAATTATAGTGGTCAGGGTCAAAATGATCACTTCCTTTAAAATATGATATTATTCTGACGTCAAAATTGTAAAATCTACCGTCTTCTTTTGTGTATCCATCTCCTAACATTTCTTGAATTTGCGCAATAGAAAAACAAGGACTATCTGCATTAGGATACATGTAATCTATATAAAATACATAAGAAAAATGTTTGTCATCAAAATAGATTGACCTAATACGGATAAAATGGTCCTTGTTTTTTAAAGGTATAGATTTTATATCTTCAATTATTTTTTCAATATGGTTAAAATAATAGTTATAATCTGAACCAATTCTATTTATTAAAAAGAAATAAAATCCATCATATGTAACAACCCATTGATTTGGATATTCGGTAGCAATAACATTTAACTTTTTAGATTCACTTGATATTGGCATAAATTTCTGGGCTATACGCCATAATTTTGGAGTAGAAAGCATTAGTTCTATTTTCGTAGCATCCCAATATATTGCCTTAATTTTACCTTTTTGTGAAATTTTTTCCAGTCTAGCAATAACAGCAGCAGAAGGTTGTGTTGAACAAATTAGAATATATCCAGTTGCATTGTGCTGTTCGCATAAATCTGTTATTTCACCTAATTCATTTATACCAACAGAATTATTGCTGTTAGCATTGTGTTTACAGGATACCAACCACTTTTTTTCTGAATCCTCAAAAAAGCTTTTTTGAGGTTCTATGCATAATAAATCTTTTCCACCATCGGGTCCTACTCCACTCCAGAATGCTCGCAATCCATATGCAATCAGCATTTCTCTTACGAATATCTCAAATTGTGTTCCATCTGTTATTTCTTTAAAATCCAACATGATAATTTCAATCCTCTACAAATTAATCATAAAAATATTTTTTCTATAACATATAACGGCAAATCAATTAAATTATCCGTTTTTTTATAATCTGCCATTGACGTTCTTATTGCATAATTGGGTTTAA
>CALUVV010000006.1 GCA_944324305.1 Candidatus Gastranaerophilales bacterium
GAAAAAATTTCTGTAAATTATTTGAACGTCACGCCAATATCATGAGCGGCAGTGATGTATGCAGCGGCAGTGTAATCAGTAATGGTACAACCGACTTTTCAAATAAATCACCTGACATTACATTACGAAACGGCTTACGTATTTATAATATGCATAACGACGCAGGAGCTATTTCTATGTTATCTAATAATACTCAGGGCGGAGTATATGACGGTGTACCTAATACTAATTCCTACGGCTACACAGTCTATGTAGATATCGACGGCTCCAAAGGCGATTCTCAATTGTGGAGCGATGTTTATCCCTTCTACATAACTTTATCGGGTAAAATCATTCCCGCCTACGATACATCTAATCTAAATCAAAGCGGCGGTGACAGTGCTCGTCATTTGCAGGTGAGCGTAGAGAATGAGAATTACAACAGTGGAAAACGTAGTATCAAATGGCTTGCTAAAAGTGTTCCCTTTAAAGAAGGTGCTTGTATCGCAGGTTACGTGGGTGACGCAACCCCTTATTGCAAAAATGGGACATCCTATACTAAGGCCGGAGAATGTACGACAAATTACAATTCAATGTGCCGTGTAAAACAGATACAGCCTGTAAAGTTTTTCTTCTAACTCAAAGCTCTATAGTATCATAAAACATAAATGAGTTAGAATGCGGCGCCGAATTTATTCGGCGCCTTTTCCTTTACAAAGTTTTCACTATTTGTTAAAATATAAAATATAACGGAAAGGAGCTATTATGGAACAATTAATTAATACATTCGGGGGGGGGGCAATTCTCTAGCTCCTAAACCTGCATTTACCTTGGCAGAGGTATTAATAACTCTCGGTATAATCGGCGTAGTTGCAGCTATGACATTACCTGTACTTGTCACAAATTACCGTAATATGGTTTTGGAAAACCAATTCAAGAAATCTTACAGTATTTTATCCCGGGCATTAATCGGTACTAAAGAGGAACTCGGGGAAAATCTGCATCAAAACTATATACCGGGGCAGCCTGAAGGCTGGAGCGGTGCTGTCGAATTCAGAGAAACATATTTTAAATATTTGCAGAAACTTTCTGACGGCAGCATAGACCAGATGAATAATTTCGGGCAGGACTGGAAATCTTTTTCAGGTGTCAAAGAAAGTTCTTATTTAGGGCTTGGTGCTGTCCCCGGATATTTACTGCTTGCAGACGGAACATATGTTACGGTATTAAAAAATAATTCAAGGCTTAATATACTGGTTGACATTAACGGGAGAAAGAAACCCAACAGAACTGGTTATGATGTTTTTTTATTTGTGGTTGATACAAATCAGGACAAGCTTGTGTCCTGGTCTAACGAGAAAACCTACTGTGATAAAAATTCAAAAACTGCAGGTTATAACGGGAGAGCCTGTACTTATTTTGCTATGATTAACCAAAATCCTGACGATAAAACAAAGCAATATTTCAAATCATTAAAATGGTGATGCCGCAATTTGAAAAAATTTTTGTTCCTGATATAATCAGGGTATGAAAGATATGTTAGATAAAATTCTCCAGATTGAGAAGAAATATAATGAATTAGGTGTCACATTATCAGATCCTGCGGTAATTCAGGATTATAATAAATTCAGGGATCTTTCCAAACAAAGAAAATCCATGGAAGAAACCGTGAATTTATACTATGAATGGAAAAAAGCAGTTGACGCTATAGACGAAGCAAAAGAATTGCTGAAAGCCGAACACGACGAAGAAATGCGTTCGTTTTTTAAAGCTGAAATTGAAAATAATGAAGCAAAACTTCCCGAGTATGAAGAACGTATGAAAGTTCTCTTACTCCCGCGCGACCCGATGGATGATAAAGATATTATGCTTGAAATCAGAGGGGGAGCAGGCGGTGACGAAGCCAATATTTTTGCGGGCGACCTTGCAAGAATGTATATGCGCTACGCTGATAAACAAGGCTGGCAAACTCAGGTTTTGAGTAAAACCGAATGCGAAGCGGGCGGTGTTTCCGAAATAATTATTTCAATGAAAGGCGACAGCATTTATTCAAAATTAAAATATGAATCAGGTGTTCACAGAGTTCAAAGAGTTCCCGCAACGGAATCTCAGGGACGTGTACATACTTCAACCGCAACAGTTGCTGTAATGCCAGAAGTTGATGATGTTGAAGTCGAGCTTAATATGAATGATGTTGAAATAACAACTGCTCGTTCAGGCGGTGCAGGCGGACAAAACGTCAATAAAGTTGAAACGGCTGCAAGGGTTTTTCACAAACCTACAGGAATTATGATTTTCTGTACGGAAGAACGTTCGCAATTACAGAACAAAGAACGCGCGCTTCAAATTCTTAAAGCCAAACTTTATGATATGGAAGTTCAGAAGCAAATGAAAGAAATCACCGATTTACGCCGTTCTCAGGTCGGTACGGGCGACAGGAGCGAACGTATCAGGACGTATAACTTCCCTCAAGGACGTTTGACCGATCACAGAATTAATCATAATCTTAACGTAAATACGGTAATTGACGGTGATTTGGATGAATTGATTAATCTGCTTACCGAGCACGACCAAAAATTAAAGTTGGAAAAACTTGCAGAGGTGAATTAGTGGCAGAACGAAAATGTGCAGGGTGCGGAAAAATTAAAAACAGAGATGAATTAATAAAAATTACTAAGGAAAACCTGCACGGCGACGTTATTATAAACCACAGCAATAAAATATTTGGCAGATCGGTATATCTCTGCTATAATAATTCTTGTATAGAGGCTGCTTTTAAAAAAAACAGGATTGCTAAAGCATTAAAAACCTCTGTACCGGAAGATTTGAAAGGAAGATTAATAAATGAGTTTTGAGACAATAAGAATAAATGAATTAGCAAAAGAATTGGGGCTTACAAGCAAAGAAGTCATAGAAAAGTTTGCCCAGCTTTCAATTACAGGCAAAACTCATTCAAGCACGGTTACCGTTGATCAGGTGAAAAGATTAAAAGAATTTATCGCTGCAGGCGGTGTTAAAGAAACCAAAAAGCCCAAAGCTTTTGTTGTTAAAAAGGCAAAAACTCCGGATACTCCTGCGATTGAAGAACCGAAAGAAGAAAATAAATCTGAAGTTAAAAAGGTGAGTGTTCCGAAAGTTGAGGTAGTAAGATCCAAACCGCAAAGCCGTCTCGAAATTGTAAGACGCGCTCCGCAAAGACCTGCTGCCGAAAAATCCGATAAACCCGCAGAAAACAGAAAATTTCCGCCGCGTTCTGACAGAGGTCCCAGAGGCGAAAGACCTTTTCCGCCTAAAAAAGACGGAGCGCCTTCTTCCAAAAAACCTTTTGAAAAACCGTCAGGTGAAAGAAAACCTATTCAAAGAACAATAATTTCCCAAGATATTTATGAAAATAAAGGTCAGGGAAGAAAACGTACAGGAGCAGATGCCAGAAAAAAAGGTAAAGATTTTAATTCTAAAAAAGAAGAGCAGGAAAGAATTTCTTTAGAAAAAGCAGCTGCTCAAAAACATAAAAAACGTTCGCATAAAGAAGAAGAAACAGCACAAGTTACGCAAATCGTTGTAAACAGAGCGATGACTATAAGCGAACTTTCGGACAAAATTCAAAAAACTCCGGCTGAAATTGTTAAATTTTTAATGCTTAACGGTATTATGGCAACAGTTAACCAGCTTATTGATGTTGATGTTATTAAAAAGATTTGTGCCGAATATGAGCTTGAAGTTCTTGATGAAGATTTAGAAGCTTACATGGAAGAAGAACTTGAAAAAGAAGAAAAAGTTAAAAAGCTTACCGAAGTTGACAAAAAATTACTAAAAAAACGCGCTCCAGTTGTAAGTATTATGGGACACGTTGACCACGGTAAAACAACTTTGCTTGACAGTATAAGAGCTTCCAAACACAAAATTGTTGCAACCGAAGTCGGCGGTATTACACAGTCAATCGGTGCTTACACTGTTTATTTGGATAATAATAAAGAGAAAAAGATTGTATTTGTTGATACTCCGGGGCACGAAGCATTTACGGAAATGAGAGCCCGCGGTGCTAAAGCAACGGATATTGCAATCCTTGTAGTTGCGGCGGATGACGGTATAATGCCGCAGACAATCGAAGCTATTAACCATGCTAAAGCTGCGGAAGTTCCTATTATTGTAGCTGTTAACAAAATTGATAAACCCGGAGCAAATCCCGATAAAATTTTGCAGCAATTGACTGAACACGGACTTGTTCCCGAAGAATGGGGCGGAGATACGATTACGGTTAAAGTTTCTGCGTTACAGGGAACGGGTATTGATGAATTATTAGAATACATATTACTTGTAGCGGATGTTCAAGATTTGAAAGCTAACCCGAAAGCAGAAGCATCAGGAGTTGTTATAGAAGCTAATCTTGATAAAGGTAAAGGTCCTGTTGCAACATTGCTTGTTCAAAATGGAACATTGCGTGTCGGTAATTGTATTGTTGTAGGTACGGCCTGCGGCCGCGTAAGAGCTTTGCTTTCCGATTCCGGAGAAAGAATTCAAAAAGCAGAGCCTTCTACTCCTGTTGAAATTTTAGGATTGACTGAAGTTCCGCAGGCAGGCGACTATTTTGAAGTTGTAAAAAATGAAAAAGAAATGAAATCAATTGTTCAGGAACGTAAAGAAAAAGAACGCAATAAACGTTTAGATGCGATGCTTCCTGCACATGTCAGACGTGAAGCCGTTGCAGGTGAAGACGATGTTCCGCAATTGAACTTGATTATTAAAGCTAACACAAACGGTTCGGCAGAAGCTGTTTCGCAGGCAATTGCCCAGCTTGAATCTACCGAAATCAAGACTAAGATTATTCACGTAGGTGTTGGTGATATCTCCGAAGCTGATGTAATGCTTGCTTCTGCATCAAATGCTTTAATTTTGGGCTTTACGGTAAAAGAGGATTCAAATGCCCTTGCAGCAGCCGAAAAAGAAGGCGTTACAATTAAGAAATATGATATTATTTATCAAATTCTTGAAGATATTGAAAAAACAATGTTATCTCTTCTTCAACCTGAAATTAAGCATGTTGAACTTGGTAAAGCAGAAGTCCGCCAGGTATTTACAATCGGTAAAACAACCAAAATTGCGGGCTGTTACGTAACGGAAGGCAAGATTGTAAGAAGCAAAGATGCTGTTCTTCTCCGTGACGGCAAAGAAATTTTCAGAGGTGCAATAGACCAGCTTAAACGTTTCAAAGATGATGTTAAAGAAGTTGCACAGGGTTTTGAATGCGGAATTTCTTTTGCAAAGTGGAACGATATTGAAGTCGGCGACATTATCGAAGTATCTACAAAAGAAGAAGTTGAACGTTCCAGCTTATAATCTGTGAGGATAATCGGGTTTATATTCCCACCCGTCGAGTAGTAACAGCTGAGAGCAAAATGCAGTACTTCTTTTGCATAATCTTAGAATATTATTGCGATCGTTCATGTCTTTTGTGTATTTATCTTCTCCTTCAGGTGATTCCATGCCGTCTATATCACCAATCCAGTTGTAAGCACTGAAATTTCCATTTTTTAATAAAAATACGTACTGATCACGTCCGTTTGAGTTAGGTAATTTATCGCCGTTTACATCATATCTCAAATCTATAGTACCGCCTTTTGATATAAAAAGTTTAGTACCGTCGCCAAAGTATACAATAAATGCGTTTCTCCCCTCTGAGACAGCTTTTTCTTGTCTTATAACGTTTTGAAAATAGGAAGCGAAATGCTGGTTCCAGTATTGCTCAAGAGCTTCCGAACTGTTTTCCGAACTTTCCCATTCTCCCGGGATTTCGCCGCTGTCATTATTATACATTATTATTGCCTGCTGCATTGTACTATAGAACTTTTTTAATCTTGCTGAGTATTCTGTTTTTTTATAATTTCCTATTAATGCAGGCATTGTTAATGCTGCAACAACTCCTATAATCCCTAATGTTATCAGTACCTCTGCCAGCGTAAATCCTTTTTTCATAAACGCTCCTTTCTTAATAATATATGAATATAATATATAATAATGAAATATATTCATGATTATATATATATTTTCATAATCTGTCAATGGAAATGTATAATATTCTTATGAATGTACGTGAAGAAGTTAAAATAATGCTGGGTTCAAAATGTATGACGATTACGGAACTTGCAAAGAAAATGACAGAGTTAAGCGGAAAAAGTTATTCACAGAGCCTAATATCTCATAAACTTGCAAGTGAATCTCTCAGGTATACCGAAATGAAAATGATTTGCAAAATTTTGGGGTACCGAATTTATATAGACTTTGATGAGATCCGATTGGGGCGGTAATTTTTATTATTTCATGTTATAATTGTCTTACCAAGGAGATAATTATGACTTTAAGAAATGAACGTGTAAGAAAAGAATTAATGAGAGATATTTCGGATATTTTACGTAAAGAAATCCGCGGACTTGCCGGCGTTGTATCCGTTTTGGATGTGGAAGTTTCTCATGATAATTCATTTGCAAAAGTTATTTACAGCGTGTTAGGTTCTGAAGAACAGATTGAAAAGACAAAAGAAGTTATTGAAAAAAGTACTCCTAAAATTCGTTATGAAGTAGGCAAGCGTATTCGTTTACGTTTAACTCCGGAATTAAAATTTGTCTATACAGACTCGTTGGAAAAGGGGTCGAGAGTAAGTGAAATCATAGATAAAATTTCAAGGGGAGAACTGTAATAATCAATGTTTGGATTTCTGAATGTTTATAAGCCTGTCGGTATGACTTCTCATGATGTGGTTTCAAAACTCAGAAAGCTTACTAATATTAAACAAATAGGTCATACGGGGACATTAGACCCGTTTGCCGAGGGCGTTTTGCCTGTTTGTATCGGAAAAGCCACACGTCTTATCGAATATCTGGATGATGATAAAGAGTATCTGGCCGCGGTGCAATTTGGAACATCTACAACAACATATGACATAGAAGGTGAAGTTACTTTTACTTCCGATAAGAAAATTACTGCTGAAAATATAAAAAATTCACTTAAGGATTTTGAGGGTGAAATTTTGCAGTATCCCCCGATTTATTCCGCAATTAAGCTTAAAGGCAAAAAGCTTTACGAGTATGCAAGAAGCGGGCAGGAAGTTAAAATCGACCCGCGGAAAGTTACTATAGAAAATATTGAACTGAAATCATTTGATGAAGAACTTCAGCAGGCTGAAATTTTAATAAAATGTTCAAAGGGAACTTATATCCGTTCTATCGCCCACGATTTAGGACAGAAGCTTGAATGCGGAGCACATCTTATAAAATTAGTAAGAACTCAGGCCGGAAAGTTCAAAGTTGAAAACAGCGTCAAACTTGAAGAGATTGATGTTATAAAAAATCTTGTTAATCCTCTGGAAGTACTGAATTATCCTAAGATTTCAGCAGCCGCTGATGATATTGAATATATACGTAACGGCCGTGCCCTAAAAAATAAAAATATTAAGCATGGTTCTGTAGTTATTTTGATTTATAATGATAATGAAATCTGTGCTGTAGGAATAGCAGATAATGATGTAATAAAATTAAAGAAAGTGTTTTTATAATGAAAAAGTTTATCATAACTTTAGCTCTGATGTCATTGGGTCAAATGTGCTTTGCACAGAACTGCGAAACTCTTTGCTGCCCTGCACCGTATGACCTGACGTCAGGAATATCAAGATTTGTAAGTAATGTTACGGGGCAGAATTTTTTAGCTGAAAAGATTGGTGAAAGCATTACTAAAAGAGCAATTAAGAAAAATATTGCGAGCGGAAAAATTGATGTAAATATTAACTCATTCAGTACGAGAGATTTGAAAGCCGGAAGGTTTAAATCTTTTGAAATTACAGGTAAAAACGTTGATATAGAGGGTGTTTATATTTCGTACTTTAATGCAAAAACAATATGTAATTTTAATTACATTCCGCACGATAAAGATAATAACTATATTGTCAAGGAAGATATTCCGCTTATATTTAAAACCGAAATAACGGAAGATGATCTTAATAATACAATGAATTCTTCCGACTATAAAAGATTGATTAATGATATAAACAGTATCGGCGGAAGTTTTAACCTGTTTGAAATTACCTCTACGAATATAAAATTAAAAAACGGGAAAATGTATTACATCGTAAAATATGCGATGCCATTTGTGAGAAAAACAAAAGAAGTTGTTATAAGTGCGGATATTAATGTTCAAAACGGAAAGATTGTATTAAATAATGCCGGCTTTGAAAGCAGACATTCCGTTATGGATATCGATACTTTTTCAAGTATTTTAAATTATATCAACCCGCTTGATTTTTCGGCAAAAATATTAGAAAATAAAGATGCAAAATTTAATATTGAAAATGTAAAAATTGCAGATAAAAAAATTACAATTGACGGAAGAATGACAATTCTTAAAGATAAGGAATAATATTATGCGTAAAAACGAAAGAGTATTTTTAGGTGTAACTGCGGTAATAATGGTTGCGGTATGCAGTGTTTTAGGTTTAAGAATGCTTTATCATAATGATGAAAATGTATCAGGACCTCTTACTCCTGTACCCGAGACGCAAGTGCCGAAAGAACAGGATGACACTCCTAAGCCTCAGCCTGTTGAAAAGGTTTACGTGAATGTTTTCTTTATCGGACAGAATGCCAATAAAGAGGAAGTTTACAGAGCCGTAAACCGTGAATATGATAAGGATATTGACGGACCTAAGATTAAATTTGCAATTCAATCTTTGATATCAGGCCCGACAACTTATGAAAAATCAAAGGGTGTTTATTCCGAAATCCCTTCAGGAACCCGTGTAATAGCAATTAATGAAACGGCAGACAAAGTTGTGATAAATCTTAATTCCGCATTTGAAAACGGCGGAGGTACGGACAGCCTTTACAAAAGATTAAATCAGCTTATTAAGACGGCAAAAAGAAATACTGATAAACCCGTATATCTTTATATTGAAGGCAATAAGGCAGAAGTTATCGGCGGAGAAGGTATTATGATAACACAGCCTTTGAATGAAAATTCTCTGGACGGTTAACCGAATGGCTGAAAAAGATTTAGATTATTATCTTAATTTGAATTGGACATTAATAGAGGGAATTGATACGGATTTTGAAGGTAATCCTTATCATTATATTGAAATAAAGGAGATACCCAGTTTTTTGTTCTGTGCGAAAACACGGGAGCGTGCGCGTGAAAAATATAAACAACAGCTTAAATGGACACTTCAGGTAATGCTTGAAGAAGGAGAGCACATTCCGGAACCGGGTGAAGAAGACGAAGAACCTGATTGGGAAAGCCTTTGCCCTTAGTATATTGAAATTGTTTTAAAAATATGATATACTGATATTGTACTATTGAGCAAAAGGAGCTGTTTTTATGAAGAAGTTTATCTTGCGCCCGTTTTCGGGGGGGGGGCTTTTTAAAGCTTACCAATCAAGGGTTTTCGCCTATACGTTAGCCGAAATTATTGTAGTTATGTTGATTATTGCGGTAATAGTTGCGGTTTCAATCGGTATTACCAAAAATAAATTAAACAATGTTGTCTCGTATACTTACTATTCTGCATACACAACATTACGTAAAATTTCAACGGAAATGCTTGCAGACTTTGATCCTAAAGATGAAGATTACATGACATTTAACTCAGGTGATAAAGCTGCATCTTTTAAAGATATTTTTAATTTATCAAATTTTGTTCCTGCAGCTTATGCAAAATTTATACCTAATGACGAGATTCATCAATTTATGTGTATTGACAATATCCAACCGAGATATTGTTGGGAAACTGACAAATATGTTTGTCCTCCTCAATCCTGCCCTATAAAGTGCCCGAATGGAACTATTTCTTATACAGGTAAATGTTCTGTAACTTGTTGGAACGGCTCAACAGCTTCAAGTGCTTCCAGCTGTCCACCGAAGATACCTTGTTGGGACGGAAGTTATGCAACCAGTCAGTCAAGATGCCCTCAAAAAATTACCTGTTGGAACGGCAGTTTTGTAACTAATGAAGCAAATTGCCCGCCATCTGTAACTTGCTGGGACGGCTCTAAAAAAGGAAGTTATAATGATTGTCCTGCATGCCAAAATGTTCCGTCAACTATCCCCTGCGGGCAGACTTGGAACAGTCAAACCTGCAGTTTAGACGGAACGGCTACGGTTTGCGCTGACGGACAACATTTGAACAGCAGCTGCCAGTGTGTTAATACCTGCCCGGAATACCCCGGATGCGGGAAAACTTGCGATAATGAAACCGGTATAATCAGTGATATTACAGGTTTTATTCGTTCCTGCGGAGATGAAACTTATGAGTGGAGTGAAGAACAGTGCAAATGCATACCTTCTCCGCGTACTTTGCCTCGTAAAGGTGATAATTTCTTTAAACTATTCGAGGCTCACGCAAATACAATAGAAATCGACGGTATTGAACCTGGTAAAGGAAGTGTTATAAGTGATAATACAACTGATTTTTCCGATAAGAAACCTGATTTAATTTTACGTAACGGTTTACGTATCTATAATATGCATACCGATGCCGCTGCAATACCTCAACTGGCAAATAATACTCAGGGCGGCGTTTATGACGGTGTTCCCAATACCAATTCTTACGGTTACACAGTCTATGTAGATATTGACGGCGCAAAAGGGGATTCTCAATTGTGGTCTGATGTATATCCTTTCTACATTACACTTTCAGGAAAGGTTATTCCCGCTTACGACCGCAATGCTAACCCTGACGGAAGCGGCGGAGACAGTGTAAGACATTTACAGGTCAGCGTAGAAAACGAAAACTACAATAGCGGTAAACGTGGTATTAAATGGCTTGCTAAAAGTGTTACCTTTAAGGAAGGAGCTTGTATTGCAGGCTATGTAGGCGATGCTACTCCGTATTGTACTACCGGTGAATCATATAACAAAGCGGCTGAATGTACTACAAACAATAATTCTACTTGTACTGTTAAACAGATACAGCCTGTTAAGTTTTTCTTCTAACTCAAATTACTCTATAGTATCACAAATTTTAAGTAATATGTTAGAAGTATGGTGCCGCTTTTGCCGGCACCTTTTCCTTTTTTTACTAAATACTTTACAATATTTATAAAATTAAATATAATTAAGTTAACAGAAAGAAAGGAGCAATTATGACAACAAATGTAACAAAACAGATGCCGTTATATCAAAAGTTTCATAAAACTTTTGTTGCAGTGTATACGCACGTAGTGCTCGGGGGGGGGGCGTTTTAAGGCTTCTTATCTCTGTATTTGGGGGTTGTGAAATTCAAAAAATCTGTTATAATGGTGATGTAAATATTCACAATTATAATGGGGTTGTTAAAATGAAAAAAGCTTTTACTTTAGCTGAGGTTTTGGTTACTTTGGGGATTATCGGAGTTGTTGCGGCAATGACTATGCCGACTTTGATTAATGATCAAAGGAACAAAGCTTTAGAAGCTCAATTTAATACTGCTCATTCAATGATTTCTCAGGTATTGACGCAGATGGGAAGTGAGAACATTGATATGACAAAAATGTATTGCGGCGCAAGCAGACGTGATTCTACAGAGAATATATTTATACGTGATTTTGCAAAATATTTTAAAGTTATTAAAAGTGAATATGGAAGTACAGCTGATTTAACTAAGTTAGGTTACAAAAATTCTTACTTTAATCAATCTGCACCGGGGCATAATAATTTTAATCCAGATTCACATGATAACGGTGCAATTATTTTAAGCAACGGTATGATGATTGCGTCAAGCGGCTGTTGGTGGCAGGATGGGGGAACAGGTATTGATTTCATTGTTGATACCAACGGTACTAAGGGACCTAACAAGTTTGGATATGATTTATTTTATTTCCAATTCGGTAATGATAATAAACTGTATCCGGATGCCGGTGATTATATGTTTGCGACAACTGATGCCAAGAAAGTGGCTTGCTGCAACTTTGAAAAAGCTAATACCTGTTCTGTCCCTCAAGATACAGGTGTTTCCTGTGCACAATTTGCATTAACAAATACCTGGCCGCATGATGAAAAGAAAAAGTACTGGGATACCCTGCCTTAGTTTTTATAAACTTCGGCATATTTGGGGTTAACTGCAAGCCATTTAAATGCCTGTTCATCGGTATCCGGAATATCAATTACAAATGTTCCGCCGTAACGGCCGCGTGAAAATGCCAGATAACCTTCTTTTGCCAGGTTGTGAAACGCTTTTCTTATAGTATTAGGGCTTAAATCAAGCTGTTTTGAAAGTTCAATGATTGACGGAAGTTTTGAACCTATTTCATAATTCTCGGCAATCATTTTCTTTATATGGTTTTGCGTTCTTTCATAGTAATAAAAAGCTGTTTCGGGCGCGGGGGCAAAAATTGATGTTTCCTTTTTTATAGAAACATTTTTATCGTCAGGCATTTTTATAACAGTTGTACCGTAACGGCCTCGTCTGGCAAGCAAAATTCCTTCATTAATGAGTACTTTTAAAGCATCATGTATTGTTTTTATGCTTACCGACAATTCTTTAGAAAGTTCTGCGTGTGCCGGAATCCTGCCGCCTACTTTTAAATTTTTTGTAATATAGTTCTTTAAATCGTTTTCAACTTTTTTTACAAGCGTGTTGTTTTCATTTGTAACATTTTCAACGGTAAAATCAAGTGATTTAACAACCCATCCTGTTTCATTGGAGTTTTTAAACTTATGTTCAAGTATGTTAACCGTTCCCAGATATTCAAGAGCAAGCCTTGTAGTATTTGCGGAACAGCCGATATGTGCAGAAATATGTCTTGATGACGGTAAAGTCTGACCTTCGGCTATTTTTTTGTCTAAAATATATTTTTTAATTTCGCTTATGGCGATTTCACGCTTTGATGTAAGCTTTCTCATAAAACTGTCAGATTTGGATCTGTCGCGAATAATTGTACCAATACATTGTTTTGATTCAACATATCCCATATCTTCAATATACCTGAGAGAATTCTGAATAGTGCCGATGCTTACCCCGAGGAGATATGCCAAATCAGGCTTTGAAGGTAAAAGTGTATTCGGTTTAGCTGTTTTATCGCAGTCAATCCAGTGCATCAGCCATTTTGCGATTGCAATAGCTTTTGATTCCGTTATATTTTTCAAATCAGGCAAAGTAAAGTTTATTTCACTAACCTTAATTTGTTTTAAATCGGATTTTTGCGGAAGAATATATTTAATATTTTTCATACACACATACCTCATTGCCAATAATACACTATTTGTAAAAAAACATCAAATATTTTTTTGCTATTTTATGAAGACAAATTTACATTTACTTCGAAATATGATACATTTAAAAAGAAAGGAGCCGGCGTAGCCGCTGGAACCAATTGAGTGAAAGGAGCAATTATGAAAAAGATTGAAGCAGAACAGGCACATGAGTTCAGAAAAATTTGCGGCATTTGTGTTGAAGTGCCTACGCACGTAGTGCTCGGGGGGGGGGCAATTCTCTAGCTCCTGCAAGGTTTTTTCCCTCTTGTAAAATACACAAGAGGTGTTATAATGGTGATATGATACATCACAATAGAAATTTTGCATTTACTCTTGCAGAGGTTTTGATAACACTTGGAATAATTGGAGTTGTTGCGGCAATGACGCTGCCTTCGCTGATTACAAAGTATAAAGAAAAAGAACTTGTAACATCTTATTTAAGAGTTTATTCAATTCTTGAAAACGCATACCGTCGTGTTCAGGGGGAATACGGAACGTTCGAAAATTGGTCAGGTGCAGTAATTACTACTAATCAAAACGACGGAAAACTTGATTCTACACTTTCTGACAGAAAAAAGTTATATGAATATATGATAAAACCTTACATTGAAGTTAACGAAGTATTTCTCCCTAAAAATTCGAATTGGGATAATATAGGTACACGTAATTGCTGGCCTGAAAAATCACAATATCTTGATGGAACACCGTATTCATCTAACTCAAACGGAGAACATATCGTAAGACCGGCTGTAAGTTTAAAGTCCGGAGAATGCATAGTTCTGGCTTATAACTTTGGCGATTTTATGGTTGATCTTAACTCTAAAAAGGGTCCTAATGTTGTCGGTAAGGATCAATTTATTTTTTCATTCGATGTTACAAAGCCGGAGCGGATAAAACCCGGATATTATCAGCGTTGGTGGACCGATAGTGCCGCATATTGTGATGTCAACTCAAGTAATGGCTGGATTGCAGGGATTTCATGCGGATTTTGGATAGTGAGAAACCACAATATGGATTATCTGCATATGTCTTATGATGATTTAAAGAAAAGATGGGCAGGTGGAGTTTGGTAATAATAAAAAAGACCGTTTGTAAAACGGTCTTTATTCTAAAAGAGATTCCAAAAGTTCTGCGTTTCTTGCCGATGTGGTCGATTCGCGAACTTTCTGTTTGTAAATGTAAGTACGCAAAGCTTCCCTAATTAATTCACTGCGAGAACGATTTTCTCCGTCCGCAACCTGATCAATTCTCTGTAAAAACTCTTCGGGCATAGAAATTAATACTCGTGCCATATATTCTCCTTTTCTTTATGTGGGATAAATTTTTCTCTATATTATTATAAAAACAATTTGTTATAAAAAAGTGCTATTTTTTATCGAATAATTATATATTAAATTCTAAAATCATTGATATGATAGGCTTTTGAAGTTTAAATCTTTCTTAATAATACTTAATATATTAATGCTTTCATATTTTATTAAATGTCTTTACAATGGACTTATTTTGCGCTAATATTAAGTGAAAGAGGTAGTATCCTATGAAATATAAACGTATATTGTTAAAGATAAGCGGAGAAGCTCTGTTAGGAGAACAACAGTTTGGTATTGATCAGAAACCCGTAAAAATGATTGCCGAAGAAATTCAAAAAGCAAGAGAACTCGGGGCTGAAATAGCAGTTGTTGTCGGCGGCGGAAATATTTTCCGCGGAATGAAAAACAGTGCAAAACTCGGAATGGATCAGGCATCCGGAGATTATGTCGGAATGCTGGCAACGGTTATGAATGCAATTGCTCTTCAAAGTGCTTTAAATCAAATGAAAATTCCATGCAGAGTGCAAAGTGCTATTGCAATGAACCAGATTGCAGAGCCGTATATCAGACACCGTGCAATAAGACACCTTGAAAAGGGAAGAGTTGTTATTTTTGCAGCAGGAACAGGAAATCCGTTTTTTACTACGGATACGGCAGCCGCATTGAGAGCTTCGGAAATCAACGCAGAAGCTATGCTTATGGCTAAAAACGGTGTTGACGGGGTTTATACGGATGATCCGAAAACTAACCCGAATGCTGAAAAATTAGATAAAATTACTTATGATGACATTATTATTAACGGTTTAAAAGTTATGGATACATCCGCCTGCGCTTTATGCAAACAAAATAATATACCTATTGTGGTATTTGATTTTGACGCGGAAAACGGTATTGTAGATATATTAAATGATAAAAAAATCGGAACGTATATAAATTAATAAAAGGAGAAAAATATGTCTGAGGCATTAGATGAATTATTTTTATTAGGCGAAGAAAAAATGGAAAAAGCGATTGCGCAGTTACACAGAGAATTCGGTTCTATCCGTTCAGGCAGAGCTAATCCGATGATTTTGGATAAAGTTCTTGTTGATTACTACGGAGCTCCAACTCCATTAAGACAAATGTCTCAGGTTAACGTACAAGACGGCACCACCCTTGTAATTACTCCTTATGACAAGTCTATCTTGAAAGAAATTGAAAAAGCTATTATTAAAGCAGAAATCGGTATTACTCCTAACAGCGACGGTATCTGTATAAGACTTGCCTTCCCGCCTTTGACCGAAGAAAGAAGAAAAGAAATAGTTAAAGATGTTAAAAAGATAGGTGAAGAAGCAAAAGTTGCTATAAGAAATATCCGCCGTGATATGACAGACGATTTGAAAAAACTTGAAAAAAGCGAAAACCTTCCTGAAGATATGGTAAAAGATAATCAGGATAAAATTCAAAAGTTAACCGACAAATATACAGGTATTGTAGATAAAGCGGTTGCAGAAAAAGAAAAAGAGGTTATGACAGTATAATGAGTGAAACAAAAGGCTTGAATAAAAACGCTACAAGAATGTTGACAGGCTTTATAATGGGTACGATTACCATGGGCTGTATTATGCTCGGCGGTGTTGCATTATTTCTTTTGCTGGCAATAGTAATATTTTTTGCTTCAAAAGAGTATGTGAAAATTCTTGAACACAAAGGTTTTTATCCGAGCCTTAAAATTATGCTGGCATCCGAAGCTTTACTGGCTGTAATTACATTTTTTGACAGAACCGAATATGTTGCTCTTGCACTCACTTTATGTACATTTGCGGCATTTATGTGGGTTTTGTTCAGAGGAAGACAGCCTTATATTGCAAATGTTTCCACTACAATTCTCGGTTTTGTATACTGCGGTTATTTCCCGCTTCATTTACAGCTTTTAAGAGATATTAGCTCTGCCAGATATAATGACGGTTTGGGATTTGTTGTAATGATGTTTACCGCAATTCTTTTAACCGATATAGGCTGCTATTATGCAGGTACAAGGTTCGGCAAACATAAACTTGCTCCTGTCATCAGTCCGAACAAGACTATTGAAGGTTCAATCGGCGGTGCTGTTTGTGCTGTTGTCGGTGCAGTGCTTGTCGGTGCATTTATAAGCGTATGTTTTGTTGAAGTACACTGGTATGTTTCTGTTCTGGTGGGCTTAATATGTACAGTATTTGCTCAAATAGGCGACTTATGCGAATCTTTGATTAAACGGGATGCCGGTGTTAAAGATTCGGGTAATTCCTTACCGGGACACGGCGGATTTTTGGACAGAACTGACAGCTTTGTTTTCACAATTCCTGTTATGTTTTATTTCTGTAAGTATTTTGTATTTTCAAACGATATTGTAAACTTCATTAAAGGATTGTTTTAAATGGATAAATTAGAGGAAATTTACGGTATAAAAATTGATAATCCGGATTTCTTCAAACGTGCTTTAACGCATCCGTCTTATACAAAAGAGAAGGATATTCCTTATACGGAAAATTATGAACGTATGGAATTTCTGGGTGATGCTGTTTTAAAGCTTATTACTTCACAAATTCTGTATGAAAAATATCCTGATTATACAGAAGGGGATTTATCAAAAATTCGTTCAATAGTGGTTTCAGACAGTACCCTGTCAAAAATTGCTCATGATATCGGGCTGTGTGATTTGATTATTATGGCACGTCATGAGGCTAAACAGGGGCTTGCGAATATAGAATCCGTATGTGCCTGTGCCTTTGAAGCTGTTTTAGGAGCTTATTATCTTGATAATAAATTACAATTTTTAATCCCGTTTTTAAAAAAGGTTTTAACTCCTTATATTGAAGAAGTAGATAAAAACTTTGAAAAATATAATGCAAAGGCGATTTTGCAGGAATATACGCAGTCATTAACTAAGGAAACACCTGTATATAACCTTGTAAATGAAACAGGTCCCGATCACAGCAAGACTTTTGAAGTTGAGGTTTCTTATCAAGGTAAGGTAATTGCAAACGGTTCCGGCAAATCAAAGAAGGATGCGGAGCAGCATGCTGCTTACAGAGCTTGTAAAATATTAGGAGCAATAAAATAATGTCGAAAGTTTATATTTCACCATCTATTTTATCAGCGGATTTCGCAAATCTTGAAAGAGATATTAAGCTGGTTGAGAATGCAGGTGCTGACTGGCTTCATGTGGATGTTATGGACGGTCATTTTGTCCCGAATATAACAATAGGAGTTCCTGTAGTTGCATCTATAAAAAAAGTAGCTTCAATGCCTTTGGATGTACATTTAATGATTGAAAATCCGGAAAAATATATTGAAGCCTTTGCAAAAGCAGGTGCTGATATTTTAACTTTTCATTATGAGGCTGTGTCTGATGTAAAAGGAATTATTGAATTAATTAAATCTTTCGGGGTAAAAGCAGGTATGTCAATAAAACCGAAGACACCTGCCGAAACAGTATTTCCGTACCTCGAAGATTTAGATTTAGTGCTTGTAATGACTGTAGAACCCGGATTTGGCGGGCAAAAATTTATGGCTGAATGTGCCGAAAAAATTCCGCTTATAAGTGAAAAAGCTCCGAAAAATCTAATAATTCAGGTCGACGGCGGCATAAATGCCGAAACGGCAAGAATTTGCACGTGTTACGGTGCAAATTCTTTAGTTGCGGGTAATTATATTTATAAGTCAGATGACATTAAGGCTGCTGTTAAATCTTTACTCTAAGCCTCGTCTTGCTTTACGTTTTCTGATTTCTTCAGCATCGGTTGTCAATGTCGGGTCGGCAAGAGTTAATTGTTGTTCCTGTTCGGTTTCATTTTCTGCTTCCGGAGCTCTTTGACCTGCTTCTGCCGCGAAACCTGGTGTGGGGTTCATAAATATATTTTCATCCTGTGTTGTTTCTTCACCTAATTCTTCAGGTCTTGCAGGATCTTTTACTGCATCAGGTTCTTCCGTTGCTGTTGGTGCTTCTGCATTTTCCGCCTCAGGAGCGGTTAATGCTTGTGCTTCTTCATCCAATCCCAGTTTAGACAGTGCATCAAGGCCTACATCTCCGTCAACCTGCTCGTATGTTACATCATCGGGGATTTTTGAAAAAGCAGCCATTTGCTGCGCCCAGCTTACTATCTCGGCAGGAATCTCTTCTCCTTTGCTTTCTTCTTTTATAATTTCCTGCGGTGTAAGTTTTTTCCATTTGGAAATATCTATACCCGTGGTTGAACCTGTTACACTCATTGAATCTGCCATCAATTTTCTCCTTTCTAACTTAGTTATTTTTACGGCTTTTCTGCAAGAATTCTTCAATAAATATTAAGTATTGTAACAAAAGTTATATAAAGTGAATATAAAAAGTCAATATTTTTTTATAGATTTTTTTTATATAAGTACGAGAGCAAAATAAAGAAAAAGAGAGGTTTTTAAGGCTATGGCAACTATGCTTTTATTTTCCAATACCGTAACTGATACTTATAAAAACACGTCTGAAGCAGTAAATTCAATAGATATAAATAAAAAACACGTGATTAAAAAAACGCTTGTGGATATGATGCGGCAATCGTTCTTTCACGGTGCAAGCAGGTTTGGAACTAATTTTATAGCTTAAGTTGGAAAATCAATAGGAAGAAAAGGAAATTAAATTTTAGGACAGGATGGAATAATAAAAGACCGGTAACTGATACCGGTCTTATTTTTTAGAAATGTTCCTGTATTGTTTGTTGTGTTTCTTCTTTGTTTTGTCTGTCAGCTTCAAAAAATTTCTTAATAGTCTTTTCATTTCTTACTGCATTTTCTGCATTTGTTCCAAGCTGTGTAAAATCTACGTTAAAATAAACCCATACTCCGCCGGCAATCAGTAATGCCAGAATTACCCATTTAAGCATAATTACTTCCTCTTATTTTTAACACCATAATTATTATAAATTATATTTGAATTAATAAATCAAATCATTAATGTATATTTAAAATGTATGTTTGTATATGTTTTTCTAATTGGTTAAGATACCTTGGTATATCAGGATGCTTAACTACATCATAAACCGCAAACGTTTCAAGTTTTTTCAGCCCGCAATACTCTTGCAGTTTATGCATTGCGTATATTACCTCGTCAAGAGTTTTCCCGTTATAAAATTCTGTCGGGTTATTAAAAGCTTCCTTAGGGGAATTCATTGTAAGAGAATACATGTATTTTTTATCTTTTAAAAGTCCGCCTCTGCCGTATTCTTCACTGGGACCGTAAAAACTCCCGTGTTTATAAACGTCGTCTATGTAACTTTTAAATAACCCGGGAAAAGAAAACCAATTGATTGGTGTTTGAATAATAATTATGTCAGCCCATAAATATTTTTCGATTTCTTCGTTAAGTTCATATCCGTTTTCTACAATTGTTGTTTTAACATCATTGTGCGGAGATACAAGTTCGACTATTTTATCAAACAAAGTTTTGTTTAATCTTCCTTGCGCGAAAGGGTAGTATTTATGACCGTTTATAACAAAAATATTCATATCTGTTATTTTAAATCTCATTGAAATTAATATCATTAGTCACAAGTATATAAATAAAAAATCCTGCATATTGTAAAAACTTTCTTCAAATGGTATTATTAAGTTAAAGAGGGTGATTGTATGAGTGAAGATAAGTTTGGTAAAACGTCATATGTTGAAAGTATTTTTTATAAATTAAGTGAGACCGCAAGGGTATCTGAATTAATGGCACGTAATTTTTATAAAGATTTTACGGAACGTGGTGAGTATATTTTAGACTTGGATGAATTCAAAATACTATCTCATATTTCGCAGGATCCTAAGCTTTCACAGAGCGATATTTCAAAACTTATGTACAAGGGCAAAGCCCATATAGGCAAAATACTTAATGCTATGGAGGAAAAAAATTATATAACCAGGGTTTTGAGTTCAAAAAACAATATAATGGTTAAACAAACCGTATTGACTGATTATGGAAAGAAATTGTATGACTATACGGATAGAAGTTTTAAAAAACTCGGTGAACGTGTTTTAGAAAACTTCTCATCAGAAGAATTAGAGAGCCTGGCTTTATTGCTTGATAAGATGAAACAGACAATGCTGGAAAATAATAAAATTTATTTTTAGAAAAATATTGACTTTTATAAATATAGTATTAAATTCTATAGGTAGAAAATTATACAAATCGTTTCAGTAAAATGGAGATGCTTATGGATAAAAGAATATGCTTTATTAACAGTTTAAGCTTTCAATTTGAAGCTGCATAATAATATCTTTAGACATGTAAATGAAGCCATCAATCTTGTTGCCATTGTGCTTTACAAGTGTCCCGTCAATATCTAAAATCCAAGTATGCGCTAATGAGGAAATTTCTATCATTCAAGCACCTCATTTAGTTTTATAACCCCATTGTAGAAAGCGCCGCAAATGCTGTCATAATCTTCCCAAGCATAGGTTGTATATAAAAACAAATAAAAACAGAAGAACGTAACATTTTTTTACAAATATACATCTTTGCTTTTATTTGTGATATTATAACTTTCAGCAGATGTAAAATTGGAATCTTCACAAATTGGTTATTTAGTAAAGATCTATATAGGCAAATTTGCTGCGGAGCATTATATTTCAGCGAACAGTAAAAATATAAATCCTTTTTTACAAAAAAATAAAATGTTTGTGGTAAAATTCAAGTAGAGAACACTCTCATCACTGAATGATTATACTGTGAAGATTATAAAATGTTATGTTCTCTGTTGTCAATAAAGGGTTTCAACCTATAAAATAAATTTGTTGTAACTTTCATCAATTTGATCTTGTTCAATGCCAATATATCGTAAAGTTATAGTCGGATTAGAATGATTAAAAATCTTTTGCAACATGGCAATGTCTTTAAATTTTTTATAATGATGATAGCCAAAAGTCTTTCGCATTGTATGAGTTCCGATTTTTTCCTGCAAGCCGACATCCTTGCAAGCTTTCTTTAGAACATAATACGCGCCAAATCTTTCCATTCTGTTTTTAAATATTGTTGTAAATAAAGCCTCGTCAGAGCGTTTACCTTTTGTATATTCATTAAATATTGGCTTCAGCTTTGTATTGATTGGAAATTTTTTAAATTTCCCTGTTTTCTTTTCAATAATCTGTATATGGCTTTTATTACGGACATCCCCTACATTTAATGCAACAATATCGGATATTCTCAAACCGCAGTTTGTTCCGATTGTGAATAACAGCAAATCTCTTGAACTATTTTTAGAAAAATATTTTTCCAGTTTTTTAATATCCTCAATATTTCTAATTGGTTCTACAGTAGTCATACCTTTACAAATCTCCTTTCTCTTCATATGGATAGACAAAAAACTGGTAATATTAATAATTAATTTGTCTATCCGGGTGGCTACAAACTTTTTCAAGGTAAAATATTTTTACTTTAAAAAGTTTTCGGTTGCAGTAAGGATTTCTTCAAAATCTTCATCAGTAAGCTTATTCAAGATCCTGCATTTCCAAAAGAAAAAACTTTTTGGACTTTTTATTTACCAATAAATGAATACGATGCCGATATAGCCACTGTATGCAACAAAAAAAACAGAAACCCGGATTATATGTTGAATTGAACATCATACAATATATATAAAATTACGGGCTGATATATTAAATGATACTGAAGCAAGACAATCATATTTGCAAGAAAAATTAAATTTACAAGCTGAAGAAAGCGAAGGTGTTGAACTCTTAGAATATTTGCCGCTACTAAATAAAAACAGTTCACATTCTTGCAGCAAACACACAATATCATCCATAGTTTCTTTTAAAATAAATTTACCATTTAAATATAGATTATTAAAATATTTTAAATTTAAGCCATTATTTACATAATTTAAATTTATTAGAGTTGTATTATTTTTGTCAATTACAGTTTAAACCGTATATTTTGTTCGTAAATTTTTACCTTGATTTTCTGTTAATAATATTTTTTTATCTTTTAAATATATCAATTTACTAAGATGTGAAGAATTTGATATATAGCATTTTTCAATTTGAGAACCAATTTTAACGTAAGCAATAAATCTTTCTTTTGCTTCTTTAATAAAGCAGGCTTAATATTATAAAATACACAAGATTTTTTTGATATAATAATGAAATGAGTGACATGATTTTAAATGATAGCTTAGCGTATTTATATGGTCTTTTATGCGCAAGGGGGCATATATACCCAACATCAAAAAGAATAGTAATTGAATTTGCACATAAAAATAAAACGATAGAGGGTATTGCATATTGTCCAAAGTGTGGAGAAATGGCTACATGCCCATCAGGTAAAAACTACTTAATGTGTAAAAATAAAAACTGCCAATTTATTGTCGATAAAAGCGTAAAACCTGTATATGAACAGCAGGAATCAACAACAACCTCTTTAAGTAAGGTAATTATACCTTTTTTAAACAAAAACATAAATGCAATATATGATTTTATTGGGAATGATCATATTACTTGTTTAATCATTGATTTTAAAGAAAATGAAGACTTATTTGGTAAGATTATTGAAACAATGGATAATAAATTTGGGTTTGATTCTTTTGATATTCCTGATGTTATATATTCTGCCAATATAGAGTTTAAAAAAGAGTTTGTGAATGGGTTATTAGATGCCGCCGGATTTTTTAATTCTGGGGGATGGTATCCAAGAAATGGACAAAATAGCTCTGTAAGAATGAGAGCATATTTTCAAATTGTAAGAAATTGGAAGATGCCTGTCCAAATTTGTAATTTTTTAAAATCCGAATTTAAACTTCCAATTCAGACAATAGACTGGGGACATCCAAACATAAGAGATGGTGCAATGAAAGATTATTTTGAATCTAATACTTCGAGCTGGAGCAGAGAGCACCAAGTTAAATTTTTACCAGAGTATTACATTGATTATTTTAAACTTAGGCTGGCGCATAAACAAAAAATGTTTGAAGAATTGGCAACTCATAACAGAAATGCTATTTTTGATTATGATGAAGATTGTAACGCACCGACTGCAATTACAAAAAAACAATTAAAAGTCTACCATAAGGAAGAAAATAGTAAAAAAATTCCAGAATGCACTAGAACTCATTGTGATGCCTTTTGGCAAGTATGTGCAAACATGGGATGTAAATATGCTGCCTCAGAATTGAACGGTAACGAAAATTATTATTTAACTGGAATTAAAAATTGTACAAATGCTAGTGAAGTTTTAAGGGATTTTGATGCTATTCGCAGGTTTATTACAGAAAAAAGTATTGAAAGCGGTAAAAAACTTATTGAGAAAAAAGAAATAAAAGAACGTACAATAATCAGAACAAACCCAGAACTGCAATTATATAAACCTATGTGTTTGTACTTGGAAAAATTTTTATCCGAAAAATATAGGCAAGATGTTATTGTTCATGATACGTCAGCTTTTTATCTTGATAAATTTATAATTCAAAAAGGTTTAGAACAAGAATTTGAGTTTTGCGATAATTTTAAAATTAAACCTGATATAGTTGGCTTTTTGAGAGATTCAAAGAAATTAGTATTCGTAGAAGTTAAAGACGAAGAATTAACTATTCAAAGTATTGGGCAGCTGTTAGGATATTGTCTTGTTGCTCAACCAGAAGAGGCTATTCTTGTTTCTCCCAAAGAACCAAATATTGCTCTTAAAATGCTTTTAACTGCAGATTCTTCATTTTTACAATATGGACAAAATTCAAGAATAAAAATTGCAACGTGGGTAGATAATAGTTTTAAATATTTGGGGTACTGATATTATGGCATCTACAAAAGAAATTCTTTCAGAAAAATTATTATTATGGCTCAATAAATATATAGAAGAAAATTATTCTTCTAAATATTTAATTGATATATTGATTCCTAAGTCATATATTTCAAAACTTCCAAACGACAATATTAAAAAGATTCCTAATTACACATCTTTCGATTTTAAGCCAGATTTGCTTGGTATTTTACAATCAAAAGAAGACTCAAATATTGTAAAACTCATTTTTGTGAACAGATCTCCAAACTCATTATCTTTAAAAGAAATCGGCGAAATAATTTGTTATTCAAGAATTGCAAATCCTGAAGAAGCCTTTTTGATATCTCCAAAGGCTTTAGCTAATGAAGTAAATTTAATATTGCTTGATAAAACTACGCAAACAAATGTACTTTCTTATGGCGATAAGTTTGTAAAAATTGGGAAATTTGATGGAGAAAGAGTCTTACATATTTTTCCAAGATAATTATCTTTTCTTTTTATTATCTCTTTTCCAATAAATACAAATAAATTCATGAACTTTGTTAAATCTAAATACCCAGGGATAACCAAGAGTTTTCATATTGTTGTATTCATGTTGTCTATCCCATATAACAAATTCTTCTAGTTCAAATCCTATATCTGTCATAATTCTAGATAAATCCATGTGTAATGGATAAAATTTATCTTTTTTTCTTATATCCATAACAACACAGCAACAGCGTTTATTCGGTTTCATAACCCTATAAACCTCTTTATAAACATCTTTTAATTCGGATAAAAATTTATCATAATCAGATATATTGCCCAAATCTTTGTCAGATTGAGAATAACCTTTAATATCTTTTTCGCTGTCCACGGTTCTCTTCATATTAAGGATATCCCAGTATGGTGGCGAATTTAGACATAAATCAACAGAATTATCTTCAATTTTTTTCAAAACCTTTCTTGAGTCTCCAAGTAGTATATCTGAAGAAGAATCTTCTGTGTTGCAATGATTTATTTCGCATTTACATTCATCAATTCTATTTTTAGCAATTTCTATATATTTTGGGTTTAAGTCTATCCCTATCCCTTTTTTACCAAGCTTTTTTGCAGCAAGTAGTGTTGAACCAACCCCCAAAAATGGATCTAAAATAACTTCTCCATTATCTTTTGTATAAATATTTATCAACTTCTCTGCTAATGCAGATGGGAACATTGCAGGATGTTTTAATTTATTTTCTTCTTGTGTCTTTTTTATCTCTCTCCAAATAGTAAATGAATGTTGCAACCATTCTTTTCCATTAAAATTATTCATTCTTTCAGCCATTTTGTCTTTTACTCATTCCTTCTTTTAATATGTTGTTTATTAATTTTTTATCATCATTATCAAATCCATATATTTCAAATAATAAGTCATTAAGTTGATTATATATTTCAAAAAACTCCTTTGAATATTTATCTTTAATCAATAATAGTTTATCAACAAAATTAACTACCATTTGCTCTTGCTTTTTATTTGGAATAACTATTGGTAATTTCCCAATATATGTTTTGTCGGTATGCATTGTAAAATTTGAGTGCAAGAACGTTAAATAAATAACAAAAATATTTGCAATTTTAGAATTTAATATTCCTAAAATATATTTACAGTTGCATTCAGCAGGAATTACATTAGTGACTGTATCAATATTTAATTCATTTTCGTTTGATATGGTTGCGAAGATACCGCCCTCTTTTGAGCACAAATTTTGTAATATTATTTTATTTTGCTTCATACGATTAAATTTTTCATTATTAGCTATTTCGTTTGATATATAAAAATCTTTTTTTGTTCCAAATCGTTCTATAGAGGCACCTCTATATACTTTTGTCATATTTAAATTAACTTTTTCTTCGTACAAGTGTTTTTTGAGATCTACTGAAACACCTCTAAAAATATTACCATTGCAAATTTCTTCTAGCGTCTTATCATGTTTTTTTAATTGTTCATATATCCTAAATAAGCCGCTATCATAAAAAAGAGGATAGATATCGTATTCTTTATATTTACTTTGAAATATTTGATATTTTTTTAATTTATCAAAAGAATAAGTCTTATTTAAAATTTCAATTTGAATTCTATGATCATATTCGGGTATTTTTTTCTGTATTACCATTACCATCTGATCTCCTCGAACATCTTTAAAGAAATGTCCAATATCAGTTATGCTGATAATACTAGTATTCTCAAGTAAAAACTTCCTTAAATTAGCAAAAGTAGCAACTCTAAGAATGTTCTTGGGTAATACAAAAGCTAAATATCCGCCCTCTTTTAGTAATTCAATTGATTTTGCTATCATTAAAGTTGCCGAATTTACAACCCCGTTTGCCACTGCTTTATAAACTTTATTCTTAGAATCATAATCTATATCTTTTTTTAGATTTTGAAATGGCGGGTTTCCTATTACAAAATCAAAACCGCCTTCTTTATATATTTCAGGGAAATCTCCTTTTAAATCAAAATCCTTCAATGTGTCTTTTACAATGATATTTGTACACTCATGGCCTAAATTTTGTCTGCACAGGTTTGCGGCTTCCTCTTCAATATCAATACCATATACTCTGTTTGTAAAATTTTTGGCTTGTGATAAAAATGCTCCTGCACCGCTTGAAGGATCCAACACGCTTGAGTTTTGACTTATGTGTAACTTATCAAGGATATATTTTACTAGACTTTTGTGAGTAAAAAACTGAGCATGCTCTTTTCTATCGGCATGCTTTTTATTTTGTTCAAAAAACGTACTAAAAGCATCCTTTTGAAAAACGTTATTAGCTGTATCTTTTATCAACAAATTTTGCATAGTTTCTATTTCATTATAACTTAAACAAGGCAAGACTATCTACTATGTTACAAATATGTGTTTTAATAATAAAACTTATATTTGTATAAATAATCAATAATCGTTAATATTAAATAATCTAAATATAAACATTTAAATGTTATTTCAGAGCTTTCACGATAATTTTCTCTAACATTTTCTTCTAAAGATGTTACTAAAATTTCGTAAGATTTAGAGCATTTCTTGATTACATATTTGTTGTTACTTATTGCTTTTCTAACGGCTATTTCAGATACTCCTTTAATTTCGGCAAGTTCTTTTTAGTTGTAATCCAGTCAGTGTTTGAATTTTGCATATTTTTCTTTTCTCTCAGATTAACTCTGTTCTCGCCAAAAGTGTAGTCAATGTATACATATCGAAACACATATTTTTTACTTCTTCAATGCAAATAAAAACACTGTTTTGGCGGTATTAAAATATATCCTTTATTTTTAACTACATGTAGGAAGATTACTTATATATTTTTTTAATTTTTCAATTCGATCTTCAATATCAAAGCCATTTTCATTTTGATCAATTTTTATTGTATAAACTGTACCATCATTCTTCATGCACTTGTATGAGTCGTTTGTACAGATAATTTGTTCCTTATCATATATTAGACGTTGTCCCATGTAATCTACAGAAAGATTATTTTCATCTGCGGCCTTTAAAAAAGGCATATAAGCATTTTTCGACCACTGTGCCTTTGTTTGTAATACCGCAAACATATAAGGGCTCTCTGCCGCAGAACTATTACTTAGTTTTCCATAAGAACCAGGACGGTATTCAGGATAACATATATAATAGTATCTAAATGGAAAAATATTATTACGCAAACATTCATCAGTATAATTTTTAGCTATTTTATCTAAGACTTCATCATTAAATTCTTTGTGCATAGACAACAATTGAACAAGGATATTTTTAGTTTTATCAAATCCAAAATTAGAACTTTTATGAAAAAGTTCTATCCATGCTCGTGGAATAGCGCTGGAAGCATATTGGTAGCGCCATCTATTTTGTTCCATTTGCCCATAATCACCTATTGCCATTAGAGCACAGTCTATCTTATCCCAATTACACTTAAATAAAGATTCAAATCTTTCAGTATATGCTAAATTCTCCAAACCTAAAATACTAATTTGTCCAAATAGCATACTGTGATCTTCAAGTCTAAACAATGTCTCTGCTAAATGTGGTTTTTCCTTTAGAAATGCGATTTTTTCTTTTTCTTCTTCCAATTGGTTAATATTAAAGTTGCTGCTGATATTATCATCGACATCCCCTGTTAGGAGAATAGCATCTACTTCATCTAAAATAGCAGGAATACGATTTCTATCTGCCCTGTCGCTTATTTCATCTTCCGAATTTTGAATTAAGTTATTAATAATTCTAATTCTTCGCCTGAAATCATTTTCTGTTATACTATCATGGTTTTGAAGATAAAATATTATTGCATATAATAACACCATTCTATTCAATGGAAATAATCTTATTCGACCATTTTTATCGGAATATGTATGCAGACAATCTCCAAGTATATCAATATTGAAACGAGGTTCAACTAGAATTTTATTAAATTCATGTTTATTAGACATAAACGATTTAAAAAAATCAAAAGGAGAATTATATCCTGGAAGGTTACACCAACAATCAAAAAATGCTTCCATTGTAGAAATATTTTTCAAGACATCTGGATTGTCGGAAGAAAAATATTTCTGTAATAACTCAAATTCATCCCTATTTTCTTTTGGATTTTCTCTATTTTTATAGCAAATTATATCACATATAAATTTAAAATAGCGTAGAAATTCATCGTCGATGATATTGTCATCTTCTGTACCAATACCACTGTTTCTGTAACTCCACAGCAAATTAGTCCAATCTTGGTCAATCTTATAAATTATATTATCTGCAAGGTTCTCATCTATTATACTAATATTACGTTCTAATTCTGCTTTAAAATGTTCAAATATAGTTAAAGGTTTACCACGTGAATTCATTTTTATATAAAGTTCATCTGTAAGTCCCATATCTTTAATTGGCAAAAAATAAAACATAATGGATTTATTTTTTAATTTTTGCCACAATTCTTCTACATTTTTAAATTTCTCATCAATAGCATCAAGCATTACAAGCATTGAACTAATTGTAGAGTCTTTTTTCCAATCGAGAGGAAACCAATCCTGATCGATAATTTCATTAGAAAGTGTACTATCAAAAGATGGACAAAATTTTACAAGATACTTACAAAAATATCGTGCACTATATCTCGTATCGTAGCTAAATTTATTAAGAAAGCTATATTCGTTTTCTAAAATATTTTCTTTTTTTGCTGCATACCAATAAAGTAAAAATAAGGTAGTAAGACGTTGCTGCCCATCTAAAGGTGTCATATTACCAAATTTATCAATATCACCATATATAAAATCAAGAATTATAGGCTTTTTTGTGACAGCTCCATATAAAGAATTAAGAAATCTATTTCTTATACGTTTTATGTTAGGGTCAATTCTACCTTGGGCATAATCCCTTTGTATGATTGGTATTGTAATTTGTTCAAGTCTTACTATTTCTTGATCGCTATTAAATTCACTATCGAAAATGTCAATAAAAGAATGAAGTTTAGTTTCCACTTAATTTTCCTCCCCTTCAAGGACTATAGGCTCATCAAGATAATGGGATTTGTAGTATAAAATATCATTTATTGCTTTAATATATGCCACTCTGTCAGAGCGGCCCCAAAAATGTAGTTGACTATCTGACGAAGGAGTGTAATATTTTAAAAATACCATTTTTGTGCAAAATGGTATATATTGCCCATTTTTATCCATTTCTATAATTGCATTTCTTTTAACATCAAAAGTTGAATTATTTAATGCTGCATTATCACTACAATTAAGTATTGCTAAATTAGATATTGAATGTAGGTATTCAACATTTCCTTCTACGGAAAGTATATCAATAACATCTTTTTGAATTGTTTCAAATTCTATTCTTTCCAATTTTTCTTTTGTTATTGCAGATTTCATCTTATCTATAAGATTGCTTTTTCCTTTTTCAACGGTTTGTACAGATGGAATATGAAGTTCAAGCCATTTTTTCCATATTTCTTGAGTCTTCATTCCTTCAGAGTGCTGTGCATGAATATGTTCAAGACTCCATAAAACTTTTTCATCTTTGCTATATTTGTATTTATCAAACGGAAACCATTGAGATTCTTCTCCATTTCTGCGAACGGATTCAACATTAAAAAGTAATAATAAGGTTGCTATTCTATTTCTATCTGTTTCTTTTTCGTAACTTAATTCAGAATAATTTTCATTGATTTTTATACTATTTTTTATTTTTTCATCAATAACTTTTTTAAATTGATTTTTAGTTTTATTTTTTGAAATATCAAATATTTCTGATAATGTTAATGTATCTGATGCAATTAAATAGCCTATCTTATGGTACAATTCATGATTTTCGTACCAGTCTTTTAATATGAGAAATGTTTGTTGAATATTCTCCCAGATATCGTTCAATGAGCATGTTTTGTTCATTTCATCAAATTTAAAAAAAGTGTAGTATTTTTCACGATTATCAACGGGTTTAGCTGATATAAGATCAAGGATTAGATCAATTCTTGTTTGATATTTTGCTTTTGTTTTGTTTGTTAGAAAATACCATAAAGAATCATTATGAAGTTCTTTTTCGATATAATCCCATTGCAAAGAAATTTCTTCTTGTTTTTTCTTGCCAAGATTTGTTTCTTTACTTCTGCTTAAAAACATTGCTTTTACAAGTTCGGCACTAGTAAGTGGAATTTTACCGATATTAAGCCTTGTGAATAAATTTATAGCATCTTCGGACTCCCCAACTTCATACCATATAACTTTGACAATTTCATCAAAATATTTATTTATATTTGTTATAGTTGATTTTTTATCTTTTTTGTCAAACCAATCTTTAATACTTTGATAGGCAGAACAAATATGCCAAAAGTCAATATTGTCATCCTTACATGTTTCATCAATTGCTTTTAAAAAGTCTTCTGATTGTTCTCTTGTTTTATAAGAGAGTGTAAAACGAGGTTCATCAATAAAACCCAAACTCACTTCATTCATGTATCTATAAATTAAATATATTGTAGTTAATCTTTGTTGACCATCTATTAGTTCATATTTATCACCATTTACTCTTACAACAATTGGTTGAAGGCAGTAATTTATTTTCCCTTCGGTTGAACATACATCTTCTAAAAGGCGTATAACTTCAGACTTTCCCCAACGATAACCTCTTTGATAAGAAGGCACAAAAAACTTTCCTTTGATATCTCCAACAAGCTTTGTATCAAGTATTATTTCATTATTCATAAGCCTTATTTTCCTTTGATCTTCATTATACATTAAACATACTTATATTAATGTTATGTTTGGTCCCTTAAAAAGTTTCGTTAAAGTTCCGTTTAGCAACAGAAAAAATTTTTTCTTGAGCATCTATTAAATATTTGACAACGAATGACTTATTGTTGTCCGCAACAATTCTCTTACAGAAATAAGTTTTTCGAGTTCAGTATTTTTAGACATACAAAGGGCAGTTATCAGGCATTTTAGACTTTTCTGAAACCCTAAATTTATTTAAAATTGTTTACCAACAGCGACTTTAAGGCAGGTTTCCTCTGTAAATGAACACTCAGTTTGATTTCTTTTAACAGACAGATTGATTTTTTTCGGCAACTTGGAGTACCAAATTTTTATGAGTTTATGTTAATATGCTATCTAAGAAGCAGGAAGTTATAATAATGGCTTTAACATTTGAAAAAGCTATACAGGAATGTGATGGCTATGAAAAAATTTTATTGCTAGGAAATGGTTTTAGTAGAGCTTTTGACGAAAAAAGTTTTGATTATTCAAGTCTACTAGAAGATTCGCCTAGGATTCCTTTTTATATAAGAAGAGTTTTTAATACATTTCATACGTCTGATTTTGAAGTGATTTTAAAAAAATTCGAAAGTTCATCACGGCTATTAAAAGCCTATGACCCTCGGGTAACTACAATTGATAGATTAAATCAAGAAGCTATTAATTTACGAGATGAATTAATCAACCGTATATTAGAGATTCATCCTTCTTCACAAAATGATATTGAAAAAGATAGAATGTTTAACACATTAGTCTTTCTTTCAAATTTTAATAAAATTTTTACGTTAAATTATGATTGCCTTTTATACTGGGTTTTGCTTAATAGAGAAGATTTTTTGAAAAGATACCCCAACAAAGAAATTTTTGAAATGGATGATGGGTTTAGACCATACTATAATGAACTTGCTTGGAAAGAAAAAGAAAAACAGAATGTTTTTTATTTACATGGTGCATTACATATTTATAAATGGGACTATGGTTTAGTATTTAAGCCACAAAATGATGGAAGATATCTAAGGAATATTATAAAAGACAATATATATAACAATAAATATCCTTTAATAGTAACAGAGGGAAGTAGCAAAAATAAATTAAACAAAATTCTAAAAGAAAACAATGAATATCTTTCATATTGTTATTCAAAGTTAAACGGAATTAAAGATATTTTATTTATTCATGGACATTCCCTTGATAAAAAGGACAAACATATATTTGATGCCATAAGTAAAAATTTAACAATAAAAAGGGTATATATAAGTCTATGCTCTAAAGAAAAGTATCAAGACAAACGTGAAAAAGCTGATACTTTTTTGCAAACAGAGAATGTGAGAAAACTTTAGAGGTATTCTTCTATAATGCAGAGAGTTCTAATTTATGGTAATACATTAAATACCTACTTTGTAAAAAGCAGAAATCTAGAGTTATTATTCAATAAATATATTTAAAATTCTAAATCTTCTTCTTTAAATTTTTTTAAAATATATTTATCATAGACATTAAGCTTACCTTCTTTTTCTAAATTTTCTAACATAGTTATTTGGGCTTTTCTTTTTGCTATGTGGTAATCAAACTGCATCAATTCATCTGAACTTATATCACCATTTTCAAATTTGTTTTTCAAAATATTATACATATCTTGACGTTTTTCAAATAAATCAGAAATTTCCATTTGTCTTACGACTTGTTCAGGAGTGTATGATCTTGCCCTATTATGTAACACTGCATATAAACAATTTACCCATGGCACTTTAGGATCATTAATTAAAATTGTATCAAAAGTATCAAAAGTAAGGTTTATAATATCATCATAACTATATGCTCCCTGAGGGTAGTTTACTTCAGAGAAATTTCTTATTTCATTTATTTGTTGCATACTTAAATCATCAAGATTAATATTTTTTAATCTATTTTGCTTATAAATTTCTATAGGATCATTAGTTTTAATATTTTCAATATATTCTTTTTGGTATTTTATCATATTGAGAAGCATCGTACCGGCATCTTCAGGTCTGTAAAATCCTAATTTTTCCATTTTACCTTTTCTAAAATCTGGGTGAATTAAATGTGGATTTTTTGAAGAGAATACAAAAGAAGTTGCATATCCTCCTTTAGCAGCTGGTTTACTACAGTTATCCAGTATATTTTTAAAACAATTTATGTTATCAGTATTATCAGTGTTTTCATTCAGTATTTTTATATCTTCAGGTGAATAATCAAAGTTTAATAACCGTTTAGCTTGTGTATAGTTCATCCCTAAATATTTTTCAGGTTCTTCAACAACAGCAATAAATCTATATCTTCCTCGTTGACTAGCAGCTTTATGTGCATTTAATAAGTTTTTGATATCGGGTAAAAAGTCTTTTTTTGATGTTTCTACAAGTTCAACTACGTCATAAGGTAGTGGACTTAGTATATACCTAATTCTATTTATAATATTATTAATTACATTTGTTTCTGGTCCATGTAATAGGATTGATGGAGGAAGCGGAATTTCTGGATTTTTTAGAGATTCCATAAACGGAACTAAAAAGGTTTTGGCTAATGTATCTTTTTGTTTAGAATAGCCAAGAAATCCATCTTCTAAATTATTCATTACAAATTTATAAGGATCAGCACCTTTAAAACTAGGATTATGAATCTTAACAGATTTATGTATAAATTCGTCTTTCGTTAAATTTTTAGTACTTTCGTATTTTACAGAAACAGAGTTATAATTATTGTTTTTGTATTGAATATTTCTATTTATATTGTTTATTGCAGTAATTTTCATTTTAGATATTTCCTAATTAACAAGTAAATTTTATATATAAAGCTATCTGACAGCTTAAGGAGACACTTTCTATCTATTTGTTTTATTAGTTGATAGATTTATGCTGTCCATTATGCTGACTCCTTTTGAATATTTTTTATAGAATTATATGTTCTAATTCATTTGGATCTCCATGTTCTTCAAAAAACGTTTTAATAAAAGGTTTTTTGTTTTCATAAGCTGTATCGTAGAATTTTTGCAATATTTCTTTCACTTCTTTATTATTTTTGTATGGTGCATCTTCAGTCTCCATTAATGTCCATTTAAGATTATTAATACTGCGATTTTGCCATATAATTTTTTTACCTTTTTCCAGTGCACGCTTTAATTGGTCAATGGATGTTATAACTCCTTTATCGGAGATTACGGTCATAAAGCTAATACCGTCAGTATGGTTGTCCAAATCTCCATATTTATCTAAGGACATACTTTTACCGAATTTTTCACAAATATCCATAAACTTATTTACTGTTTTTTCACTTGGATTTTGGGGAAAATTCACTTTAAAATACGTAATATTTGTAGTGTATCCTTCAAAAAGAGAATCTTTTCTTCCATATTTTTCAAACTCTGTCATAGCATCATAAAATGATGCTTCGTTATCATATGCTCGTAATAAAATCGAACGCAGATATTCCTCTTTTTCTTTGACCTGTTCATTTGGATTTGAAGAGAATACTTTTTTCTCGACAGTTGACAAATTTTCATCTTTAATTCTTTTCATAAACGGATCATATACTTCTGCACGCCATCTATCATATTCTTTTTCATCATAAGGGATTTTATTGAGTCCTTTTTCATAATATTCATTATATTTATTCTCCAATTCTTGAAATTTTTTAGGAATATTTTCTTTTTTCGGGGCTGCTTGTGTTTTAACAATTTCTTTTATTGCTTTTTTGCCGGTTTCAACGATTCCCTTTCCTTCTTCAATAACTTTTTCCCCAGCTTTTTTGTTTTTTCCTCTTGTCGCAATATAAGTAATAGCAGCAGCACCTGCTATTGTAACTCCTCCTGCTATTGCAACTTTTTCGCCTGTACTCATTTTGGTTTTATCTTCACGTTCAAAAGTATCCTGTTTGAGTTCATTAGTTTTTATAGAAGGCTGAGGTTGGCTGTTTTGCGTTACTCCTTGAGAAGGAACACTTGTTTTATTAGTTGATAGATTTATGCTGTCCATTATGCTGACTCCTTTTGTTTCTATATTATCACTTTGTTTTGACATGTCCAGTCCGTATTTTTCAAGACCGATTTGTTTTAAGATATCTTCCAGTTCAAGAGGTTTTTCTTTAGATGTCTTAGCTTTTTCCTGAACAGATTTAGGTATTAATTCCAAATATGAAGAGAATACATCCCTAAACTTTTCAAAAAACGATAATTCATGTTTTCGGTCATTAAAACTACGCATCATAGGATGAACGTATTCCGGTTCATCTTTTATTTTCTCCTTAAGAAATTGAAGAACTTTTTTCCCACTGCGTATTAATTTATTAGGAGTTCTCTCTTCTTCTATGTATTCAATATATTCTTTTACTTGCTGTTCTTCTTTTACAGGATTAAATGATGATGCCTCATATAATTTTCTGCTCAGCCACTCATTAATTTCAGCTTTTCTTTCAGGTGAGATATTGCTTCCTTTTTGCATATCATTTAAATAGGATATATGTTTTTTGACAATATCACTTTTACTGGCCGCAATTTCTGTAAGTTCTTGTATTAGTTCTTTTTCTGGAATTTTAGCTAAAAAATAAGGTTTATTTTTATAGTTATAATTTCCGTCAATTTTTGTTATATACATAATTTTAATTCCTCATTATTCCCAGATGCTGTCCCATTTTTTGAACAGATCATACTGCATTTGTTCACCTTCTGTTAGAGCTATTCCTGCTTTCATTTTAGATTGAAGTTTTTGTAACTCTTCCTGAATATGTGCCATTTGTTTTTCCACTGCTGCACACATTTCTTCATTGAGTTCTCCGTTCTGGTAAGCATTAATCAGGTCGGTGAATTTTTTTTCTGCCTGTCCAAAACCTTCTGAATCAAACTTATCTGTTACCATATTATAAATTGTTCTAAATTTGCTGTATCTTGCAGGTGTGATATCTCTGTTGGTTTCATTTTTAATATCAAAGAAATACTTGTACATAGGTTTTGTCGGATTTTCAAGATATCTGTCAAATGCTTTAGAAATCATATCTTTAATCTCAACATTGCTGTATGCTCCACGCCTGTCAGATGGGTTCATAAATTTTATGAAACGCTCAAGATCCGGCCAGTCGGATAATTCATAGTCTATGTGCATGTTAGTTATTGTGCCGTTATTCTTTTTCTCCAATAAAACATTCTTAGCTTTTTCAGAGAATTTAACTTGACCATTGAGTATTTCAACAAAATTGTCATTAGGTGCAAGCATTTTAATTTGTTCAAGAAGGTCTGAATTTTGTTTGAAATAATGCTTAATTACGGCTTCTAAATTAACATCCTTAGCAGGATGAACCGCAATTGGCGTAAATTTTCCTTTTCTTCTCATCAAATCCTGATCAATCAAGTGAGGGTAGTTGGTTGTTATAAACAATGTTGTCGCACTTTTTGACTTGTTTGTTTCTCCTTTTTCCTTTGGAACTTCTGATATCCAGTCAAGAAGGGATTTCAAGTAATCAATATTCTCCTTATCGTTATTGCCATATTTCTTTAAAATTTCAAAATCATCTGCTTCAAATTCCGAAGCTAACCGATTAGCTTTTGTTTCACTCATACACATATACTTTTCAGCCTCATCAATAAGAAGAATTGTTCGTTTTTTGTTGTTTTGATCTTTATAACGAGCTTTTGCCTGTGCTAAAATGTCATTCATTTTGTCTTGAAACTTATCTAAAGATGTATCCATCGGGAAATGTACAATCTCTGCAACATCCTTACACTCTTCTTCTACACCTTTAAGCATTTCTGTTTTGCCAACTCCTGTTGCTCCATAAAGTACAACCGCATTTGGCAAGCTTACATTCGGATTATCTTTACTTGCCAGCAGTGGAGCTACAAAATCTTTTTTGATTTGTTCTTTTACATCAAGATATCCGGCTATTCTGTCATTAATACTGCCATGCTGGCTTACTGTTTGATTTACATAATCTCCCAGATGAGCACTGGTTAATTGTGCAATGTATGACGCTCTTTCTCGTTTTAATGCCTCTAAAGTTTGACGCTGTAAATCTTTTGAACTATTGTAATCGGCAACAATCTGTCTTAAATCATCTAAATTTCGTTCAATTTTCTGATGTCTCCAATGTCCGTTCCAATACGGCTGCATTTTTTCATCATATTTTGAGTCTCCATCAGACATCCACTTAAAACCTTTCCAGTATTTATCGCGTTCAGCTTTTTTAGCACTTTCAGCTTCTGTTTGATATTTATTTTTTTGATACGCATCATCCCAATTTCTATAAAAACTTAAATCCGCTTCGGCATCTCTGACTTTTGCTGGTTTTACCTGTGTTGCAATCGCTTCTTCTAAAGTCTTAATTCTTTCATTTGTTGCTTGAATCTTAGCAACCAGTAATTTAGTGTAAGCACCCGGCTCTAATTTCGGAGTTAACCTCTCTAGTGCAATATCAGATGAAAGATTTAATTTTTTCATCCCTGCATTCATAGCTTCATCAATATTCTTTACTGCAGGTTTAAAAATTTTACGTACTAAATCGGTTTTCGAACCCGTAAATGTTAAATTATCGGTGTTATATGTTTTAACAGTATTACTTTTTGAATTTCGTTTTTGATAATCAAATTTGTTTAAATTGATGACACTCCCTGTAATTTTTTGAATTTTCATTGTAGTTCCTTTCAATTAATCAATATTATTTAGTATCTTAGTTTCCCCATCAAAAATATGTTTTATAAGTCTGTCAATTTGTGGTTTCTTATTAAAGAAATTTTTTAAAGAAAATAATTTTTCATAAGGAGAATTCTCTAATGGATTGCTTATTGGTCTAATGCTATCTCGATCAAGATTATTAATCAAGCGACCACTCATGTCACAAGCAATTAAATCCAACGGTTCTTTTCTCGCATATTTACATAAATTGTTTTCAACAAGTCTGCCATATTTTTGCCGATAAATTTGTATATTATTTGGATCTGTCAGTGAAAATAGCTTTTTTAATACGTTATTTATACTAAATTTATCAAGCAAATGATTTTCATGAAAAATATGTGAAAATTCATGAAAAACGAATTCTAAAAAAAAGTCAGTAGTAGTATTTTTAGCAACATAAAAATCAAAATCACTTATTTCGTTAATTTTATCCCAAGGGAAATCTTTATTAAAAATAATAGTTTTAGCAGGTGTTATTTCCCCGGAAGCTTTGTGAATTCTACAGGGTACTAAATTACAAAATCCATAGGTAAACTCCAAATTTGGAATATTTAATGTTTTGGTATCCTTTACCATAATATTACTTGGATAACCAAGTTTTAATTTAAAAGTGTTTTGTAATTCTTTTATAAATTCGAAAACTTTAACCACAGACCAAGCAAGCAATTTATTATTTTGAAAATCTGAATTAATATTGTTTTTTGCAAGATAATTTTGAATTTTAGAGACATCTGTATTTCTTATGTCTGTAATCATTGGTTTTGTTAGGCCGCCAGCATAAGATATATTAGAGTTTAACCTTTTTTTACTGTTTATTTGCATAAATTACTCGTGATATTTCGAAAAATAAAGAATAAAATATTTTGACAAATTTAATTAATTTTTATTTACAAAAGTTAATACTTACACCATAAATCTATTAAATATTTCATATTTGATTTACTAATAAAATTTGAGGTAGAAATGAAAATATATTCTATTAATAGCTTATTAAAAAATAATATAAATTTTAGTGCGAGACCAGAACAACTAAACAATGATAATATAGAAGAATATTTAAGAAAAAATAGGGTTTCATTGTCTCAAACTTCTAATGATTTATTAGTGATAAATGATAGAGCTAATAAAGAGAAATCAGGTTTAATCCACTTGAAAAGAGCAATTAATGAACAAAAAGAATTAAAAAAATTAGGGAATATTGAAAATCCATTTGATATTATCACACAATTTGAAAGTACGGATTCACTTATACAAAGAATATTTGCATCACAAAAAATCGAATCGTCAGGTCTTATCGGAAATATTGCAGACGAAGACTGTTCTTTAAAGGCTGTGTATAGGAAAGGTTCAAATTTTTATAGTGATGGTGTGAGAAATTCTACTTTTACTAATAAAATACAAATACCTGAATTAGATATTCAAGCAATAGGTGGATTTGGGGGAAATGAATCTACCAAACTATTTGAAGAAATTTTTACTACATTTATGTCAGATGATACACAATTATTAAGCCAATCACTCAACGCATCTTATAAAATTAAAAATAAATACTTTAAATTTGTAAATATGCAGCTTAACGAAATAAACGAAATGTATTCACTGCCTCAAAAAATACAAGAAAGGGCTCCTATTATTGGTGTAGTGCCAAAGGTACAACGTGTTAGCAAACAACAGCAAGCAATTAAATATGTATATGCTGATTATAATGATTATTGCAATACATTTATCCATAAAGGTATTCATCCTATCGCAAGTTCTTATGTTAAAAAAATTAAACAAACACAAAACAATATGAATCTTATTGAACCATATTTATCTAATAGAGATTGTGTCTATGTAAACAAAATTATTACTGAAATGAAAAAAATAGCAAGCCCGCTAGTTGAAGATTATATTAAATTATTATCATCAGTTGCAAATAATGGTGAAATTATTGCTAAATCATATAAGTCTATAACTGGAAATGGAAATATTTCGTCAATAATGAAATTATTGAAAACTGCATTCCTGATATCCTAATGAAAATCAGACAATGAATCTAAGAGATTTTCCAAAAAGCTTTCAGATTTTTTTACTACGTTTTCAATTAGTTCTGAACCTAATATGTCGGTAGTGTGTTCAGATAAATCAGCTAAATTGTCAACATCTATACCATTATCAGGATTAATTTTGTCAAAAATTTTAAATCTTGAATCTACAACATCAAGAGGTGCGTCTAATCCAGAAATGTCAGATGGTATTTCGTGAGAAATGTCAACTCTTGTATCATCTATAGATTTCGATAACAAATTAGGAATGGTTCCTTCAGATATATTTGTTTCTCCTGCAAATGATGGTGGGTATTCATAAGGGGAAATCTCCCCCGCTTTTTTAGCAATGCTATAGGCTTTATTAATTGTATTTTGGTCTATATGACCGTTAGGGCTAATGTCTCTTGGCTTAATTAATTCTTTAACAGCATCTGGAACATGTCTAAGTTGCTCCATATTGTGATTAATAGTATAATCTGGATATACTCCATTTTTAGCTTGCTTAATATAAATTTCAGCCATTATTCTATCAACGGAATCAAATTTTAAATCTTTTGGATCTGGAATATCATCGTATCTGCCATATGGAGTTTCTAATTTTGCTATAATAGGCGACTTTTCTACATTAAACTCTTTAGGCTTAAAAAAGTTTATTATTTTTTTTATAAAATTGTTTTGAGTATAGTTTATATCAGGGATCTGGGACGCAGATGTTTTTAAGTTTGGAATAAAATTTTCCCTAAGCAATTTATTATTCTGAAATATACGTCTAATTGTATAAATCTTTTCAGTATTTAGCATAACTTTCATATAATTAACCCCCTAGTTACAAGGATAATATCACAAAAACTTTTAATTAAAGAATTTGATTAATTTTTGTGAAATATATTTGTTTTACTGTTTTGGCAATGTGATATCATTCATTTTAATATAAAAAGCCTGTTTTGTGCTAAAATCAGCATGAAGCATGAAAGAGAATAAATTTCAAAGTCAATATTCTGCATTAATAGAGGCAAAACGTCTTGAAGATTTTTCGGATGACAAAAACTTTTTGCCTGTTTATGCTTCATCAACCGCAAAGATTTTACCTTATCAAATAGCGGCGGCACGTTTTGCATTAAGGTCAGACTTTTTAAAAGGCTGTTTACTCTGTGATGAAGGTTCGCTCGGTAAAACTTACGAGGCACTTCTTGTTGCAGGTCAAAAGTGGTATGAAGGCAAAGAAAATATTTTGGTTGTTCTTCCGCCAAATCTTGTAAACCAGTGGAAGCGGAAACTTGACACTGATTTTACCCTTCCTTATGTTTTTTGGAATAATACAAAAAATATACCTGATGAAGATGGGATAGTAATAACGACTTACGAGAATGCCTCTAAACGAGCGGATAAAATCAAAGAACGAGATTGGGATTTAGTAATTTTTGACGAGGCTGATACACTTGCAAAACCTGAAAAAGAAATTGTCAAAACTTTAAAAAGTGCCGTTCGTGAAGCCTATAAACTTTTACTTACACCTACCCCTATAACGCTAAGCATAATGGACATTTACGGCTTAATTCATTTTATAGATGAAAGTATTTTGCCTGATGCCGACTGGTTTTATAAGCGATATTTCAGAAAACCTGAAAATTATCCGGAACTTACAAGCTGGGTTTCACAATTCTGTTTCAGAACATTAAAAAGTCAGACAACAGAATATGTGAATTTTTCCCGCCGTTTGCCAATTACGATTGATTACCCTCTTTTGCAGGAGGAAAAAGAATTATATAAATTAATTTCTACTTATATTGCCTCAGAAAATAAAGCTGCCTACCCTGAAATGGATGAATACAACTTAAATCTTTTATTCTTTAAAACACTTTCATCTTCACCGCAGGCGTTTGTGAATATGATATCTCCGGCAATTCAAAGAACTTACGGACTTGAAAAAGCTGCACTTATACATATTCAAACCCTTGCTTCAGAAATAAAAATTAACTCAAAAACTACACAGCTTTTGAAGATTTTAAAAATTGTTTTTAATCATCTGAAAGCAATGAACGTTAATCAAAAAGCGATTGTCTTTGTGGATAACAACACAACGCTTGATAATCTTTATATGATATTCAGACAAAATGGGTATAACACGTTTAAATACAAAGATAATGACACACTTGAAAAATTCCGTAATAATGAAGATGTTCAAATCCTTGTAACAACGGATACAGCTGCAAAGGGTTTGGATATAGAATACTGTCCTGTGGTTGTAAATTACGATATGATTTATAATTCAATTCAAATGGAGCAGAGGATTTGCAGGTGCCACAGACAGGGGCAAAAGTCGGATGTGCTTGTAATAAATCTGCTTAGCCGTGAAAATTTTGCCGATGTCAGAATGCTTGAACTTATAAACAAGCGGACTTTGCAGTTTAACGGGATTTTCGGGATGTCGGATGATATTGTAGGAAATTTTGACACTAAGATAAAAGAAGTGCTAAAAGATTTTAGACACAGAGATGAAGTGGCTCAGGCATTTAAAGAAAACTTGACGGAGCACAGGCAAGCAAACGAACAACTTGTTGAAAATTCAGAAGATATTCTATTCACGACATTTACCAAATCCATAGCGGATAAAGTAGCGGTTACCCCTGCATATATTGAGGAAAAAGCCGCAGAACTTAATGCCGAATTGTGGGAACTTGTAAAATATTATTTTGAAACCATAAAGCCCGACTGGTACGAAATAGATGATGAAAACAAAACTTTGACCTTGATAGAAGGTTACAAACGCCCGTATTTGTTTTCGTTCAACGATAACGGACGAATGAGAAGTTATGAGGGGTACAAAAGATACGGCTTAGGTAAAGATTTTAAACCAAAGACCGGCAGAATAAGTTTTACTTCAACTTTTGCAAAAGGAATTTTGAGAGAAATTGACACAAACATTGCACCTGAGGCGAAAATTTATGTAAATGCGTACATTGAACCTTGTGAGATTGGATTTTATTATGCAACAATTACTTCAAAGGATGTTTCTTCTACCCGCCATATTTTGATAGGACAAACTCAAGGCGGAGAGATTTTGTCTGAAGAAAAGTGTCGGGAACTTTTAAGTTTGCCTGTAATTGATATTGAAGAACAGGATAGGTTTGGGCAAATCAAAGATGGAAAGTTATTACAGGATTTTGCAGGCGTTGGAAGTTTAGACGATCAAATTTCAAAAGCGGATATTATCAAGGAATACATAAAAAATAAAGAAGGCTCATTTGCCTTTGAGGTAGAAAAAATAAAACTACTTGCAGGCAGAAAGAAAACACAGCTTGAAACGGATTTGAACGACATTAAAACAGAGATTAAAGATTTGAAAAAGCAGGCTTTTTCAAATAAACTTGAAGAGCTGAAAACAACAAAACGGGTAAAAGTTTTGGAAAAAGAATTACTCAAGCGGGAAGAAAAACTGTTCTATGATAAAGCGCAGATTGACGTTGAAACTGAAAAAGAAATCGCGGATTTGACAGATGAGTATAATTTTAATGTTCTAATGAGCCCGCATTTCAAAGTACAAATTTATAAGGCACCCCTCCCCTAAGAAATAATTTTTGTGGTAAGATTAACTCAACAGGAAAATAACTAATAGGAATTTATATGGTGGATATTGAAAGAGTTTCGTCACAAAGTATGGATATAGAAAAAGCAGACCTTGAAAAGTTGAAAGCTGTATTCCCTCAATGTTTTTCAGAGGGAAAACTTGATATAGATAAACTTCTTAATCTTTGCGGTGAATATATTGATGAAGATTTTGAGAAATATAAATTTGAGTGGAAAGGCAAATCAGAATGTTACCGCATAGCGGGGAAACGCTCAACAGGTACACTCAGACCTTGCCCGGAAGAAAGTGTAAATTTTGATGCAACAAACAATATCTATATTGAGGGTGACAACCTTGAAGTCCTGAAACTTTTGCAGTCGTCATATTACAACAAGGTAAAGATGATTTATATCGATCCTCCGTATAATACAGGCAATGACTTTGTATATGAGGATGATTTCAAAGATCCTATGGCAAAGTATAAAGAAGTTACACAGCAGACAACGAAGTCAAACCCTGAAACAATGGGCAGATTTCATACAAACTGGTTGAATATGATGTACCCGCGTTTGCGATTGGCTGCAAATCTTTTGCGTGATGACGGGGTGATTTTTATATCGATTGATGAAAATGAAATAACAAATTTAAAAAAGGTTTGTAACGAAGTTTTTGGCGAAGAAAATTATATAGGCTCCTTTATATGGAGAAAGAAAGATGGCGGAGGACAAGCAAAGGAATATTTTGTAATTGAGCATGAATTTATAGTAGTTTACTGCAAAAGTCAACAGCTTGTATGGTATGACAAAGAAGAGGCTCGAGACATTGCTCAATATAATAAATCAGATGAACGCGGGAATTTTAAAATTACGAAATTGGCAAAATGGGGAAATACAGCAAGAAGAGAGGATAGACCTTCAATGTATTTCGGTTTAATTGCCCCGGACGGAACAGAAGCATTTCCTATTGCTCCCGATGGAAATGACGGTCGTTGGCGAGTTGGACGAGAACGCATGAATGAATTACTACAAAATAATCTCATTCACTGGGAAATTAAAGAAGGAAAATGGATACCTTACGAAAAAGAATATTTCGCAAACCAAATTAAGGTTTTAAAACAAAGAAGTATTTTATATGATATTGCCAATACAGGTGACGGTTCAAATGTATTAACAGGCTTGTTCAGTACAAAAGATATGTTTGAAAATCCAAAGCCAATTGAACTTGTAAAAGTTTTTCTTGAAGCAACGGCAAAGGACGACGATATAATTCTTGATTTTTTCAGCGGGTCGGCAACAACAGCCCATGCAGTAATGCAGTTAAATGCAGAGGATGGCGGAAACCGTCAATTTATAATGGTGCAACTTCCCGAACTTTGTGATGAAAAATCCGAAGCCTACAAAGCCGGCTACAAAAATATTTGTGAAATAGGCAAAGAGCGCATCCGCCGTGCCGGAGCAAAGATTGGCAAAGGCGATACAGGTTTCAAAGTTTTTAAACTTGACACGTCCAATCTGGTAGAGTGGGACAGCACACCGACACAAGATGAACAGATAGTTGCTCAAAGATTTTCATTACTGAACGAAACTATCAAACCTGACCGTACCGATTTGGATGTGATTTATGAAGTAATGCTAAAAATGGGAATTCCACTCACTTACAAAGTGATTCCTACACAAATCAACGATAAAAAAGCCTATTCAATAGGAGAAGACTGCTTAGTGCTTATTTGTCTTGATTACGGCAAAGACGGCATAACTCCTGAAGATATAAAAGAAATGTGCGAGCTTATACCTGCAAAAATCGTATCTTCGGAACAAGCTTTCAAAGACAGCACAGCTCTTTCAAATGCATACTACATCCTGAAAGACAAAGATATTGAGATGAAGTTATTGTAAGGAGTTGCGTGTGAAACTAAAGTTTAAAAATCAAGAATTTCAAACAGAGGCGGTAAATGCGGTTGCTGATTTATTTTCAGGACAAAAAAAATCAACCACGACTTTTTCTATTGACCGTAACCCCGATCAGATGAAGTTAATTCAGAATGATTTCGGGTTTGGTAATAAGCTTGAAATTGCCCAGGACACCCTGCTTTCAAATATGCATTCAATTCAAAGACGTCACAAATTACCGCTGTCACGTGACTATGACAGCCGCCAGTTTTCTATTGAAATGGAAACCGGAACGGGTAAAACATACGTTTACACAAAAACAATTCTTGAACTAAACAAACGCTACGGTTTTTCAAAATTTATTATCGTTGTGCCGTCCGTTGCAATTCGTGAGGGTGTTTTTAAATCCTTGCAGGTAACGGAAGAGCACTTCAAAAACTTATACGACGGAATTCCATACAGATATTTTATTTATAACTCTGCTAAACTTTCGGATGTCCGCCAGTTTGCAACATCAGGCAATATTGAAATAATGATTATAAATATTGACGCATTCAAAAAAGCCGAAAATATAATCAATCAAGAGCAGGACAAACTCAACGGCGAAACCGCTATGAGATATATTCAGGATACAAATCCCGTTGTAATTATTGACGAACCGCAATCCGTTGACAACACGCCAAAAGCTAAAGAGGCAATTCAATCTTTAAATCCTCTTTGTGTTCTCCGCTACAGTGCAACTCACAGAGAAAAAATAAACCTATTATACCGCTTAACTCCTGTTGATGCATACCAAATGGGACTTGTAAAGCAAATTTGTGTTTCGTCAAACTCTGTAACTAATGACTTCAACAAACCGTATATACATTTAAAATCAGTATCAAATCAAAACGGGTTTACGGCAAAAATTGAAATAGATATTGAAAGCAAGGCCGGAAAAGTCGAACGTAAGACGATTACTGTCAAACCCGGTGATGATTTATTTATGCTTTCGGGAAAGCGTAGTTTATATGAAGGCTACACAATAGAAGGCATTGATTGCACAAAAGATTTTGAATGTGTTGAATTTACAAACTCTGAAACCGTTAAACTCGGCAAATCTATCGGAAGTGTTGATGAAAATATAATTAAGCGTGCTCAAATATACAGAACAATTGAAGCACACCTTGAAAAAGAACTCCGCTATCACGACAAAGGTATAAAAGTTTTGTCATTATTCTTTATTGATGAGGTAAAAAAATACCGTACTGAAACAGGCGAAAAAGGTATTTATGCTCAGATGTTTGAAGAATGTTATAACGAGCTTATGAGCAAAGAAAAGTATGCCCCTCTGAAAACTTATTTTAATACAGATGTTGAAAAAGCCCACAACGGCTACTTTTCGCAGGATAAAAAAGGTATTTACAAAAACACTAAAGGCGATACCCTCGCAGACGATGATACTTATAACACAATTATGAAAGATAAAGAGTGGCTTTTGTCTTTCGATTGTCCTTTAAGATTTATCTTTTCCCACTCTGCTTTAAAAGAGGGCTGGGACAACCCGAATGTATTTCAGGTTTGTACATTAATTGAACAGAAATCAACATTTACCTGTCGCCAAAAAGTCGGTCGTGGGTTAAGGCTTTGTGTAAATCAGGACGGTGAACGGATTGAAGATAGAAATATAAACATTCTGCACGTAATGGCAAACGAAAGTTTCGCTGAATTTGCCGAAACTATGCAAAAAGAAATTGAACAGGAAACCGGTATGAAGTTTGGTGTATTGCAGCTTAGTGCTTTGATGGATTTGACTTACGAGGAAAAAGTCGAAATTGAACACCAGATGGATGAAGCATCTGCCTTTGATGTTTATGAAGCACTTGTTGCGAATGATGTTCTTGACACTAACGGCAACGTAAAAGAAGATGTAAAAGTTGAAGAAATTAAACTTCCTGAAATAGCAGAGCCGTTAAAACAAGAAGTCAAAAAAATAATGAAACAGGCTGAACCTGTAACTTTTGAAAAACTCAAAGACGTTAAATGTGTAGAAACCCGTATTGAAGAAAAAACATTTACGCATGAACAAGCCTCAGAGATTATGGAAGAACTCAAAGAAATGAAAGTAATCTCAAAAGAGGGTAAAATAAAAGACACAATGAAAGCACAGCTTAAAGCCGGCAAACTTGATTTGAGTGAACGTTATACAAAAGCCGCACAACGTGCAATTATGCAGGCATTGGAAAAAGCCGACAATCGCCCTGTTATTCGTGATGCAAACAAAGAAGTTACGGTTAAACTGAAAAAACAGGCAATTTTATCTCCTGAATTTAAAGAATTGTGGGATAAAATTAAACAAAAAACTACATACAGAGTAAATATTGACACTGAAACCTTAATTAAAAACTGTGTAAAAGAGCTGTCTGAAATGCCGGTTATTCAAAAAGCAAGACTTGTTTCATCAACTGCTGAAATAGAACTCGAAAATGCCGGAGTATCATCAATAGAAATGCACAGAAAAAGTTTGGATATTGCAGGCTATTATGAAGTTCTACCGGATATTGTCAGATTGATTTCAGCCGAAACACTTTTAAAACGGAGCGATATAATTCGTATATTACAGGAAAGCGGCAGAATAAAAGATTTTATAAACAATCCTCAAGGATTTTATGAAAAAGCGCTTGAGATAATTTCACGCAACCGCCACAGTTTGGCTATTGACGGCATAAAATATGTTAAACTTGCAGGTGAGGAATATTATGTTCAGGAAATTTTTGACAGCGAAGAACTTCTTGCAAACCTTGACCGTAATGCCGTTGAGGTAGAGCACAGCGTTTATGATTACCTGATTTATGACAGCGGGGTTGAAAGCAGATTTGCAAAATCACTTGATGAAGATCCGGATGTAAAAATGTTCTTCAAAATTCCTTCGAGGTTTAAAATTGAAACCCCAATAGGAAGTTATAACCCTGATTGGGCGGTGTTCTTAGAAAAAGACGGCGAACAAAAACTTTATTTTGTACTCGAAACAAAAGGAACAACAAGTCTGTTTGACTTAAGAACACCGGAAAGACTAAAAATTTACTGTGGCAAACAACATTTTGCAGCACTTGAAGACGGCATCCGGTTTTCAGAAGAACCTGTTAAGGATTGGAAAGAGTTTAAAGTTAGGATTTGATATTAATTAAGGAATTTTAAACAAAATATAAATTATAAGATAAGTGGCACAGATGATACTATTTTATCGCAGAAAAAGATGAAATGTGCTAGCGGTAGCTGAATTATATGAATCAGATATTGTTATAATTATCGCAGATTTGATTAAAAACGAGATATTGATACAAAGAGAAATATTTTAAAAACTTATCAATGAAAATTGAAGTACTAGAACCACAATTCAAAGGCACTTCCTATAATCCTTTAATAAAAAAAATCGGGGAAAAGTTTATTAACAAATATTAAGTAAATTTTTCTTTAAATCTTGATACAAATCCTCAAATGTTCGTTCTCTTCGCCATATTCCTTCAGCTAGTTTATGATGTAATTTGGCTTGATTTGTATTATGAGCAACCTGTCTAGTTAAAAAGCTGTAAACCTTTTTAAACTCTTGAATTTCTGTTTTTGTAAAATCTTTGCCATCAGTTTCTCTCAAAAGTTTTTCACTCACAAAAACCTGATTATTGTAGATATAAAAATATGCATACTGTTCAAAAAATATTCTATACCTCCCGACAAGCGGTTTTTCAAAAAAATAATTTAGCAAAGTTTTATGCTGTCTTTCATAAATTAGTTTTCTGAATTCAGTGTAAAAATCAGCTATACAGCTATTGTTTAAGTTCAACAAATATGCGGTTTTCTGCGTTTGCAATCCAAGACAAAAGGATTTAATTAGCAAATCAATTGTTTCAGGCGAATGAAGCTGAAACATATAATGCAAATTCTTGTTTTGTCGCTTAACCTTGCTTTTTAACGTAGAAGATTCTACATAAGAATAGACACCGTCGTGTTCTTCAATACTGCCTTCATCTATTAAAAACAAAAGCATTAAATCTAAAACTTCCTCATTTATTTCCAAGTAACTAAGGAGTTCATCACGCGTAGAGTTTTTTAACCGTCTGCACAGGGAAAGTAGTTTGTTGTCTTGGATTATAGACTGTTCAAAATCTTTGTACTCCATTACGATTTACCTCCGGCAAATCTGCATTCCGTCAGATTTTTCACAGGGAAGAGCTCGCTCACTTCGTTCGCCTTCGCTCTTGTCAAAATCCGCCTTTCATTAATTATTCCTTTCAAAGTATATTCATCTATATCATTAAATTTATTTGTTTGTGATAATATTTCAATCCTGTTAATGAGCTTAACAAGTTGCCTGAATTGGTTTGTACGTGTTGCAAGATATTCTATTGCATCCTCGGTAAAATTAAGCTCAGTAAGCTCATTAATAATTTCTTTAATATCCGAACTGTTGAATTGTTCAAACTTCAACTTTTTAAAAATCCTGTCTTCAAAGTGTTTGAACCTTGCAATCTTTTTATCCATTACCCCCATACCGGATAAAACAACAGGACATCCAGTAGAGTCCTGAATATCTCTCAAAATTTCTATTACATTTTTACTGTTAAAAAGGTAGTCAGCCTCATCAACTATGATTATTTTTGGATCTCGTTTTAAATGTTTAATAATAAGTTTAAAATTTTCCTGCATTAAATACATGGGTCTTTCACCGAGTTCATCAACAATAGCCTGTAATAAACCATTTTGAGTCATTTCATTGTTGGCTCTTACATAAATAGCATCGTTTCTTGTTTCCCACCAAATTATAGCTTTGGTTTTCCCAAGCCCATGCTCGCCATAAACAAGTGCAAGTTTTGGAATATTAGGCGGCAGATTTTGGAGTTCATCCATCAATGCTACAAAGCGTTTGACGTTTTTCGTTTTTACAAATTTTGTATTATTCATAATCAATCTCCGTATAAATTGTAATATTCATCACTTCTCATATATTCCGCAAGCCATTTTCTGTCTACAGGATTTGTCGTTCCATGTGTCATCAACCACTCGTATTTTTCGTAATTTGAATTAAAAATCGGCTTGTTCATTTGCTGTTCACGAGGTGTTAATTTCCGTTCACGCTTAGGTTTTTCAATAATTGGTTGAATATCTATGACATCATCTTCAGGTTCGATTTCTAAAACTTCAGCTTTTTTCGGTCGGGAAGTATTTCTGAAATTCTTTTTTAGCCTTTTTAAATTGGCGTTGCTGTCTCTGGTATTGCTGTTTGTATTCTTCCATATCCTTTACCGTTCCAAGAACTCTTGCCATTGGATGAATTTTTGCAACCCAGTGAGCCACGCATAAAAATTCCCCTTTCATTGAATAAACATGAACATTTGAAAGGTCAAACAGGCTGTAACGAATGTAAACTTTATCCCTCAGTCCAAGTATAACATCGCTTCTGTAATGCATTCCAAGGAATGTAATTCCATGTTTATTAATTGTTCGAGCTTCCGTTTTCATCATTAAATCGTTCAAAATATTTTTATCAATCTCCTGCTTTTGAACACCGTTTAACATTTCACGAATGTTTTTTGAACGGTCGTTAGGACAAGGCTTTGAGTTATGGTACTCAATCCAACAATCAATATATTTAATAACTTCCTGAACCGTCGGAATGTAATTATTGGTAAGTTTTTTGTGCATATTTCTTGGAGCTTTTCACCACGTTTTAGCCACGCAGGTTTATCTTCAATACTTGTTCCGATGTAACTCGGCATCATTTTTTCAAACTCCTCCTGAAATTCAAGGAAGAATCGTTCAATAATTTTGGCTCTCGCATTGTATGGTTTAGCAAAAACGGAGCGGATGCCTAAATTTGCATACACTCCTTTAAAGCCCTCCTCGTCAAAATCACAAGATTGAAAATACTTTGCTTTAAAGGCTTTGCCGTTATCCTGATAAACTACTTTCGGGATAACTCCAAGATTTAAAATCGAGTTACGCAGAGCACTTGCAATACATTGGGTGTTTTCAGTCATTATAATTTCATACCCGACCAATGCGGTTGATTTCCAATCTAAAAAGCCAACGAGAGTTGCCCTCGTTGGCTTTCCTGTGAATGGATTAATAACTTGAAAATTCAGAACGTGTCCATCTGCGATTAATACATCGCCGACATTAAGAACTGAAATATCCCTTTCAATATATGCTTCCACTTTGTCGTGGTATGCTTTTTCACCTTCCCTAAATAAAACCCATTTGTCATAATTATTCTTTTTATAATGCTCCGCAAACCTTTTAAAACTTAAATCACAAGGCAGTGCGGTATATCCTCGTTTTTCAAGAATACTTTTAGTTAAATGTACAGCTTTATGTAAGCTAAATTTATTCGGATGCAACAAGAATTTTAAGAACACCTGTTTCATTTCATCGTTTAGAATGGAGTTATATTCATTCTGTTTACTTACTTTGTAACCCGGTATTAAACTTCTGTAATCGTTTGTTTCCTCATAAGCCGAAAACCAGCGGTGTAAAGTTCCAATCGAGATACTTCCTAAAAATCTATATACAACAGGAAGTAAAATCCCTGAGTTGTATAATTCTAAAAATACGGCGTCAGCCTCTTTCTTTGTTTTGTATTGACTTCTGACTTTTGTTAATTCGTTAACTACATCAACCCTCGCTAAAGCTGTCATTCTTGCTCTGTCCGACATAAACGAAGGTGCTTGAAGTTTGTTATTAACTGGAACTAATGCTGTGCAGTTTGATTGAGCGGTTTCTTGAATTAATTCATCTTCAAGTTTTTCCTGAACCCTCAGGTTCAAGTGAAGAGTATAAAATCTCATAAGATTTGCCGCCAAAAACCGTCACCTCGCGAGCCTCGTATTTACCTTTTTGTATTGCCATTCTTAATGAACGATTGCTCTTTAATCCTTTAATCTTGGCTATTTTATTTATATCTATATATTCATTCTTCATCGCACACACACATTAGCTCTGAAGACAACAAATTGGAACACCACTTCCGAACTATGTGTCGATTTCGTATCAATTAAAATTTAAAATTTTTAGGATAGTGTAAAAAGACACTCGGTTTGATGATTTTGAGCAAAAAGTTTGAGTATTAAAAATCCAAATTTTAGATAACTTCTATATCTTTAACTTTTACCCAAATATTATTGGTATAGCTTTCTTGAAGCTGAGCAAAGCCATTGTTTTTCATTGATTCATTAATAATATTATTATCAATACCTTGCATCCATTCTTCTTCTCCAAAAACAACAAGTCCTTGTGGCTTTAAGATTTTATTCATTTGTACTGCAATTACATCCATTGTATCTTTTGCATCTTCTTTCATGTAGCGAGACAAGTTGTTATCGCCCATGCACAATGTGTGGTATAACGCATTTCTGTATAAAAGGACATTCACACTATTAGACTCATACAACTTATCTAAATTCATTACATCGCCTTTAGTAAAAGAACAGTTTTCAAAACGAGCCATATCTGTTCTGAAATCTCTGACAGTATTATAAACTTCAGTTTGTCTTTCAAGTTCTTCTTTATTCATTTTTAGAGTATCTTCAAAACTTATATTACCCATATATTTAGCAGCACCTGGAAGTACTTTTTTTAACGATTGAATTTGTTCGTTATATTGTTCTTTTTGTTTTTCCAAAGCTTCAGGATCATTTAAAAGAGCTTCAAAATTTTTAAGTTCTTGTTTTGCGTTTGGAAAGACCGGAATACTATATTCAGAACCTTTTGGAGTATAATATTGTCTAAATTTATCGAGGCATTTTCTTTGGTATACAGATAAGCCGTCTGTGTTATCGTCTAATAAAATATTTTCAGAATCTAAAAAATATGGTGAATTTCCTTCTGCTCTAATTAACTGACAATCTTCGTTATAGGCTTCTTCAATAACTTTCTCACTAATATCAAATCCGTAAATATTGAGCTTATCTTTTATGTTATCCAGCATCATAGCATAGCTTTTTGCTTCTTTACCTGTTGAGCAGGCGCCTGAAACAATGTTTATCTCACCATCATTAGCAAACTTTTCTAGAATATAGTTTTGAACAATTTCATCAGTCTTCGGTTCTCTAAAAAATGCTGTTTGATGATTAACTGTTCCTATACCACTATTATCTGATTTCTCAAACTTAATTCCACCCTTGAAGTTAACTAGATAATTTGCTTTCATATTATCTATGCTTACTTTTGAAAGTTTTGATTTATCTGCTTGAACTTCAATTTTAGAAGCATTATCAGTTTGTTTTGTTTTATAACGGCTTTTACATTGTATTCTGTAAAAATTTGTATGAATTGTACTCACTAATTTCTCCTTTGTGTTTATATAAAAGTAAAATATATATAAAATTTACGCCAAACGAACAATTATTAAAAAAAAGTTACATTTTCCTCTAATAAATTCAAATTACTCTTTAATTACTCATGGGTACAATCGGCTTGTTGAGTAAAGAAAATGTGATTTTTTAGAAAAATAAAAATTCTGAAAGACCAGTAAAAGAGTAAAATGAGTAATTTCAAACTTGAAATTGCTAAAAATTGACTACTTCTTTTCTTTTCGCCAAATATTGCGTAAATTGTTCAGTCATAATATTTTTATCGATATTGTTTTTAGTCGTTATCTTTTGAACAAACATTTTATTGGAATTACTTAAGTATTCAGATATTAGTATTTTCCCATCATATGCAATATCTATAATGTGTTCATCAAATAACTTATGGTGATTTTCACATAACCATAACCCATTATTCCCATCTGTTGCCATTTGCAATTTTTGTTCTAAAGACAAATTACTATATTTCTTAATATAGGCAACAGGTAATATATGAGCTCCATGAATAATTTCAGGAATTTCACAGCCACAGAATGCACATTTTTTCTTTCCCAATCTATCAAGTAAATTATAGATGTATCTAGGTGAACGCAAACTATCATTTTGATCAAAAGAATTTCTTTCTAATGCAAAGTCAGACTGCACAATTTGGATATTTCCCATTTTTTGTATTACATCTCTTGAAGATTTGGGCAGAATACGTAAGTTTCCCTCAGTAACTTCATATAATGTTACTGTTTGATTTTTAATCTTAGCTAATTCCGATATCGCATAACAAAGTAAGCTGGTTTCATATTTACTTGCCCCATATGTTTTTCCATACAAATCTATATTTTGTGAAGAACTTTTTGTTAAATATGTTGGGTTATTGCTTTGGTTCCTTCCTGAATTTGTACGTCTCATTAACATTAAATCAGGAATAGATGTAAAAGGTTCTATTGTATCAGTTAAATATTCTTGACTATTTAAAAAATTAAATCCAACCGTTTTCATTAATCTGTATATAAATTTATGGTAGGAGGTTTCTATATTACCATTTTTAACCAAGAAATAGTAAAATAAATTTTTTGTTAAACTATTACAATTGAAATATATATTAAATGCTGTTGCTACACTTTGTACACTTGAATTTCTACCATTTATATTTTCTTCAGAAAAGGTTATAAAATTAACAACATCCTTGTAATAAAGTATAGCTAATCTTCCCTTATTATATGTTGCAGAAAGTTCGTTATTAGTAAAATCATTTCCGACATATAAATATTCAAAATCTTTTTCACCCGTAATTTTAAAACACACATCTTGTAAAACATCTGGAGTCACTTGGTCTCTGAAATATTCTCCTGTAATTGAAGATTTTTGTAAGTTTTCTTTTACTATAAAATAAGGCTTATTCGTATTCATAATTTGTAATCAATACCTCTTTTCTTTTACTTCCAGAGATGCCTATAGTTTCTTCAAGTTGAATCATATTATAATTATGTTCTTTTATCCATTTTTTTAAATTAGTATTTACATTTCCTTTATGTTTATAAACATAAGATAATATAAATTGAACATTATTGGCAGTTAAATAGTCAGCATATTCGAATAAATCTTTTTCCAATTCCTTATTCCAGCCAAGAAAACCTCTTTTCCCATCGTTATATGAACCTGTAGTTAACATATATGGAGGATCCATATAAACCAAAGTCTTAGCATCAATATTTTTGTAATTTCTATATGTATCGCTATAAAAATCTATGTTTATTTCCTTTATATGCCTAGAAAAACTAATCATTTTTTCTAGAACTTTATCGTTAAACCATCTCATGCCAACGGGATTATTAAAATCTAAAGAATTATTAAATCTTATTTGTTGTTGATAACCATATAGGATTAATGCATACAATAATTTAGGATCTCGTTTTTCTATAGGCAATGCATTATAATCACTGCGAGCTTTTTGATATGCTTTTGTGTTTGCTTTCTCTAATCCGTATTTAGCAATAGTTTTTTTTAAAAACATTATATATTGATAGGTGTCATTAATTTTAAATGATTCAATTAAATCTTTTACAAAAAAATTTATTTCATTATAGCGAACTTGTTTAGTAATAATATTAATACCAACATTGCAACCGCCACCAAAAGCATCAAGAAAGGTTGTAAAATTTCGTGGCAAGTATTTTTTTATATCCTTAACAAGTTTGCTTTTGCTACCTATATAATTTAATGGTGATTCATAAACTATATCTTTATTTTCTTTTTTTTCAATAAAAAACAAATATTCAAAATGCTCTTTTTTATTTGCAGATTTCCAATTTTGATATTTTTTATATGGGATTTTTATGCATTCATATGTAGGTTCCTTGCCATATCTTTTTAAAGACGCCTCAATAAATCCCTTTGATAAAAAACCATCATTGTTATAACTAAGAATTATATATTTTGCCTTTGTTTTTGCAAGAATTCTATCAAATAAAATATTAGCTTTATATTTTTTAGACCAATCAGAACGCATTGGAGCTGTACTTCTTGATCCAGTTATTTTACTTATTTCAGGATTATCATCTAAAATCAATGTTTCCAATAAATGATACTGTGTTCCGTATTGATTTTGTGTATATGGTGGATCCAAATATAATACATCACATTCAATGTCTTGGATTATATCCTCTATTTTACTATTATATATTTCGACAGAATTACAATTTGAATTTTTACTTTCTACTTTAATAAAGTTTATTGGCTTAATAGCCCTTGAATCCCATTTCTTTAAAAAAGCACCATATACCCCAGCGGTATTTGAAACAAGGGAAACAGATTCAATTAGGCAAGCTAGTAAATAATAATATTCATCTTTATTTATACAATTCTTTTTATACCAATTTTTAATCTGTTCTCTAAAATAATCTATTCTTGCAGCATTTTCTGGTATAAAATACATTCTATTGGATTCTGCGGGAGAATAGTTTCTATAAAAAAAACCTTTCTTTTTTTTATTATTTTTATTTAAAAATTCAAAAGGATCAAAGCCTAACTTATCAAAACTACATCTTTGTGAATTTAGTCTTCCAAATGTATAAACAACAGCCCACCTAAGATTATCATTTATAATAACTTTTTTAAAATAATCTTTTAAATAATTTGCAACTGAACCAGAACCGCAAAAAGCATCACAAAAAATAAAGTTATTTTTCAACAACTCTTTTCTTTTTAATAATTTGTAAATTTCTTCAACAATGGATTCCTTATTTCCAAGATATCTCATGTTTGTTATTTTAATACAAAAATTTGACTTATGCATTAATTTTAAATAATTGAAATAATTTTCAGAATTTATTTATTAAACTTGTTGTAAAATAACAGTTAGTTTGAGAATTTTGGGCAACGTTCTCTATAAAAATTGAAAAATTCCCACGAATATTTTTCTAAAATTCCAGTGTGCGAAAGTTAGCAAACGGCCTATTTTTTATATTCGACATTTCATAATATTTAAAGGAAACTTTTTAAAGGAGTAAAAAATATATGAAATGTTATTTAAAAACGGATATTGACGGTTCTATGTTTATTAAGTGAATATTAGCCATCTTTAAACTTTATCAAATAGCGATAGAATACAAAAAAGGAAGATTTTATAATCTTCCTTTTTTCAATTTAAAAAAATTCTACACTTCACCATGTTCTTTTGTGTAGTTTACAAAAAACTCGCTCATCTCTGGCGCCCTGAAATCTACAATGGCACTTTTTCCTGTATCCAGAGCCCTGATTTTTTCCATATCATCTTTTGATATTTCAAAATCAAAGATATTGAAGTTTTCAGCCATTCTGTCTTTATGTGTTGATTTTGGAATAACAATAATATTTTCTTGTGTTAAAAATCTGAGTGCGATTTGAGCCGCAGTTTTATTGTATTTTTTACCAAGTTCAACTAACGTTTCATTATTGAAAATTTTGTTTGCACCTTGAGCTAAAGGCCCCCAGGACATAATTTGAGCACCGTATTTATCAAGCCATTCTCTTTCATATTTTTGTTGGAAAAATACGTGTGTTTCAAGCTGCATTACCATTGGATTGATTTCAACCCAGTTTGCAATATCAACATATCTGTCCGGCATAAAATTTGAAAGCCCTATTGCCTTTAATTTACCTTCTTTATATGCACGCTCCATTGCTCGCCAGGTTCCGTAATAATCATTGTAGCACTGATGAATCAGCATTAAATCAAGGTAATCTGTCTGCATTTTATCTAAAGATTTCAAAATCGAATCATAGGCTTTTTTCTCACCTGCATTTGTTACCCAGATTTTTAAAACCAAAAATAAATCTTCTCTTTTGATTCCTGATTTAGTCCATGCTGCACCTACGCCTTCTTCGTTGTAATAAGCCTGAGCCGTATCAATCATTCTGTAACCGACTTCAAGTGCGTCAGTTACACATCTTTCGCATTCTTTTGGTTCAACAAGATAAACACCGTAACCTAGAATCGGCATTTCAAGCCCATTGTTTAGTTTTACTGTCTGCATATATAAGCCTCCTTAAATTTATGATTTAGCAACCGTAACAATAGTTCCGAGTTTTTGAATATCACTGTCTTTTCTATCGCCGTAAATTGTGATTTTAGCGAGTTCTTCTTCGATTTTATTAAATTCATCATCAGGTAAAACAACATTGGACGCGCCGAAATTCTCAGCCATTCTTTCGTCTTTTCTCATACCCGGAATCGGTACAATAAAATCTTTTTTATGTAACATCCAAGCTAAAGATATTTGAGCAGGAGTAGCATTTTTTGCACTCGCAAAGTTATTTAATAAATCTAATAATGGTTGATTTTTCTCTACATTCTCAGGTGCAAAACGGGTTATCACCCTTCTTACATCATCACCTTTGTACTCTGTATTTTTATTGTATTTGCCTGATAAAAATCCGCCAGCCATAGGTGAATACGCTACAAAACCTACATTATTTTTTTCACAGAAGTCAAAAATCTCTTTTTCTGATGTTCTGTGCATTATTGAATATTCGTTTTGTATCGCAGATAGCGGAGTTACGGCATGAGCTTTTCGAGCCTGTTCAAGTGTAGGTTCAGATTGCCCCCATGCTCTGATTTTGCCTTCCTCAATCAGTTCGCCCATCCATAAAGCCATTTCTTCAACATTGCTTTCAATCGGCACTCTGTGTTCATAGTAAAGGTCAATGTAATCTGTTTGAAGCCTTTTCAATGAGCCTTCAACAGCCATTCTTAAACCTTTTCTTGAGAGCTTGCCTTCCGGGATATCCTGTCCGGGAAGTGCTTTGGGCATATATTTTGTTGATAAAATAATTTTATCTCTAAAGGGTTTAATTGCTTTTCCGACAAGTATTTCATTTTCAAAAGCTGCATAAACCTCGGCTGTATCAAACAAAGTGCATCCATATTCATTGTATGCTTTTTGCATGAGCCTGATTGATTCTGCTTCCGTCGGGATTTGACCGTAACCATGAGAAAATCCCATGCAGCCCATACCGATAGAGGAAACTTCTAAATTTCTTAATTTTCTTGTTTGCATAAAATCTCCTTATAAATTTTTACCTAAATTGTATGCTTCTGTTAAAAATTGGCTGTCTTTATCAATAGAATTGACATTGCAGCCGGTCGCTTTTATTATTCCGACATTTTCAAAATTCAAATATTTTGTCAGTGCAATATAAATATCGTTTAAATATTTCATAACCTCATCATCACTCCTGCAAGCTGTCATGATAATTGCAGATTTCATATTTTTATCTGCGAGTCTATGGTAAAAACAGTGGAATCTATCAAGTGCAATTTTTAATTGAGCGGACATATCGTAAAAATAAACAGGAGTAACAAAAACAACCATATCGGAAGTCGTAATTTCTTCTCTCAAAATATTTCCGTCATCTTTTTGAATACAATCTTTATCTTTACCTGTTATTGAACATCCAAGACAAGGATTAAGGTTCATTTTTGCACAATCAAGTTCAACAATTTCATGTCCTTGCTCTTTTGCACCTTTTATAAATTCTTGTGCCAATGTATTTGAAGCACCGTTTTTGTGCGGGCTTCCTTTTAATACTGTTATTTTCATTTAAACCTCTATTTGACAGGAATAAAAGCCGCTTTGGACAAAACAATCGTCTTTTGTTCCGTTAATACTGTTAATAAAGGCATGGTAGGGATGTTTCATATAAGCCTCAAAGGCTTCTTTATCCTTTAAATCAACAACCATTGTAACGGCGTTTTCACCGCCTGCCCAGCCTGTATTTTTCCCGATTGTTAAATCAATAATATCAGGGATATTATCCTTCATTGCTCGCATTAAAGATATTTCTTTTTCAAGCATAGCATCAGTTATACCCTCTTTTATAGGGGCAATAAAAATATGTCTAATCATTGTTCCTTCCTTATAAACTTTTGCTTAATTCGTAAGCTGCTTGCGGATATTTTGTATTTTGTGTCATTTGCGGAGTTCCGCAGCCGCCGGCGAGAATCATACCTTTATTCTCAAAACCAAGATAAGAACATATTGCAAGATAATGATCACGCGCAGGGGCTGTAACCATCTCTGAATTATCCCAAGCTGCAACAATTAAAGCAGATTTAAAGCCTTTATTCATAAGTTTTGAATTAAAACTGTAAAATCTGTCTATAACAGTTTTTAATTGAGCGGAAATTCCAAAATAATAAATCGGTGAAACAAAAACAATCATATCTGTATTTAGTATGAGTTCTTTAATTTTGCCCATATCATCTTTTTGAATACAATCGCCGTTCATACCGCAGGCGTTGCAGCCCTGACAGGCGCCGATTTTTGCATGAGCAGCATCATAAACCTGAACCTCGTGTCCGTTTTCTACTGCACCTTTGATAAAATTATCTGCAAGTAAATTTGATGAACCTTTTTTGTGAGGACTGCCTTCTAAAACTAATATTTTCATAATTTATTCTCCTTGATTTATAATTTTTTCTGCCATTTTTATACCTGCATTAAATGCAGCTTTTAAATCTTTCGGCAATTGTTCTTCAAGTTGTTTTTTCTTATGTTCAACATCAAAACAGCTTGTTATTAAGCTCCAACGCCACCGTCAACAACATAATCCGAACCTGTTACAAAGCTTGCCCCATCTGATGCTAAGAATAAAACAATCGGCGCAACTTCATCCGGTGTTCCGTATCGTCCAAGAGGCACAAGTTTTTGTACCATATCTTTATGTTTTTGTGCTTCAATTTCTGACAAATCAGTTTTATTGTAAATAGGGGTTTCTATCGGACCAACGCCTACTGAATTAACTCTTACACCGTCTTTTGCCCAGGTTCTTGTTAAAGTATATACTGCGGCTTTTGAAGCTGCATAAATTGACATATTAGTTACTGGCTTTGTAATCATGGTTGATGAAATATTTACAACATTTCCTTTGGTTTCTTTTAACAGAGGGTAACAGTTAACCGTTAAATCAATTAGGGCTTTAACATTTGTATTAAAAGTCAAGTCATACTGGCTTAAAGGTGCTTCAATAATAGGACAGACTGGTGCTGTACCTGCATTATTAATTAAAATATCCAATTGGCCGTATTTTGATTTAACTTCATCTATTACTTTTTTAATTTCTTCTGATTTTGTAATATCAGCAACAATATAGCTGATTTTTGAACTTAAATCTGCAGTTTCTTTTAATGTTTTTTCTGTTCTGCCAAGAATTAAAACATTAGCCCCGGCATTTGCAAAACTTTTTGCAACAGCCTGTCCGATGCCGCTTCCGGCACCTGTTACAATAACGGTTTTGTCTTTAAAACATTCATACATAAGTAATTCTCCTTATATTAAAAATTCTTTTAGAATTGAATTGAGTTGAATTTTGCAAAATTTATCCGACCAATCCAAAGGTTCAAATTTGCCGTCTGACATACACCAGCAGGTCATCATTCCGTATAGCTGACTGATAATTAAATGGGTTAAAAGTTCAATTGGAGTATCCTTTTTTAATTCATTATTTTGAACTGCATTTTCTAAAATTTCTTTAAGCATTTCAAAGTCATAAACCCACTTTTGCCCGTCTTGGCTATTATTTATATTGTTTGGATCAATAACATCTTTTATCCATTCCCTGCAAATATTTATTCCATGAAATTCAACGCATTCCATAAAACGATAAAAATAATGAGTCAATCTATCAATTAAATTTGTGTCTTGTTTGTTTTTCAACTCATCTGCAATTTCTTTAAAAGGATATCTTGAATATTCGGAAATAATATCTTCTTTGCGTTTAAAATAAATATAAAAAGTGCCTTTGGCAACACCTGCTTCTTTTGTGATTTCTTCAACATTTATTGCTTTAAAACCTTTTTCTTTAAGCAGTTTTAAAGCTGCTTGTATAAGTTTTTTTCTTGTATTCTGTGCTGATTGTTGACGTTTATTCATGATATAAAACTCCTTGTAATATTATTATACAATATTATGACTAAAAGTCAATGACTTTTAGTCATAATGTGAAGATTTTTATAGATTTTTTCTAGTACTACCTTGATAATTAACTGCATTAGAATTGTGTATAAAAAATTGTCTAGTAATTTGTTAAGAAATATTAAACAAATAACAAATCTTTCAGCGCTGAATATTGCTCACCAAAATTTTTCCCGTACTTCCAGACTTCTTTTGCTAGGTGTAAATGAAATCTATGTGCAAACGATCTGCTTAAAACTTTTCTATAACTTCTCAGGTATATATTTTTAATTTCAAGACGTTCATTATTTGTACTTTTTCATTGTTATTCTCCGTATAAATTAAGATATTCATCACTTCTGATATATTTAGCGAGCCATTGCCTGTCGTCTTGATTGGTGCAGCCGTTAGACATAAGCCACTCATATTTTTCATAATCTGAATTAAAGAAAGGTCTGTTCATCTGCTGTTCACGAGGTGTTAATTTTTTAGGCTTTGGCTGTTTGATTTCCTTAAATTCTTCAATTTCAATAATCGGTTCCGGCTCAGTTTCTAAAACTTCTGTATTTTCAGCAGGAAAATATTTTTTGTATTCCTTAACAGCTTTGTTTTTCAGCCGTTTTTGTTTTTGAATTTTCTGTTTAAAATCTTCCATATCAGTTACAGATCCGAGATGATTTGCCATAGGGTGAGTTTTGGTAACCTGTCTTGCTGCGCATAAAAACTCGCCTTTTAGTGAATAAACATACACTTTTGACAAATCAAAAAGGCTGTATCTTACATATACAGGTTCTCTTAAACCAAACAAACTTTCGTTATAATAATTTGTACCTAAAAATCTTATACCGTTTCTGTGAATGAATTTTGTTTCTGTTTTCATCATCAAATCGTTTAAAATATTTTTGTCTATATTCTGTTTTTGAACAGTATTTAATATTTCCTGAATGGTTTTTGAACGGTCGTTAGGACAAGGCTTTGAGTTATGGTATTCAATCCAGCAGTCAATAAGTTTTATAACTTCCTGAACAGTTGGAATTCTGTTATTTGTCATTCTTTTGTGAAATTCTTTGTGTAATTTCTCGCCCCTCATAAGTCTAGCAGGCTTGTCTTGAATAGATGTTCCTGTATAAGAAATCATCATTTTTTCAAATTCTTCCTGAAATTCTCTAAAAAATCGCTCAATTACTTTTGCTTTGGCATTTCTTACTTTTGCAAAAACTGATTTTATCCCTAGATTTGCATAAACTCCGTTAAAGCCTGCCTCATCAAAATTACAGGATTGAAAATATTTTGCTCTGAATGCTCTGCCGTTATCCTGGTAAACAATTTTAGGAATTCTGCCGAGGTTTAAAACAGCATTTCTTAAAGCACTTGCGATACATTGAGTATTTTCTGACATCATAATTTCATAACCTACAAGTGCGGTTGATTTCCAGTCAAGAAATCCGACAAGTGTTGCTCTTTGAGGTTTTCCGGTAAATGGATTTATTACTTGAAAATTAAGAGTGTGGCCGTCTGCAATCAAAACTTCGCCAGCTTCAAGAAGCGAGGCATCTCTTTCAATATATGGTTCAACTTTATCATTAAAGGCTTTTTCGCCCTCACGATGTAAAACCCATTTATCATAATTCAATCTTCTGTATTTATATGCATATCTTCTAAAAGTCATTTCACAGGGGATATTTTCATAACCCTGTTTTTCTAAAATATATCTTGTCAGACTGATTGCTTTTCCAATATTAAACTTATTTTCATGAAGCAGAAATTTTAAAAATACATTTTTCATTTCAGGTGTTAAATTTGTTTTATACTCTGAAATTCTTGAATTTTTGTATTTAGGAATCAGAGCCGCAGCCGTTCCGTTTTCTTCATAACTTCTTATATATCTATATAATGTGGATTTAGATATTTTCCCCAGAGTTTGAAAAATCTTTTTTAAGTATTCCCCGGAATTATACAATTCCAAAAACTCTTTATCCGCCTGTTTTTTAGTTTTAAACTTTGTCCTGAAATCATATAATGCGTGGATAAGGTCAACTTTTGCGTGAGCTTCAAGTTTGTGTTTTTCCATAGCAAAAGTTGTTGTTCCGTTATTTAAAGGAACGAGCTGAGTGGATTTTATACTTTCATCAACAAGCTGTGATTGAATTTCAGGTTCTAAACTTGAAACAAGAATTTCATAAGTAAAACCGCCTTTAACTTTGACTTTCCTTGAAATATATTTACTCTCTGATTTATTTATTTCAATTCTGATTGAACGATTGCTTTTTAATCCTTTAAGTTCTGCTACTTTATCAATGCTAATATATTTATTAAAAGGCAAATCTTGTATTATATTCTTATCTACCGCCATTTTTGACCTCTTATTCAGTTCCATTATTTTTATTATGGCGCGTATGCAGAAAGATTTAAGCCTTTTGCTAACTTGTGCTAATTAAAGTTTTTTGTGATACTATAATTTTGATGTTAAAAGAAGAAATGAAAAAAATAATTGATGAATAAAAAGAAAAATGCTGTTCTTTGAATATTTATATTTCAGAGATGAAGAATTGCGATAAAATTGTAAATAATTCAAGAATATCTGTTGATAAAAATAATTTAAAAGAACTTTTTATCATTTGTGATGAAATTGACGGCGAGCCATATATTGTTAAATGCCCGGTTGTAGAGAATGGTAAATTTACTTATATAGTAAATATCAAGGATAGAAAAAATGTAAGTCATACAAATTCTTTGAAATTTATCAACCCAGAAAAATATAAGGTTAAAAAGAATATAATTGACTGCGATTCTAATATTTCAAGCAGCTATGAAATAGCTCTTTTTAGGTTATTGCAGAGAGAAAAATATTTTATTCTTCAAAAGGTCAAAGATACTAATGATTTAGAAATCTATAATTTAGTAATGAGTGCTTTGCAGGAATCTATAAATTTTGGTTTAGAATTCGCAGCAAGATATTTAAACATTGACTACATTTTTAGATTGGAAGATGATACAAAAAAAATTTTAAATAAAAAAAATTCCGACTTAAAAAAATAAATTTCCAACTTAGAAATAAAAAAATAACGTTGCCCGAAATTCTCAAACTGGTTGTTATTTCTCAAACTGGGTGTTATGCCTTTTATAATAAGGATTTCAGGACATGGAATTTTGAATTCTCAAACTGGTAAAAAAAGTCCGTTTTGGTCCGGTTTGAGAATTTATTATTCACGATTTTTCCGAGTTCAAAATTCAATAAAATCAAGCCTTTTGAGAAAAATTCTCAAACTGGTTGTTTTCTCAAACTAAACGTAAAAATACAGATAGTTTAAGGACTTTATACATAAATTTCAATTCATAAAATTACCGACCTTTTTTGAAAATGGACTTGCCGAAAAAAATCAAACTGGACGTTTAAATACAAGAAAGTTTTCATTAAAAAAAGAGGGCTTAAAACCCTCTTAAAATGGCGGGAACGACGAGGCTCGAACTCGCGACCTCATGCGTGACAGGCATGCGCTCTAACCAAACTGAGCTACGCTCCCATGTCTTTAGTTCTTTGACAAGTTTTATTATAATATGCTGAAAAAATTTTTGCAATACTTTCGCAAAAAAAATTTTTTTAGTTTTTATTTCCAATATGATAAATAATATTCAAACACAAAGTACATTTACCGGGAAATCAGCCTTTAAAAAAAATATTAAACAAGTAAAGAAAGTATTTTTTTCTGAATTTGCAGACGTTAAAAAGCCTGCATCTTACAGCAGTCTGCCTATGCAGAGACGGCTTGAGATGGCTGATGATATTAAAGAAGCTAATATGCTTCTCGCAGTAATTCGAGAATTACAGAAAACTGCATATGAAGAAGGGGGAAATTTTGAAATTTTCAGAAGATTAATAGGAATGCTGAAAACTTTTAAAATCGGAAATTGTGCGGAATTAGCAGAAACAGGAAAAACTATATGCAAGATGAACAAAATGAACAATTGCGATATTTTTACACTGCATGCAAAATCTGCTGATGGCAGCATCAGAGTGCTTGATCATACTATAATTGCGTTTAAAGTTCCAAAATCTAAAAACAACACAATAACGAAAAGAAATGCAGTAATATTTGAACCTTCTCCAGATACACAGATTCTGGATTTTTATATGAATGGTTTCAGCGGAAATGTCAGACAGGCAAGAAAAATATACGCCGCATTTGGATTGAAACCTGATGAAAAACTTCTTTTTAAAACTGAAAATACTTATGAACCGGATATTAACACTATTGAAAAACTAAGAAAAGAATTTCCGAATTTGATTTTTAATAAATAAAAAAGACCGGATTTTAACCGGCCTTTTTTTAAGTTTTTTTATCAATTATTATTGATAAAGCGGAGCTAACTTTGCTGATTGTTGAGGGATTACACCTTCTTCGATGGATTGATATACTCTGTAATCAATTACAGGGAAACAATTATCAATACTTTCGATTTCCTGCAGTACATTGTTGTCTATATTACCGCTTTCAATCATATCAGCAATTTTTTCAAACCTGTCGACATGCTCTCTAAATCTATCTGTTGCATAGTCTTTAGCCTGCCAGGTTGTGATTAAGAACGGCCAATCCGAACTTTGCAGTAACAGATTTTCTCTTGCCAGCTGGTTTAATGCCCTATGTAACAATTTATCTTCCGGTATTTCAGGATATTTATCAGCAATAGCATTAATACGTTTTTCGCAGGCATGGATAATAGGCCACATCCATTCTGTTAAATGGTTATTCCATACATAGAAATGACCACCCTGTCCCCATGAGCTTTCGGGAATTTGAATAGCTTCTTTTGGAGGATGAGAATGAATGTATTCTCCTGCAGTCATTCTTTCTACTTCAGGAAGATATGTTGCAAATTTTTTAATTACCTGTTTAATGAATTCAACACCTTCAAACCACCAGTGTCCGAACAATTCTGTATCAAATGATACCATTACAAGTCCTTCTTTACCGCAGGCCTTTTTGTAGTCATTAAGCATGTGGTAAATCAGAGTTGTATAGTGATCGGAATTTTCATTAACTTTATTTAAAGCCAGCACAGGGTCGTAAAGCATTTTATCGCCCAAATCGGTAGTCGGAGATGTTATTCTCCAATAGTGCATACCGGATTTATCATCTTTTTTATGGAACTCTCTAAATACTCCGTCACCCGGGTAACCGTCAGCTGCAGACCAAACCTGATAACCTGCTCTGTCGTTTCTTCCCATAACAGCAACTTGAGCATCCGGCAGCCAGTACGCTGCATATGTATCATATCCTGTAGCGGGTCGTTCGGGCAGCGGAATATATTCGATATTTCCGTAAACACCGATTACACGTCTGTTTCCTATAGAATTACCGCCTTCGATTACATGAGATTCCGTAAAGAAATATTCAATGTCATTATTTTGAAGAGTAACTTCAATAGCCGGTCTCCAGTGTTTTTTACCGTCTTTGCCGACATACTCGTATCCTTGTCTGTAAGCACATTCAGGAAGCCAGCAGCCGCAAGCTTTTTTACCGAATAATCTTTTTGTAGTATCAGAACCTACTTTAAATTGAGCATTAAGGTTACTGTCTGTAGCTAATAACGGAGAAAAACCGTGAGTAGCTCCTGAAGTTGTAATTTCAATGCATCCTAAATCCTGAAATTTTTTGAATTGTCCGATAAGGTCCATTCCGTATTTGTTAACAAAAGAATCTTTAATGTTAGAAAACCAGTCAAAATAATATTTAGCAAGATATTTTAAATGTTGCGAATGAGCAACTTTCGGATCGGGATATCTTTCTAAATCCTTAGAAACTTGAGCAATTCTTGAATCAAGATATTTAACAAACCCATGTTTTAAATGTTCGTCGTTAAGCTGTTCTGCAAGAATTGGAGTAATTCCGACTGTAAGTTTTGCTTTAATCCCTTCATCATAAAGTTCGGAGATAGCATTCAATAAAGGAATGTAAGTTTCTGCCATACATTCATAAAGATTTTCTTCCCCGAAAGGCCACATACCGGCTTTTCTGTAATAAGGAAGGTGGCTGTGTAACATAAATACGAATTGTCCTACTGACATTTGTGCCTCCATATCTCATTTAAACGAATTATTATATAACTATAATTCTTACTTATATATTATTTATACCACAAATGGATAAAAAATATAATCCTAAAGAACTAATTCTCTTGTATACTGTTACAAATTTTAACAGTGAAAATAATCTGTCTGCTATGAAATAATAACAGCTTGAAAAAGCAATAATTTTTTGATATAATTATTTATGTTAACTAAACTATAAAGGAGCTACTATATGGAAGAGATTATTAATCGCGTATTTTGCGGGGGGGGGGCAGCCTAAAAGCTCCTAAATCAAGTGTTTCAGGCTATACACTTGCAGAAATTATCGTAGTAATGTTGATTATTGCAGTTATTGTTTCTGTGACAATCGGTATAACCAAAGCTAAATTTGATAATATAATATCGTATACATATTATAATGCCTATTCAACATTACGTTCCATCTCAACAGAAATGCTTGCGGACTGGAATCCTAAAGATCCCGAATATAAACAGGCTTTAAATGAAGAGAGCTATATTGTCAAGGTAAAAAACTTAAAAATAAATTTGTTTAATACTCTTGAGCAAATTTTCGGTTATCCTGCTTACGCAGCTATTTCGTCCGGCTCGAATGAGGGTATAGACAAACCTTTATGTTTGACGCCTAACGGAACTGTAGCACCTTCTAAATGTCCAAACGGCAAATGGATTTGTCCCGGACAAAGCTGCCTTGGTAAACCGGGCGGCGGCAGCATATGTAATAAGAGTTGCGGCAGCGGTTTTACGTTAGACATAACAAGCTGCAGTTGTAAATGTACTCTTAGCTGCGGCAGCGGGTATAAGTTGAACAGTTCCAGCTGTATTTGTGAGAAATTACCTTGTACTAATAAACCTTCCGTAATTCCCTGCGGCCAGAGCTGGGATGAAGGCAGCTGCAGTTTAACAGGCACTGTCAAAACCTGTCCTTCGGGTCAGCATTTAAACAGTTCTTGCAATTGTGTCACCGACTGTCCAGCTGATTTATCCCCCTGCAATATATGTAATAGCGAAAGCGGCATCGTTTCACAAAATCCTGCCATTAATCGCACTTGCAGTGATGAGACCTATGAATGGAGCGAGGACCAATGTAAATGTATTCCTTCTCCCCGCACTTTGCCCCGCAAAGGGATGAATTTCTGCAAACTGTTTGAACGTTATGCCAATATCATGAGCGGCAGCAGTGTATGCAGCGGCAGTGTAATCAGTAATGGTACAACCGACTTTTCCGGCAAATCTCCGGATATCACTTTGCGTAACGGCTTGCGTCTATATAATATGCATAGCGATGCAGGAGCAATATCTGACTTAGCTAATAATACTCAGGGCGGTGTCTATGACGGTGTGCCTAATACTAATTCCTACGGTTACACGGTTTATGTAGATATCGACGGCGCCAAAGGAGATTCTCAACTATGGAGTGATGTCTATCCGTTCTACATAACCTTATCGGGTAAAATCATTCCTGCCTACGATACATCTAATTTAAATCAAAGCGGGGGTGACAGCACCCGTCATCTTCAGGTAAGTGCGGAGAATGAAAATTATGCCGGCGGAAGACGCAGTACTAAATGGCTAGCAAAGAGCGTAAGTTTTAAAGAAGGTGCCTGTATCGCAGGTTACGTAGGCGATGCAACTCCTTATTGCAAAAACGGCACATCCTTTACTAAGGCCGGTGAATGTAGTGAAAATTACAATTCTTTCTGCCGCGTAAAGCAGATACAGCCCGTTAAATTTTTCTTCTAGCTCAAAGCTCTATAGTATCACAATAAATGAGTTAGAATTCGGCGTCAAGTTTTCCTTGGCGCCTTTCCCTTTTCTAATATTATACATTTATTTACATATAGCTTGCAATTTAAAAATTTTTTATTTAATATTAATGTTGCTCACATCCTCAAATGTGTCCGAAGTCATTAATCGGACGTAAGAGTAAAAGAAAGGCAAATAAAATGGCAAATATTAAATCTGCTAAAAAAAGAGTATTAATAGCTGAAAGAAACAGAGTTAGAAATGTTGCTTTCAAAACTTCAATAAAAACAGCTGTTAAGAAAGTGTTGGAACTGGCTAAAGCTGATGATAAAGAAGCTTTAAATGCTGCAATGTCAAAAGCATATCAATTATGCGACAAAGCAGTTTCAAAAGGTATTTTGCACAAAAATACCGCTGCCAGAAAAAAATCAAGATTAACTATTGCTGTAAATAAATTACAGGCAAAATAGTTTACTTGTTTTGAAATTTGAGAAAAAGCCGCAAATTGTCACGCGGCTTTTTCTTTTTATGTTAATAAATATTCATATATTTGTTGCTTACCTTCTTAAAAAGTGGTAAAATATAAATATGGTTCTTGCGGCTCTTTTACTGTTTGTAATTGTATTGTTGTTTTCGTTTATAATTTTTCTTTTCTGCAAAAGGTTAATTTATAAGCTTAACAGGCGTGTGCTTGCGAGAAATCTTGCGTTGATAAAAAACGGTAAATATCTTGCTGATTATAAAAATTTATCGGAAAATGAAATCAGAGAAAAACTTATCACTCCGTTTTTTATGGTCCTCGGTTATAACACATATGATATGCGTGAATTTGTGAGAACTCAAAGGCGGGCATCGGTTGAACCTGATTATATTACTAAAAAATGGGATAACAGCAGATTATGCAAACGCTCGTTGTATATTAAGTATGAAAAATTTTCCGATGATGCCGTTAATTTGAATAACAAAGTCTACAATGACAATAAAATGCAGGGTGCTAATGTGGATGAGCTGCTTAATCCTTTGTATTTTAAAGGTGAATATTATGTTTTGACAAACGGTTATTTATATTTATTCTTCAGCAAAAAATATATTACGGGAAGTAAAAATTTTGAATTCTGTTTTAATGTAAAAAATTACAGTAAAGCGGATATTGCCCGTCTTGCTTATTTTACAAAACAATATATGTTTTTGCAGATTTCCGATGTCTATCGTTCATAAATTTGTGATTAATATTATGTAAAGATATTGGTAATTAATTATTTATAGAGTATAATTATCTCATTACAGTATACTTTTAGTAAGAAAGATAATTATGCAGGATAATTCAGAAAAAAAATCAATTAAAAATATAGATTTTAATATAGATTTAGCCCAAAGTTTCGGTATTTATAGAAATAATTATGAATTTGAACTTTTGGATTATGCAAGTTCGGTTAATATTTCTTGCGGGTTCCACGCAGGTGATCCTTTGACTATCAAAAATGCTTTGTTAAGAGCTAAAGAAAAAAATGTGGTAGTAGGTGCTCATATCGGTTTTGACGATATTCAGGGGTTCGGGTACCGCGATATGGACTTGACAGAAGATGAAATTGAAGCTCTGGTTATTTATCAGGTCGGAGCTTTAATGTCTTTTGCCAAAACTTTTAACATGGAAATAGAGCATGTAAGACCGCATGGTGCAATGTATAAAAGATGTGCATCGGATTTTGCGTTTGCTTGTTCTGTAGCAAGAGCAATTCAAAAATGTTCTAAGTGGCTTGTTTACTACGGTGCTTCGGGCGAAATAACCGAAAAAACAGGCGAACTTATTAATATTCCCGTTGCTCAGGAAATATGTCTTGAAAAGATGTATAATGTTGACGGAACCGTTAATACGGTCGCCAGAGATAGCGAAAATACAGAAATGGAAATTTCACGTTTAAAACAATTGCTTGCAGCTTCTCAGGTTTCAAATGTAGAAGGCGGCAAGACAGTTGTTACAGCTGACACAATTCACTTTACAAACAGACTTTCAAATTCTTTGGAATTGATTAAGCAGGCGCATGAGATTATAAAACCGGTGCCGGTTAATTACAAAAATGCTTGTTTGTCAGGTTGGGTAGATTAATAAAAGGACAAATTATAAGGTGATGAAAGATTTTAGAAAAAGTGTAAAAATGCCGGACGATGTAAGATGGCTTATGCCCGGTTTACAGGTAAAACGCTGGTTTGCATTAATATTTCTAGGTGCAGTCTTAATGACTTTCGGCGTTCTGATTTTGTTTGATATAAAACCGGTTTTTTATACAATGGAATTTATCCGAAAAATAGCAATGACTGTTTCAACCGAATGGATTGCATTTGCTGTTGTAATGTTCGGTGCGGGGATATTTTTCAAAGGCTGGCAGAAAACAAATCTTTCAATGCTTGACGGTGCGGATAAACAATCTTTATTGGAAAATTTATACAGAAGAAGAAAATTAAACAGAGGACCTAAAATTGTCGCTGTAGGAGGCGGTACAGGTTTATCTATGCTGCTAAGAGGAATTAAGAATATCACCAATAACGTAACTGCAGTCGTAACAGTCGGTGATGACGGCGGAAGTTCGGGAAGATTAAGAGAGGAAATGGGGGTTCTGCCGCCAGGTGATATAAGAAACTGTATTGCTGCTCTTGCTGATGATGAAGATTTGGTTACAAAACTCTTCCAATACAGGTTTAAAACTGGTGAAGGGCTTGAAGGACACAGTTTCGGCAACTTATTTTTAACGGCTTTATGCTCAATTACTGGCGATATGGTTCGTGCAGTCAAAGAATCTTCAAACGTTCTGTCAATTCGCGGAAGGGTTTTACCTTCAACTCTCGATGATATGAAGCTTGTTGCGGAGATGGAAGACGGCAGAGTTATTCATGGGGAATCAAATATTCCCGAAGCTCACGGAAAAATCAAACGTTTATATACAGATCCGCAAAATTGCAGTGCATTAGCTGATGTTATTACTGCCATAAGAGATGCGGAACTTATTATTCTCGGACCCGGAAGTTTATATACCAGTGTTATTCCCAACCTGTTAATTCAGGAAATATCCCATGAAATTGCAAAATCAAGTGCAAAAAAAATATATGTATGCAATATTATGACGCAGCCGGGAGAAACAGACGGCTACAGTGTGTGCGACCATATTAACGCTATAATGAAACATGCAGGAAGCAGAAAAGTTATTGACGCGGTTCTTGTTAATGACTTTATGCCGTCAAATCTTGCTAAAAAGTATCAAATAGCAGGTTCTTATCCCGTTAAACTTGATTTTGATAATCTAAAAAAACTGGGTGTAAAATTAGTTTCGAGAAAGCTTATCGAAGACAGTAAAGAAGGACTTGTAAGACACAGCTCAAACCGTGTTGCAAGAGCAATTTACTACTGGTTCAGAAAAGAACACAAAAATGAAAAAGGTATTTTTTCACCCGCTAAAGAGGCAGAAAAACAAGGCTGTAATGTATAATGGTTAAAAAAGTTACTGTTAGCACAATTCAAAAATATAAAGATAATAATGAAAAATTTTCAGTTTTGACAGCTTACGATTATTCGACCGCAAAATATATTGACGAAGCAGGAATTGACATTGTTTTAATAGGGGACAGCCTTGCAATGGTTGCTTTAGGTTATGAAACTACTCATTCTGTCGGAATGGAAGAAATGTCAATTTTTACAAAAGCAGTTGCTAAAGGCGTGCAAAGAGCGATGGTTGTTACCGACATGCCCTTTTTAAGTTATCATACCGATGTTTCTTCAGCCGTAAAAAATTGCGGTCAAATGATAAAACTGGGTGCTAATGCCGTTAAAATAGAAGGTTTTAACGAACATATTTTGAATGTAATAAGACGCCTTGTTGAAACCGGAATTCCTGTTATGGGGCATCTTGGTTTTACTCCGCAATTTTTAAACACATTGGGCGGATATAAAATTCAGGGTAAGACACGGGAAGCCGCGGAAGAAATTCTTAAACAGGCAAAAGAACTTGAAAAAGCCGGAGTTTTTTCTATTGTGCTGGAAATGGTTCCTCAAGAGAGTGCAAAGTATATTTCGGAAAATCTTCGTGTACCGACGATTTCTTGCGGTGCAGGCAAGTATTGTGATGCTCAGGTTCTTGTATCTGATGACGTTTTCGGGAAATTTTCCGATTTTAAACCTAAATTTGCAAGACAATACGGAGATATGAAGTCTTTGATTTTTGAATGTGCAAAAAAGTTTGATGAAGATGTCAAAAGCGGAAACTTTCCGTCTGAAAAAGAAATATTTTAGGAAAGAGAGTGGTATTGAGATTATGCTGGTTCATACAATAGCTGAAGTAAGAGAGAAAATTAAACAGTGGAAAAAAGAAGGTTTGACAGTTGGGCTTGTTCCCACTATGGGGGCTTTGCATGACGGACATTTAAGCCTTATTAAAAAAAGTGTTGAAAAATGTGACAGAACTGTTGTGTCTGTTTTCGTAAACCCTATACAGTTTTGTCCCGGAGAGGATTTGGATAAATACCCGAGAACTCTTGATGCCGATGAAAAACTTTGCAACGATGCCGGAGTGGATATTGTATTTGCTCCTTCTCCAAAAGAAATGTACGGTGAAGGTCATATTATGTCAAATGACTTTTTAACTTATGTAATACCTCCTTATTTTTACGTCGACAAACTTTGCGGAAAATCACGCGTCGGGCATTTTGACGGAGTTTGCACGGTGGTGAATAAATTATTCAATATTGTTCAGCCTGATTATGCATTTTTCGGAGAAAAAGACAGGCAGCAGCTGATAATATTGAAAAAAATGGTTAAAGATTTAAATATTCCCGTTGAAATTATTCCTTGTCCTATAGTTAGAGAACAAGACGGGCTTGCTTTATCTTCACGCAACAAGTATTTATCTGATGAAGATAAGGTAAATGCGTTGGCTTTAAGTAAAATTCTATTTAATATAAAAGCATGTTATAATAAAGGTATAACAGATATTAAAGCTTTGAGCGAAACTGCATATTCATATTTAAACAGCAGCCACTCGCTTGAATATCTGGAATTCAGAGATGCTGAAGATTTGGAAGAGAAAGAAATTGCGGATAATAATACAATAGTATTTATTGCACTCAAAATAGGCGATGTAAGGTTAATTGATAATATAGCGTTAGCGTGAGGAATTTATGCTCGTAATTTATAAGTTTTTATCAAAAGTTCTACAAATTATTCTCAATATATTATTTGTTATTCAGATAACATTAATGATACTTGTATTTCTTACTGCAACTTACTGGTTTTTAAACCTTATTAATATCTCTGCATTCGATTTTGTAAAACCGATTGCAGATGCTGTTTCTGATTTTGTAAAATTATTCTATCAGCAGGAAGTTGAGTTAGGCGGTGTATACATAGATGCTTCGCTTTTACTGTTTGATCTTATTGCTGTTGTTTTCGTATTTGTGATTACTAAATCAAAATTTTATTTTCACAGAGGTTTGGATTATTTGAATGAAGGAATTAGGGCTTGTGAAGAAAAAATTGAAGCAAAATTCAACAAATCTCTGCAAAAAGAAGTCGAAAACAGTATAAAAAAATGTAATAACGTTGCTGTTCTGGTTCAATTTACCGCAAAAAATATGATGGTAGATTCCTGCTGGGGCGGAGATGCAAATGCAGGAGTAAAAGAGAAAGAAGAAGAAGCATTTAAAACTTTTTATGCATCTATAAAGAACATTACCGGCTGTAAATTTGCTAAAACCGGTGATAAAATGCTTATTCTGTTGAATGATTTTAATAGTGTTGATAACCTTCTTCACTTTATTGATATTTCAGTAAACCGCATAAGAGTAAATATGAGGAAGAAAAAATGGCTCTTAATCAGTTATATTTCGGTTGATGTTTTTGATAATCAAACAAACTTCAAAGATGATGTTTATCCTCTTCTGGAAAAATTATTAACTCTGAAAATTCAAAACGAAGCCGTTTGTCTCGGTAACTTTTGTATGAGATACGAATTAATGATGGAACCAATGTATACACCGTTTTTGAGAGGTACTTATAACATCAGCGAGCAGTGTGATGTATGGTCTTTAGTTAAGAAAAATTAACTTTCCTATTGATTTTTAAAACCTTTTCAAGTAATATTACAAATATACAACCGCAGACAGTTAGCGGGGGGGGGGGCAGATAAGAGCCCCGGTGTTTGAAAAACTAACATAATCTCCCCTTAATATACCAGCTAACCGAGGTGAAACAGTCGAAATATTTTAAATAGATTTGTTAACCTGTGAGATTTTGCGGTCAAAGTATGAAAGATGCAAAATCTTTTATGTTTTTAGAAGGTCGATAAATTTAATTTGTAAAACAAAGGAGCTAAACATGGCAACAAAAGCTTTTAAATCTGAAAAAATAGATGCTATAAAAGCAAAAGCAGAAAAAGCCCAGGTAGCTATTTTAACTGAGTATAAAGGTTACACTGTAGAAGAAATTACAAATCTCAGACGCAGCATTCAAAAAGACGGCGGCGACTACATGGTAACAAAAAATACTTTAGCTAAAATCGCTTTAAAGGGTACTGACTTTGAAGTACTTGCCGAATCTTTAACAGGACCTGTAGCTATCGCTTTCGGTTTTGAAGATCAGGTAAGCCCTGCAAAAGCAGTTGCAAAATTTATTAAAGATACCAAAAAAGGTGCAATCCTCGGCGGAGCTTTAGACGGTAAATTATTATCGGCTAAAGAAGCGGAAGCATTATCAAAAATGCCTTCAAAAGAAGAACTTATTGCAAAAATTCTCGGTTCTATCAACTCGCCTGCTTCAGGTATCGTTGGATCTATCAATGCAGTTATGTCACAACTTACAAGAACTATGGCTGCTGTTAGAGACCAAAAGACTGCTTAGCGGATTTTGGCAAGTGCGCCGTGTGAACGTAAGTGAACCCAGCACGTAATGATGAGAAACTTGATGAAGTGAAATAATTTTGATAAAAATTATGTAACGAAATGGAAAGTTTTGAATTGCCAATAATCAAAGACACAACTTAAAATGTACACAACTTAAAAGGAGAAAAATAATGAGTAACGTAGAAACTATTTTAGAATCAATTGAAAAATTAACTTTATTAGAAGCAGCTGAATTAGTAAAAGCTATGGAAGAAAAATTCGGCGTATCTGCAGCAGCTCCCGTAGCTGTAGCAGCAGCTCCCGCAGCAGCAGGTGAAGCAGCAGCTGAAGAAGCATCAGAAGTTAACGTAATCTTGGCTTCTGCAGGTGCTAACAAAATCGCTGTATTAAAAGAAGTTAGAGCTATCACAGGTCTTGGCTTGAAAGAAGCTAAAGATTTAGTTGACGGTGCTCCTAAAGCAGTTAAAGAAGGTATCAAAAAAGAAGATGCTGAAGCTATCAAAAAACAACTTGAAGCTGCCGGTGCAACTGTTGAAATCAAATAGTCAATTGATTATAAATGATTTTAAAAGCTCCTCTCTAAAAGGGGAGCTTTTTTTATTGAAATATATTTTAAAGTTTGATATAATATTCACAAAAGAAAGGAGCAGTTAATGAGACAACATTCAAAAGTACGCAATTTTCGGGGGGGGGGCATTTAGCAGCTTCTTTCAAGGGTTTTACTTTAGCTGAAATTCTTGTGACTTTAGGAATTATCGGTGTCATCTCTGCGATGACTTTACCTGTGTTAATTTCAAATTACAAAAAAAGTATTGTTGAAACTCGTTTAAAAAGGGTTTACTCTGTTTTAAGCAATGCTATGTTATTTGCAGTTAAAGATAACGGAGCTTCAAAAGATTGGCCAAATAGCAGCTCTAAGGAATTTACAGAAAAATATTTACTCCCGTATTTACCTGGCAGTACAATCGTTTCTGAAAGTATGCTTGCTGATATGTACGTTTATTCTTCTGATGGTACACAAATTACTCTTAACGGCGGCTATTCAAGCGGTTTGAAACTTAAAACCGGTGAATTAATCAGAGTTGTCAACGGGTTTAATACTGCTTCTTCATCAGGTCTGGTTCAAATCGGTTTTATATTATCTCAGAATAAATCCGATATTTATTATTTTGGAAAAGAGTATTTTACTTATTATTATGATATAAACAAAGATACACTCATGTTATATAACGGCTATAGCTGTAAATCAAATAAAGATACTCTTATTCAACGCTGCGGGGCATACGGTCATGATTCGGCTTGTGTTGCTCTGATTGTTTGTAACGGATGGAAGGTGCCAAAAGATTACCCGATAAGATTTTAAAGTTTTTTCTAAAAAAACTTGCTATAGAATTGAAATATGCGTTAAAATTTGATATAATAATTATAAAAGAAAGGAGCAATTATGAAAAACTTGTACAATAACGGGGGGGGGGCAATTCTGTAGCTCCTGCTGATAGTTTTGAGGATTTATTCAAAATCTTTGTGCCTGGTCAAGCGGCACGCCCGGCATTTACCCTTGCGGAAGTTCTTGTAACCTTAGGAATTATCGGTGTAGTCTCGGCGATGACGGTACCTTCTTTGATGCAAAATCATCAGAGAAAAACTTATGTTACACAGCTGCATAAAGTTTATAATGAGCTTTCTCAAGCTCTTGTCCAATATCAGAATGATAACAACGCTGTTAATGTCAAAGAAGCCGGTTTGACTAATCAAGCCGCTTTAGAAAATTTTGTTGAAAAATATTTTAAAGTCGTAAATGATTGCGGTTCTGATAAAACACCTTGTTTTGCTTCAGAATACAGAAAATTGTCAGGAGAGATAACCGCTGTTTGGATGCCCAAAACTCATTATACTGTTGCAAGCGGTGCTTCCCTTGGTATTGGCGAGGTTATGACAGGAGATACATTATTCAGGGTATATGTTGATATTAATGGTCAAAAGGGACCTAATATATTTGGCAGAGATATATTTATCATGTTTATATACAAAAATGGATTATTGGATGATTCGCTTCTGAATGCTTCGTCAACTGCTCCTATGACAGAAGATGAACGAAACAATACATTTAATTCTGCTTGTAATTCATCAGATGTTAGTTTATTACACGGCTGTTTCGGTAAAATTCTTAATGACAACTGGGAAATGAATTATTAAATATATTGAAAAAACATTAAAAAAGTTTATAATAAATATATTATATGTTAATGAAAGGAGTAATTATGACAAGATTTGAATTCGCAAAGATGCCTGTATCAATCGGGGGGGGGGCAGATATTTAAGCTCCTGCAGCACATTTTGCAAGGGTTGTAAAAGAATAAAAATATGCTATAATAGTGATATGTTACATCACAATAGCGAAATAATTTTTAAGAATAAAGTAAAAGCTTTTACGCTTGCAGAAGTTTTGATAACTTTAGGTATTATCGGTATAGTTGCCGCAATGACAATGCCAACATTAATAGCTGATTATCAGAAAAATGTTTTAAAAAATCAATTTAAAAAAACATATTCAATGATATCTCAGGCAATTGTAAAAACTCAAGCAGATTTGGGTTATGTTCCGGATTGTTATTATTATGAAACTGGAGCGTCTGTTCCTCATCACTGCGCGGAATATAACTCGGACGGGACATGTAAAAGATACGAAACAAATGACGGAGATGCTGTGCCGGCTGATATAAACGGCCCTTTAAACGAATGCTCTGTTTTTAAAAATGCCTTTTTAAAAAACGTAAATATAATAAAGACTTGTAAAAAAGTATATGATGACGGGTGTATTCCTGCATATAAAGGTTATGAGGATATTTTGAGAGAGTCTGACGACAGTTTGACTGATGTTGATATCAATAAAAAAGGTTATGTGTATCTTCAAAAAGCAAATTTATATGCTAAACCGGGTTATGTTTTTTCAGACGGAAGTGTTTTAATTGATTTAAATAATATGAATATATTTGCCATTGATATTAACGGTAAAAAAGGTCCTAATAAATGGGGATATGATCTTTTTAATTTCAGACTGCAGGGACTTTCTTCGAAACCTGTATATTTAGCTCCTCATCCTGTAAGTATATACGAACAGGGCGGTAAACCTACTAAAGAAATGGTAAAAAGTATGGGAAATTAGAGACAAATTTTCTTGTATTCGCAGAAATCACAGGTTTTATAATGCTCAATTTCTTCAGGGAGTTGGGCATTTGTTATTTTTTCGCAAATGCTAATGAGTTTTTTCTCATATTCTTGTGCTTTTTCTAAATTAAAGTCAATTATACAATTTTGATTATTTTTCAAATCTATATATACAAACTTCAAATTGCTTCCATACATTTTTGCGGTACACAAAAGATAGACTATTGTTTGATAATCATATTCCGGATTTTTAGGAATTGAACCTGTTTTGTAATCAAGAATATAATAATTATTTTCGTCTTTCATCAAAGCATCAAGCCGTCCGCCAATCCAATAACTTCCGATTTTGCAGGACAGATTGTATTCTGAATTCATATAACTTTTTTGAAAGAATTCATTTTGTCTAAGTGTATCCCATGTCGACTTTTCATCTGAACTTAATGCCTTTGCAATTTTTGAGATATCATCACCGCGAAGATAGTAATTTGCAAGTGCGTGAACTTTTTTCCCTTTTTCAAAAAGACTGCTCTTTTGCGGAACTGAAATTTTTTGAACATATTTAAAATAATATTTTTTCGGGCATGCTTCAAAAGTTTTCAGCATGTTAGGAGAAAAGCTATTCATCATATACCTCCGTACAATCAAGAATATCCGTAAATATCAGACTTGGTTCCTGTTCAACAATTTTTTCAAAAGATTTAACTTTTCTGCTCGTTGAAAAATACAAGTGTTTTTTTGCTCGTGTAATTGCAACATAAAGAAGTCTTAAATTTTCCGAAACCAGTTCCTGTTTCATATCAAATTCGGTTTTGGGCTTGTAATCCGGATTAAGCCGTTTGAGGTTTTCGGTAAAGTCAGAATTTTTGAGTTTAATTTGTTCGAAATCGAGTGTAAGATTTTTTTCTGCCATTTCGGGAATAAATACATAGTCAAATTCATCCCCTTTTGATTTGTGCAGTGTCATAATCTGAACTTTACCAGCGAGAAATTCTTTATCGCTTTCATCTTCTTCCGAGAAAAATTTAAACCCGCTTAATGACGGTTTTTTGGCCAGCTCTCCCAAGCGTTCGATAAGTGTCGGGAAGTCTTTATAATTCATGCTTAAACGTTTTATTAATGTGGAAATCAAATATACATTTGATTTTTCGATTTCCGAATTGAAATAATGAAGTCCGATTTTTATGGCCAGCTCCTCAGGTGCAAGGTTCGGGAATGAAAGCCAGTAAGTCAAATCCCAGTAAAACTGTGCCAGATAAACATTATCTATATAATCGCAGTCAATTTGTATAAAAGGATTTTCGTATTTTCTTATTTCCAGTCCTAATCTTTGTTTGTAAAATCCCATTTCTGCGAGAATTTCATAATTGTCGGCAATTACGTTGTTATCAAACGGGTGCAAAATCATTTGCATTATGGCAAAAATTGTTCTGAAAATGGATTTTTGCTCAAGGCTTTCACTTCTTGTAATACTTTTTAAGCCGCTGTTGTTTATGAAATTAATCCATTGTGCAACCTGATAATTGCTTCTTAAAAGAATTCCTATTGTACATTTGGGGTCTTTCTTTAAAGCTGCTTTAATTTCTTTAAGAATATAGTTTCTTTCCTCTAAAGGCTTTTCAAAAATAACAGAGTGTAATGCATTTTCAGATACAGGATTTCTTCCCTCAACAGGCTGCATGAAAATTTCAAAAAATGCATTTTTAGTTTCCTGCTGTGTATCGGCCCATTTTACAAGATTATTTGCAAGTGTCCATACATCCTTGGTGCATCTTTGTGAGCAATTCATACTTACATTATTGCTTTCAGATATGAATTTTCTGAACCCTTCAACATCTGCATTTGAAAAAGTTGTTGTAATAGCCTGATTTATGTCGCCGCATCTGATTAAATTTTTATGTTTTGCACTCAAAAGATTAATAAGTCTTTGTTGAATAGAAGAACTGTCCTGTGCTTCATCTTCGATTATGTAATGACAGATATTCTGATAATATGCTCGGATATCGGCGTTATCTTCAAGCAGCTTAACCGAAGAAATAAGCATGTCATCGTAATCAATAAGGTTTGCTTCTTTTAAAATTCGCTGATATTCTTCAAAAAACATTTGGAATTTTTCGAGCTTTTTATCCATTCCACTTTGAAATTGTCCAGCACCGATTTTAAAAACAGAAATACCTCTGTCAAATTCGTCCGTTTCTGTTTTTTTGAGCTTTAATTTATTTGCAATTTCTCTGATAATTCTTGAACGCTGTGTGTCGTCACAGATTTCAAAATCAGACGAAAGCCCGAGCCTTTCAAAGTTTCCGTTTTCTTTTAATATCCTGAGAGCAAGCCCGTGAATTGTGCTTATGTTAGGGAGCTGAGAAGAATTTTGCCTTATATTTTTAATCCTGTCGCGGAAATTTCGTGCGGCACTTTCCATGTAAGTCATAACAAATATATTTTCGGGATTTACTCCTTTATCAAGAAGTTTCAGGATTAATGCAAGAAGAATTGTTGTTTTTCCTGCTCCGGGAACGGCTGAAATTGCCATTTTACCTGTTTCATATTCAAGAACGGGTTTCTGGTCATCGCGCGGTATAATCGCAAAAGCTTTCTTTACCTGCTCTGTTTGAATTTGTTCTTTAATTTTAATATATTCTTCAATCCCGCCGAAATTTTCAATTCCGTTTCCGTCAAAAAGGCTTGAATATGTATAAACATGTTCTGATGCACAAAGAGTTAATTTCCTCAAAATCCTTGCTGTTTTTTCTTTTGAAAGCTCAATATTGTCCTCAATCGTAAATTCATCTTTAGCCCATCCCCGCTGGAAAACCCAGGCATTATATAGAGGTCCTGTATCGCTTTTAATCCATTCATCGCTTGAAATATCAAGCCAGAGCTGGTATTTGGTCTTAATCTGATTATCAATAATTTTTTGGGGTGTTGAAATTACAAGGTCATTTTCGGTAATTTCAAGAGTTGAATACGGATTTTCCGCAATAATTGAATTTTCAATCTGGTTAATGATTTCGTCTAAACGATTATCAAAATCTTTTCCGAATATATTTTCAAAGTCCTGAATTTGTTTTACAAAAAAGTTAAATTTGTTTAATTCAACGGGATTAACATAATAAAATTCCGCGAGTTCATAATATATGTCGTAAACTTTTTCGGAAAGTTTTGCGCTGCTCTCTGAAAGTTTTTTTATTACATCAAGAAATTTTTTATATTTTTCCGTATATTCTTCAAGCTTAAATTCGTGTTGTGGAAGTTCTCCGTTTTTTTCGAAATTTTCGAGAATATCTCTGCAGTATTTAACGGGAATTCCTAAAAATTCTGACAAAACTACACGAATATCAAATTCATTTAACTTCATTCCGCTGTTGAGCTTAAGAATTGTGAGAACTGCTTTTACAAGCCTGTTTTGTATAAGTTTTTCACTGCCCGAAAGAAACATAAGATTTGTGTGAATATTTTCTTTCAGCGAGAATTTGAGCATATCATCTATAACAGGGGTGATTATCGAAATTTCGCTCGGGAGAACGTTTTTCGCTAAAAGTTCTTTAATTTGTTTTATTGCTTCATCTATCATTGAAGCTCTTTTTGAAGGAGACTGCAATGAAAAATTTTCAAGAGTATCTGTTTTGTTTTCCGTAATATTTGAAAATAAAGTTTCGGCATCTTTTGCAAGAAGATTTTCGGATGTAAGTTTTTCCGCTTTTTGATTAAACAGTTCTTCAAATTTCCAAACAGCTGTTCTGTCTGCGCTTAAATATCCCGTACGGCTTGCTCCTTTTTCGTCAAACGCAATAAAAACATCGGTTAATTGGGGTGCAAGATATGAAATAAAATCAAAGCAGACGGGAGTAATTTCGTCACCGTCATCAAGAATTAAATATTTAATATTTTTGAAATAATCAGAATTTTTATAGACATAGTTAAAAACAAGCACCTGTCTTAAGTAATCAAAATCTCTTAGAGCAAGAGTTTTTGAAAGAAGTTTTTTTAAGACATTTTTCGCATCTTCCGCAAAGCTTTCTCCTAAAATTCTTGAACGCCATTCAACTTCTTCATCTGTTAAATTATTTTGAACAATTAGAGAATATCTTCTGAAAATTTGATGCAAGAGAGATTTTTTTGAATTATAACCTTTAAACGGAACTTCTTTTAAAATATCTTTTAAAATGAATTGTGAAACTTCCAGCCCCGCAAGGTTTGGAAGAATTGCAGGATTGTTAAAAGGATTAATATTTTCAATCAATGCCCAGTTGTCATTAATTGTATTGTAAACGAGCGAGAAAAACGAATGAACCTGTAATTTCTCAATACAGTTTACTTCAAGTTTTTCCAGAGTTTTATTTATGAAGTTTTGTTTAAGGCTTGAGTTTTGCACAAGCACTAAAATTTCAGAAGATTTTACGCCCGAATTCAGCAATCTGACGTATGCATTTATCAGAAAATTGGTTTTATTTGTAGATAAATCAGCGCAAAATAACATTCATACTCCTTTAATAATAATTGTATCATGAACAATAAAAAAATTATTTTGTCCTCATCCTTCTGAACTATTGCATTTTTTTAGCCGTTAGTCTATTATATAACCATAAACGGAGAGAAGGTAACAAAATAAAAATGCATGGAGGTTAGTTATGCAAGAATTACAAGAACAAATCGGACAATCAGCAGGTCAAATTTACAATTACTTGAACAGTAACGGAGAATCTACTTTCTCTAAAATGAAAAAAGAATTAGACCTTAAAGGTAATTTTGCAGATTTGGGTCTTGGCTGGTTAGCAAGAGAAGACAAAGTTGAAATCTCTAAAAAAGGTGCTTCAGTTAGTGTAAGACTTAAATAGTTTTTTGCAAAAAAGACATTATAAAAAAAGACACTTCAAAGAAGTGTCTTTTTTTATTTTTTTATGTTAGCAATATATTTTTTGTTTAGTTTTTAATTCCTTTGAAAATAAGGTAAAAAATTTATGCAGATTGAAAATTTTTCAAAATTTGTGCCTAAAGTAAAAAATTTATTGAAGAAAGCTGTACTCAAAACCGAAATAGTTGAAAATTCAAAACCTTTTATTAAAAAGGCCTGTAAACAGAAAACTAGACATCCGAAGCTGCATCAAACAATGTTTGATATGATGTTGGATGTCAAGGAAAAACTGTTAACAAATTTTTATTCAATGGATTTTGTTTTAAAAAAACAAAAACTTATAAATGAATTGTCAAAAGTTTTTAATAAAGATTTTATTGCAAAAATTGAAAAAGTTAAAACCCCTGAGCAGCTTGCAAAAATTATCCTCAAAGAGGAGTGCGGCATTATGCCTGAATATATTTATACAAGACTTTATCCGCCGAAATCGAAACCGCTTACTCTGGAAACGGAACAAATACGATATCAGAAAAAATTTAACAAAGCTAACTTTATACTGGCTCGTGAAAAAGCTATGCATGTACCTTCAAAAAATCCAAAAGTTATTGCAATTGAAAATATTTTAAAGGAACAGTACGGTTGTAAATTTGTTTCATTAAAAGATAATGAAGAACTGGCAAAAAAAGTTTTAAAAGCTTATGAAATTGCATCAAAAAATAATGTTGAAACTCCTGAAAATGTTATTGCATCCGTTTTTATGCATACAAATGGCGAATATCTTATAAATGGAACGATTTTATTAAATATCCTTGAAAGTAAGTATCAAAAGGGATTTCTGTCAACAAACAAAGATTTTCATGCTGTTTTGCATGAGATTATGCATAACACGCATCCGCAGCTTTTATCTTTTAATATAAAAGAAATTCCTGAAAGATTTCTTAAAGTGAAAGCAGGATTGTCGGAATATTCACGAATTTCGCTTACTCATGAAACTTTTACCGAATTAAATACCAAAAGGCTAATTGATGGTTTAAATCCTCAAGAACAGGCATTGTTTGATTATTTGAATATATTTGCATAAAAAATAAGGGCTTCTAAATATTTTTAGAAGCCTTCGAAATCTTGTATGATTCCTCGTGTAAAAGGTTAGTAGGTAGAAAGTGTAGTAGGTAGTGTGAAATTTATTAAATCCGCCTTAGCATTATTTACTTCTTATATATTAATAAAGTATTTTTTATATATAGAATTTCAAAATTTTCTCTTTTTGTTACAAAAGTTAATAATAATTTGATTTATAATCTTTTAAAAGGATTAATTTATGAAAATAGCAATTTACCCGGGAAGCTTTGACCCGATTACAAAAGGACATTTAGATATATTACATACGGCAGCCGAAATATTTGATAAAGTTATTATTGCAGTTGCAAGAAATCCTGAAAAACACGGCTTTCTTCCTGTTGATGTACGAGTTAAGCTTATAAAAGAAAGCGTAAAAGATTTACACAATGTTGAAGTTGATTTCTTTGAAGGCTTAACCATAAATTATGCCAGAGAAAAAGGAGCCACCGTTCTTATAAGAGGTCTGCGCGCCGTATCCGATTTTGAATATGAAATGCAGCTTTCTCAAGCTAACAGTGCACTTGCTTGTGAAGTAAAAACAGTATTTCTTACTACTAAACCTAAATATAACTTCATTTCATCAAGTACAATTAAAGAAATTTTCCTCAATAAAGGAGATATTTCAAAGTTTGTTCCGGAACCCGTTAACGAATATTTGCAGAATTCTTATAAATGTTAAAATATATGGCTCTTTCCGTAACAAACTATTTGACAATTAATATACGCTTATGTAGAATGTAATTAGAGTAAGAAAGGTATATGTGTGACAACAATGCAACAAAATGGTGTATATGATTTATTAAAAATGTTAGAAATTTCTCTGGAGGAAGGCTTTCCTATTATCCCGCGTAAATTTACGGTTGTAAAAACAAAAGAAATTGAAACATTAATTGATAGAATTTATGCTTCTTTACCTGTTGAAGTTCAGGAAGCAAGAGCATTTTTAAGACGCAGAGAAGAACTTCAAATAGAAGCACAGCAAAAAGCTGAGAAAATAGTTCAGGATGCACAGGCCGAAGCTGACAGAAAATTATCAGAAGCTGATTTTATTAAAGCGCTTGAAAGAGAAGGAATAAGAATAAGAACTCAAGTTCAGCAGGAATGCGAGGAAATTAAGCGTAAAGCTATGGAAGAAGCTGAAAATATCCGCGCTCAAGCCGTTGAAGAAGCAATGAAAACTAAAGAAGGTGCAGAACTTTATGCAGAACAAGTTTTGACAAATCTTGAAAAGAACTTGACCCAGCAGCAGCAAATCGTTAAAAACGGTCAGGTCTATATGGAAAAACTTCGCACTGATTCTTTCGGAAGCTATGATATACCGACTTCTTACTCTACGGAAAGAGCTCAGGCAAGTTCAGATTTTATAATTAAATAGTCTTAAACAAATTATCTAAAATCAGCCGGTTAGCCAATCGGCTGATTTTCTTATCTCAGCTTATTGTTTTTTAACATATTGTTTGCAATTTATTTTGTTTGGTTTATTATGTAAACATAAGCCGATTTAATTAGAATGTGAGTTATATCACATTCTTTTTTAAAGAGGAAGAATTTAAAATAAATAAGTATAAAGGAAAATAAAAATGGGTATCAAAGGAAAAAATGACAAAATGGTAGTTCTGGCTTGCGAAGACTGCAAAGAAAGAAACTACACAACTACTAAAAACAAGAAAAATATTAAGGAAAGATTAGAGTTGAGCAAATACTGCCCGACTTGCAAAAAACACACTAACCACAAAGAAACTAAATAGTGTGCTGGCTAAGGCTAAAAAGGGGATTTTCCCCTCTTGCGTCCTTAGTTCAGTTGGTAGAACGTCGGTCTCCAAAACCGGATGTCGAGGGTTCGAGTCCTTCAGGGCGCGATTTTTATAAAACGTAAGGAAACAAAAATATGATAGGTGCAGAAAATCAAACACCGGCATGGTTAGAAAAATCAACAAATTCAGTGAAAACATACTTCAGAGGCGTAAGAACCGAATGGGGTAAAATCAGCTGGCCGGAAAAACGTCAGGTAGTAGCAGAAACTGTTTTTGTTGTAGCTATAGTTTTTGTTTTTACCGTTGCAGTTTATTTAATGGATATAATTTTTAAAGGTTTACTCGGACTGATAAAATAGTCCGGTAACAGAATAATAAAGGTGGCTTATGACTGAAAAAGAAAAATCTATGAAAGAACAGTTAGACGAAGACAAAGCCCAGGAAGCTTTGGAAGAGCAGGCTGAAAACGAAGCTAAAGAAGCTAAGAAAAACCAAAAACGCTGGTACATTGTCCATACATATTCGGGTTACGAAAACAAAGTAAAAGTTAACCTTGAAAAACGTATCGAATATATGAACATGGGTGATAAAATCTTTAGAATTGAAGTTCCTCAAAAAACTGTTACCCAGATGAAGGGCGGTAAAAAACAAGAACGTGAAGAAAAAATCTTCCCCGGTTATGTTCTGGTTGAAATGATTATGGATGAAGACAGCTGGTATGTTGTAAGACACACTTCAGGCGTTACTAAATTCGTAGGCTCTGCTAAGAAACCTATCCCCGCCCGCGACAGCGAAATCAAAAAGATTATTAACCGCTCATCTTCAACTTCTCAGAAAATTGAACTTGATGTTAAAGCAGGAGACAAAGTCAGAATTACTTCAGGACCTTTCGCAGACTTTATTGCGGATATCATTGAGGTTTATCCTGATAAATCTAAACTTCGTGCAAATGTTTCTATCTTCGGACGTGAAACTCCGGTTGAACTGGAATACAAACAAATTAACAAATTATAATAATTAGTACAAAAGATGTGGAAGGATTTTTGTCGAGTGGACAAAAACCGTTAGCACCACAAAAGGAGAAAAAAATGGCTAAAAAAGTAGTAGGAAAAATCAAGCTTCAAATTGAAGCAGGTAAAGCAAATCCGTCACCGCCGGTTGGTCCTGCATTAGGTCAGCACGGTGTTAACATCATGGATTTCTGTAAGCAGTTCAATGCTAAAACAGAATCTCAAGCAGGATACATTATTCCGGTTGTAATTGATGTTTACGAAGACAGAAGTTTTTCTTTCATCGTAAAATCACCTCCGGCACCGGTTCTTATTAAGAAAGCTTTAAACCTTTCAAAAGGTTCAGCTGTTCCTAATAAAGATAAAGTCGGCGAAATTACTCAGGCTCAGCTTGAAGAAATCGCTAAAATTAAAATGAATGACTTAAACGCAACATCTTTGGAAGCTGCAGTGAATATGATTAAAGGTTCTTGCAGAGCTATGGGTGTTACGGTTAAAGAAGGTTAGATGGAAGGACGTTAGTCCGTTATTACCACGAAAGGAATTATAAAAAATGTCAAAATTAACTAAAAAACAAAAGAAAATGCAGGAAATGCTGGAAGGCTTCGTTCAACCGGCTACTGCAGTTGATACAATCAAAAAATTAAAAGAAATTTCTAAAGAAGTTTCTAAATTTAACGAAACGGTTGAATGCCACATGAGATTAGGTATTGATGTTCGTCAGGCTGACCAGCAAATCAGATCTACAGTTGTATTGCCGGCAGGTTTGGGTAAAACTGTTAAAGTTTGCGTTATCGCTAAAGGACCTAAAGCTACCGAAGCAAAAGATGCCGGTGCTGATTATGCAGGTGCTGAAGAAATTATCGATAAAATTTCAGAAGGCTGGTTCGACTTTGATACATTGATTGCAACTCCCGACTGTATGGGTATGTTAGGTAAATTGGGACGTGTTTTAGGTCCTAAAGGTTTAATGCCTAACCCTAAAACAGGAACAGTTACAATGGATGTAGCTAAAGCTGTTAAAGATGCTAAAGCCGGTAAAGTTGAATACAGAGCTGACAAACAAGGTATGATTCACTGCCCTGTCGGCAAAATTGAATTCAGCGAAGAAGATTTGCTTAAAAACTACGCAACTCTTGCAGATGCTGTATTAAGAGCAAAACCTGCTTCTGCAAAAGGTACATTTGTTAAATCAGTATACCTTTCAACAACTATGGGACCCGGTATTAAACTTGATCCTAAAAACTTTGCAGCTGAAGTAAAAGAACTTATTTCTTAATTAAATAAGCTGAAAAATAAAGAAAGGTCTCCAAAATTCAGGAGACCTTTTTTGTTACTTGATATTTCTGTATATTTTAAATATAATTTAATTATGGATATGAAAACTGTTAAACTGAGAGACTTTGAAATCGGCGGAAATAAACTTACGATAATCGCCGGACCCTGTGCGGCTGAAAGTCAGGAAATTCTTGACACTACCGCTTCTAAATTGAAAGAAATTGCTAAAAAATTAGATATTAATTTTATTTTTAAATCATCATTTGATAAAGCCAACAGGTCATCTATATATTCGTATAGGGGGCCGGGGCTCGAAAAAGGGCTTGAAATGCTTGCTTCTGTTAAGGAAAAGTTTGATGTTCCTATTTTAACGGATATTCACACACCCGATCAGGCCGAACCTGTAAGTAAAGTTGCAGATGTTTTGCAAATTCCTGCATTTTTATGCCGCCAGACTGACTTGCTTGTTGCGGCAGCTGAAACTGGAAAAATAGTTAATATTAAAAAAGGCCAATTTTTAGCACCTCAACAAATGGATAATCTTGTTAAAAAGGTTGAAGAATGCGGAAATAATAAAATTTTGCTCACGGATAGAGGATGTTCGTTCGGGTATGGTAATTTGATTGTGGATTTCAGAGCTGTACCGATTATGCAATCTTTCGGTTATCCTGTTGTATTTGATGCTACACACAGTGTTCAGCTTCCCGGGGCAAACGGAACTTCATCAGGCGGTGACAGAAGATTTGTTCCTGTTCTTGCAAAAGCTGCAATGGCAGCAGGTGCTAATGCTTTATTCTTTGAAGTTCATCCGGATCCTGATAATGCTAAATCCGATGGACCAAACATGATTCCGCTTGAAAAGGCAGAAGAAGTTTTCAAAATATGCAGCGAGATTTTCAAATTGGTGAGAGCATAATGATAATAAAGCAATTTATAGCAGGACAATTAGAAAATAATATGTATCTTGTCATGGATGAAAGGACAAAAAAAGCTGTCCTTATAGATGCTTCTGCTTTAATCCCCGAAATTACAAGTACAATTAAAGAGCTTGGTGCGGATGTAGAATACATTCTTTTAACTCATGGACATTTCGATCATATTATGGGTTTGAATTCTTTAAAACAAGCTCTCGGTGCTGAGGCTGTAATTTGTAAGGATGATCTTGTAATTTCCGATAATATAAATGAATTTACAAGATTGTTCGGATTTCCGGACAGCACCCCGCCTGTTTATGAGAAATATATAAAAGACGGTGATATTATTCATGTCGGTGATATGGAGATACAGGTTATTCATACTCCGGGACATACTGAAGGCGGGGTTTGTTACTTAATTGAAGATAAACTGTTTTCGGGAGATACTTTGTTCAGGCAGAGTGTGGGAAGAACTGATTTGTTCGGCGGGAGTTTTGAAAAGTTATCAGACAGTATAAAAAATAAATTATTTAAACTGGATGAAAATATAACAGTTTTTCCGGGACATGGTCCTGCAACAACTATTGCTTATGAAAAAAAATATAATGAAATAATATAAAATATAGGTAAAAGAAATGAAAGAACAACTGGAAAAAATATATTCAAATGCTGCTGAGGACTTATCAAAAGCCTCATCAATTGCTGATATTGAAGAAATCAGAGGAAAATATTTGAGCCGTAAGGGAGAATTTAACGAAATTAAGAAAAATCTTAAAAATTTGTCTGATGAAGATAAAAGGGTTGTAGGCTCTCTTGCAAATGAAATTACTCAAAAACTTGAAAACGCATTAAAAGAAAAACATCAGGAATTCTACAAAAAAGAATTGAATGAAAAATTGAAAAACGAAAGAATTGATGTGACATTACCCGGGAAATATGTTCCTCGCGGCAGAACTCATCTTTTGACATCTACTACAAATGAAATTGTACAGATATTTCAAAATTTGGGATTTTCAGTTGTTCCTCAAGAAAATTCTCCTGAAGTTGAAACTGAATATTATAATTTTGATGCTTTAAATGTTCCAAAAGACCATCCAGCTCGTGACGTTCAGGATACTTTCTATACAGAAATTGCCAAAAATGTTGTATTGCGCAGCCAGACATCAGGTGCACAAATTCACGCAATGGAAGGCAAAAATCCTCCGATAAGAGTTGTTTCTCCGGGCAGAGTTTACAGGAATGAAAATATTAATGCCCGCAAAAATAATTTCTTCCATCAAATTGAAGGTCTGTATGTTGATAAAGATATAACTTTCGGAGATTTGAAAGGTGTTTTAAATGAATTTATCAGAGTTTATTTCGGAACGAGCCGTCCGACACGTTTCAGAAGCAGTTTCTTTCCGTTTACCGAACCTTCTGCGGAAGTTGATGTTCAATGTATAATGTGTGAAGGGAAAGGATGCAGAACTTGTTCAGGTACCGGCTGGCTTGAAATTCTCGGATGCGGAATGGTTGACCCGAATGTATTACGAGATGTCGGGATTGATCCTGATGTTTATTCGGGATTTGCTTTTGGAATGGGTGTTGAGCGTCTGGCAATGCTTAAATACGCAGTGGACGATATAAGGCTTTTCTTCAATAACGACGAAAGATTTTTAAAACAATTTTAATAATTTATTTTTGAATCATTTCATAATTTAAAGTATTGCCTATTATAGCATCATAGAAGTCGCCTTGAAATTGAATAAATTTTTCAGGTTTTACAATAAAAGAAAAAGTGTCCGCACCATATTGGTTCGGGCCTTTTTCTCCATTGGTGTCGAAAAATATTAGTCCGCATTGATTACTATAATTATAAATTGGATTCCCATCTGCATCAGTTGTTCCTGAATCAAATTTAGACAGACAATTCCCACCGACATTTCGTGTGTTATAAGAATTTATAGCAATAGTTGAACCGTCTACAAGTATAGCTTTTGCCATAGCATGTGAACTGTAAAAGGTGTAACTTTCCTCTGAATTTTTTTGTGGTTTGGTTTCTTTTGCCCAACATCCTGTTTTAGTCCCACAATTTTGTGTCACTTGTATATACCTTGTCAAATCATTTAATATTTGTTCGCTTGAATTTTCAAAAATTCCTGAATAGTCACTATATCCGGATTCAGCCTTTAACATATTAAAGGCGTTTGAGATTAAAGAGAAAGTTCTTTTTGATTGATTAAGTAATACTTTATCTTTGTATTTACCTACTAAAGCAGGCATTGTCAGAGCAGCAACTATTCCTATAATCCCGAGAGTTATAAGAACTTCTGCAAGGGTAAAACCATACAAACACCTGCTAGTTTTCTTAAAAGCCTTGATATGGCGGGTTAAGCGGCTGCGCTTGCCGGGGGGGGGGCAATTCTAAATGCTTTGATATCAATCATTTTTACCTCCTTAATTTTCTATTTTACAACTTTATCCAAACCATGCGGTTTGTCAACATTTCTGCCTAAAACGATTGCGGTTTCAAGTGCCAGCAGCTGTGCTGCGACAACAATACAAAAGGACTTTACAATCTCGCTTTCGCAATTAATATCAATATTATATTTTGTATCTATTTTATTATTACTACAGCCCAAAATACATAAAGGCGGTTTATATTCTTCCTCAATTTTGTTTAAATTTCTAATTGCTGTATAGCTTAATTCATTTATCGAAATATGTATCATTGCCGGTTTGTTATTTAAAATTGCAACGTGCCCGTGCATAAACTCTCCGAGAATATTTGAATAAACATTTATGTAAGATGTTTCTTTAATTTTTAAAGAAGCTTCTTTAGCTATTGCATAGGATATGCCGTCAGCAGTTACAACTATATTTTTGTATTTGGCGAGAAATTTTGCCATTTCTTTAATTTCCGGCTGCAGTTTGTATGTTTTTTCGATATATGAAGCTAAATTTTTCAGTTCTTTTAAGTATGCCGAAATATCAATACCTTTATGTGCTGCATATTTCAATACAAGTAATGTACAGCATAGCATTTGAGTTGTGAGTGATTTGGTTGCGGCAATACTTTTTTCTTCTCCTGCGCGGCAGTCAATTTTAAAGTCAGAGGCTTCCCAGATTGTTGACCCTTTTTTGTTTGTAATGCACAGCGTTTTCATTCCGAACTCTTTTGCTTTTTTAAGTGCGGAGTTGGTATCTGATGTTTCTCCGGATTGGGTAATAAAGACATATAAAATGTCATTATCATGAGGTACTGCAGATTTCAGAAGAAATTCGCTTGAGTAAATTGCTCTAGCTTCCATACCTGCAATATTGCCGAAAAGGTCAGCGGCAAATCTTGCACAATGGTAAGATGAGCCGCTTGCCACAAGTACAATTTTTTGAATATCTGCAGGTATGTCAAATAATATGTAATCATTATCATTGACATGAGTGCTTAACAGTTTGTCAAGGACTTCTGCCTGTTCAAAAATTTCGGTTTCCATGCTGGTTTTTTGTTTATCTTTAAAAAACATCAGACCTCACAATTAATCCAATAATTCTTTTAGAATTTCATTAACTGCTTTCGGGTTAGCTCTGCCTTTAGTTTCTTTCATAACTTGTCCGACAAAGAAACCTAACAGTTGAACTTTACCGTTTTTGTATGCAGTAACCTGATCCGGGTTTGCATCAACTACTTTTTGTGCGATTTCTTTAATTGCACCTGTATCAGAAATTTGGCTTAAGCCCTTTTTCTCGACGATTTCAGAAGCTTTTGTACCGTCTTTCATCATATCGATGATAATCTGTTTACCGATATTATTTGAAATAGTATTTTTTTCGATAAGAGCAATTAGTTCCGCAAGATTTTCAGGAGTTAATTTAGTTTCATTAATTTCTAATTTTTCTTCCTTCAAATAAGCTGCAATTTCACCCATAATGAAGTTTACTGCAATTTTCGGCGATGCGCCTAATTTTAATACTTCATCAAAGAATAATGCAAGCCCCATTTGTTCAACGATAACACAGGCATCATATTCGCTTAAACCTAAGCTCATATAGCGTTCACGTTTAGCTTGCGGAAGTTCCGGCATTGTATCTTTAATTTGTTGAACCCATTCTCTTGAAATTTTCAAAGGCATTAAATCAGGTTCGGGGAAATATCTGTAATCATGAGCATCCTCTTTACCTCTCATAGAACGTGTTTCCCTGGAGTTGTCATCCCAGAGTCTTGTCTCCTGGACAACTTTTCCGCCTTCTTCTACAATTTCGATTTGTCTGTCAATTTCGTATTCGATTGCTCTTTGTAAAGCAGAGAAACTGTTTACGTTTTTAATTTCTGCACGTGTTCCGAATTCTTTTGAACCTTTAGGCATAATTGAAATATTAGCATCACATCTCATTGAACCTTCTTCAAGGTTTCCGTCGCAAACTCCTATGTAACGTACGATATTTCTTAATTCTTCCATATAATTTCTTGCTTCTTCGGAAGACCTCATGTCAGGTTCGGATACTATTTCAAGAAGCGGAGTACCTGCTCTGTTAAGGTCTACAAGAGAATAACTTGAACCTGCAAGCCCGTCAGCACCGGCGTGAACAAGTTTTCCAGCATCTTCTTCAAGGTGTGCGCGTGTAATCCCTATTCTTTTGCCTTTAACGTCTAAATAACCGTTTATGCAAATAGGTTCATCGAACTGTGATATTTGATAACCCTTTGGAAGGTCAGGATAAAAATACTGTTTTCTGTCAAATTTACATCTTTCTGGAATTTCGCAGTTTAGCGCAAGACCTGTCAAAATCCCCATATTGACTGCTTCTTTATTCAAAACAGGTAAAACTCCCGGCATACCAAGAGTAATAGGGCTTGTTTCAGAGTTCGGCTCTTTCCCGAATTCACAGCCGTCGGGCGCGAAAATTTTTGATTTGGTTTTTAATTGAGCGTGAACTTCCAAGCCGATAACAACTTCATATTTATCTCTTAAACTTTCCATTTTTCTTCTAATCTCCTTATTTATGGGATTATTTTACCATAAACAAAGATTTATAGTAAAGAGATTAATAAGTCATTCTCCAGCCGTCTTCCATAATTCTGGCGGCACAACCGTCACCGCTGACATTTTCCGGAGCATCTTTAAGAATGCCTTCTCCTGCACAAAGAGAAGCATTTGTTCTCCAGTAATTACTTCCTGATGCACTTCCGTATAAAGCTTTTGCGTAATCGGCACCGTACATTGGGTATAAATGACCGTTTTGTGCAACTATAAATTTAAATAAATCGCGTCCGTATTGATTTGGAGCACGAAGGCTGTTAACATCCATCGTAACTTCGGCGCATAGATTTTTTATAGTGCTGAGATTAGGATTTGCAACGTCGTTACAGCCTTTTGGCACTACAAGATACATTGCGCCGTCGGGTGTCATAAATTTAAATCCTTCCGTGGATCGCCAGTCTACATCTTCTGCCAAAGTCGTATTTTTCGGTTTAAGAGGGGCAGAATTCAATCCCGGCATCATAGCTGTACCGTTTTTGGCTATTTTAATAATTTTTATGGATTTTGTAATTTCTTTTTCAAACTTATCGTTCCAGGCGGCATCTGTAACACTTCCGTCAAACGCTCCAGCACAGACAATATCTGTACATTCGTGTCTTACCATAATATTTTGCATTGCCTGTTCAAATTGGCTCAGAGATTTTTCAAGCTGTGAAACATAAACTTTAACTTTATAATTTGAAATAAGACCTGGCATAGTTAACGCTGCAACTACGCCTATTATTGAAATAGTTAATAAAACTTCTGATAATGTAAAGGCTTTTTTTATCAAAACAGACTCCGATTATAAACTTATTATAACCTATTTTTCAAAATTTTCAAGTAAGTTTAAAAGTTTTTTGTGAAGTGCTACATTATGAACTCTTATGTAATCAACTTTATGATTTATTGCTAAGGCATTCAGGGCTAGTGTGTAAATATCTTTTACATAATTATCCTCGTTATTCATGCCAAGAAGGCTTTTGCGGGAAATCCCGAGCATTATCGGACAGCCGAGTGAATGTAATTCGTCAACCCGTTTAATTATTTCAAAATTATCTTTTTGTGTTTTCCCGAAGCCTATTCCGGGGTCTGTAATAATGTTTTCAACACCTTTTGAACGTGCAATATTTATTTTATTTTTGAGCTCTAAAAATATTTCTTCCATTAAGTCATTATATTTCGGTGAGTTTTGCATGTTTTCGGGCGTTCCCTTTGAGTGCTGAATAATTACGGGCACATTATATTTTGCAATAACATCGGGCATTTTTTCGTCGTAATCAAATCCTGATACATCATTTATTATGTCTGCACCTGCCTTAATACATTCTTCGGCAACAACGGAACTTCTGGTATCAATGCTTAATTTTATTTTACCTCCGGCAAAATCAATAACGGGCAATAATTTTTCTAACTGCTTTTTAACAGGAACGGCTGATGAGTATGGTTTTGTGGATTCCGCACCTATGTCAATAATGTCTGCACCTTCATTTATCATTTGAAGAAGGCGTTCTTTTGCTTTTTCAAAATCATTGTACAAACCGCCGTCAGAAAATGAATTTTCGGTAAGATTAAGTATTCCCGCCAGTTTTACCCTGTGTTCGGTTTTACATCCTGCAAGAAGCTTTTGCCCGAGTTCTTTTAACTTAAACGGCTGAAATTGTAATTTTTCTGCAATTTTTTTTATCTGTGAGCTGCTGGCGCCTAAAATACAGTCAGATTTTTCAATTTTACCTGTAATGACTTCTCTATGCGTTGCACAATCAGCCCCGACAGAAATTGCTGTTTGTTTTATAATATTTGCCTGAGCAGGAGTTAAGGAATAGATTTTAATATTTTTATAATCAAATTTTTCAACGGCTTTATGTACATAAGATCTGTCAAAGCCTATGCGGTTTAATTCCGTCTCCATATCTGTATTTTTCAGTTCTCGCAAAATAAAATCGTGCATAAGCTTAGCTTAGCACGATTTTATATATTTAACAACTTTTAGTCAGCCACTTTGCTTTCAACCATTTCAGTCGTAACTTTTCCGATATCGGATAATCCTGATACAAGAGTTACAAATCCGAACAGATAACCCAGACCGCCTGCAAACAATTTAAATGCCTTACTTTGAACAAGCGGTCTTATAAGTTTCATATTTTTAAATTTGGCACCCCAGTTAAGTATTTTGGTTTTAGCCCATTTTGCATTTCCAACTATTTTGGGCCATAAACCTTTTGATTGTTTTGCGACGCTTGTAACTGTTTTGGTAGTTTCGGTTACGCCTTTAATTCCTTTAGCGGCTTTTTCCGATGTACTGAAAAGATCAACTCCTGATTTCATCGCTTTGGAGCGTGCGGCAGCAGTAGTAGCCGCAACAGCACCACCGCCTGTTACAACTTTTTTTTCGGCATCTTTTTTGTCATTTTCGGTTTTATTAGCGGGCTGAGCCGTAAATGTTATTCTTTCGTTTAAAGAAACAGCCATTATTATTTATCTCCCGCTTCATCTTGTTCTTTTAATGTAGTGACACCTGAAGCTACACCGCCTGATGCTCCTACAAAATTAACAGTAGCTTTTTCGTAGGTTTCTTTTTTTACGCCTTTAATTTTATCCATTATATGATTAAAGCCTTTTTTAATTGTGGTAAAGATATTTTTGATACCTTTTCCTATTGCTTTAAAGAATTTCGAAATCGGAGAACCGATTTTTGTTTTCGAGAATTTTTTCAAAGCGTTTGCAGGCATAGTGTATGCTTCCGAGGCTTTGAATTTAGTTTTAACGGTTCTTGCAGAATCAATAATAAAACTGTTTGTAGCTTTAATATGTTTTTTGAAACTCTGAACAGGAGCTGATTTTGCAATTTTAGACATAGCCTGGATTGATTTTTTGGCTCCCCAGCCTGTAGCCATACCGCCCAACAAACCCGTAGTAACGACAGCACCGCCTTTAATCATTGTTTGAGCGGGTTTAGGCAGCTTTATTTCATCGTTATCAAGAATTTCTTTTAAATCTTCTTTTTGTTCAAGTAATTCCTGTCTTGTTTCATTATATTTTTTTTCTTCAAGTTCTTCCGGTGTTAACTTGCGTGTCTGTTTTTTTTGAGCACCGAACGCAGGACCGTAATTGTTAGAAAGTTTAGGCTGTATTGATAACATATGTGTCTCCGTTAAAAAATTTTTCAAGATACCTAACGAGCGTAAAGAATTTTTGTTGCTGGTATAAACGACTTTTGTTAAAATTTTGTTACATTCTTTTTCGCACTTCTACGCAACATATTATCGCATATAAACTCTTATTTGTAAATAAATTTACTGCCCTGATGTGAAGACCTTTTAATAAATTCTCTGTCGATTTTGTTAAGGCAGTCAAATTTTTTGCCGAGCCATTGCGGCGCAATTAATTCTGAGCTTAAACCGTTGCCTGCAAGACGGTGAATAGTTATAGTTTCGGGAAGATATTCGAGAAAGTCGCAGACTGTTTGAACGTATTCGTCTTCGTTCATAAATTCAATTCCGCCGCTTTCGTATATTTGCGCAAGTTTTGTATTTTTCAGGGCGCATAACATGTGGATTTTAACCCCGTCAACTTCCAGTTCTGCAAGTTTTTTTGCAGTTTCCATAATCTCGTCATGCGTTTCCCATAGACCGAAAATAACATGGACACATACGTTTATGCCTGCGGATTTTGTTTTTTCATAAGCCTTTAAAAAGCATTCAAAATCATGACCGCGGTTAATTTTTTTTAATGTTTTGTTATGAACGGATTGAAGCCCGTATTCCACCCATGTGTAATAGTCATCTTTAAATCCTGATATAAGTTTAATTTTTTCATCATCTATGCAATCAGGGCGTGTACCTATGGAAATTCCAACAATATCTTCGTGATTGAGCGCGGAATTGTATATTTTTTCCAATTCTTTAGCAGGTTTGTAGGTATTTGAATAAGCCTGAAAATATGACATAAATTTTTCGGCTTTAAAGCGTTTTTTTAGGCTTTCCGCTCCGCTTATAACCTGTTCTTCCACTGACAGGAGATTTGAATGAGCTTGGGAGAAGCTTCCGCCTTCGTCGCAGAAAATACAGCCGCCTGTCGAAATTGTGCCGTCGCGGTTAGGGCATGAAAAACCGGCATCAAGTGTTATTTTATAAACCTTAACGCCGAATTTATTTTTCAAATGAGCGCTGAATTGATTATAGCGCTTATCGGTATTATTAAACATAATTATGAATTTTTATTATCTTCTTCTTCATAAATCGGATAAACATAATGTTCACCGCAGTTAGGGCATACAACTTCCTGCTGTTTACCGTCTTCGAGCTTTGCTACTTCAAACAGAGTTTTGCATCCTGATTGCACGCATCTTATTGCCCAGCTCGGTCTTATTAATCTTGCCATAAAACTTTCCTCTTAATTATTCTGTATTACAAGAATATTTTAGCATTGTAAGGTTTTTTGTGCAAGTCCGTAAAGATTGATTGACTGTTTAATTTAATATATGAAGCAGAGAGTTAGAATATTTATTGTTTAGAAAGGAGAATTGTATATGAAAAAATCATTAATCTTTCTTTCAATATTTATAGTTTCGTTTATAGCATTTATAGATGCTAAAGACAGAATTAAAGAACTTGATGAAGTGGCAGCTAATACACCTTCACAGGTTGAAATGAAGCAAATGATTAATAAACCTGATGAACAAATGAAAAACCAAATACCTGATTATAAAAACAATAGTCAAAAAAATGGCGAAACATTACAGGATAAAATGAATAACAGTAATAAATACAGGCAAAATCAGCTTGATAATGTTGATAAACGCAGAGATACAATAAATAAAACGGTTAATTAAATTCCGTAAATCATTTCTCCGTAAAATTCTTCATTATTTTGATTTTCTTTTTTAGGTTTTTCGGGGATATTTCTGTCAAATTTAAGCGCGCCTCCGCTGTTTTCTTTAATCTCTCTTTCAACAGGCCTGATAGCTTTCGGGTAAAAACGAAGAATAACATTTTGTGATATACTTGCTGCAACTGCAGTTTTTGAATATAACTTCAGCTTCTCCAGCTGCCCGTTTGCCTGCGCATAATTTTCAGCTTTAAACGAATTGTTATTATCTCCGGGGTTTATTGAACAGCTGCCGCTCCACATTACAAGATTTGCTGACGTGTCGAGGAGAACTGCGGATGTTTCAAGCTTAAAAGGATAAGTAACATTGAAATCCGATGAAACTTCAAGGACTTCCCAAACACTTCTTTTTAAAGAATTTTTTTCTGTACTAACAGAGCTTGTTAAAACTAAAACATACTTATGCGAGAAATCTTTTCCTATCCGCTTGAATGCTTCGTAATCAATACTGTTTATGTTTTTATATTTATCTAAAGCTTTTTGTGCTTCGTTTTTTAATTCGGGATTTTGATTAAATTTTGCTCTGATTTCGTACAAACCTAAAGATTTTATTTTGCCGTTTGACCTGTTGAAATTATTAATTACATCATTTGCAATAATTTCTGACATTTCATCAAAATTATAATAGTTTTCTTTTGTTGACAGCAGGTCTGCAGGCAGAACAAGAACATCAAAAGCCGAGGCACAGGCAGGAGATATTAAAAACGCAAGAATAACCAAAATTTTTACTAAAGCTTTCATAATGTAATTATAGCACAATATCCTTTACTTAAAGGATTATATTTTTTTTATTATGAAGTAAAATTTCCGTATGAACTACGAAGAAATGATAAAATTGGCGGAAAAAGCCTCTGAAAATGCTTATGTCCCTTATTCTCACTTCCCTGTCGGAGCCTGCATATTAACCGAAGGCGGTAAAATTTATACTGGATGCAACTTTGAAAATGCAAGTTTCGGCTTAACTATTTGTGCCGAAAGAAATGCTGTAGGTTCGGCAATTGCTGACGGAGAAAGAAAAATAAAAGCAGCTGCAATTTTTTCTCCGAAAATGGATAACTGCACGCCGTGCGGAGCATGCAGACAGGTTTTGCGTGAATTTAAATCTGACGAAGGGCTTGATATTATTACAAAAGTCCCCGACGGTATAAAAGTTTATCCGATTGAGGAATTACTGCCGCAGTCTTTTATTCTGTAAAGTATGTATTTAATAGAGCTGGTTGTTAAATTATTTTCAAGAAAAAAGAAAGTTGAAGAGGTTTCATTTGATCCTTTTGCACAGGATAATCTTGAAACCTCTGAAGATTGTAAACATATCTTTCTGCCTGTGGACAGCACCGGAGAAATTCTTGCATGTTCAAAATGCGGGCTTGTCGTAAACAAAAAAGATTTAAGAGATATTAATATATTTAAAAGAAACTCTAAAATCTGAGAGGATAATCTTTCGGTATTTGCCAGCCCTCATATTGAATAAGTTTAGCGCAAAATGCATGATATTCTTCCGCGCAGCCATATTTGTTACCGTTTTTTAATAGTTTTTCACGTGTGCCGTCCCAACTATATGTGTATGGTTCAAATGTTGGTTTTACTGTATACTTATTAACGCTTTCTTCCTGCCCTGTTACTAATACGGGATTAAAACGAAATGCAAAATGATTTACTCCGGCTTTCTTATTTAGTAAAGCTTTTTTATTAACATAAAACCCCATATCGTATATGTAATTTGTAACTTCAAGTATTCCGCCGTCATTTAAATAAATACGGAAAACATCTTTATCCTTCTCTAAAGATGCTATCTGTAAGTGTTTCCCTATATATGTATTAAACCATACTATTGTTTCATCTGTGCTGCAAGTTGAAGAGCCGGATTGCCCACAGTCCATTGCCCATGATTCAACATCTCCGTATTCGGCAACAGAAGCATTAATAGCCTGGTTCATCACAGAATAAACCTTTTTTAATTTCGTAACAACTTCTTGTTTTTTGTGATTGGCAATTAATGCGGGCATTGTTAAAGAAGCAACAACACCGATAATACCGAGAGTAATCAATACCTCAGCCAGAGTAAAAGCGGTTGAGCGGCTAAGATGATAAGCGGCTAAGTTAAAATGACGAAAACGACTTAACTTCTTAGCTGCTTCGTCTCCCGGCTGCTTGTTAACGTGCGTAAAATCTCTGACAGAGCCAGAAAAAGTTTCACGAAAGTCGTGTTGCGGGGCTACGTGCGTAGCACCTTCAGCTAATGTAAATCCCTTTAACCCCTTCTGCCAAGCGACCTTTGCGGGGGGGGGGCAACCCTTAACGCTTTGAAATTAAACATTTCAACCTCCTTTTTTTCTTATTATATACTATATGAGGTTAAATTACAATATTGCAGAATTATTTTTTACTTATCATCATTTTGGAAAGAATATTTTTTGCCGCCTGCAGCTGTGCGTCATTATGAGTTTTTACGTCTTTAAGGCTGAATTCTACTTTAATATCCGGAGTAATTCCTTTTTTATTAATATCTGTACCTTTAGGAGTTAAATATTTTGCTATGGTAAGATTTAAGCCTGTTTCGTTAGGCATCGGAATAATTTTTTGAACCATACCTTTGCCGTAAGTTTTTGTTCCGAGCAATTTAGCTTTATTATAATCTTTTAAGGCTCCTGATAAAATTTCGCTTGCACTTGCGGAATTACCGTCAACGAGAACAATTGTAGGTTTCTTTACACCGAACTCGGTATCCTGTGCGTTAATATCATATTTATAGCCGTTTCTGCCGACAATGCTTACAATGTTGCTTCCTTCAGGCAGAAAGAGGTTTGCGATAAATATTGCGTTCGGTAAAAGTCCGCCCGTGTTACCTCTCAAATCAAGGATTAAACCTTTAGTATCTTTGGTTTTTTCGAGAGCTTCCAAAAATTCGTTGGGTGTGGTTGAACCTATAAAGCTTGTAATCTGAATATATCCGATATTTTTATCAACCACGGAGCTTTTTACTGTTTTAATTTTAATTTCTTTACGCATAACTCTTTTTAAGAGTTTATCTTTATTTCTTAAAATCGTGATATTTACAAAGCTGTTTTCAGGTCCTCTCACAAGGTTTGCAACTTCCGAAAGCGCAAGCCCGTTAACTTCTTTCCCGTCAATGGCAAGGATAATATCATCGGGCAGAAGGTTTGCAAATTGCGCGGGGGTGCCGTCCATAACATTTACAATATGAATTTTACCTGCTATTGATGTGATGTTTACACCTATGCCTGTTATTTTTGAATTTATTGAATTATTTTGCTCAAGATATTCGGTTTTTGACATGTATCTTGAATATGGATCATTTAAGCTTGCAAGCATTGTATCAATGGCAACTTTAGCATCCTCATCATTTTTTATTTGTCCGCGGTAATGCTCTTTCCATCTTCCCCAGGCTTGATTATTAAGTTCTGCATCATAGTAGTTATCTCTGATAATTTTCCAGCTGTTGTCAAACAGCCTTTGTGAAGATATATGGTCATGGTCAACCATTTCCGGCATCTCTGACACTTCGTAATTACTTACACCCATAAAAATTTTATTAAGTGTAAAAAGTGTTAAAACCAGAAGTATAAATATGATTAACTGACTTCTCTTCATACGAATATTTAACATCAAGAGATTTTTTTAATCAATATACTTTATAAGTAGTTTAGGAGATTAATCCGTATCACAGATCTTCAAACCCGGGAGAGGTTGACGGAAGGTTTTTATAACCTTCATTGGACATTACGGTTTTCTTAATATATTTGTTAGAGTATCCTCCGCGTTCAAATAATTTCTTTAATGTATTTTCCCTGACGACCAGCGGGTGAAGCTCATCATTGCTTTCGGGGTACAATTTAACAATTTCATACCATACCGATGCTTCCATAGTCCAGGCATATGTTTCTTCCGCAAGAGAATTGTATTCATCCTGATGGAGAGCTTCATGCGACAGCAGGGCAGCAAGAGCGCCCGGAGGAGCGTCTTTATGACGCGGATTAATGAAGATAAAAAGCTGTTTATTCTTTTTCCAGCCAAGTGCATCGAATTTTGCATAGTCAGGGTTAATTGTTCCCAAATCTCTGAATTCTATTTTTACGGGACGACCGGAAAGGTTATTCCCTAAAATTGCGTTTCTGGAAAATTCTCCGTTAGTACCCTTTAGCATGTCCAGTGCAACATAAAATACTTCATCTTTCCCTACGGATTTATACATTGGCGTAATTTGTTTAACATACTGCGAAGTATATTTTGCGGGATATGTTTTAGGCATTTCTATCAGTTCTTCATTTTTCTTTGCCGATAATGCGGGCAATTGGAGTGCCAGAACTGTTGTTGTAATAAATAAAATCTTTTTTAATTGTTTACTATCCACTAATCTTCTCCTATAATATTAATTAAAAACTACAAATGTAGCAGATACTTAATATTATAATTATATTAATTCCGACGTCAAATTTTATTTTGATTTTCTGTTTAAAGAAGCCAGTTCTTTATACAGAATTTTGTATTCGGTATTTCCCGAAATGCTTTCAGCTTCTTTAATGTATTCAAGAGCTGTTTTGTAATCTTCTTTTTCTCTGTAAATTTTACTCATTTGCGCATAATATTCGGCATTATTTACGTCATACATAATTGCGCGTTTCATACATTCAATAGCTTCTTCGTAATCTTTTTCCGTCACTCTTACGAGTGCTAAGTAATAATAGCCTGCCGCAAAATTCATATCAATTGATATTGCCTGCTGCGCAAAATTCTTTGCTTTTTCATAATCTCCTGATGCAAAAGCCGCTTTTGCCCCTGTTGTGTATGCGGAAATATAGTTTTCATTCTCACTCAGAATTTTATCCGTAATTTCTAAAGCATTGTCATATTTTTTTTCCGCAATATAAATTTCTGCAAGCTGACATTTGTAATTCAGGCTTTCAGGCGTTTGTGAAATAACTTTTAAAATAGTGTTTTCTGCCTTTTCAAAAAGCGCGAGTTCTCTGTAAACTTTAGAAAGAGCAGCGAGTGTAAAATTATCTTCACAGCCTTCTTTAATGTTATTTTCAAGTTCTTCCTGCGCGCCAAGAAAGTCTTTTTTCTCGAATTTCAAAAGCGCATTCAAAACATGAGCAAGTTTGTAATCGGGATTGTGTTCTAATATATAATCAACTTCTTTTTGTGCTTTTTCAAAATTTTTCTGCTCAAAATAAAGATATGCAAGCGAATATCTGTACCCCGGAACATCAGGGGCAAGGCATATTGCTTGCAAATAAGCCTGTACGGCTTCTTTAAACCATCCGTTAAAGAAATATGCATTTCCGAGATTATAGAAATAACGCGGGTTATTTTTGTTTTTAGATGATGCCTTTGAAAAATATTTAACAGCATCAACAAACTTCATATCTTCAAGCGCAAACAAACCAAGATAATTTAAAATTTCAGGATTTTCGGATGTCTTAGAAAATGTGTTAAAAATATTTTTTGATTTTTCAAATTCGTTTTCATCAAAGTATATTTTCCCGAGAAGTACAAGAGCGTCTTCATTTTCAGGATTAAGCTCCAATGTTTCTTTTAATTTAGTTTTAGCTTCGTCAGGCTTTCCGTTATCGTAATATGCTTTTGAAATTCCGTATAAAATTTCATCATTTATAATGTCAGAGCATTCAAATTTTTTAATTTTGCCCAAATCTCCTGTTACTGAAGAAATATGTATCAACTCAAGAAGATTTTGTGTATTTTTTTCAATATTAAAAACTTTTTCTGCTGTTTCATATGCATTGGTATAATCACTTGAGAACATATAAATTTTTTCAAGAATTTTCAATGCTTCAATATGCTTATCATTTTTTAAAAGAACTTTTTCAAGATAGCTGACAGCTCTTTGGAAATTATTCAATAAAAAGTAAAGTTCTCCGAGCTGGAACAGAATTTCAATATTGTCACTTTCTTCTTCAAGTGCTTTATAAAGCATCTCAATTGCCTGTTTATAACATTTTTGCGCCTTCAAATCAAATGCTTGTTTAATATATTCCAAAGTTTCCTGCATTTATGCTCCGTTATTTCTTCTTATGATTTTTTTTGTGTTTATTTTTTTTCTTCTTAATGTTTTGCTGCTGATTGTTATTAATAAGGATTAAAACTTCATCTTCCCCTGCCATTTTAAGGTTGTTTCTTGCAATACCCTCAAGGCTGGACATCGAAGAAAACATTTTTATGTCCTGTTTTAATTCTTGGTTCTGGTTTTCTGCGGCATCTCTGATTTTTGTCAGAGTTGATATTTTAGCCCTGTAAGAAATTGTTTTCGAAATATTGAGTATAGCCCCGAAACCTATCTGTATAAGGCAGAACAAGAGAACAAGCGTCAAAAAAGAATAGTAAAACCCTGTTTTATTTTTGGATTTTACGGACGCAAATCCGGTAACTTCTTCCCGTGTATTATCCTGTTCAGTATTTTCAGCCATAAAACCTCACACCTGAATTATAAACGAAATAAGCAGTTAAAACAACAATATTAGAATAAATTTACAATTTAAATTTTGTTGAAAAATTAAGTTCTGTTTTAGTTGTAACATTATCCGCGTATATAGTCTGTTTGGCTCCAATTTCAAATCTCAGGCGGTCTGTGTCTTTTTTCCCGAACGGGTTAATTGAAAATATTAATGCTCCTGACTTTCTGTTGCGGGTAATATCAGCTTTATACTCATTTTTAATTGACATATAATTGTTTAATTTGAATTCGGGAGCAAGCGAAATTGTGTCATAAAACAGGTTGTAAGTTGTATTTAAATTCTTTTTGTAAGTTGTGCTTAAAGCGAACCTGCTTTTTTCGTATTTGGTAAACAAACCCGTTTCTGATTCCAGCATTGCTATGTTGTCGACTTCGTTTCCGTACAGCGCGCCGAATGTAAAATTTCCTCTTGTTTCAGATGCTCTTATTGAATTCGGTGCAATCTTATACTCGTCATTTTTGTATCTGTTAATTGTTTTTGATGATGAGTGTTTTGTTAAGTTTAAGCCTTCGGAAGCGGATATTTTCTGGGGAACTTTTAAATTCACTACGAAATTGTTATTGTCATCTTTTAAATAAATAGCTTCGGCATCTTCAATATATTCGGCATAACCTTTAAGAACGGTTGCACCGAGAACAACTTCGTCATCATTTTCTGCGGACATATCAAGCATAATTTCTTCTTCGGTGTTTTCATCGGATGAAACAGATTTTTCATTAACATAATTATTTTCGTCTGCATCTGTTTCTTCCTTTGTTTCTTCTGGGGCTGAGTCCGGAATTTTATAAATAAATATATTCGGAAGGTCATTTTCTCCTCCCGATGACGGCAGCATTTTTTTGTTAAGCGAAAATGCAGGGATTTGCAAAACCATTAGTGATAATAAAAGTAATAAAACCTTCCTCATATAAATATTTTAAAACTTTATAAAACTTAGTCAAATTATAAACAAATTTTCAGGTTAATCGGTTGAAAACTTTTATAAAATTTGTTATATTAAAAAAGGATATATATATTTTGAAAGGAGCTAGTTATGAAAAGATTTAACAATGTCGGGGGGGGGGCGTTTTAGGGCTTTTTCCTTGTTATTTTAGGGGTTGTAAAAAAAATCAAAACTGTTATAATAGTGATATAGCGCATCACTATTATAATGAGGTTTTAAATATGAAAAAGGCATTTACGTTAGCAGAAGTTTTGGTCACTTTAGGTATTATTGGTGTAGTGTCTGCAATGACTGTACCTTCTTTGATGCAAAATCACCAGAGAAAAACTTATGTTACACAGTTACATAAAATATATAACGAGTTACAGCAGGCAAGCCTGCAATATATGACCGACAATAATGCAATTAATATGAAAGAAGCGGGGATAATCAGCGATGATGCAGCTTCCGATTTTATAAAAAAGTATTTTAAAGTTGTGCAGGATTGCGGTGCAGATAAATCTCCCTGTTTCCCCGAACACACTGTATACAAAAAGTTGTCAGGAGCTGAAAATAGCGTCTGGGTTGGGAAACGTCATTTTGTTCTGGCAAGCGGAGCTTCCGTTTCTACATATTATCATCCGGAAGATGAATTGCTTCTTGAATTTTGGGTAGATATAAACGGACAAAACGGACCTAATATAATAGGCAGAGATTTGTTCGGGATGTATATGTCTGTAGACGGTGTTCTTGATGATTTAGCTTATAAATTTCCTTTATCAAAAGAAGAAAGAGAAAATAAATTTAATACAGTCTGTAACGCCACTAACCAAGGAAACTTACATGGCTGTTTCGGTAAAATTCTTAACGATAACTGGGAAATGACGTATTAGGGCTGTACTTGAAATCAAATCTTGCTCGTGGTATCCTTTTTGTGCTGATTTATAAATAAGAAAGAAGGAAAAAATGACAGACGTAAGAGTCAGAATTGCTCCGTCACCAAGCGGAAATTTGCACATAGGTACGGCCAGAACGGCTTTATTTAACTATTTGTTTGCTAAAAAAAATAACGGAAAGTTTGTTTTAAGAATTGAAGATACCGATGCCGAACGTACAAGCCAGGCTTATATCGATAATATTTTTGACAGCTTAAAAGCTTTAGGCTTAAACTGGGATGAAGGTCCCGATGTAGGCGGTCCTTACGGTCCTTATACACAATCGGAAAGATTTGACATTTATCCTAAATATGTTCAAGAGCTTCTGGATAAAGGTTTTGCGTACGAATGTTACTGCACGCCCGAAGAACTTGAAGCAGAAAAGAAAGAAGCTGCTGAAAATAAAAAACCTTATGTTTATACAAAAAAATGTTTAAACTTAACAGATGAAGAAAAGGCAAAATTAAAAGCTGAAGGCAGAAAACCCGCTATAAGATTTAATATTGCCAAAGCGCAAAAAGCTTTCCACGAAACTTCAATGCTGACTTTTGATGATATGGTTAAAGGCGAATTGCATGTTGATACAAATCTTCTCGGCGACTTTGTTATTATGAAGTCAAACGGAACTCCTACTTACAACTTTGCTGTTGTAATTGATGATATGTTAATGAAAATTTCACATGTTATCAGAGGTGAAGACCATATTTCAAATACTTTCAAACAGATTTTAATATTTGAAGCTTTAGGTGCTGAAGTTCCGAAGTTCGGACATTTGGGCATGATTTTGGCTCCAGACAGAAGTAAACTTTCAAAACGCCACGGCGCAACTGCCGTTTCAGAATTCGTTGAAAAAGGTTATTTGACCGACGCTTTGATTAACTTTGTTGCACTTCTCGGCTGGTCGCCTTCTGACGGTCAGGAAATTAAAACCGTAGATGAAATTGCACAGGATTTCAGAATTAACGAAATTTCTTCATCAAATTCAATTTTTGAATACGACAAATTGAACTGGATGAACAGCCACTACATTAAAATGCTTTCTATTCCCGAATTGAAGGAAAGATTAAAACCGTATTTGACAAAATATGATTTGAATGAATTAACAGATGCTCAATATACACGTATGGTTGAAATTACATACGAACCTTTGACGCTTTTATCTGATATTACTGATGCCGTCCCTTATTTCTTCGGACAGGATGTGGAATTTGACGAAAAAGCAAAAGAAACGCTTGATACAGAAGTATCTCAAGATGTTTTAAAAACATTTATGGAGCAGGCTCAGGACTGGGAGTGGACAGAAGAAAATCTTCATGAAAAACTTGAAGCTTTCAGAGCATATTACAAAGAAAAAGGCGTTAAACCGAAAGTTACAATGTGGGCAATAAGAGCAGCTGTAACAGGAAGAATTTGCGGTGCGGATATGACAGCAATTCTTGCAATTATCGGCAGGGAAAAAACATTCCGCCGTGTAAAAGCCGCAATGAAACAGACTGTATAGCCTTAAAAAATAACTCAGATAAAAACGGGTTTGATAAAAATCAGATCCGTTTTTATTTTTTAATAAATATTTACAAATTAGAAAAATTTTTAAAGAAAATTCTATTTAGTCCGTAAATGTTTATATATATGTATTGTTAATTATTTGGGGTTGATTATGGTTGATATCTACATTACTTCTAATGAGATAAAAAAATATATTTTTATGATAGTTTTGTTCAACGCAATTTTTCCAAAGGTATTGGAGCAGAGCGGAATGATGATAAATATCGAAGATGCCGAAGACTCCGGTTATATTTGCAGGATGCCGTATAATAATTTTATTGACAGGTATGATATGTACGGATTAAATCAGATTGCAGAATAATTAGATTTCGTCGCGTTTCTTGTCGCTTTTGGTGATAATAAGTTTTCCGGCTTCAACTGTATATTCAACTAAATCTGTTTCAGGATTAACTTTTAACAGTTCAAGAATTGTCTTGTTAACTGTAATTGCCCAGCCGTTACCGTTTCTGATTAATTTTCTGTACATTATAAAAACCTTAATACTTACATTTAACTTGACAATATAATATTGTATGTGGTATTATTTTTCTAATCTTACAATGTATCTAATAAAATCAGATACATTCAGATGGCTTCTACAACTGAGAGCAGACACCCCACGTCTGCTCTTTTCATGTTACAATTCTTTTATGGAAGAATTTACTCATTATACGGTTATGAAAAACGAAGCCGTTGACGCGCTGGAATGCAAATCAGGCAAAATATACGTTGATTGTACTCTTGGCGGCGGCGGGCACAGCGGCTTAATCTTAAGCCGTATTCAGCCTGACGGAAAACTGATTGCTTTTGATGTCGACGAGGACGCAATTAAGGCGGCTTCTGAACGTCTAAAAGATTACAATAACTTAACAATAGTTAAAAATTCTTATACTAATATTAAAAAAGTTTTACATGAACTCGGTATTCAAAAAATCACGGGCGGTGTACTGTTTGACCTCGGAGCATCATATCACCAGTTCCATAAAGGCGAAAGAGGTTTTTCGTTTTCAAAAGAAGCCCCGCTTGACATGAGATTTAATCAAGATGCGGATTTTTCGGCTTATGATGTTGTTAATACTTACTCCGAACAGGATTTGGTCAGAATTTTCTCTGAATACGGTGAAGAAAGATTTTCAAAAAGAATTGCAAAAAAAATTGTTGAACAAAGAAACGTGAAAAAACTTGAAACAACTACGGAATTGGCTGATTTGATAGTAAACTGCACCCCTCATGTAAAATCATCAATTCACCCTGCAACACGTGTTTTTCAGGCAATTCGCATAGAAGTAAACCAAGAGTTAACAAATGTAAAAAATACTCTGAACGATGTGTTGGATTTGCTCGACTTTGGTGCTATAATAAGTGTAATAAGTTTTCACTCGTTAGAGGATAGGTTAGTGAAACACTTATTCAAGTATCACTCGCAGAGGTGCCATTGTGATAAATCGCAGATGATATGCCACTGTCCGCCTCCGATACTGGAATTGGTTAATAAAAAACCGATTACTGCGGGTGATGAGGAGATAAAAATTAATCCTCCGTCGAGAAGTGCCAAACTTAGAATAGCAAGATGCATAAGGCACTGATTACGCAGAAACTGGGGTAGAAGAATTGAATACAGCAAGAGTAAGAAAATTAGAATTAGAAGTTTCGGAAGAGAAATATTCAAACCAATCATACGTAAATAATCCGATAAGAGAAGAAAATCAAGTTATTGAAGGTTATTTTCAAAAGGAGATTTCGCAAAAAGCCATGGCTATCAGAAAAGTAAATAAAACTTTATGCGGTTTACTCGGCGTTGCGGTGTTTATTGCATTCGTAGGCTATTACTTTGCGATGTCAAATGAGCTTACTCTTAATAAATTAAGCCGCCAAATTACTACTCTTAATGACGAAAATGCTGAATTGCAAAATCAGTTAGACAGATTAAAATCATTCAATAACGTTGACAGTAAAATGATGCAGTATAATATGCTTCAAAAAGCCGCTAAAGTTATTGAGGTTCCTGCTGTAACTTCGGCTGTTTCGATTGATAATAAACCCGAAAAAACAGCTTCTTTTAACTGGGCTGTAGGTTATTAATTATACTTTTGTTTGAAATTTCCCATACTAAAGTATGAATTTTTGTAAAATTCATTAAAGTTTTTTTCATACTGTGCCGTAATAAATTTTGAAGGCATGTATGTAAGGAAAATTTCATGAAAAACGAAGAGAATAAAAATGGTGTGTCACTCTTTTCACAATCTGATTACCTTGTAGGGCAGGATCCGATTGAAGAAATTTTTGCGCTTAATTTAGGTGACTTTATCGCGGAAAATCTTATTTCTGAGGATTTGGCGAGAAAAATAGGAAACAGCGTTAAAGATAAAAAAGCCGGTTTAATTAATCAGCTGAAAGAACTTATTTCCATATATTCATTGCAAAATACATTATGTGTATTGAGTTTTGATAAATCAGAAGAACGTGCAATTTATGCATCTATTGCGCAATCAGTAAAACAAATGTTGGAAATTAAGGCATGCCGTATTTATCTTGAAAAAGAAAATGAATTAATTCTTGCAGGGGCGACTTGCGACTGTGATATTAAATATCCGATTGATGAAAATTCTGCAGCCGGCAGGGCTTTTATTTCGCAAGAAACTGTTTATGGTGATTTAACGGCAATTCCGATGTATTGTAATATAAAATCTACAGGGGTAATTGTTTTAGATAATGATGCTCCCGTAAATAAAGAATATATTGATCTTGTTGAAAGCATTGCAATTCTTTTTGCTACTTCAATGACTTTACAGCATGTAATTGATGAAGCAAATAAGCTTATCGATGATGAACATTCAACTGTTGGTGATTTACAGCACATAAGAGCTGAACTGACAGCCTTAATCGGCGATTTATGCGACTATCAGCAAAGTTTTGTAGAACATCTTGCCTATGCCGTTGATACAAAAGGGCAATACACAGTATCGCATTCAAAAAATACGGCAAAACTTGCAAGGCTTATTTGTAAACAACTCGGTTTAAATGAAAAAACAACCGATTTAATATATTATGCCGGCTTATTGCAAAATATCGGTAAAATTGCACTGCCTGAAAGGATTTTTGCCGCTAACGGAAAACTTTCTCCTGAAGAATTGAAAAAAATTCAAGAACATTCAAATATCGGCGTGCATTTGCTGATGAACATTAACTTCCTGTCAGAAGTTGTTCCTTATATAACTTATCAGAAAGAAAGATATGACGGTTCGGGAGAACCTGAAGGCTTAAAGGGACAATCAATTCCGTTCGGTTCAAGAATTATTGCCGCTGCAGACGCTTACTCCGCAATGACATCCGACAGACCTTACAGAAAGGCAATGCAGGCTGAAAAGGCACTAGAAATTATGAAATCGGAAGCAGGTTCAAAGTGGGATCCCGTTGTCGTAAATGCTCTGGCAGAAATAATAAAATAATCAGCAATTTCATATATAAAGAGCCGCCATATATAATGGCGGCTCTGCTTTTTTACTGAACGATGCTGAATGAAACGATTTTATCAATTGAAATATTAAGCCAGTCATATTTAAAACAGACATAATCATTACACTTGCATTCATCATCATCGCATGTGCAGTAATCAGAAAGTCTGCACACTAATGCGTTTTCTAAAGTGATAAAGTCTTCATGGCATTCTTCACATTTTCCCTCGGGCATAAATAAGTTACCGTCAATTTTTAAATGTCCGGTAAAAATCGTAATTTTGTCAGTTCCGCTTTCTTCAATAATTTTTCCGATAGATTTTAACAGATGTTTAGACATAAAATACTCCTTTAAGTTTTACAAAGAATACTATAAAGGAGATTATAAATTTTTTAATTGCTCACAAGGCTATTATTACGGCTTAAACCCGGAAACTTTAGCCGCAATTTCCCTGTAATCAGGCAGTTTATCCATAGTTAAAATATACAATGACGGTGATGCGCCGTCCCCTATATTCGGAAACATATTTGCGTCGTCGCATCCGCCCTGAAGATAACTTTCCATAGAGCATAATCCCTTTGTAACCTGAGCAGGAAAAGTATTGCTTATGAAAGGAAAAATATCTTTTTGAGTAGATATACATATATTTGTTAACTCTTCTGAAATATCTCCGCATCCGACGGTAAACGTGTGAACATCTTTGCCAAATCTGTTGGGACCTTTTCTGCCGTTTGTATCAACAAGCACCTTAAAAGCATTCGCATCAACATCGACATTTAATACCATGCCGTCAGGCAGTGCATAAAAACAACCTATTCCTGTTCTGTTAACCATTCCATAGCCGTTTGAAACCTGATCTCCGTAATAGTTATAACTCACATCAGGAACCCAGCTTCCTGCAGAAGCCCCGTCAGGAGCCATTTCTACATATTTCATTTTTTTAGCGACTTCGGCAAATGCGTCGCAGTTATTGTCACCATAGCCCATGCCTTCTATACAGGTCGCAATATCTATCCCTTCGCATCCCTGATCGGCCTTAAACATAATAATGGCGTTGGAAAAATTGGAATATAATTTTTTAAACGCAACAACATATTGTTTGTTATTATGCTCATTGACAAGCGAAGGCAGCGTCATCGCCGCGACAACACCTATAATCCCGAGAGTTATAAGAACTTCCGCAAGAGTGAATGCCGATATTTTTTTTATAAAGTAATTTTTGAACACCATTTATCTTATAATAGAGTATTTTTTTATACTTTTCAAGTAGTTAAGTTCTGTTAATTTTTGTCATAAATTCGTCAAATGAATATGTTTATGTTACAATATTGTCAAGGGAATTAGACTAATTAAGGGGAGAATATAAAGAATATGGCTGACGGAATTACTGAAGTAACCAACGAACAAAATACACAGGCACAAGGAACTGAAAAAATAGAAGTTCACGACCTGCCTGATAACAATGAAGCTATTGAAACAAAGACTTCTCAATCTTATGATGCCAGCAATATTCGTGTGTTAGAAGGTTTGGAAGCCGTCAGAATGAGACCCGGTATGTATATCGGTTCGACTTCTCAAAGAGGGCTTCATCATTGTATATATGAAATTGTGGATAACTCCATTGATGAATCTCTTGCAGGTTTTTGTACGGATATTCACGTTACCGTTAACAAAGATAACAGCGTAACCGTTGAAGATAACGGACGCGGTATTCCCGTTGATATTAAACCCGAAACGGGAAAGTCCGCTCTTGAAATCGTTCATACCGTGCTTCACGCGGGCGGAAAATTTGGTGACGGCGGTTATAAAGTATCAGGCGGGCTTCACGGCGTTGGCGCATCTGTTGTAAACGCTCTTTCCGAAAAATATCGTGTTGAAGTATCAAGACAGGGCTTTGTCTGGCGTCAGGAATATATGAGAGGCGAACCGCTTTCTCCTGTGGAAAAAGGTGAAGCTACTGATAAAACCGGTACTAAAACAACTTTTTGGCCTGATCCCGAAATATTTACCGAAACAACGGAAATAGATTGCGACGTCATTGCTAACAGATTACGTGAAATGGCATTTTTGAATAAAGGTTTGAAAATTATTTTTACTAACGTACATACCGATGAAACGGAAATTTTCCACTATGTGGGCGGTATTGCAAGTTATGTTGAGTTTTTAAACCAGAACAGAAATGTTCTTCATGATAAACCTATTTATATTGATAAAGTGGTTGACGGTATGCAGATTGAAGTTGCAATGCAATATACAGACGCCTACAGCGAAAGCGTTTTATCTTTTGCAAACAACATTAATACTCATTCGGGCGGTACTCACTTAACAGGTTTCAGAAACTCGTTAACACGTGTATTTAACGATTATGCCAGAAAAAATAATATATTAAAAGATTCAGACCAAAATCTTTCAGGTGAAGACGTAAGAGAAGGTTTGACCGCTATTGTAAGCGTTAAGATATCAAATCCCGAGTTTGAAGGCCAAACCAAAGAAAAACTCGGTAACGCGGAAGCCATGGGTGCAACTCAGGATGCTGTCCGTGACAAATTACAAGAATGGCTGGAATTTAACCCGAAAATTGCTAAAATTATCATAGAAAAAACATTGCAGGCTCAAAGAGCAAGAGAAGCCGCAAGAAAAGCAAGAGAGTTAACAAGAAGAAAATCAGTACTTGAAAATTCTACACTTCCCGGTAAACTTGCGGACTGTTCAAACAGAGAACCCGAAAAATGCGAAATTTATATAGTTGAGGGAGATTCTGCGGGCGGTTCGGCTAAACAGGGCAGAAACAGAATGTTTCAGGCTATATTACCGTTGAGAGGTAAAATCCTTAACGTTGAAAAAGCAAGATTGGATAAAATCTACGGTAATAACGAAATTCAGTCTATGGTTCAGGCATTTGGTATAAATATCAGCAGAAACCCTGATGAAGTAGATTTGGAAAAACTTCGTTATCATAAAATTATTATCATGACCGATGCCGATGTTGACGGTGCGCATATCAGAACTCTTTTATTAACTTTCTTCTTCAGATATGCAAGACCTTTAATTGAAAACGGTTATGTTTATATTGCTCAGCCGCCGTTGTTTAAAGTTACTCAAGGAAAGGTTTCCGAATATCTTTATGACGAACATGCGCTTGATAAAATGCTTAAAGAACGCGGTATTAAGAGTTTAAGTCTTTCCGATAAGACTAAATCGAGAGTAAAAACAGGCGATGAACTGCTTGAACTTATCAAGAACATGGCAGCATTCTACAACTCGTACAACAACCCGATTTTGAACTTATATCCCGCTGTTGTTTTGAGGGGGCTTGTTCGTTCAAATATTACTCCCGAATGTTTTGAGGATCAGGCAAGAATGAACGAAATTATTGAGTACTTAAATCATTACTTGCAAGACCATGCTAAAAACTATAATATTCAGGAAGCCGCAAATTATGTTTGCTCGCTCAAGTACAATCCTGAAAATGCTAAATATGCAATTCAATTGAACTTCAATGAAGAAGAACATGTATTGATTACTCAAAATATTGTTAAGAGTTCCGAATACAAGAGATTGAAAACTTCTTATCCGTTAATCAGAGATTACCTAATCGAAGAAGAAGATACACTTATTCTTGAAACTGATACCGAACAATATGAAATCAATTCATTTGAAAAACTTCAAAAATTCATTGATGACAGAGGTTCGAAAGGATTGCAAATACAACGCTTTAAAGGTCTTGGTGAAATGATGCCGCAGCAGCTCTGGGAAACGACAATGGATCCTGCAACAAGAACACTTTTAAAAGTTAATGTTGAAGATGCAATGCTTTGTGACCAGTTGTTCGACATACTTATGGGCGATAAAGTTGACCCTCGCAGAAATTTCATTGAAGCCAATGCGGTGTATGCAACAAACATTGATACTTAATAAAAAGTCCCGTTTAAGGGACTTTTTATTTGAACAAAATTTTTTCTTGATGTAATATGATTACATAAATTAGACGAAAGAGCTTGTAGGTTAGGATACTTACCCCACAAATGTTAAATAAAAAACTTGTAAAAAAATTTTTGCTACCTGATTATATATTTTTACAAAATAGCAAATTTTTTTTTTAAGATGTTTTAACTTCCTTGTGAAAGGAGATATAAATGTTAATAGGAAATCATTACAAGCAGCGAAACACCTTTAATGTTTCAACAAATATGACGACTTCTAACCCGATGAAAAGAAATGCTCAAGCTCAAGTAGCAGACAGCATTTCTTTCAGAGGTAACCATATAGGTGAACTGACAGAATTTGTAAACAAATACTCAAAACGGATACCTGTAGAGCAAATATGCGGAGATGATATTAATTTAACGTTTTTCGGAGTCAGAAAAATTGGCGAACCGCCTATAGAAAAATTTAAAAACTTAGCAGAACCTATAAAAGCTATGCTGGATAAACGTAATGGTGAAGTCTCATACATAGAACTGGGACCTGTTTTTGATAGTCAGGGGACTGCACTTCAAACAATGGGACTCGGACATTTATTAGGCGAATGGAAAGTTCTGTCTCCAGATACCGTAACCGGATTTCTTCCTGCAGAAGTAAAAAAACACTTGGCAGGTATGGGAATGGTAACTATAAAAAATATATAGCATAGCCTGATTATCCATTTACTGCACCTGTATTTTCACATGAGATAAAATATTACGGCAATGCAGAAAAGTCCGTGGGTTGGGCATACCTGCCCAACCCACTAACTTAGCCAAATACGCAGCAACGGCTTTTAAGCAGGCGGCAAAAATTAACTGTTGCCTTATTAATTTTATAGTTTTTTTAAGCTTATAACATTGAAATATAGTCTTAATTGTAGTACAATCAAAGCATAGGATATTAAAAAGAAGAAAAGAGACGAGAAATGATAAAAAAAGAACTTATATTTTTAGGACCTCCTGCCTGCGGTAAGGGTACACAGACAAACAAATTAGCTGAATACTTACATTTTCCTCACGTTGACACAGGCTCATTATTGAGAGCTGAAATTAAAGGAGAAACTGAAGCAGGAAAAGAAGCTAAAGCTTATATCGATAAAGGACAGCTTGTTCCTGTTGAATTAGTTACAAGAATTATTAAAAACAGACTTTCTCAGGAAGATTGTAAAAACGGTTATATTTTAGACGGTTTCCCGAGAAGCGTTGAACAGGCAGAAGAACTCGAAAAAATGAATGCAGAAATCGATAACGATATTGATACAAAATTCATTGCTGTATACTTTGATATTGACACGAGCATTCTTGTTGAAAGAATTGTTAACCGCCGTTCCTGCCCTGTATGCGGGGAAATTTATAACCTTGAATTTAAACCGCCCAAAGTTGAAGGGCATTGTGATAAAGACGGTGCGGAACTTACCCAGCGTAAAGATGATACAAGAGAAGTTGCGCAATCAAGATTTGATACATATAATAAAGAAACAGCTCCGTTAATTGATTACTATACTAAGAAAGGCGTTTTAAAATCAATTGACGCTAACGGCTCAATTGACGAAGTCTGGGAAAGATTATTGAAGGTAATAAATGATTAATCGAAAATCACGTGATGAAATTAAAAGAATACGTCATGCAGGCCATATTGTTGCTCTCGTGCATCAAAAGATGAGAGAAGTTATCGAACCAGGAATAAGCACAAAAGAACTTGACAATATTGCGTATTCTATTATTAAGAAAGAACGTGCAATACCGACATTTTTAGGATATCACGGTTTTCCGGCATCTATCTGCGCATCAATTAACGAGCAGGTAGTCCACGGAATTCCGCATGAAGATGTGAAAGTTAAAGAAGGCGATATAATAAGTATTGATGTCGGTGCAACGTATGCGGGTATGGTCGGAGACGGTGCCTGGACTTACCCTGTCGGAAAAATCAGTGATGAATGCAGGAGGCTTTTAAAAGCAACCGAAGAAGCTCTTTTTGCAGGTATTGCGCAAATGAAAGCGGGAAATGTTCTTGATGATGTATCAGGAGCAATTGAGGCTGTTGCTGTCAGAGAAAAATTAGGTATTGTCCGTCAATACGGCGGTCACGGTGTAGGGCATGAAATGCATGAAGAACCGTTCTTATTTAACTATAAAGTCGGCGACAGAACATTGCTTAAACAGGGTTATGCAATAGCAATAGAACCTATGTTAAATTTAGGCGGTGATGCTGTAGAAGTTGCAGATGATGAATGGACTGTAAGCACAACAGATAAAAGACCTTCGGCACACTTTGAACATTCCGTTCTTGTGACTGACGATGGACCTGTAATAATTACGCAGCTTATGGCGTAAGGAGAATTTTATGAATTACTATATAGGCTTATCGCTTGCGGCTTCATCGGGAATGGACAGCGGTATTGCGGTATTAGACGAAGATAACACTCTTATTCTTGTGGATAAATTATACACAATGAATGATGTAATGTTCTTTTTCGATAATTTTCCTTCGCTGAAATATTCGAAAGTTTGTGTTTCTCTTGTATGGGACAGAACAATGCTTAACGGGAAATGGCGTATACTCGGTAAGCCTTATCAAATGGTTGCTACAAATCCCTTAATCCCCAATCGTGAAGGCTGGACGCAGAGATATTCGACACGCGGATGCGAATATTTTAAATCATTGTCGGAAAAAGGTGTTGAAGTTAACCGTTTTGAATTATATTTGACAAGGCAAAGCATGCATTTAAATTCTTGCTACAAAGAACGTTCGCCCGCTGATTGCAAATTTCTTCAGCAAACTTTAAAAAATGAGTGGCAGCTTGATTTACCGTTAAATATGATGCCTATGTCACAGCTTGAAGCAATTGTGGGGGCTCTTTTAGCTAAAGAAAATACTAAAAATCCCGATAATATAAAAATATTATCACATTTTAGAAATGCTGATGTAATTGATGTAATTGATAAGCCTAAGCTGCTTGCGGTTTAATTATTCCCTGCTTGTAAGTAATCCGAGTGCCAGACCTATTGCTGCGCCAATTCCTGCACCCCATTTAAATTTAGTTCTTTTCACAGCCCTGAATGCTTCATTTGAGGTGTTGTCCATTAAGCTCGGGTTCTTTTTAAAAGTGTCGAAATTTTTTACAAAATCATCTTTTAAATTTTTCACAGATGTTTTGTCATTAATTTTTTTATCAAGTTCAATACATTTTTGCGTAATCGCTTTTACGTCTTGCGGCAAGCCCATTTCCTGCAAAATCATTTTACTTTCCGTTGTTAGTGATTTGTTATCAACTTCTTTTGCTATTTTAGCAAGCGTTGCAATTTGGGCATTTGTTTTTTCCTTGGTAATATCAATAGCTCTTTGAACGAACAAATCTTTATTAACAGGAAGGTAATATGCATTCATTCCTATAAGAGCTCCTGCCATCATAGCACCGATTTTTCTTTTTTTTGCTGCTGCAGGATTGGGCTGGTAATATGTCATTGACGGATTTATTTGTGAAGCCATAAGTCTGCCTTATAATTTTAACCTTGTTATGTATAAATCCCGTAAAAAATTTTTTTGCTATTTATTGAAAAATGACTTAAAATTTATTATAATAATTATGGTTAATAATTTTATGAAAGGAGCTAGTTATGAAAAGATTTAATAATGTCGGGGGGGGGGCACTTTAGCAGCTCCTAAACCTGCTTTTACGCTTGCAGAAGTATTGGTAACATTAGGTATCATCGGTGTAGTATCTGCCATGACCGTACCGACTTTGATGCAAAATCATCAAAGAAAAACTTATGTAACTCAGTTGCATAAAGTTTATAATGAAGTTCAGCAAGCGGCTTTACAGTATATTACTGAACATAATGCTGTAAACCTTAGAGAAGCAGGTATTAACAGTGATGAGGCCGCAGCAGATTTTGTTAAACAATATTTTAAAGTTGTGCAAGATTGTGGTACTGACCAAACTCCTTGTTTCCCTGCTACAGAGACATATAAAAAACTTTCAGGAACAACTATTACAAATTGGTTTGGGAAACGTCATTTTGTATTGGCTGATGGAGTTTCTTTAGCAACATATTATGTATCTTCAGCGTCTCAAGTAATAGAATTTTGGGTTGATATTAACGGGCAAAAAGGGCCTAATATTGTAGGTAGAGATTTGTTTGTTATGTATATGTATAATAATGGAATATTAGATGAGCTGGCTGGAAAGAGTAGTGCTGATGATGATAGTGAGGTGGCTGCTAATATTCCAATGTCATCAGAGCAAAGAGAAAAAAGGTTTAATAATTATTGTATGTCTGATAGTCCTGTGAATTACCACGGCTGTTTCGGAAAGCTTCTTAATGACAATTGGGAAATGACATATTGATAAATTAAAAAAAATAGTCTATAATTACTATAGACTATTTTTTACGAAAGGAGCACAAAATGACAGAATTTCAAACAATTCGGGGGGGGGGCGTAATCTAGGCTCAGCTCCTGCTTTTACGCTTGCGGAAGTATTGGTAACATTAGGTATCATCGGTGTGGTTTCTGCCATGACGGTACCGTCTTTGATGCAAAATCATCAGAGAAAAACTTATGTAACTCAGCTGCATAAAGTTTATAATCAGGCTCAACAAGCGCTGCTTCAATATCAGACCGATAAAAATGCCGTTGATTTGAATGAAGCAGGATTGGGTAATACAGCTTCTCAAGTTGAATTTATAAAAACTTATTTTAAAGTTATTCAGGATTGCGGAACAGATCCGTCACCATGTTTTAGTGATAATTATAAAAAACTTTCAGGAACATCAGTAACTGCCGGAGGTGCAGAACATTTCTTTGTTCTTGCTGATGGTTCAGCAATCGCTACAAATGCTTTTTCAAATAACCAAACCAGAAATTTAGTAATGGAAATTTGGGTTGACACAAACGGGGCAAAAGGTCCTAATATAGTAGGCAGAGATTTTTTTATTATGTATGCTTACAAAAACGGTGTTATAGATGATATTAATTTTGAGGAACAGAATGGCGAGAATAATGCAATTGTAAATGTTCCTTTGGAGCCTGACTACAGAGAGCGTATGTTTAATACATACTGTAAAGGAAGCGGAGGACAGCTGAGAGGTTGTTTTGGTAAAATTCTTAATGACAACTGGGAAATGACTTATTAATCGTTTTAATAACTTCGTTATGAATTTCTTCAATTGATTTTGCTGCATCAAGAACCTTAATTCTTTGAGGTTCTTGTTTTGCAAGCTCAAGATAACCGTTACGTACACGGTTATGGAAATCTATCCCTGCGCTTTCCATTCTGTCTTTTTCCTTGCCGACACGTTTCATTGAAGTTTCTACATCAATATCAAAAACGAATGTTAAATCAGGTTTGCGGCCGTTAGTTGCAATATTATTGAGCATATTAATTCTTTCAATGTCCAATCCTCTGCCGTAACCCTGATATGCAACGGTAGAATCAATATGTCTGTCACAAAGAACTATTTTTCCTTCATCAACTGCCGGATTAACTATGATATCAATATTTTGCGCTCTGTCTGCCAGAAATAAAAAGGATTCGCATCTGTCTGACACATCGCCTTCGTAGTTTAGAAGAATTTCCCGAACTTTTTCGCCAAGTCCTTTACCACCGGGTTCACGCGTAAGCACGACATCTTCTCCGCTCTTTTTCAAATATTCTGCCAATAACTTCATCTGGGTTGTTTTACCGCAGCCGTCTGCTCCCTCAAATGTAATAAATAGTCCCTTTTTCATTTTCTAACCTCTTTACTTAATTATATCAAAAAAATGTTATTTGTGTTTTACCGTATATTATGCTAAAATTCACCTATGAGGAGAGCCTGTATGGAAACAAAAATTACTGAACTTAAAAATAAAATAGAATTTGCTTATAAAAGAAACCCGAATACGCCGAGAACTGCTTTTTATTTGAACTTCTCGATTAATAACCATCCCTGTAATCCGGGAATGTATTCGCTTATGGTGCGCTTGTTTATGCAGGGTACCAAAAATCGTACGGCTCAACAGCTTTCAGAGGAATTAGACAAATACGCAATTGAATTTACCGCGGAATTAAAACTTGATTATATTAAATTTAAGTTTGTATGTTTGAACGAAGATTTTGAAAAAGCTCTGGAAATATTCACGGATATAGTGAAAAATACTACGTTTGAAGAGTTTGAAAAAGAACGTACAAAACTTCAGGGAGAAATTATTGCGGAGCTGGATTCCCCGCGTGCAAAAATTATAGACAGCTATTATAAAAATATTTATGAAGGACATAATTACGGCTACACAAATACAGTTATACTTGATAACTTAAAGAATATTAAAAAGCAGGATGTAATCGATGCTTATAAAAATATTATCGAAAACAGCAAGAAAGTTATTGCATTTGTCGGAGATTTGGATTTTGAGAAGGTAAAAGGCCTTTTGGAAGAAAATCTCGGAGATATTGCTCCGTCAAATCCCGAACTTGCCCAATTAGCTAAACCTGTGCTTGCAAAAGCCAAAAATACGGAAGTTATTCAGCCTGATTTAAATCAAGCGCATATTTTAAAAGGCTGGATGGTTGATTCGGCAGATAGCGATGATTATGCCTCTATTGCTTTGTTAAATATTATTCTTGGTGCAAGCGGTTTGTCTTCGAGACTATTTTTGGAACTCCGCGACAAAAAAGGACTTGCTTATGTTGTAAGAAGTGCTTATGATGTTGCAAGACTTTCCGCTAACTTCTCCATATATATTGCAACAGAACCCAATAATATCGAAACTTCTTTAAAAGGCTTTGACGAAGAAATTCAAAAGATTAAAACAATTCTTGTCAGCGAAGAAGAACTTGAAAATGCTAAAAATAACATATTCGGCAAATGGGCATTTATAGGCGAAACAAATTCACAGCAGGCAAATTGGCTTGCGCATTACGGAATTATGGGATTTGGTTTTGATTTCCATGAAAAAGCCGTTGAAAAGATTAAAAAAGTTACACCGCAGGACATTATCAACTGTGCTAACAAGTACTTTAACGATACTTATGTATTGTCTGTCTTAAAGCCGTAACCTTATCAGGTAATGATATGCTCTTGAATATAAGAAATAATATTCAGGAGGCGGGCTTTGAGAAAAATTTATCTGCTAACTTTAATTTTAATATTATTTTTTTGCACCGGATTTTCAAATCCCGTTGCGGATATTTCTGTGTCATACCAGCCGAACGTTGATAAACTCGAAGAAATTTTTAAAGCTTACCTTCCTTTAAACAAAAATGACATTACTTTTACCAAAGTTCCGCGGGGGCTTATCGTGAGTATAAACGAAGAATGTTTTTTTAATGAAGCTGAAGCAAGAATTAAGGAAAGTTCACTCTGTGTACTTGACACAATAATAATGCTACTGCAAAAACTCCCAAATTATTGTGTTGTTGAAGACCATACGGAAGAAAACAGCTATTATGACGAAAATTGGGAATTATCTCTTGCAAGATCCGCAAATATTGTGGAATATATGATTACCTGCGGAAAACTTCCTGCCTCGCAGCTTTTTTCCCTGGGTTACGGGCAATATATGCCTTTCAGGGATAATGTATCTCCAAAAAACGGAATGAATAACAGAATTGACTTTGTAATATTGGAATACGAAGCTAAGCGATAATGCTTTGACGAAGTCTTGTTGTTCTGTTTTCGCTTAAAATATTTTTCAACTTCATAATAGCCTGAGCATGAAGCTGGCAGACACGTGATTCCGACATATTTATCGTTTCGCCGATTTCTTTCAGGGTCATGTTTTCCTGATAGTATAAAACCATTATGATACGTTCTCTTTCGGGTAATCTTCTTAATGCTTTTTCAAGTTCCTGCTTAACATTTTTTTCTTCGGCCTGTTCTTGAGGGTTCAGTTTATTTGTATCCTGAATAGTGTCAATTATTTCTACGCTGTCATCGGTTGAACCTTTTTTGTCATAAAGAGAGGTCATTGTCGTATCTTCAGACAGTATTTGTGTAACCTTTTCAGGATCCATATCAAGAAAACCGGCAACTTCCTGAGTGGTCGGCATGCGTCCGAGTTCTTGCTTCAGGTGTTCTTGAGCATTTTTAATATCTTTTATTTTCTTTCTCACACTTCTCGGAAGGAAGTCTTGAGAACGAATTCTGTCAAGAATTGAACCTCTTATTCGGATAAGAGCATAAGTTTCAAACCTTGTATTTTTCTGCGGAGAATATCTTTCTATGGCGTTAATAAGTCCTTCAACACCGTAGCCTGCGATATCCTCAACCGATATAGTTGCGGGGAGAGTAACTTTAACACGTCCGACAACATATCTTATCAGATAAATATATTGAACAATTAAAGTGTCGCGAACGGCTTTATTTGATTTATCTTTAAGGTACTCCTGCCATAATGCCGCAAGCTCATCCTCCGTCAGTCTTTTTATATTATTATATGATGTAAAATCAAAACCTTGGCTCATTAAACTTCCCAATATTGTTCAAATATCTTACATATCTATTCTATACAATATAGGTTTGGCTGCATCATTTAAAAAGAGGAAATGTTTAAAAAATACTAAAGTCTGCGTAGTAATTTACCATGCTTTAGCTTTGCTGTTTCTGCTGTTCGCTGCTTTCCTCTGTTGTTTCCTGTTCGGTTCTGATTATTTCAAGCTTGGTAATTCTTGCACCGTCAACTTCTTTTACAACGAATGTAAGGTTATTAAGAGTAACTTTATCGTTAACTTCCGCAAGACGCCCTAAAAGCTTAACTACAAGTCCGCCTATTGTGTCTATATCTTCATCATCAATTTCTTTTTCGTTAATTTGGAAAAATTCCGCAAATTCGTCAAGACGCATCATTGAATTAGCAAGGTATGTATTCGGTGCAACTTCAATAATATCTTCTTCCTGTTCTTCTTCTTCGTCAAATTCGTCCTGAACATCTCCGAATATTTCCTCAATAACGTCTTCAAGGGTAATAAGTCCGGAAGTTCCGCCAAATTCATCAATAACAACAGCCATTTGCCCTTTGCGTTTTTTGAATTCAAGAACAAGATTATCCATTGTTATAGTTTCGGGAACCATAAGAATTTCTCTTTGTATATTTTCAATAGGACAAATTTCGTCTTTTAAAGACAGTGAGTATAAATCTTTTACGTGTACAAGACCTGTTATATGATCAATATCATCTTCATAAACAGGGTATCTCGTATATTGGCTTTCTGCTGCAAGCTTATTTAATTCTTCCAAAGGCATGTTACTGGGGATGCAGACCATGTCGGTTCTAGGCACCATAACCTGTTTTGCGGTAAGGTCGGAAAATTTAAATACATTATGGAGCATTTCTTTTTCTGTTTCGTTCAGCACACCTCCGTTATAACTTGCATTAACCAGCATATCCAGTTCTTCCGTAGAGTGAACAAGCGCACCCTTATGAGAATGAGGGATATTTAAAAGTTTTAAAACAAAGTTTCCGAAACCGTTCAACAGCCATATAAAAGGATTGAATATAAATGTTAAAAACTGCATCGGACGTGCAACCCATAGCGCAGTTTTTTCAGTATATTCAAGAGCAATTGATTTGGGAATAAGTTCTCCGAGTACAACATGGAAAAATGTAATCAATGCAAATGATATAGATACCGACATTGTATGTGTGGCTATATTTTGGCTTATTCCCGGAAGGAAAGCGAATACAGGCTCAATAATATGAGCAAGCGTACCTTCTCCGACCCATCCTAAGCCGATACTTGATATTGTAACACCGAGCTGAACGGCAGCTATAAATTTATCTAAATCTTTTAAAGCTTCCAATGCTATTTTTGCATTAAAATTTCCCTCATTAACGAGCTGCTCAATTCTGGTCTTTCTGACCTTTACCATAGCAAATTCGGAAGCTACAAAAAAGCCGTTTGAAAATAATAAGAAAGCTATTACAAACAAATTGAGTATTGTATTACCGGATTCATCCATTATATTTTATTTCCTTCTATATCAGTTTTAAGTGTAATTATAATATTATTTAGAAAAAATTGCAATCCTATTCTTTCCGTTGCGGCATCTCAACTTCTTTAAGCTCCGTATAAATCATAGGAGAAAACCCTCTGGTTGTAGTTACGGTAATAACTTTATAAACAGGCGGAGTACTTAACAAAGTCGGAGATGTAATATGATAAACACCGTTTCTCATAATTTCGCTGTTTGTGTGTAAATGCCCCGCAATAATTGAGACTACATTATTATTAGTATCAAGGATATCAAAATATTTTTCTTTTTGATAAACCGTATGCGTAGGTCTTTCTTTTGCTGCTATTAACGGAAAATGCTGGAAAATTATTACGGGATTTCTTTTATATTTTTTTAACTGCTTTTCGAGCCAGTTTAGCGTATCATCTTTATAGTATCCTATTGAGCCGGGTATAACTTCTTTTGCTCCGTCAAGCACTATAAAGACAAACCCGTTTTTCTTAAAAACATAATTAGGTTTTTTATACTTATAGAAACAATTATTATCCCTTACAATTTCCAAATAATGTTCTTTGGATAACCCGTTATTTTTAAATACATCATGATTTCCTATAACAAGATAATAAGGAACGTTAAGTTTGTTTATTATGTTTACAAACCCTGGAAGGTAAGCTTCTTTGGGCGAATCAAGGTTATCTCCGGTAAAAACAACGAATGATACATCTTTTTCTTTGTTAATGCTTTTCACCGTTTGTTTTAGAACTTCTGTTCTGTATTCATCTTTAGCAATAAAATGGCTGTCAGTTACCTGAACAAATTTAATAACACCTGCAAAAACAGTATTTTGCAACAATAAAATTGAAAGTAAAGTTAAAAATATATTTTTTTTCATTCGTTTTTATGCCCTCTGGACAAATTATAACATAAATTATAATATATATAAAGGAGAAGACATGAGATTAGATAAGTTTTTAAAAGTTTCAAGGCTTATAAAACGCCGAACAGTGGCAAACGAAGTTTCCGATATGGGGCGTGTATATGTTAACGGTAATTCCGCAAAGCCGTCCAAACAAATTAAAGAAGGCGATGAAATCAGAATTGAATACTCAAACAGAACAGTTTCCGCCCGTGTTTTAAGGGTTCCTTTGAATAATGTAAGCGTTCAGGAAGCCTCATCTCTTTACGAGATTATTGAATAACTACGTAAAATATGGTATAATTATTATGTATATACACGAAAGGAGGACAAAATGACAGAATTTCAAACAATTCGGGGGGGGGGCGTAATCTAGGCTCAGCTCCTGCTTTTACGCTTGCAGAAGTATTGGTAACATTAGGTATCATCGGTGTGGTTTCTGCAATGACGGTACCGTCTTTGATGCAAAATCATCAGAGAAAAACCTATGTAACCCAATTGCATAAGGTCTATAATGAACTTTCTCAAGGTTTAATCCGTTATCAGACAGATAGAAATGCACTTAATCTGACAGAAGCCGGACTAAGTGTAGATACCTTTTCTGATTTCCTAAAAAGTTACTTTAAAGTAGTTCAGGATTGCGACAATGAACAAACACCTTGTTTTGCGGATTCTTACAAGAAAATTGCAGGTGTTGCGACTTTATTTAAATGTGATGGAGCCTGCATGGTTCTTGCAAATGGTGCAGCTATAGGAGTTTATAAAGCCAGCGCGGGATATACAAATATGATTGCAGAGATAGTGGTTGATATTAATGGGCAGCAGGGACCTAATATTTTTGGCAGAGATGCTTTTGCTTTATTTTTGTACAAAGACGGAACTATAGATGATTACTCTACGTCAGGTGTTATCCCTATGACTGAAGAACTGAGAGAACAACGTTATCAGGCAGCATGTATAGACAACAGTAATAAGTGGGATGGCTGCTTTGGTAAAATCTTAAATGATAACTGGGAAATGACATATTAATATTGACTTTTTAATAAAAATCATTAATTTTCATGACACCTAATACAAACGGATGATTTTATAAAAAATAATTGATTATTATACAAAATTATCCGATTGTATCAGAAAAAGAGGTAGACATGATAATTAACGGCGGAATAAGGTATTGTGAAAAAGGCTTAACAACCTCGCTCAGAGCTATGCATGTTCAGAGCGAGTTAATAGGCATGTACAACGAAAATGTAACGGGATTTGATAAAATCGGTTATCAGAGAAAAGATCCTGTAGTATCCTCTTTCACGGAATATATCGGTGTACACGGGCTTTCTCAAACTGTTGATGATAAAGTCGGCCGTATTGCAATGTCTGATAATCCGCTTGATTTGGCTTTGGCTAATAAAGGCTATTTTCAAACGCAAAGCGTTGACGGAATTAAGCTGACGCGTGACGGTAGATTTAAGCTTGACAAAGAAGGCAATCTGTTAACACTTGATGATGCATCCGTTCTTTCAAGTGCAGGAGTGCCGATTAAGCTGCCTGTTGTACCGGAAAAGATTGAGGATGTAAAAATTAATTCCAAAGGGCTTGTAAGTGTTTTTAACAGAAATACAAACAAGCTTGAAAATGTTGCATTTCTCGGAGTAGTAGATGCAAACGGCGTTGTTGTCATGGATCCTCAGGTGAAACAAGGATACAATGAGTATTCTAACGTTGCATTGCAAAATGAATTCATTTCAATGATGCCGATTATCAGAAATTTTGAAGCAAACAGACAAATTTTCATGATACAAAACCAAAACCTTCAAAAAGTAATTTCACAGTTGGGAACAACATCATAATAAAAAGTGAGGAATAAATTATGTACAGTATGCAAGGTATAGTGAGAAAAAGCGTAAACAACGTAACAACACAGTTTGAAAAACTCGGTTATGTTGCTAACAGTCTTGCTAACTTAAATACCCGCGGTTATAAGTCTGTAAGTTTTGAACAAATGCTTACTGAAGACGGTTATTTGACAGGAGCTGTAAGAACGGATTATAAACAGGGTTCTATACAAATTACAAGTAATCCGTATGATGTTGCCATTAACGGTACAGGATTTATTCCGGTTGTATCTCCTGATGGACAGGTCGCATATACACGTGACGGAGCTTTCAGGCAGGGCAAGGACGGTTATCTTGAAACTTCCGACGGATGGCTTGTAGGAGAAGGTATTAAAATTCCTGCTAACTGCTACAAATTTGAAATAAAACCGGACGGGAAAGTTCTGGCATATGACGGAAAAAATGTTGCTCCGCGAAATCTCGGAACTATACCTCTGGTTCGCTTTCCATCTCAGGAAAATCTTGAGCAGGCAGGCATGAATAAACTTCTACCTACTGCAGATTCCGGAGAACCGCAGCTGATAAGAGACCATGATTGCTTCTGCCAAAATAACCTTGAAAATTCAAATACAAATATTTATTCTTCAACTTCGGAAATGCTAAGGCTTAATGCCTCGCTTCTTGCCAGTACACGTATGATGAAAGTAGTTGATGATATGTACAATAAGGCAATTAATATAAGAGAGTAGGGAGCGCAGCCGCTCCACCCGCAGCAGGAAGTTTAAAAAACTTCTAAAGTAGAAAGGTTTAATAATGTTCACACCGCTTGACAATATGGGTAAAGTTACATTGATGATGGATCTGATAACGCAAAGACAAAGAGCGTTAGGTTCTAACCTTGCAAATATTGATACCCCAGGCTATGTACGCCGTGATATTAATTTCGGAGATTATCTTGGATCAATGAACAGCCCTCTGGAAACTAAATTATCCGAAAAGCTCGGTCCGTCAGGTGTTATTGAGCAAAAAACTTATGAGGAAATTGACCCCGCAAATGAGTTAATGGAATTACAGCAAAATTCACTTCTTTATACGATGGCAACAAGAAGAATGTCAAATATAATTACAGAAATGAAAACAGTAATTAACGTCGGAAAGTAGGTTTTTTATGAGTATTATGGAATCAATGAATATCGGATCAAATGCCTTAAAAGCACATGGCTTAAGGCTGGATATTCATGCGAAAAACGTTGCAAACGTTGATACTCCAAATTACGTAAGAAAAATTCCTATTCTAAATGCTACAGAAGATATTTCTTTTCATGGTTTGATGAATACTATGAAAGAAGATGTTTTCGGTGTCGGAACTTTACCGTATCTTCAAGGCGGTGTAGTTTTTAACGGCTGCATTGAAGACCCTACACTCGGTGATAAAATTTACCGCCCGGGCCATCCCGATGCCGATGCCAACGGTTATATAAGAGCTTCAAATGTTAACCCTGCCGTTGATATGGCAGATGCTATTCTTGCTCAAAGAGCTTATGAAGCTAACCTTGCTTTAATTAATATTACAAAATCCATGGCTCAAAAAGCAACTGAAATCGGAAGATAAAATTTTATGCTATAATCAATTTATGATTAAGCTTTCAATAATTATTCCGGTTTACAATGTCGAAAAATACATTTCTCTTTGTTTGGAAAGCATTCTTAAACAATCATTTAAGGATTATGAAATTATCTGTGTTAATGACGGTTCTTCAGATAATTCTCTGTCAGTTTTGCAAAACTTCAAACAGAAAGATAACAGAATTACGATTATAGATAAACAGAACGAGGGTTCAGGGATTGCACGTAATACTGCTCTGGCAATTGCTAAAGGCGAATATGTATACTTCGTTGACGGAGATGATTGGCTTGAAGATAATGCACTTGGAAAAATGATTTTAAAAGCTGATGAATTAAATACGGATATTTTGATTTTCGGCGGTCTTTCATATTATGAAACTCAAGGCAGGAAAGGCGGATACAGCGCGGATAAATTGCCGAAAAAGTATTTTAACAAAGTTTTTGCTTCCAAAGATATAAAAAAAGATGTTTTTAAATTCCCCTCAACGGCCTGGACAAAATTATACAGACGCGATTTTCTGATAAAAAATAATATTAAATTTCAAAATATCAAAGTCGGTCAAGATCAGCTTCCGTTCTTTCACTCGATGATTACCGCAGAAAAAATTGCTATTTTGCCTGAAAACTTATACTGTTACCGTAAAAACCGTAAGGGTGCGGTGACTGCTGTTAAAAAGAAAAAGAATTTTTCTCCGATTTATGTTTTTTACGGAATAGAAGAAATGTTGAAGTCAGAAAATTTGCATGATGAATACAAATCAATTTTTGTCAGTAAATATTTTTCCAAAGCAACTTCTTGGCTCGGCAAATTCCAGGATGATTTAAAACACGAATATTATATTGAATATGTAAAACTTTTAGAACACGTAAAAAAAGAATATCCTTTTGGCTGGTGGGTAGAATTTAATCCGAAAGAAAAAGACGGATACTGGAATTTAAAACTAAAACAAAGTTTTTCTAAAATTATTTTTTAGACTAATTTATCAAATGAATTGCTAACTAAATTATACTTATATTCATTATGGATTTCATTAAAATTTACCATCTTTAACTTTTTCTATTAGTTGAAATTGTTTATCTAAAATGCTATTTTCAGTTTTGCTAATAGACGCTCTTAATTGTTTTAGAGCATGCGTTTGTATAAATTTCCCGTTAAAATTTTGACCATAATTTTTATATGAAACATTGTTGATTTGCATAACACGTAATTCCCGGTTTAAAAATGAAAAAAATGTCGACGGGGGGACTTGAACCCCCACAGCTCTCGCCACATGCACCTCAAGCATGCGTGTCTACCATTCCACCACATCGACAGGGTTGAGAACATGAATTATTTTAACATAAATATTTTTATTTGTAAATTTAAATTTTTTGATGTTTGTGCATAAATAATTGTATGAACAAAAATGAATTGATAAAACGCTGTTTAAGATTTGAAGATGCGGTTGAAACGTATCCTTTTAAAGATAAAACTTATGAGGAGTATGCCGTTTTGCGTCATAAAAGCAACGGAAAGTGGTTTGGACTGATTTTTTATCTTGACGGTAAACTGTGCATTAATTTAAAGTGTAATCCTGTTGATTCTGCGATTTTGAGAGATGAATATAAATTTATTACACCGGCATGGCATATGAATAAAACACATTGGATTATGGCTGATGTAAACAAGTCTCCGAAAGATTTACTTGATGCTCTTATTGAAGCAAGTTTTAATTTGACCGCTCCGAAAAGAAAGATAAAATAAATTTGAATTTCCTTTTTTACATGTAATAATGATGTTATGCTAGACACGATTATTATAAAAGGCGCAAAAGAACATAATTTAAAAGATATTTCGCTTCAATTGCCGAAAAATGAGCTGATAGTATTCACGGGTGTATCAGGTTCGGGAAAATCTTCACTTGCGTTTGATACGATTTTTGCGGAAGGCCAGAGACGTTATATAGAAAGCCTTTCGACCTATGCAAGGCAATTTTTGGGTCAGATGGATAAACCCAATGTTGATTATATTGACGGACTTTCTCCGGCTATTTCCATTGACCAGAAATCAACCAGCAACAACCCGAGATCAACTGTCGGAACTGTTACGGAAATTTATGATTATTTAAGGCTTTTATACGCACGTGTCGGAACTCCTTACTGTCCTCAATGCGGTGAAAAGATTAAGCCTCAAACAATAGATGAGATTGTCGCAAGTATTATGAAGCTTAGCGAAGGGACTAAAATACAAATTCTTGCACCCGTTGCAAGGGGGAAAAAGGGAGAATTCAGCTCAACTTTTGATGAACTGAGGCAGGAAGGTTTTGTCCGCGTAAAAGTTGACGGTGAAATTTATAATCTTGATGAAGATGAAATTACTCTTGCAAAAACAAAGAAACATGATATTTCTGTGGTTGTTGACAGAATTGTCGTAAAAGAAGCCGCTCAATCACGTATCGCGGATAGTGTTCAGATAGCATTGAAAAAGGCAGACGGGGTTGCGGTAGTAGATGTTATAGGCGATAAAGAAATTATTTACAGTGAAAAACTTGCCTGTCCGAAGTGTAATTTGAGTTTTGAGGAATTGGCTCCGAGAATATTTTCATTTAATGCACCGTACGGTGCCTGTGAAAGATGTTCCGGACTTGGTGCCGATTTTGTAATTGACCCTGATTTGATAGTTCCGGACAGAAAAAAATCTTTAAAAGACGGGGCAATTTATCCCTGGTCAAAAACTTCCACATCGTATTATGAAGATGTTTTGAAATCAGTTTGTACACATTTTAATATAAATATGGAAAAACCGTTTGAGGAATTGTCTGAAAAGGAACAAAAGATAATTCTTTACGGAAGCGATGATATTGTAAAATTTACCGTAATGCGTTTCGGTACACACCGTTACGAAACAAAATACCGCAAGTTCGACGGCGTAATTCCGTTTTTGGAAAAGCGTTACAACGAATCAAACGGAGAGTATTGGCGTGAAGAAATTGAAAAATACATGACGACAACACCTTGCCCTGCTTGTCACGGTGCAAGATTAAAACCTTTTCCGCTCGCGGTAAAAATTAAAGATAAGAATATTTATGAGTTTACCCTAATGCCTATTGACGAGGCATTGGAATTTGTAGCTGATTTGTATCTTGAGCTTAACGAATTTCAAATGCATATTGCAAAACAAATTCTTGATGAAATCAGAGCCCGTTTAAGATTTTTAAAAGATGTTGGGTTAAGTTATCTTGACCTTGCAAGAAGGGCGGGAACTTTATCAGGCGGAGAAGCGCAGCGTATAAGACTTGCAACGCAAATCGGAAGCGGTTTGTCAGGAGTTTTATATGTTCTTGACGAACCTTCAATCGGCTTGCATCAGAGAGATAACGACAGATTAATTAAAACTCTTATAAAACTCAGAAATCTCGGTAATACGCTTATAGTTGTCGAACATGATGAAGATACAATAAGAAATGCTGATTATATAGTTGATATCGGACCGAAAGCGGGTGTTAACGGCGGAAAAGTTATAGGCTGCGGTTCTGTTCAGGATATTATTAATGCAAAAGGTTCTATTACGGGAAAATATCTGAGCGGTGAAAAATATATTCCTATTCCCGAAAAAGTCAGAGAAGGAAACGGAAATTTTCTCCATGTAAAAAATGCACATATAAATAACTTAAAAAATATCGATGTAGATATTCCGCTTGGAAAAATAGTTTGCCTGACAGGCGTATCAGGGTCGGGAAAATCTTCTTTGATGCAGGATTTAATCTATGAGTATGCGGTTCACAAACTTCGCGGCAACAAGCCTAAACCGCAGGGTGTAGATGAAATTACGGGATTTGAAAATATAGATAAAATAATTGCAATCGACCAATCTCCGATAGGCAGAACTCCGCGTTCAAACCCTGCAACCTATACGGATTTATTCACCCATATAAGAGATTTATACTCAAAAACCAATGAGGCGAAATTACGCGGTTATAAACCCGGCAGATTTAGTTTTAACGTAAAAGGCGGAAGATGTGAGGCTTGCAAAGGTGATGGTGTAATAAAAATCGAGATGAACTTTTTATCCGATGTATATGTGAAATGTGATGTGTGTAAGGGCAGACGCTACAATCGTGAAACACTGGAAGTCAAATACAAAGGAAAAACAATTTCCGATGTTTTGGATATGAGCGTCAAGGAAGCTCTTGAATTTTTTGACAGCATTCCGTCTATAAAAAATAAATTGCAGACTTTAAACGATGTAGGACTTGATTATATGAAACTCGGCCAGAGTGCAACAACCTTATCGGGCGGCGAAGCTCAAAGAATTAAGCTTGCATCCGAACTTAATAAACGTTCAACAGGCAAAACTCTTTATCTGCTGGATGAACCTTCTGTAGGATTGCACTGGTATGATTTGGATAAGCTTATAAAAATTCTCCAGCAGCTTGCCGACCAGGGTAATACAATTCTTGTAATTGAACATAATCTTGACTTTATAAAAATTGCGGATCATATCATAGATTTAGGGCCGGAAGGCGGCATCGGCGGCGGCCAGATAATTGCACAGGGAACGCCGCTTGAAGTTTCAAGATGCAAAAAATCATATACAGGCCAGTACCTTAAACCCATGTTGACAAATAAAGTAAAATAATTTATCTTTTTGTTATGAAAAATTTTTATCTTTATTGTTTATTAATTTTAGGAATGCTTGTACAGCCCGCTTTTGCAAAAACAATTCCTGTTCAGGCTCTGGATGATTTTACTACCGAAAAACCTTCTCATACTTTGCAGGTAAAAATACTTGAAGGTATAGTTTTGGATGAAAATTTGATGTTCGAAAACGGCTATATTGTCGAGGGACGAATAGTTGATGTTAAAAATCCGAAAAGATTAAAGAGAAATGCAACATTTTCCTTTGTTCCGACAAGCTTTACTGATGAAAACGGTAAAATAACATATATTAAAGGTTATTATCCCGCAAAATATACTACCAAAATAAACAAAGGCCAGCTTGCAAAAAGTGCGGCTTTAGGCGTGGGCAATTTTTTTGTAAAAGGACTTTCAATGGGCTACAGTGCTGTTGAAGGTGCTGTTAAGAATGAAAAAGATAATCGTTTTAAATCCAGTGTAAACGCTGTTTACGAAGATTCTCCTTTTTCGTACGTTGAAAAGGGCGGAGAAATAGTTATTCAAAAAGATCAAAACTTTTTTCTTAACTTTAAGGTGAAAGATGAACCTGATGAAGACGATGCACCTAATTATGAGTATGTGGAATTAGATCCTCAGGAACCTGCCAATTGACTTATATAACACGTATATAAGGTAATTGACGGATTTATTAAAGTATGTTATTATTCACATTGTAACAATCGGAGAAATGTAATAATGAAAAAGATATTGTTTATAATTGCATTATTAATGGGTCTTACAACTGTTTCTGCTTACGCTAAAACGGCACCTGTACAAACTCTGCAGGATTTTTCGATAGCAAAGCCTTCACAAACTTTGCTGGTTAAAATTTTGTCAAATGTTCAATTGAATAAAAATTTAATGCTTCATGAAGGCTACTACGTTCTCGGGCAGATAATGGATGTTTCAAATTCCACCTTTGTATTTATGCCTGTTAAATATCAGAATTTTCATAATGAAGTTTATGATATAAACGGCAATTACCCTGCAAAATTTGTAGAAATGATTGACGGGGCAGGCAAAACTCCGGCTCAGGGATTAATTCCAAAGGATTCAAAATTCCTTTTAGATTTTGTTATGGTTGATGAAGCGCAAAATAATGAAGTCGGTGCAAAATATCAAAACGCAGGAACTCCGGAAAACGGTATTTCTTCTCTTGTAAATCAGTCTGAAGCTGTTATATATGATGGTTCTATCCCTCAGACTATAAAAGAATTCCCGGGAATTAAACTGAATTCTTTTGATAACGGCAGCAATTTTAATATTCCTGAAAATCTTATTATTGAAACTGAAAAAAGAGACAGTAATATAAATTCTTTAAAATATTAAACTGCTTCAACAGCAGCTTTTATTTCGCCTTCTCCCTGAAGGATAATTTCGGTGTCTTTACCGTTTTCAGAGATGATTAAACGTGTTTTTTCAACGTTGTTTTCAACAAAACGTGTAATTTCTTTTACTTTTAAATCACTCATATATAACCCTTTCAAGCTTGTATATTATATGATAACAGATTTTACGGGAATTTCAACCCTCTCCGGAATAAAAAACAAAAAATAAATTTTTTTGATATAATCTTAATTGGGGAAAGGGATTTATATGTTCGGAATTAAAAAGAGTTTCTTATTTACCGTAATTATAGTTTTTATTTTACTGACACTCTGTGCTCAGACTGTTCCTAAAATGCAGTATTATTCCAGAGTTAAGCAAAGCAATCAGGCAGAACTGGAAATGCTCGTAAAAAAATATCCTTCATACCCTGAAGCTTACATTGTTTTGGGTGAAAAGTACAGTAATACTAATCCTGAAAAAGCTGTTGCCTGCTATGAAAAAGCTGCTGAAATAGTTAATAACAAAAATTTTGAAGCCGCAATGGATGAATATATTGCTACCGCCTATTTGAAAAACGGCAACGCAGTATCTGCAGTTAAATATTATTCAAATCCTATACTTGTAAAATATAATTTAACAACTAACCTTATGCTTGCTAATATATTGCGTATAACGGGAAGATTTGACGAGGCAATAAATGTACTGGATTTGTTTGAAAAAAATGCTTTTCTTTTAATAGCAAGTGCAGAACCGGATATGTTTACGCGTCTGCGTTACGAATTTTTTTATAATATACTGTCTTCCGTTGAAAATGCGTATGCTGTAAAAAATTCTCTGCTGCTTGCAAAGGCCGTTATTTACTGCGAAAAAAAAGATTATAATAAATCTCTCGAACTTTTGAACAGGTATATGAAAGCGTCAAACAAAATTCCTGTATCATTATTCTTACGCATTTATACTGCTAAAGGTGACTTAAAATCCGCAAAAAAGTATTATGATATGCTCGATGAAGATAAAAAAAATAATACTGTTGCAGATAATTTCTCAAAAGGGTTGTATTTCATTGCTGCAGGGGATTACAAGGCTGCTGAAAATATTTTTATCCCTATGGCACAAGATTATAAACTTAATAAAACACCAAAAGAATTGTATGGATTATACGGATTAGGCCTTGTGAATATGCACCGCGGAAATTATAAATCATCAATTAAATATTTCTCTGACGCCCTGGTAATAAGGCCTTATTCATATGAGCTTACTGTTAAACTTGCGGAATGTTATAAAAAAACAGGCGATATAAAAAGTTATAATAAATTGAACTTAAAACTGAAAGCACTGTTAACATATTAAAAAAAGACCGATTATTATAATCGGTCTTTTTTTTACAGTTAATAAAAAGAATTAACCTTTAATTTGGCTCATTACTTCATCAGCAAAGTTTTCCTGACGTTTTTCCAGGCCTTCGCCAAGCATATATCTTGTGAATGCTTTTACTGTTAATTTGCCTTCAATAAGCTGTCCGACAGTTACGTCCGGATTTTTGATGAACGGCTGTTCCAATAATACTTTGCCTGATAAAAGTTTATTAACTCTGCCTTCAACAATTTTAGCTCTGATTTGCTCGGGTTTCTTTTGAAGGTCTTCTTTACCCATTTCGATTTCTGTTTCATGATCGATAACAGATTGAGGTATTTCATCTCTTGAAATAAATTCAGGAGCGGATGAAGCAATATGTAAACAAATATCGTTCATTAATTCTTCATCTTTGTTATCAGTTTGAATTAATACACCGATTTTACCGTTGTGAATGTAAGATGCAGTGTTGCCTTCATAGCGAACAAATCTTCTGAAAGTAATTTTTTCGCCGATAGAAGCGATTTTTTCTTTAATAACTTCAGAAATAACTTTACCGCATTTTTCGCAAGTTGAAGCCAAAAGTGCATCATTATCGGCAGGATTTGTTTTTGCAACGCATTCTGCCAGACCGTTTGTTAATTCTTTGAATTCTTCATTTTTAGCAACGAAGTCTGTTTCGCAGTTAACTTCAACCATAGCACCGCAATCAGCCTGAATAGAAGCAGCTACCAAACCTTCGGCAGCAATTCTTCCCATTTTTTTGTCAGCAGATGCAATACCTTTTTGGCGAAGAACTTCCATTGCTTTTTCCATATCTCCGTCAGTTTCAACAAGTGCTTTTTTAGCATCCATCATGCCTGCACCTGTTTTGTCGCGGAGTTCTTTTACCATTTGAGCTGTAATGTTCATTATAATTCTCTCCTTTTTACCGGTGAAAGAGAGGACAGAAATATTTTCCGCCCTCTATCACCAAAGCTTAATTATTCTGCAACTGTTTCTGTTTTTTCTTCTGAAGCGGCAGCTTCTGCTGAAACGCCTGCATCTTCAGGTTTAATGTCCTCAAGTTTTTTAGCGTTTGCATTAGCTTCTCTTAACTGTTTTCCTTCTAAAATAGCATCTGCTAATTTTGAAGTGATTAATTTAATAGAACGGATAGCATCATCGTTACCCGGGATGATGTAATTAATTCCGTCCGGATCAGCATTTGTATCGGCTAAGCAGATAACGGGAATATTAAGTTTATTAGCTTCCTGAATAGCGATATCTTCTTTTTTCTGGTCTACGATGAAAATTAAATCGGGTAAACCTCTCATTTCTTTGATACCGCCTAAAGTTTTGCTTAATTTACCTAATTCTCTGTTCAATTTAGCGATTTCTTTTTTAGGTAATTTTTCAGCGTGTCCGGAGTTAATAAAATCTTCCAATTCTCTTAATTTATTAACACGTCCTCTGATAGTTTCGAAGTTAGTAAGCATACCGCCTAACCATCTTCTGTTAATATAATAAGCTCCTGCTCTTACAGCTTCTTCAGCAACAACTTCAGCAGCTTGTTTTTTTGTACCTACGAATAAGATATTTTTGTTTCTTGCCGCAAACTCTCTTACAACAGCATAAGCTTCATCAAGCAAATCTGTAGTTTTGCGCAAATCCAATACATAAATACCGTTTCTTGCACCGTAAATATACGGTTTCATTTTAGGGTTCCATCTTTGAGTCTGGTGTCCGAAGTGTACACCTGCTTCTAAAAGTTCAATCATAGATGCTACCGGCATCGTTTTTCTCCTTTATTTTAACTTGTTGTACTACGGGTTATACTGTCTCATTTTTAAAATAATTAAAAACTAGGGCAAAACCTATCAGACCAGTGTAACCAATTATATAATAATACAAACATGCCTTTATGCAAATTTATTATTGCGTTTTATTACATAAAAAAAACGGACTTTCTATCAAGATAGATTGCCCGGTATTTCATTTTCTGAAACAAAAAGGATTTACATTAACTTATATTGTGTTAAGTCTAGTATTCAATGCCCTGTCTTGCCATAACACCCGTATCAAAGTAATGTTTGATAGGTTTCATTTCAGTTACAAGATGAGCCATTGCTTTTAATTCAGGGTGTGCATAACGCCCTGTTAATACGATTTCAAGGTTTTCGGGTTTGTTAAGCAGTGCTTCTTTAACATCCGAAACTTTAATCATATTCATTGCTGTGCAAATATTAATTTCATCAAGAATAATTAATTGGTATTCTCCCGAGTTAATAGCTTTTTTCGCGAATTCCCAGCCTCTTTTAGCTTCTTTATAATCTTCCATGCAAACGTTGTGGGAATAACAAACTCTGTCCATTCCGAATTGAACTACGTCAAGGTTCGGAAGAAATTTTGAAGAAGAAACAATTTCTCCGTATGAAGTTGCGCTGTCACCTTTTGTAAATTGAATAATAAGAACTTTCCAGCCGTGTCCCAATGCTCTTAAAGCCAATCCCAGAGAAGCTGTTGTTTTACCTTTGCCGTCTCCTGTGTAAATTTGAATATAACCATGTTCTAACACGACTCACTACCTCCAATAAAATGATAAGTTCCTCTACCCTTATTTTAACGAATTTTTCTCACTGTTTTAATCGTTCCAAAGGTGGATAATTACTCGAGCAAAAGATGGATAAATGTATCTATCCCCTGCTCCCAAGATTTGTATATTCATCATAGAACTAAATTAAAAAAAATAAATAACTTTTTCCGCGTCCATGCCAATCTTTTTACAATTAAATTTTTGCAAAATCTATATATTGGCAGTAGGTCTAATTTTTGAGAAAAAAATACATTCTTTAAAAAATTTACATAATTTTTGTAAACTAATTGTTAAAAATACTTGCATAGTTTTGAACATGTCTTATATCAAGAGTTCATGCCATATTAAAAATGTGAATGTTGTTAATATTAAGATTTTGAATTTTTTAATAAAAATATGGGTATAATAAGATTAGGTCGATATGTTTAAGTGTTAACTTATGTAACAAAATTGTATATTATTGAAATTCGTTGATTTTCAAAGTGTTTACATGTTTAAGAGTATAAAAACCGAGAGAGAACATGAGCAGTATCAATAAACCCGGATTGGCAAAATTGAATACTCAAAGCACTACGCTTGGCAGCGCGTCGTTTAAATCAACGACCGCTAATAAGCTTGCATCCTCAACTCGTTCCGGACAAAGTTACGGAATAATGGCTCAGCGTTCTGCTGTCGGTTCAGGCGCAATTTTTAATGTTAAACGTTATAACAGTGCGTCGATAAGTGCTCAAAGACATGCATTAAATGATAACAGAGCGGTTATCCGCAATAATAATATAGTTGCACCGCCGACTGCGCATAACTGCAGCGGCAATAACTCTATGAATAAATATGCCGCAGCACTTGCTATTACAGGAATGTTGACTAAGACATTAGGTTCAGTAGTTTCCGCATCAAAATCATCAAATGCAGCTCAAACATCTTCTGTTGCTAAAAACGGCACTGCAGGCGTAATAAATGAACTTGCAACGGCTAAAAATTCTGCAGATATCCAAAAAGGTTTAGCTAAAGTCGAAACAGAAATGAAAGATTATGAAACTAAGATTGCAAAAGCTGAAGAAACAATAAGCAAAGAAACAAAACTTAAATCCGAAAATGAAAACAAGTTAAAAGATACCGAAACTCAAATAAGTGCACAAAAACAAAATATTACAAAGCAAGAGGGTACAATAACTAAACTTCAAAGTTCTATTCAAACTGATAAAATGACTTTAAGCACTTTAAAATCTCAGTTGAGTAGTGCAGGAGAATTGGCAAAAGTGTCTCTTCAATCGCAAATTTCTGAGCTTGAGGCAAAAATTAATCAAGAAGAAACTCAGCTTAAAGAAGCACAAGATTCTAAAGCTGAATCTGAAAAGAAATTAGAAGAACTCGGAAAGACTAAAGAAAATCTAACAAATCAAATCTCAACTAATGAAAAGAATATTCAAGAGGCCGAAGCAGAAAAGAATTCTGCATCTTCGAAAAAGGATTCTCTTGAAGAAGCAAAAGTTAAATATACCAAAAAATTATCTGAAACTCAAAATAAAGAATCTAAAGAACTGTCAAAATTACATACCGAGATAGCTAATTACGCCAAAGAATTTCAAGAAACAACAGATGCTGATAAGAAAAGTAAGTTAGCTCAAAAATATGCAGGAAAAGCAAAAGAATATAACGAATTGGTAAGAAATTCAACAGTAAGCGGACATACTGAAGTCGGCCTTGATTTAAACAGTTGATAACATATCGTAACATTACACTTTACTTTTAAATATGTGTAATTTATAATAAATACACAGACAGTATTGTCACTCAAAAAAGAACGGGAACCCCCGTTCTTTTTTATCTAATATGGCTTGATAGAAAGGGTAAGGTTTATTTTTATGAAACAGGAAATTAACAGACATGATGTTCTGGAAAAGATTACACCGTTAATTGAAAATACTGCCATGCGTTTCGGGTATATTCCTATTGAAATCGAATTTGTAAAAGAAAATCACAGATGGTTTTTGCGTATTTACCTGTATTCAAAAGAAAAAGAGGTTACTCTTGACGATTGCGAAAAAGTTACAAGAAGCCTTTCTGATTTTCTTGATGAGCTTATACCCGTGAAATACTATCTGGAAGTGTCTTCTCCGGGGTTGGAAAGAAAGTTTAAGTCTGAAAAAGAATTTGTAATTTTTAACGGCAGAAGAATAAGCCTTAAACTTAAAACTCCGCTTGAAGGAGAACAAGAAAAAATTTTTAAGGGAGAAATCCTTGACTACAGCGAAAATGAAGGTTTAAAATTCTTCAGATTTGACGACGGTAAAGAACTTCAAATTCCCAAAAGCAATATTCAATCAGCAAAACTATATATAGATTAATAAATATGAAAGGATAACATTATGATTAAAATCGGAACAGCACTTTTTGAAGCTTGTGAAGAACTTGAAAGAGAAAGAGGGATAGCTAAAGATGTTTTAATTGCGTCTTTGTGTGATGCAATGGTTGCTGCATATAAAAAACATATGCATATTAAAGAAGCAACAAATATTGAAGCAATTCTTGATGAACAATCAGGGGAAATCGGTGTTTTCAGAACAAAACTCGTTGTTGACAATGTCGAAGATCCCGATACTCAAATTACACTTGCAGATGCAAAAGAAATTGCAGAAGATGTTGAAGTCGGTGACGAAATTAAAATTGAAGTTACACCTGATCAATTCGGCCGTATTGCTGCTCAGTCTGCTAAACAGGTTATTACACAGCGTATCAGAGAAGCTGAAAGAAACCTTGTTTTACAAGAATTCATGGATAAAAAAGGAACCTTAACAACAGGTATTATCCAAAGAGTAGAAAATCGTAATGTTATTGTTAATATCGGAAAAACAGATGCGATTATGCCGCAGAAAGAACAAATTCCGGGTGAATACTACAAACCGGGCAACAGAATAAGAGTATTCGTTCTTAACGTTAAAGAAACAACAAGGCTGCCGCAGGTAATCGTTTCTCACGCGCATGCCGAAATCGTTAGAGAGTTGTTTGAACTTGAAGTCCCCGAGATTGAAGACGGAATTGTTGAAATTAAATCAATTTCACGCGAAGCAGGCTACAGAACAAAAATCGCAGTTTGGTCAAACGACCCCGAAGTTGACAGCGTAGGTGCCTGTATCGGACCGCGCGGAAGCAGAATTCAGACAATTGTTTCAGAATTGAAAAATGAAAAGATTGATATCGTAAGATATTCGGAAGACCCTGTAGAATATATAGTTAACGCTTTATCTCCGGCAAGAGTTGTATCAGTTGATATTCTTGCTGATGATGAGTATTCCCATGAAGCTATGGTTGTAGTTCCGGATGATCAGTTAAGCCTTGCAATCGGCCGCGAAGGTCAAAACGTAAGACTTGCTCATAAACTTACAGGCTGGAAAATAGATATCAAGAGCGTTTCTCAAATGGAAAGAGCCGAAGCTCAAAATATCAGCAACTATGAAGAAACCGCAGAAGAAATTGTTGACGATTCCATTGAAGAAGTCGATGAACTTCAACAGGAAATCGAAGAAGAAATGAACCAGCAGGCTCTGGATGAAGAAGACCTTCAGCAAGATGACGCCGCAGAAGAAATCGATGAAATGGAAGAATAAAATATTGATTTTATTTTTAAAACGGGACTGTAATATACGGTCCCGTTTTTATATTCGGTTGACAAAAAATATTGAGCAAATATTATATATTATATGGCTTAAAATACCAAATTAGTATTGTAGTATAAGTAGAAAAAAGGAGATTAATCTCATGGCTAGAGAAAAGTACGAACGTACCAAACCGCACGTTAACATCGGTACCATTGGGCACGTTGACCACGGTAAAACAACATTAACTGCAGCTATTACAGCTGTATTGGCTGCTCAAGGACAAGCTGCTTTGAAAAAATTCGATGAAATCGACGCAGCTCCTGAAGAAAAAGCAAGAGGTATTACTATCTCTACAGCTCACGTAGAATATGAAACAGCAGCCAGACACTATGCTCACGTTGACTGCCCGGGCCACGCTGACTATGTTAAAAACATGATTACAGGTGCTGCTCAAATGGACGGTGCTATCCTTGTAGTTGCTGCTACTGACGGTGCTATGCCTCAGACTCGTGAACACATCTTGTTAGCTCGTCAGGTTGGCGTTCCTAACCTTGTTGTATTCTTAAACAAATGTGATATGGTTGATGACCCTGAATTGTTAGAATTAGTTGAAATGGAAGTTAGAGAACTTCTTTCTTCTTACGAATTCGACGGTGACAACATTCCGTTCATCCACGGTTCAGCTTTAAAAGCTCTTGAAGCTGCTCAAGCTAATCCTACAATCGCTCGCGGTGCTGACAAATGGGTTGATAAAATTTGGGAATTGATGGATGCTATCGATTCTTACTTCCCGACTCCGGAACGTGATTTGGACAAACCTTTCTTGATGCCTGTTGAAGACGTATTCTCTATCACAGGTCGTGGTACAGTTGCTACCGGCCGTGTAGAACGTGGTATCGTTAAAGTTGGTGACGAAGTTGAATTAGTTGGCTTAGGCGAAACTAAGAAAACTACAGTTACAGGTGTTGAAATGTTCAGAAAATCTCTTGACCAAGGTCAAGCAGGTGATAACATCGGTGCTTTATTACGTGGTATCGATAAAACTGAAATCCAACGCGGTCAAGTACTTGCTAAACCGGGTACAATTCACCCTCACACTAAATTCACTGCTAACGTTTACGTATTGACTAAAGAAGAAGGCGGACGTCATACTCCGTTCTTCCCCGGATACAGACCTCAGTTCTACATCAGAACAACTGACGTAACCGGTTCAATCAAATTCGACGGTCAAATGGTAATGCCTGGTGATAACGTTGTAATGGAAGTTGAATTAATCGCTCCTGTTGCAATCGAAGAAGGTATGAGATTTGCAATCCGTGAAGGCGGCCACACAGTTGGTGCCGGTGTTGTTGACAAAATTATTGAATAATAATTTTATATAAACATCAGCAAAAAAACAGGTTCTTTTAAGAACCTGTTTTTTATGTTAAAATTTTTGTATGAAAAATAAGCTAATTACTAATTTAATAGACTTAACTATTAAAAATATGGATAACCCTGATTTACCATATATTAATTTAATAGAGAATGATAAATCTTTTTGTAAATATTCTTATAAAGGCTGGGTAGATAATTTTTATCTTAGAGATGTAAAGAGTAATTCTATAGTCAGACTTGATTTAAGAAAAGAAAAAGATTTGTTTTTATTATTTGTTCTTGCATCATCATGGTCTAAAAATACCAGATGGGAAAATGCAGTATTTTTTGTTACTAATTTTATATTAATGGATGATTTTAGTATTAGCGATTGGTCAAATGAAGATTTCCTTAATGAAAAAATTGCATGCCGCTCAAAAGATTGTTTTGATATTCAAACGAAGGTACAGGGCTTATGTTCACGTATTAAGTTATCTTTTAAAAGCGATTTTTATCCCAGTGTAAAGGTATTAGCTGATTCTTGGGAAAATATCAAAGCACAGCTCGAGTATTCAAGTAGGACTGCTAATTGGATTGCTTTTATAGATTATATGTCCACAATAGAGGGATTGGGAACTGGTAAAAAGAAAATGCGTATAAAGATTCCCCTTTTATTGAGAGAATTAAGGTGCCAAAATATATTCAATAATATTGATGGTAAATATTGTTGTGTAGCTGATAAAAGAGTAAGGGAAGCATATAATACTTACTTAAATAAAGGTTTACCGGGTAATTATCTTAAAGCATCCGAAGTTATTTGGAATGATTTTGGAGAATTATATGATATTCCGCCTTTTGCATTTGAGGATTTAAAGCAATTTATGTAATAATAAAAAAGTCTGCCTAACCAGCAGACTTTTACAATTCTTTTTCCCCTAAAAATTTTTTACCTTTTCCCAAAAATAATCTTGACCTTGACCTTATTGGCAGTAATTATTTAACTGCTTGAAGTGATTGAAATTTTGTTGTTTCTTTTGATTTCTGCAAATATTTAACCAGAGATTTTGCAACTAATTCAGAACGTCTTTTGTTTTCTTTATCAAGTATTTCAAAGTATTCGTCCAGTGATGACATAATGTATTCTGTATTTTCCATTTCTTTTTCCCCTTTTGTGACTATTATAAACCAATTCTTTTTTTATTTCCAATTAATTTTAACCTAACAGAGCATCCAATATTTCTGCATTTTTTGTTGCTTTTTTAGAGTTTCTGACTTGATTTCTGTACATATATGTTCTGAGAGCTTCTCTGATTAATTCTGAACGTGTGCGATTTTCATTTCCTGCAACTTTATCAATTTCGTCTAAAAATCTTTCAGGCATTGATATTAACACTCTAGCCATATTTTTTCTCCTTTTTTAATTATTCCCTTTGTAATTCCCCTTGTATTTATATAAAGGAAATTATTAATTAAAAATTGCGTAAAGTGTATATATTTTTTATAAACTTCTTAATAAAAGTTAATATTTAAACCTTAAAACCTTCGTACATAATAGTTCGGGTCATTTTTTAAATCCGTTTTTAATTTTGAGAGTTCAGGAATATCATTTATTTTAGAAAGAATTTTTGCGGTTTTTTCTCTTATAGTATATTCCCTGATATTCTTAGTTTCTGTCAGAATTTCGGTAAGCTTGCGTTTGTCAATAAATTCATGGAATTCGCTTATGGTTTCAAGATACCAGTAAAGTTTAAAAACTTCTTTGTTAATTTTATATTTTCCGTCTTGAAAATCAAAGTCTTTAATTGGTTCTATTAACTCTGATGTTCTTTTTGCAAGCATATTACAAAATTGATTTGTGAATTTTGGAATATTTTTAAGACTTTTTATTGCTTCTATAGTATTTCTGCAAATATTTCCGTTTATATCTATAACAGCATCAAGCAGAATTTCTGAAAATTCGGTAAAGAATTCAGGGGTAGACGGTATAAACTCTTTTAGCCTGAATGATACGGCTTCCCGTATTTTTCCGTCACAACCGGTTAAATTTTGAATAAATATTTTTGCTTCGTCAATAGAATTTATTTTATCAAGCTTTAATGCTGCAGCTTGTTTTTCGGCTACAGAGCCTTGTTTTAAAAACTCAATAAGATGTTCATGTGAATATGAATTTTCATATATATTTAAAGCTGTATTAAAATCATTATTATATTTTTCTGTAAGAATATCGTTCAAATTTTGCTCCTAAGGTCGTTATATCAATAATATAACATAAACTACAATGTTTTTTTAAGTCAAAATAGTTTTAATGAATGATATAAATTTTGGATATTAGATTATAATAATTTTAGGAGAACATCATGAAAGAAATTCTTACGTTTTTTAAAGACATCTTTATGCTGAGTGATGAAAATTCAAAGGTAAAAATAGGTTTATCACAGTTTAAAGAAGAAGATATTCAGGAGAAAAAAAAGGCTAAAAAAGTTTCAAAAATTCAGAAAGAAGTAAAAATTTCTGATTTAATGAGAAGAAGTGCTTAAATTTTTTTATTAGATTTATGGAAAGGAGCAGCCAGCGTAGCCGCTGGACCCGCCATATCTGGTGTTGTATAATTTTATTGAAAATTATGGAAAGGAGCAATTATGAAAAGATTAAAACTTAAAACGTCGGGGGGGGGGGTTAAGCACTCTATTATGTCTTGAAAGTTCATTCAAAACATTCGTGTCGGGTCAAGCGGCACGCTTGGGTTTTACTTTAGCAGAGGTATTGTTAACTTTAGGGATTATCGGTGTTGTTTGCGCCCTGACTTTGCCGTCTTTGATTGCAAATCATAAAGAAAAGGAAACTGTAACAAGATTAAAAAAAGCCTATTCAACTTTATCTAATGCCTACACAGGTGTATTAAACGAATATGGTTCGCCCCCTGATTGGAATGTCGAAAGTTGGGACGATGTTGTAGTAATGTTTTCAAAATATATTCAAAATGTACGTGTTTGTACTTTGATGCAAGGCGGATGTTTTTTCTCTGAAGTAAGAAAGGATTTGAGGAATAATAAGGTTGACCAGATGGCTTCTATGTCTTCTCTGGTAATGAGTGACGGTATTGTTATGGGTATCGGACATCAGATAGGTGTGGAACAGGCATTACCCTGTGAAAATTTAAATTATTGTTTTCAATTTGAAGTTGATATAAACGGTGATAAACGTCCAAATCGTTGGGGCGAAGATACATTTACTTTTGTTGTCACAAAAGATAAAGTAATTCCGCGTGGAGGGAAAGATACTCATGGCAGACAGAAAATGTGTGATCCTTCTGCTTCTTCAACTTCAGCCGGCTGGTATAACGGGTCAGGATGCGCAGCATGGGTTATACAATCGGAAAATTTAGATTATCTTAAATGTGTAAAAGGTAATCAGAAATATTGTAATAAAGATTATTATTTTAATTAATATTCAATCCCTTTTCTTGCTGCAATCCCTGTATCCCAGTAGTGCTTAACAGGTTTGATTTCAGATACAAGGTGGGCAATATCTATAATTTCCTGCCTTGCATTTCTGCCTGTAAGTACAATTTCCATTTCTTCAGGCTTGTTCCTCAGAACTTCAAGCATATCATTAATATCAATGAACCCTAAATCAATTGCAATATTAGCTTCATCGAGAATTATGAGATTGTATTCATCATTTTTAATTGCTTTTTTTGCAAGTTCCCAGCCTTTTTTTATTTCTTCGGCATCATCTTGAGTTTTGTTGTCTGAATATACAATTCTGTCAAGACCGGCTTGAACAATTGTCAGGTTTTTTGAAATTTCAGGCGACAGATTTCTGAAAGAGTTAAGTTCTCCGTAATCATCCCCGCCCTTTGTAAACATTATAATAAGAACTTTCCAGCAGCGTCCTAAAGCTCTCATTGCAAGTCCGAGTGACGCCGTTGTTTTACCTTTGCCGTCACCTGTATAAACCTGTATATATCCGTGTTTTGCCCAATTCGGATTTATTAAATTGTTGTTATCGCAATTGTACGTCATTTGTATTTATTATATATTAAAAACATGGATAGTAAAATTGACTTACGGATTAGGGCTAAAAGTATAAGAAAAAATTTAGATATGCAGTCAATAAGTGCTTCTGCCGCTGCTAAAATCAGACAACTTGATTTTTATAAATCGGCAGAAAATATTTTAATATTCTATCCTATGAAAAATGAGATTAATTTGCTCGAATTGATGAATGATGATAAGAACTTTTATCTTCCGAAAGTCTGTGGTGATAAACTTTTTGTCTGTCCTTTTCAAAAGGGGGATAAGCTTGAAAAATCCTGCTTTAACACGGATGAACCCTGTACAAATCCTGTAAGTTCCGATATTTTGGATTTAGTATTTCTTCCTGCTCTTATGGCTGACTGTGAAGGTTACAGGTTGGGTTATGGCGGCGGTTTCTACGACAGATTTTTATCTGAAAATCCGTCAGTGTTTTCAGTTTTGCCTATTCCAAAAGAATTACATGTCGAAAAGCTCCCGCGAGAATATTTTGATATAAAAGCTGATACTGTTATCATGGTTTAACAAGGTTAAAAGGAGTTCACTATTAAGTGAACCCCTTACAGGTTAGTTAAGGATAGGATGTATTAAGTAAAAATTCTATTAGTATTCAGGTTTCCACATTTTTATTTCGTTTTCTTCACCCTGTTTACATGCTTCGTATTCTTGTTCAAGAAGTTTTAATTGAGTTTCAAGTTTTACTTTTTCTTGTTGAATTTGTTTTTCCTGTTCGTTAAGAAGTTTTGCTTCTTGTTTTCCCATTCTTTCACGTTCTTGATCATAAAGATTTTTAAAGATCCATTGCTGATACATCATTTGCATATTAGGATCTTGCATTTGCTGCATTTGCATTGCTATCATCGGCTGCATCATACCGAATTTTTGCTGCGCACCGAATAATGCTCCGTTATGAGCATATTGCATAAACATCATTTGACGTCCGAACATTGAACTTGGAGTATTCATCATATCGTTCATTGAAACAGAACCGTCAGCTATATTTGCTGCATACTGCTGCAAATCAGATAACTTTCTGGTCAGGTTCATCAAACGATACTGAAGTTCGTTCTTTCGATGAATAATGTCTAATTTTCGGTATGCGAAAATTAATAGACCCATTGTCGTTTCTCCTACCTTTAATTGTTAAACTAACCTTTGTAACCTTTTAACCTTACATGAATATAAAAACATGCAACTCCTTGGAATTGCATGTTTTTGACTGTTTTGTTAAGTTATGTTACATTTATCTGTTTTCTTTAGTAATAACTTTGTCAATAAGACCGTATTCTAAAGCTTGTTGTGCTGTTAAGAAGTGGTCGCGTTCACAATCTTCTTTAACTTTTTCAATAGGCTGACCTGAATTATTTGCAATAATTTCAATCAACATATCTTTCATTCTTAAAATTTCTTTAGCTTCGATTTCTATATCCGTAGCCTGACCTTTAGCACCTCCGAGCGGCTGGTGAATCATTACTCTTGAATTCGGCAGAGCCATTCTTTTTCCTTTTGTACCGGAACAAAGAAGGAATGCACCCATTGATGCCGCATCGCCCAGACAAATTGTTGATACATCAGATTTTATTAACTGCATTGTGTCATAAATTGCCATACCTGCGGTGATTACTCCTCCGGGGCTGTTAATATATAACATAATATCTTTTTCGGAATTTTCACTGTCTAACAGTAATAGCTGCGCAACAACCGAATTTGCAACATCATCATCAATTTCTGTTCCGAGGAAAATAATTCTCTCTCTAAGCAAGCGCGAAAATATATCAAAAGAACGTTCTCCGCGTGATGATGCTTCTATAACAGTGGGTACGTAACCCATTATTTTCATATAAGTTTCCTGATCCATTTTTCTCTCCTATATAATATATATATTATATTACAAAAATAAAATACATCCTATTAAAGAATTAAATTCTAATATTAACAAATGTAACAAATTGCCTTCATGCTGAAATCAGACTTATACATAATTGTTTATATATGTAAGAGAGCTTAAAAAGAGAGGACGAGAGAGATGGCAATTTCTAATATTCATGAAACATTGTTGCTTTATACAAAACAAAAATCATTGATTAATGATAAATTGTCAACTAATATGATGAATTTATTGAATTCGTCTAAGCAAACAGCTGAAAATCAGGCTAAGTATAACGATCAGATGGATAATATTTACTATAATTACTATGAAGATGATCCTGAAACTTATGAATTGTTAACAGAGCAGCTTGAACAGGAACATGAACTGGAACTGGCTAATATAAACTCCTGGGAACAAGAGTTGGAATTAGAAAAAAATAACTTAGAAACACAATTAAATGAAATAAATACTTTTGAATCCAGTTGGACTAAATTATTACAAACTAATATTAAGAGCGACTTTTCATACGGAGGTGTACAACAGTAAGTTAACACAATTAAATAGCGGATTTCAAAAAAGCGGGTTTAGACCCGCTTTTTTGTTGTATTATAAATATATGCTTGATAATGGAGAAAAACTCGGAGCTTTTATTGTTCCTACAGGGATTGGTGCTTCAATCGGCGGATATGCCGGTGATGCATCGGCTTATGCCGCCAAATTTTCCGAAATTTCAAGACTTATTGTAAATCCTAACGTTGTAAATGCGGGATGCTTTTCGGGAATTAACAAAAACATGTTTTACGTTGAAGGGTATACAATTGATGAGTTTTTTAAAGGTAAAGTGAATTTAATACCATCTGTAAAGAATAAAATAGGTGTAGTATTTGATAAAGCTATACCCGAAGATGTATTAAACATTCATATAAATACTATAAATGCCGTTAAGTGTGTTTACGGTACAGATATTCGGCAATGGGTTATTACATCGCAAGATGTCGGAGTTGAGTTTAAAATTGAGGCTAACGGTATTTCTACAGGAAGTGTGCGGAATATAAAAACAATTCTTGAAGCTTCAAAAAAACTTTTAAGTTGCGGTTGTAATGCAATTGCGCTTGTTTGCCTGTTTGACGAACCCGGGGATGATAATCCGCAATACAGTCAGGGGATAGGAACAGATCCTGTAGGCGGGGTTGAAGCTGTTATATCTCATTATATTTCTAAGGAATTAAAAGTGCCCTGTGCGCATTCACCTGCTTTTGCAGATTATAATATTTATCCTGATTTGGTTGACGGACGTGCTGCATCGGAATATATTACTCCGACGTTTTTGCCTTGCATACTTTTGGGTTTAAGTAATGCACCTGTTATTTCTACACAGAATGGTTTTTCCGTTTCAAACCTTGACTATCTTGTTATGCCTTATGACGCATTGGGCTCGATCCCCGTATTTGAGGCTGTTAAAAGAGGTATTGATGTTTTTGCGGTTAAAGAAAATCTAACAGCTTTAAATGTAACTGCGGATAAAATCAGTAATTCAATCATTACAATAAGAGATTACGATGCTTGTTTAGATTATATTGTTAAAAAATGTTAATATAATTTTGTTTTTTCCTAAAGTTTTTATCATCACCGTCCGATATTTATAACGTGTACGTGTGTAAGTATAGAAAGGCGGTAAAAATGGTTGATAAAACACCACAAGTCGGGGGGGGGGCGCCCTTATCCGGCCAACAGTTTAGTACAAAGGGCGTAAAACTTGCAGATTTAAAAAATCAAAATAAACTTTTATTTGATTATTTTAAAAAAGCGGGCTTAAATGAAAATTCATATGTTTACTCCACTGATATTGAAAAACTAAAAGAAGCATATGACAAAAACGATAACGGTAAACTTTCCAAAAAAGAAGCCCGTGCAATTTTCGGTGAAGATGTTTCAAGACGCGATATTAAAAAAGCAATTAAAGCCCTTGATGTGATTGCTGCAACCGATTTGGAAGGCGACGGACAATATCCCGTTAAAGTAAGTGATAATGAAACGCATTATTATGCAAAAGATAATACTCTTGTGGCTTCGGTTCTTCAAGATAATGAAACGCGTACAGTGACATCGTACGGACCTGAACAAAAGATTAAAGAACAAATAGTTCAAAATAAAAATTCCGACGGTTCATTGAATTTTTCTTCTCATCTGTTAAATGAGTATAATAAAGACGGAACAATTTACAGCCGTCAGGAAAGACTGTTCGGTGAAAACGAAGAATTTACGGAAATAACTACTACATTCTTAAACGGTGATGAGAGCAAACCTGTATCAATAGAACACAATATTAACGGCAATAAAAAAACTACAAATATCGAATATAATACAGATGGTAAAAAAATACGCAGCATTGAAACAGGCGGCGGTCAAAAGGCCGAAGTTGTATATGATGAATTTGAACGGCCTATTAAAAGATTTGATACCGTAATAGCTTCTGATGCAATGACAATTCATGAATATAAGTATAACGGAACAAAAACAACACCTGCAGAAATTCTTACAACTAATCCTGACGGAACAAAAGAAAATGTTACTTATGATAACGGAAAACCTGTATACAGAGAAGAAATTGTCGAGCTTTCAGCTGAAGATTTAAAGAACGAAGAAAAACCCGAAGTTAATAAAAAATCTTCTTCTCAAAAAGTTCATGTCCCTGATGATTGGGGCAGCGTTCCGGCAAGTTTTAGGCACAGCTCCGGTATAACCGATGCTAAAGACGCCGAAGGTGCATTAAAAACATTGCTTGATACCCGCGGTATAAAAGAAACGGATGTTGATAAAGATAAATTATTAGCTGATTTGGTAAAATACAATCCGAGTTTGTTTGATAAAGACGGTAAAGTTAAAAACAATGCAAAATGGGACAGATTGGATTTGCCGAATAATATAGCGGAACAATATAAAAATAAAACAGAAGATACTGTACCGCATGTATTTATTGACAGCAACGGCAATCCGAAAGTTAAAGTTACAAAGATTACTCCGGAAAATGTGCGTGAAGTTCTTGATGAATTTAATGAAGCAACTTCAAATAATAAATCATTACCGTCCGCAATAATATTTGATAATGAAATTTCAGATGAAGACAAGCTTCGTGCCTTAAATATTATTAAAGAAAATATAGATGAAAGCAATAATAACAGAAATTGGGTTAAACCTTCCGCATACAGATATACCGTGCCTGACGGAACACCTGATCAAAAGTTTAAAGGAGCATCAATGTATGAATACGTCTTTGGCAAAGGTTCGTCCGGCATGCTAAATATACCTGATAAATATAAATTTGATCCCGGGGCAGAAAAACGAATGCAGGAACTTGAAGAAAAATTCGGAGGCAAACAATTACCGCCGTTCACCTCACTTGAAGTTAATGAAGAGCCCGTACAAGTTCCTCTTAAAACAGACAGAATGGTGAAAGAGGAAGCAGTAAAAGAAGCGCGCGCTAAGGCGGAAGCTCTTGCAAAAGAAGCGGAACAAATGCCCGAAGAAGAAATTCAAGTCCCTTTAATGACAGAAAAAATGAAAAAAGAAGCTGAAGCGGAACAGGCTAAAAAACAAGCTCAAGAAGCCGCAAATAAGCTAAATGAATCAATAATAAGAACTCCGTGGCAGACAGAATAACGGAATAATAAATATACAAAAGCGTCTGATTTATATCAGACGCTTTTTAATTTTGGCAAGCTTTTTAATTTGTAAAATAACTCTGAGGCTGTTTTAAAATTTTCAGGGTTGGAGCTTACATAAAATTCTTCATATTCAAATTTATTATTTAACAAATTATTCTTTTCCAAATCCTGCTTTATGTTCTGTGCAAAATAAACTGAAGGATCAATAAACATATCAGCAGGCATAAACCTTTTTAAAATACCGGTTAAATAAGGATAATGCGTACAGGCAAGAACAATTTTATCGGGTGCAAATTCCTTCATTACATCTAAAATTTCCTGTACCTGTAAAATGCTCTGCGGTTGATTTATTCTGTGTTCTTCCACAATTCTCACCCAATTCGGCGCGGCAAGCTCGAAAACTTCCATATCGGGATTATATTTTTTTATTTCCCGGGAATACGTGCGGGTATTTATTGTAGCCGGAGTTGCTATAACTCCGAGTTTTTTTACATTTTCAAGTTTTGCAATCGTTGAACAGACAGATTGAATAATCGGATAAACTTTAAAATTATAGTTATCTTTCAATTTTTCATAAGTTACTGCCGATGTAGTATTGCATGCCATTATTACAGCTTTTGCTTTTTTTACTTCAAAAAATTTAAAAATTTTATCCGCGTATTCGATAAGCTGCTCTTCTGACTTTTCTCCGTAAGGCATGTTCTTTGTATCCCCAAAGTAAAGGCAGTTTTCATCAGGCAGAAGCTTTTTAACTTTTGCAAATACAGTTAAGCCGCCTACTCCCGAATCAAAAAATGCTATGGGTCTTTTATCGCTATTTAATCTGTTTAAAATAATTCTGTACTCCGTCTGCTATTGATTTTGCTGTAGCTTGTTTTCGTTTTTCGCCGATAAGCTGTGCTCTTTCTCCGCTGTTTGAAATGAAACCTATTTCGACTAAAATTGCGGGAACTGTAGTATGATTTATAACATAAAATTTGGATTTAAACAAACCGCGGTTTGGAGATTGAACAGCACTAGCAAATGACGAGTGCACTGTTTGTGCAAGTGCAATACTTTCCTGATGGTAGTAATGTGTTTCAACCCCCGTAATTTCAGGCCGTACACTTGAATTTACGTGAATACTTACAAATATATCCGGGTCGTTTTGTTCGCTTATTGCAACTCTGTCCTGCAATGATACATATGTATCATCCGGTCTTGTCATTACAACCTGATAACCTTTTTGTTTTAATAGTTTTTCAACACGTTTTGCAACGTCAAGAGTGATATCTTTTTCGTAAATTCCGCCGCTTGTTGCTCCGACATCGGTACCGCCGTGCCCTGCATCAATTACTACTTTTTTCTTATCACCGTTAGTTTTTTTATTATTTGCCGGATTAAAGATTATTGACGGAGTTGTAATGGTTTGCTCCGCAGCTTTCTTTTTGGCTTCTTTAACTTTTATTTTAATGCTTCTTCCGTCAGCACCGAGATACGTGCTTACAAGAGCATCTTGTTCTACTGGTATGCTGAGTTTTAAGCCTATTTGCGGCATTAAAGATATTTGAGCCTCATTGAATAAAGTATTTTTATATGCAGCTTTAAAATTTTCTTCATGATATTTAGAAACGTTGTAAAGATAAAGAACAATTTTATCTTGATAACGATCTAAACCATGAACAACAGGTGCATCAAATTTAAGTATCATAGATTCGGTAAGGGAATCGTTTTTCTCTTTATTATATGCTGTTGCATTGCTGCTGCTGTTGTATAGAGTAGAGTTATTTGTTTTTTTATAGTTTGCAATAATCAAGGACTGATTGTCACTGGAATAAATCGGTATATAATCGCTTACGTCATCGGTTGTTATTACAATTCTTGCTTTGTTAACGGAGAACTGGCCTACTTTTACAGTCTCTGTTTCACTTATGCGATATTCTTTGTTTCTAATTTTCATATCCACAAGAGTATTTGGCAGGTCATAAATAATTCTTGAAGGATTGGTTAATATCATCGGCTTTTCTATTGTTGCCGCGCCAAAACCGTTTATTAAAACTCCGTTCGGTCTCGGTGTAATATTATTAAGATAATATTTTGTGTTTAATTTAAGTTCTTTCCTTGCCATTATCTGTTCGGCCTGAGTATTAAAAGCATCTTGAATTTGATCAACAATAGTGTCATTTGCCGGAGCAACAGGCATCATTATTGTTAAGTATTCATAAAAATCGCTTGATGAAGAATGCTCATCTCTGTATGTGTTATGAAAATATTCATTATCACACATAGTGCCGTCTTTTAGTTTAATTATAATATTATTCTTTATCCTAAAAAATTTAATATTATCAGGATTGAAGTCATTATCAAAATACATTACTACCCTGACCACATTAGGATTTGTCGAGAACTGATTAATTTTTATTTCTTTAATTCCGCCGCTTTGAAATTTCCAATCCTGCTTCGGGAACGTAATAATAGAAGATTCAATATCAAAATAAGCTCTGGACGGATTATCCATTTTAACAAGTTTTACATTTTGTAAAACAGCTCCTGCCGGAGTGTCCTGTCCTGATAAAACTATTATTGAATTTGATGTGTCAAAGTTTGCTGACGTAAATTTAAATAATTCTTCCGCGCAAGCCTTTTGGACAAATGTAAACAGAGTAATAATGAATAATGTAAATAATATAAGTATTTTTTTCATAAATAAAATCTCGCTCATTATTATTATATAACGGGCAAGAAAAGCTATCAAATTGTAACAATTTTATTCATCAAGCAGATTATTTTTAATAGCTATATACACTGCATTAGTCCTGTTTTTAGCATCAAGTTTTCTGATTATAGAACTAATATGTGCTTTAACAGTATGTATGCTTATAAAAATAATTTTACTTATCTGGCTGTTCCCATATCCTAATGTAATTAATCTTAAAACAGCTACTTCTCTTTCTGTTAATTTTTCCATAATCTTACCTCACGGATTAAGAATATCATATTGTTATTGTAAAAGATTAATTATATTGCCTTTTTTATTTTTTTTATAAAAAAACTTGAAAATAAATCTTTTTTTGCTAATATATAATTTGTAAACTCTCAATATGCGTGTGTAGCTCAGTTGGATAGAGTGTTTGGCTACGAACCAAAAGGTCGGGGGTTCGAATCCCTCCACGCGTAAAGTTTGAAAAGAAATAGCGATAAGTGTTTAAGGCTTATCGCTATTTTATACATATGATTGTATTTTAAAGTCCAATTTGATTAAAACAGACAGTTTGATTTATAAGGCATAAACCCTTGATTTTATTATATTTTAGCCGTTGGAAGCTTTATATTTTCAGAGAAATCAAACTGGACGAAAATGGACTATTTTTACCAAATAACAGACAGTTTGATTTTAAGACTCAAAGCCAGAAATGGCGGAACGTTACACCTAGTTTGATTTTTAACAGTTAGTTCGATTATTTCGGGCAAGTCCATTTTCAAAAATGGCCGGATGTTTTTTCTCAAGGTCGGAAAACGATTTGTTTTAAATACAACATGTATCTTTATTAGGTGTGATTATTGTATCGTCATCCAATTTAAAGAAATAATCCATTTTTAAATACTTTGCAATATATTCTAAACCGTAAATTAAATCTATTTCTGAAGCGATAACATATCTTTCATATAACTCAATATCGTTGGCTGCTCTCAATTCTGCTAATATATGTCCTTTATGCATTAGCAATAAGTATGCTAATGCTTCAGAATATGATGTAGATGCTTTATAACCAAAATTGCTATTTAAGTCGTCTTTTGGGATTTTTATCCTACTATAACATTCTCGTGTTATATAAGAGGCACGACCGCTTTTTGTTATTTTGTAATGATCTTTATATCTGTCTTTTACATTTATTGTTACATATCGTGATGTCACAGTTTCAACAGGACATTTAATTATTACCGGATCACAATCTATAACTTCATAAATTATATATAATTCTTTTAAATTTTTATAATCAATAAGTGGTTTTTTGTATTTAATATCTGTATATATCTCTTTATTTACAATACTATTATTAACCCACTCATTCCTAATAATATCTACTAATTCTTGTTTATTTATTTTTTCTTCTGATATTAAATCTTCACTTCTCATTGTAACTGTATATTACTACAAAAAAGAATTGATACGAAACCGACATAAAGGTCGGAAGTAGAGTTCCAATCCTTTGTCTTCAGAGTTATCGTGTGTGTACGATGACGGAAGAATATATAAATATAAATAAAATAGCAGAGATAAAAGGTTTAACGAGTAACCGCTCATTAAGACTTGCGATTCAAAAGGGTAAATACATTGCTCGTGAAGTAAAAGTTTTCGGTGGCACCTCGTATGAAATTCTTTATTCAAGTTTAGAACCTGAAGTACAGGAAAAACTCCAAGATGAACTAATCAAAGAGGCAACGCAATCAAAATGCACAGCATTAGTTCCGCTTGATACAAAACCAAAGTATCCGACCTTTATTGCTGAAAGTGCAAAATTAACAGCATTGGCAAGGGTGGATGTTGTTAAGGCTTTACAGAATATTAGAACCAAATACAACACTAAAAAAGAGGCGGATTCGGTATTTTTAGATTTGTATAATTCGGGAATGCTTTTACCTAAAGTGTATCAATTCCTCGGAAGTATTTCTATCGGCACACTTCATCGTTGGCTTTGGGCTTATGAAGATTGTGAGGATTACAGAGTATTGCTGCCGGGATATAAATATTCAAAGCAAAACGAATACAACACAATCCTTACGCAGGAGATGAAAAATATATTTATTAAATTCCTTATGCACCCGAATAAATTTAGTGTCGGCAAGGCTATTAAACTTACACGACACATTTTAGAGAAACGTGGAGTTGAAGATATTCCCTGCGTTTTGACATTCAGACGATTTGCTGAACACTACAAAAAGAATAATTATGCACAATGGATTTTATTTAGGGAGGGAGAAAAAGCCTACCACGATAAAGTGGAAGCATATATTGAGAGGGATATTTCAGTCCTTAATGTTGGAGATGTGTTAATAGCAGACGGACATGTTCTCAACTTCCAAGTAATAAATCCATTTACAGGAAAACCGACCAGAGCAACTTTGGTCGGTTTTTTAGATTGGAAATCAACGGCACTTGTAGGCTATGAAATTATGATGACTGAAAATATTCAGTGCATAGCCTCTGATCTTAGAAATGCAATTATTAATTTAGGTGTTATTCCGAAAGTGGTGTATCAGGATAACGGCAAAGCATTCAAGGCGAAGTATTTTCAATCTTGTGATTTTGACGAGGAGGGCTTTAACGGAGTGTATGCCAATTTAGGTATCCGCTCCGTTTTTGCCAAACCATACAATGCACGTGCAAAAGTTATAGAGCGATTTTTCCTTGAATTTCAAGAAGAGTTTGAAAAAATGATGACAAGTTATATAGGTACAAGTATTGAGGATAAACCTGCGTGGTTAAAACGTGGTGAGAAACTCCACAGAGATATGCACAAAAAACTTACTAAAAATTACATTCCGACAGTTCAGGAGGCTATTAAATTTATTGATTGCTGGCTTGAGTTTCACAATTCAAAACCTTGTCCTAATGACCGTTCAAAAACTATTCAGGAAATGTTAAACGGCGTTCAAGCGGATTGCCGGCAGAGTGCGGAGCGAAGTGGAGACACGTTTAACGCCGGCAACCAAGCAAAACAGGATATAGATAAAAATATTTTGAACGACCTGATGATGAAAACTGAGGCAAGGACAATAAACAAGCATGGAATAACGTTCCTCGGAATGCATTACAGGAGTGATGTTATACTTGGACTTCGGGATAAGGTTTATGTCCGTTACAGTTTATTTGACCTTTCAAAGGTTCATGTTTATTCAATGAAAGGCGAATTTTTATGCGTGGCACATAGGGTTCAGAGAGTTCACCCGATGGCAAATGTTCTCGGCACAGTTAAAGATATGGAAGAATACAAGCAACAATACCAAAGACAGCAACGGCAGTTTAAGAAGGCTAAAAAAGAATTTTTGAAATATTATCCGAGTGAAAAAGCTGAGGTTCTTGAGATTGAGCCGGAGGAAAATGTTATTGAAGTAATCCAGGAGCCAAAGCCGAAACGTGAACGGAAGCGGAGGCGAGCAGAGGCTGGAGAGGCTTGCGTTGAGCAAGACTCGCAACGCCGTTTAATGCGAGCCCCCAAGAAGTTAACACCTCGTGAACGGCAGATGAACGTGCCTATGTTTAATTCAAATTATGAAAAATACGAGTGGTTGATGACAAACGGAACAACAAATCCGCAGGATAGAAAGTGGCTTGCGGATTATATAAAAAGCGATGAATATTACAACTTATATGGAGATTAATCTATGAAGAAAACATTTATTAAAACAAAAAACGTCAAGCGGTTTGTAGCTTTGATGGACGAGTTGCAGAAACTTCCGCCGAACATTCCAAAACTTGCATTAGTTTACGGCGACCATGGGCTTGGAAAATCTCAGACAATCCAGTGGTGGGCGGATAAAAACGATTCTGTATATGTAAGGGCAACGCAGGGAATGACAAGCAGATGGCTTTTATCTGAAATAGCGGAGGAACTTGGAGAAGAACCTTACTGGCATATGCAGGAAACCTTTGAACTCATAGAAAATTATTTAAGACAGAATCCTAAAATTATTATTGTTGACGAGATTGATTATTTGATTGAAAAACATACGGTTGAGACTTTAAGGGATTTGCACGATAGGACTGGATGTCCAATAGTTTTAGTCGGAATGGGAGCTGCTGATAAAAAGCTTGCGAGATATCCGCATCTTGTAGATAGGCTTTATAAAACGCTTAAGTTCGAACAATTCAATTCTGAAGATATAACCGAGATTCTTCAACAAATAACGGATTTGGAGTTTACTCCTGATGCAATAAATTACCTTGCAACGAGGACAAACCAATTCAGGCAACTGGTTAAGTTGATTAATAAAATAGAAAAACTGTCTGAAACAAACAAAATTGA
>CALUVV010000007.1 GCA_944324305.1 Candidatus Gastranaerophilales bacterium
GAAAAAATTTCTGTAAATTATTTGAACGTCACGCCAATATCATGAGCGGCAGTGATGTATGCAGCGGCAGTGTAATCTCTACTGGTACAACTGATTTTTCAAATAAGTCTCCAGATATTACATTACGAAACGGCTTGCGTGTTTATAATATGCATAGCGATGCGGGTGCAATCTCCATGTTAGCCAATAATACTCAAGGCGGAGTCTATGACGGTGTGCCTAATACGAATTCCTACGGTTATACTGTTTATGTAGATATCGACGGTGCCAAAGGTGATTCTCAATTGTGGAGTGATGTTTATCCATTCTACATCACCTTATCGGGTAAAATCATTCCGGCCTACGATACATCTAATTTAAATCAAAGCGGGGGCGACAGTGCTCGTCATTTGCAGGTGAGCGTAGAGAATGAAAATTATGCTAACGGCAAACGTAGTATTAAATGGCTAGCTAAGAGTGTTCCCTTTAAAGAAGGTGCTTGTATCTCGGGTTACGTGGGTGACGCAACTCCTTATTGCAAAAACGGGACATCCTTTACTAAGGCAAGTGAATGTACGACAAATTACAATTCGATGTGCCGTGTCAAACAGATACAGCCTGTAAAGTTTTTCTTCTAACTCATTAATTATATAATAAAGCCGCCTGCAAAAACAGTGCGGCTTTTTTTTATTAGAATTTACTTTACCAAATCTAATTATTAGTTTATAATTATCGTATGGAAAGAAATACTGTAAAACTTCAAGGCTTAAATATTGATACTTTTACTTTTGAACAAGCCGTAAACTATGCCAAATCAACTTCAGGGCAGGTGGTTACCATAAATCCCGAAATGATTAATAATGCTGTAAAAAATTCTCAATTTGCAGATATTATAAATTCTGCGGAACTTGTAATTCCTGACGGGATTGGAGTTGAAATAGGCTTGAAAATTTTAGGGCATAAAGTCAGAAGGATTGCGGGAATTGAATTTGCTCACAGGATAGTTGAAGAATGTGCAAAAGACAGATTATCTGTTGCTCTCATAGGGGCTAAACCTGAAATCGTTCAAAAAGCAAAAGAAAATCTTATGAAAGAATGTTCTGATTTATATATAACCTATGTTCAAGACGGTTATTTTAAAGATGACGAAAAAATATTTAATGAGCTAAAAATAAGACAGCCGCGTCTTGTATTGTGCGCCTTGGGATCTCCTAAGCAGGAAGAATTTATATTTAAAGCTAAAAATTTATTACCCGAGGCTTTATTCATCGGTGTCGGCGGAAGTTTTGATGTTTGGTCAGGTGCGGTAAAGCGTGCTCCCGTTATTTATCAAAAATTAGGGCTTGAGTGGCTTTACAGAACAGTTAAGGAACCCAAAAGATTTAAAAGAATTTTTCCGACGTTACCTTTGTTCGTCTTAAAAGTTCTGAGAGAAAAATTTATACCAAAAGGAGTATAGTTCTATGTTACGTGATAATGATATCAAAGATTTAGAAAATCTGTGTAAAGAAAACAGAAAGAATATTTTGAAAATGGTTTATAATGCTCAATCGGGGCATATAGGCGGTGCTATGTCAGCCGTAGAACTATTAACCGTACTTTATCATAAGTGTATGAATATTTGCCCTAAATGGACTAAAGATGAAAATTTTGCTAAACGTGACAGATTTGTGCTGTCTAAAGGTCATGCTTCTTCTGTATTATATTCGGTTTTATCACAGCTTGGATATTTTCCAAAAGAAGAACTTATGACATTCAGATTGTTCGGTTCGCGTCTTCAGGGGCATCCTGTTCCTATTTGTCCCGGAATTGATGTTGCAACAGGCTCTTTGGGGCAGGGATTATCTGTTGCCTGCGGTATGGCAATGGGTTTAAAACTTGATAAAAATCCCGCAAAAGTCTTTTGCCTTATGGGCGACGGCGAGCTGCAGGAAGGCAGTGTTTGGGAAGCTTTTATGCACTGCACTCATCAAAAACTTGATAATATCATTGCTATTATAGACAGAAACAGACTGCAAATAGACGGATGTACAGAAAATGTGAAATCATTAGATGCTCTTGATGCTAAATTAAAAGCATTTAACTGGGATGTAATTGAAATTGGCGGTCATGATATTCAAGCTGTTTATGACGCAATAGAAAAAGCAAAAAAAGCTGACAGGCCTGTTGCAATTCTTGCAGACACAGTTAAAGGCAAGGGAATAAGCTTTATGGAAAATAATGCGGGCTGGCACGGCAAGGCGCCGAATAAAGAAGATTTTGAGCGTGCTATGGCTGAATTGGAGTAATTATGATTATTGATAATCTAAAAAATATTTCAAATTATAATTTTATTTCACAAAATGTTATAGATTTTTTAACGGGTTTAAATTCACAAACGGAAACCGGACATTATGAGATAGATGAACATTCATATGCAAATGTTGATATTTATGATACAAAAAATTCGTGCATCTGCAAATTTGAGGCTCATAAAAAATACATTGATATACAAATGCTTCTTTCGGGGAAAGAAGAACTTGATTTTATGCCCGCAGAAGGATTAATTGTTTGCGAAGAATATGACGATAAACGGGATATTATGTTTTTTGAAAACCCCGATAAAATTTCCGACAGGGTAATTCTTGAACCGGGTAAGTTTGCTTTAATTTTTCCGCATGAAGCTCATAAGCCTCAAATGAATATTTGCGGCAATTCCGAACAAGTTAAGAAAGTTGTGGTAAAAATATTAGTTTGATTTTTCCGTTTTATTATTTTTATTCTTGCCTGTAAATGCAGGTTTTACAACTTTTTTAATTACAAAATGTTCAACAAAATTATCAATGGGTTTAATAGCAATACCAAGAGCAATAAAACCGCCTATGGTTTTTAATATTTTTGCATTCATAATTTTGCTTTTTTGATATTTTTTAATAATATCTTCTGATGCATCTCTTAAGAATGTGGCTTTATAATCAGGATCTTTTGCATATTTATCCTTAAGTTTTCCGAATTTTTTCCACAATTTTGATGAGAATTCTGCAGGTTTTCTGTCATTTTTCAAATCATCATAAATTTTAAACATATTATCAATATGAGTGTCAGCATACTTGAGAACTCTGTCTTTTTGAGACATTGCAAGCGATTCCGGATGTCTGCGTCCGAATATGGCATCTCCTAAAAATTTTAACGGATTTTTTATTTTGTTTTCTCTGATTAATTTTTCACGTTTTGTAATTAACGATTCTCTGAAATGTTCCTTGAAGCTTGAAATATCGTTTGCGTAGTTATCAATATGGCGTCTGCTTGTAAACTCTTGCAGAAAGTTAATAACTTCTTCTCTTGATTGTAGTGACAAGCCTGTTTTATCCATAACTCCCATGGCGGAAGCTGTTTTTTGACCTGCGATTACTGCTCCTGTCGGAAGTATTACACTTGCAAGAAGCTGGAATATAGCTTGTTCCGTACCTCTTTTTCCGTCAGGATTGTAAGAGTTCTTTTCATTTTTATACTTATCATAGATATCAGCGCCAAAATACAGCATTGCAGGAAACCATAATAATGTTCCGAGTTTTGGAGCAACTTCGCTTATTGCGGCTCCGAGCTCGTTAGAATATGCTAAACCTCTTGCAGGCCATTGCATAAGAGGATCGGAATATGTTTGCTGTTTTTTGACATTCTTATCTGTTTTTTCTTTATTGCCGAATACAGGTGCATTACTTTTACGAGTAATGTTATGAGGGGTGATTGTAATCAAATTTCTGTCTCCTACCGGTCCGTAAATCTTCCAACATGTATATAATACCTGAAAAATTTATCTTTTGCCAGTATTCGGGCGTTTGTAAAAATTTTGTAACCTTTTATCTTGCTTTTTTTCTTATGTCGTGATAGCATAAGTTCAAAAGGAAAAGTAATTTTATGCCAAACTTAAATTTAAACACTCAACCTTGGTGGCACCTGTTTAACGGAACAGGTCTTTTAAGCTGGCAATAAGCTGATAATAATTTTTATATTATAAAAATGACCTGTTCTTTATTAGCGGGTCATTTTTTTGTTGTCAGTTTATATAAAGGAATTACTAATGAAAACAAATAACATAAATAATATATCATTTACCAATGCGGGAAATATCGGAACAGGATTAAAAGCGGCAAGCAAAATTATCGGAATTCAGGAAGGAGGAGCAGGCCTTTCAAATATCAGATTTATTCAGGACAGTGCAACAGGACTTATTCCGAAAGCTGTATTTGCCCGCAGTAAAGCTGATCTTGGAGAAAATACTTTTTTGGAATTATCAGAATCTGTGCTTGTTTATTATTTTCCTGCAATTTTAGGAGAAGGGATTTTCAGAAAAATTTATTCAAAAAAGCTTCCGAATGAATTAAAAAAACAGGTTGCAGCACCTGCAGCAGATTTGTTGAAATCTAATAATACAGCTGCCGCTAAAAAGTTATTGCCCGTAAAAGCAGCACTTGCTCTAAGTGCTTTTGCAATTCCTCTTGTTGAATATACTCTTAATTACTTTAAAAACTTAATGACATTAAAGGTATTTAAGCAGGCAGATTTTGAGAATATTGCAAATTTAAACAAAAACAAAGCCGAAAATAAGGAACAGGCGCAAAAAGTTGAAAAGAGTGCAAAAAAACATATTAAGCTTGCGGGAGGAATTTATGCGGGATGCCTCGCTTTAAGTGCATTGCTTTTTAAACACGGAGAAAACTCTAAGTTTTTGCGCGGTTTATCCGAAGCAATTCTTGCACCCGGTAGTAAGTTCTTTAAAAATAATAAAAAGAAAGCAGATTTTTTCAATAAATATTTAAGTCTTGATTTTGCCGATAACAACGGTAAGCTCGCTTTAAGCAGAGGACAGCTTACATCATGTGTTCTTGTCGGCGGAGCCGGATATTTCGGGGCTTCGAAAGACAGAGGAAAACAAAATTTCCTTGAAACATTATTCAGATATCCGCTTGTAGGTTTTTATATTATCTGCGGCAATGAACTTTTGGAAAAAGGTTTCAGAAAACTTCTTTATAAAAACGGAAAATGCAGAGAACTTATTAACGAAAAATTGGAAGTTCCTCAGTTAAAAGATTTAAGAAAGATTGCCGAAAAACACGGAGGAGATGTTGATGCGGTTTATAAAAGATTATTAAAACAAAAAGTTCTTATTGCAGGGCTTCCGCTTTTGTTTGGTATCGGTGTAATGGGATTTTTCATAGCAGGAACATCCAACTTATTCACAAAGTTCAGATACAACAGGGAAGCAAAAATTAAAGAACAGGGAAAAAATAATTAAAAATAAATTTCTTTCACAAGCATAAGTATTTGGTTTATAAATTTCCTGTAAGCTGCTCTGTCGGCTTCGCCTGAAAGTATAATGTCCGCTTTTGCGGCTGTCGGATGAATGTGTGTTTTAGCTTTGTTTGAAGCATTTTCGTAAACTTCATCGGCAGAATCTCCTAAATCTCTTTCAGCAGCACGTTTATAAAATCTTTCTTTTTGAATATTATGAGAAACATCCACATAAATCTTGAAATCAAAAGCATCAACTACTTTGTCTGTTAAAGTAAACAAACCTTCTGAAATAATAATTTTTGAAGGATACGCAGGTTTAACGTTATCACGTCTTACAGCCGTTCCTGACATGTCATATTCCGGCAGGAGAACGGTATTACCGAATAAAAGAGCTTTTATATGTTTTTTCATAAGCTCAAGTTCAAGAGCTTCGGGAACATCGAGGTCATAATGTTTGGCAAATTCCGCAAAACTTCCGGCCTTTTTAACCATTTCCGAACGGTCATAATAGTAATCATCCGTATTAATTCTCGTTATGGCATTATTAATGCAGTATTCTTCCGCAAAACTCCGGATAGTATTTATTATATCAAGTGCAATCGTTGACTTTCCGCTTGCCGTTTCTCCAGCAATCCCGACCGAGCAGGATCTTGTTATGTTATTTGATAAAAATAAAGCCATTTTATGAATGGCAGAATTTTTAACTTTACGAAATATTGAATTGTCAGAACTCATTTCGTTAAAGAAAATTTGATTTAATCTTTTTTCTATATAAAAAAGATTTTTGCCGTTATCAGAATGAAGAAAACTTTGTTTGTTTTTTGTTTCGGTAAAATTTTTAGTTATAATGTTTTGCAATGTATAAATCCTTATTTCTTATCACGTATAAAAAGTGAACAAAAAAAAATTTGCCAACTGCTTTTTTTATATGTTATCAAAAATAAAACAAAAAAGAGCAAATTATGTATAAATGTTAATTTAATTCTTTTATATTCCGATAACGGGTAATGAAATCATACTGTTTAACGTCAAACATGTTTTTAATATAAAAAAGGAGGTTTTGTAATGCCTGAATTCGGTACACCTTTTAAAGGTAACAAATGCGACAGAAAATTAACCAAAGAAGAATTAATCAGAGCCGTAAGATTTAGTCTTGCCTCGGAATACGAAGCCATTCAGTTTTATGAACAGCTTCAGGAATCAATTGATAATGAAGATGCAAAGAAATTATTGCATGAAATTGCAGGAGATGAAAAAGTTCATGTAGGGAATTTTTTGCATTTGCTTGAATTAATTTCACCTGAGGAAGAAGCTTCTTATAAAAAGGGGCGTGAAGAAGCAATTAAAGTTATTAACGGCGAAGGTGACGATGATTAACTAAAAAAAACTCCCCTGATAACGGGAGTTTTTTTATAACTTTTGATAAACATGTTTGAAAACATACATAAATTTGTTTTCTTTCAGATATCTGTCTATAAATGAATTTGTCGTATCGTGTTCTCCTATGATAAATAAGCTTCCCTGTTTTAATTTATTTGATACAATTTTTACAAATTTTTCAACTCTGTCATTTTCGAAATATCCAAGTACATTTCTGCACATTAAAACTGTATCGGAATTATCATTTAAGTTTGCAAGTATATTGTACATATCGGCTCTTTCGAAATGTACTCTGTTTTTAAGAATATTTGAAGCCTTTAATGTCTTTTGATTTTGTAATTTCACATCTCCTTTGATATTAAGTATTTCTTTGGTATCTGTAAAATATTTGCTGTAATCATACGAGTTTACCTGCAGGTTAATTCTGTCCAGTAAACAGGTGTTTATATAACCGCTCCTTGCAGCATTTACTATTTCTTCGTCTATGTCGTAAGCTTTTATCGGGAAAAATTTTTCTGCATTTTTTTGAGGGAAGTTTTCCAATAACGAAATAATCGTTGTATATGCTTCCGAACCGTCTGATGATGCAAACTGGATTATATTAACTCTGTTTTTATTACAAAAATGATTTTTTTCATATCTCGCAAGCGTCTTCCACTCTATATCATCTCGGAAAAGCCAGCTGTTTGTCCCGAATTCGTCACCGTTTTCACTTTTGTAGTATCTTCCCGTAGTGCCGAATGAGATTTTATTGTAAAGAATAGGTGAATAGTTAAATTTATTTATTTTCATATATTTGTGAAAACGCAGAAATAAAATTATTTGCCATAAATAAAAAAGATACCTCAGTGAGATATCTTTTTTATATGCCGAAGGCCGGACTCGAACCGGCACGTGGTTGCCCACACAAGATTTTGAGTCTAGCACGTCTACCAATTTCATCACTTCGGCTTAAATTAAATTGTCATATATTTATGATAACAGAAAAATTTCAAATTTCAAATAAAATTTTTAAAATTTTTCTAATTAATATATTTTTTTTATTCAGATTGATTAAATTATATTTTTTAATATTTAAAATGAACATATAAATCAGGGAAAAGAGGGTTTATGAAACAAATTCCGATTAGTTTGCTTTTACTTGCGATATGCTCTTTATCAGTAAATGCCGCTGTTATGGAAGGCGGAGTATCAAAGACAGGCATGGGAAATTCCAGCATAATTGTTGATAACGCTACAAATATGCCTGTTTCGGGTGCAAAGGTAAGTATTCCTAAGAATAATTACACAACATATTCTGATGAGCAAGGTGCATTTAATCTTAATGCCGATATAAAAAATCCGACCATAATGTCTGTTGAAAAAGACGGTTACAGACCTTTTTCACTAACCATAGACCAAAAAATTGCCGCTAAACCGATTATTGTAGGTATTGAAAAAAGTAATGTTCAGGATGTGATTATTTCATCGGAAATGTTTCATCTGGGGGATGATAACTTCTCTGCTGCTTCGGCAAATTCAAATGAATTTAAAGCTAAATCAATAGGCCCTTTCTATTCGAAATCATTTAAAATCGCTGCTAATGCTTTATCTAAAAAGAATTATCTGGTAATAGGCTCCATAATAGGCATTGATACATTAATGGCAAGATCAATGAAACAAAATTCAATAGTTAATTCCTTTGCAAGTCCCCCCGAAGTTTATTTTAACGGTTCAAAAATAGCGGAAATTCAATTAAACGGAGACGGACAGAGAATTAGAATTCCGAATAATCTTTTACGGCCGGGGCAGATGAACGAAATTACAATAAGAACAGGCCGAAATTTGAAACAGACTGCATATATAGATTACGATGATATTGAATTTATGAATTTAAGTATTCAATCAGAATAATAAAAAACGACTTTCGGGAAAAAAGTCGTAAATTAAGGAAACAAAATATAGAAAATTTATTTAAGCTGCAAGCATTGAACTTTGGCAAAGTTCATTACCTGTATAAAAATTTTTATTGCGGTTTGGACTGCTCTTATCCTTAACCGAAAGTTTTGAATGTAGATTCGGTATTTTTTTCGATTACCTTTTGTACCGCATCCATTTCTGTTTGAATTGCATTTTGTTCTGTGTCTAACTGTTTTAATCTTAATTCTAAGTTTTTATCTTCAGCTTGAACAATTTCAATTTTAGCATTGATATTTTGAATTGATTGATCATATTCATACTTATCGTATTCATATTGATTCATAGCATCGTCATAGGCTGCCTGATCGGTAACGGTGTTTGTTGAAACCGCATAAGTAACTTCATTGTCTTCTCCGGGATTTAAGGTGATGTTAATTATACGACCTGTTGCATCTTGTTCTAAACGCGCTGTAACACCTTTAATTTCTTCGGTTTCTTTTGCTGAACCTACAGTATAGGTCGGAATGTAACTTTGAGAAGCACCATTTTCATTATAAACAGTATTATCTGATTCTAATACGTCTTTTTTTACGAAATACGGAGACCAGGTTCCGGTAGATGTATTTTGAACATATCTGACCATCCAATCAGCTTCACCGTATTTGCTGTTTAGTTGTTCAATATATTCTTTTTCTTCTTCCTGTAATTTTTTTATTTGATCTGCTGATAATGTTCTTAAATACGGATCATTGCCTGTATATTTTCCTTCGCCGTCAACAGGAATTTCTGAACCTAAATCTCTTAATTCCTGACCGCCTACATAATATGTGTAAGCAGGATCTTCGGCAGTTCCGGTGTTTACTCTTGTATAAATAGACGGAGAAGCGGATACTACGGCAAAGTTATTTGTCCAGGTTGAAGTGTAGCTTACTAAATAAGTTCCGTCTTGCTGTGCAATAAGTGAGCTTATTGAATTGCTTAAAGAACCGTCTGTGAATGTATAAGTTGTTTTTGTGTAATCAGAAACAGAAGGAGGAACAGGAACAGTCATACCGAGCAGCTGGTTATAGTAGTTAGCAGATTGGTTGGACAAAGTTGTTCTTTGCTGGTTAATCTGTTGACCTTCATATTCAGTATTAGATTTTCTGGCGGTAAGACCTAAAAATCTTGCCTGAGATGCTGCCATTCCCATGACATTTTTCCTTTCGCTTTGTTTCCTTATTATCAGTTACGGCATTAAAGCTAAAATTCTTTAATAATTATATCAAAAAACTTAATATTTCGTAACAAAAATCATCTAAATATATTAGGAAATACTGCGATAATCATCAAATATATTTACTTAATGATGCTTTTAAGCTCGTTTATAACGTATTCCATAGCACCTTGCTGGAATTCAAAAACCGTTTTGCAATCATTGCAGCTTTGAATATAAAATTCTTTGTCGGCAAGGAGTTTATGCATATAATCCGTTAATTCCTGCGGAGTTTTTACGATTTTCCCTGCTTTTGTACGTGATAAAATCCAATAAATATCCCTAAAGTTATGAATTGAAGGTCCTGAAATTGCAGGTTTATTATAAACAACGGCTTCAAGCGGATTATGTCCGCCTGTCTTGTTAAAACTTCCTCCGATGAAGGCAAAATCGCATATTTGATACATTTTACTTAATTCACCGAGGGTATCAAGTATGATTATTTCGTTATTGTCGAATGTATTTTGTTTTGACCTGAAACCGTATGTAAATCCTGTATTTTTGACTAAATCTTCTACATCGTTTACTCTCGTAAGATGTCTGGGGGCAAGAAGTAATTTTATATCCGTAAATTCCTGCTTCAAATTTTTAAATGACGATAAGATTATTTCATCTTCGCCTTTGTGAGTACTTCCTGCAATTATTATTCTGCTTGTGCCTTTTCCGATTTGAATATCCGCATCAATTCTTTTAACATCAAATTTAAGATTTTTCATAACCAGTGTTTTTTCAGCAGGAGCCCCTATTTTTATAAACTTTTCTTTATCTTCTTCACTCTGGGTTAAAATTTCAGTGTAATTTTTGAAAATTTCTTTAAAAAATCCTTTTATCAAACTGTAACTTTTAAATGTAGAATCAGATATTCTTCCGTTAATTACAAAAAGCGGTATGTTTTTTTTACGGCAATACGCTGCAAATGTCGGCCATAATTCTGTTTCTGCTATTAATACAATGCTCGGATTTATCTTTTTTAAGAAAAGCTCAACGCAGATTGTTATGTCAAACGGAAAATATGTAATGAAATCAGCGGTATTATCAAATTTTTTGTGTGCTATTTCCTGTCCTGTTTTAGTTCCGGTTGTTACGACTATTTTATAATCGGGAAAAGTTTCTTTTGTCTTTTTAATAAGGTTTTCAAGAGCAATTACCTCTCCGACGGAGACCCCGTGAAACATAATTACTTTATCTCCCAATTCGGGATTATGAAAGTTTCCGAGTTTTTCTTTCCAACCCGGTAAGTATTTCCCGCGGCAGGCTCTGACCGCCGCATAAAACGGGAGTGAAACAAGAAATAAAATTGTAGATAATATTCGATAAATAATCATACTTCCACTTGATTATATAATAAAAAAATGTGCTGTACAAATTTAACTTTTATATTGACATAGTAAGTTAAAAATCCTAAAATAGTGTATATGGCAATAGTATATTTAAGCTTAGGTTCAAATTTCGGCGACCGTATCGGTTATGTACAGCAGGCAACAGGTTTGTTGAATGCTGCTGAAGGAATTACCCTTATTCGGACATCTGCTTTTTATGAAACAGAGCCCTGGGGAATGGATTCCGAAAGCTGGTTTGTGAATGCTGTTGTCGAGGTTAAAACAAGTCTTTCTCCGCAGGAACTTTTGGAAGAATGCAAACGTATTGAATTGCAGCTCGGACGGAAAAGATCCGGCGAAAAAGGTTATTCTGACAGAACGATTGACATTGATATTTTGTTTTATAACAAAGAAATTATTAATGAAGAAAATCTTGTTATTCCGCATAAATTTGTTCACTTGCGGGCTTTTACGCTTGTTCCTCTTTTGGAATTAATTCCGAATTTCGAGCATCCTGTTTTGCATAAAACCGTAACAGAGCTGCATAATGATTTAGAAAATCCCGAGATGGTATTTTTATATGGCACACGAGTTGAAATCTAAAGTTGCGATTATAGGCGGCGGACCTGCAGGCTGTATTTGCGCATATTTTTTGCAGAATAATTTTGAAGTGACAGTTTTTGACAAAAGCACTCCTTTAAAAACAATATTGCCTACCGGCGGCGGGAAATGCAATCTTTGCCATGCCGAATTTGATTTTAAAGAGCTTGCTTCAAATTATCCGCGCGGTGAAAAATTTCTTTACTCTGCGTTTTCAAAATTCTGTACTGCCGAAACACTCAATTTTTTTGAAAATATAGGAATAAAGACTTATATCCGTGATGATATGAGAGTTTTTCCCGTTTCAAACAGCTCGGCAGACGTCAGAGAAAAATTTCTTAATGCATTGAAAAAGGTTAAATTTATAAAAGAAGAGGCATTAAGAATTAATGAAGGGTTTTCGGTTGTAACGAATATGGGTGCCTATAAGGCGGATTATGTTGTTATTGCTGTCGGCGGGCATGCGTCTTACGATCTAATCAAAATGCTGGGACATAAAATTATTCAGCCTAAACCTGCACTTGTCGGATTAAAAACACAGGAAGATTTTTCTTCATTAAGCGGTGTTTCTATAAACGGCATTCTGTTTACGCATAAGGGGATTTCAGGGCCTGAAGTTTACAAAATATCATCACTGAGAGCAAGGGATAATTTTCCTTATAAATTAACCTTTGATTTTATCGGCGATATTGACCTTCAGGCTGAATTGAATAAAAATCCTCATAAAAGCATTAAAAATTTACTGGGTGAGCATGTCCCGAAATCGTTTTCCGAATTCTGCCTGTGTGAATTGAATATTATTCCTGACGAGAAATGTCATTCTATTGACGGAAAAACACGTGACAAAATTCTGAATAAACTCCGGCATTTTGAACTAACCGTTATCGGAACGGCACCTGACGGCGAAGTTGTAACATGCGGCGGTGTTGATTTAAAAGAAATTAACCCTAAAACCATGGAATCCAAACTTGTTCCGAAAATATATTTTTGCGGTGAAGTTATGGATATTGACGGTTTTTGCGGCGGGTTTAATCTTCAAAACTGCTGGTCAACAGGATTTGCAGCAGCTCAAAGCTTAAATTTTACCCTTGGCGGCTAATTCTTTTTTCAGATCTTCTTTAACCTGAAAAGCATTATTGTCCTTGTCAAGTTTTCTGAAAGCAATCATAAGTGCAGGGGCAAGTATACCAAGTGCACCGATACATGCTCCCATATTTTTCAGAATTGATCTTCTTTTCAGTTTTTTTACATTGTCGAGGAAGGCTTCAAGTGTCTTTTCTTTTACGTCAGCATTTTTGAATTCTTCGAATTTGTTTTGAAGTTTAGTTAATTTTTCAGCCACACCTCTGAATTCGTCATAATCTATGAATTTTCTGTAATCAACGTTATCAGCCTGTTTTGCATTTTTAAGAACAGGCAGTACATCTGATTTTTTAGCCATTTGAACAACAAAATCATCAGGGTTATTGTGAATAAAACCAAGCAGTTCTTCATGAGTTCTGAGAGCTAAAACTTTGTTGCTGCTTTCTGTCAGTTTTCCGTTTTCAAAAGCCTCTTTAAGTTCTTTGCTTTCTATAACTCTTGCATCCAAATCGATTGACGCGGGGTTCTTTTTGTTCTTTTCTGCTGCCTGTTCGAGGAATTTTTGAATAGGTTTGCTTGCAAAGTACATAAACAGCCACACAGAACCTTCTTTAATTGTATACCCTAATAATTCTTGTTTGTTTCTTGATTCTGCAAGTCTTTCAGCAGTTATTGCTCCGTCTAAAATCATAAGGTTTTTAACGGGGTTGTACATAAATTCCTGTATGCTTCCCGTAAAGGTAGTTTGTTTCTTAAATTTAACATTATTAAAGGCGGAGGATGTGGGGGCTGTGTAGGCAAAAGTGTCTTTGTTTTTCTTTTCTGCTGCCATTTCTGCAATAATTTCTTTTTCTGCGTCTTTTCTGGTCTTGTAGTGTCTGTATTTTGTTAATCCCGCATAAGACGCGATGGTTAGTGCAGTGGATACCACAAATTTTGTCATGGCAAGATTTTTGGTGTATTTAGGGTTTTTACTTGCCTTAATAATGCTTTCTTTTATTGACGTATCAGCATATTCTATTGATTTTTCAAGTAATTTGCTTCTCTTATTTGAAAGGTTTCTTACATCAAAATCTGGGTCAATTTTTAAAGCTTTATACATGGTGTAATCCATAAGCTTTTTGTAAACAGGAATTCCGAAAAGCCATATGGCTTGCGTTCCGAATTCGTCAAGAAATCTGTCTTTCCCTTCGAGCTTATCTCCCGTAATATATGAACCTGCGGTTAAACCTGCGCTGTTAGCTACATCTTTAATAGCCATCGGTACAAGCGAGTTATTGTTTCCTAATGTTGAATATATTTTTCCAGCAGTAATTGCCTGTAACATTTTTCCCTTTCCTTTGCACAAAAAGTGCTTCTCAAAAACCTAAACTACAGCCCCCATATTAAGTTCATCAGCTTGACGATTGGGGAATTCGTCATGGTTATTGAGTTTCGTCGGATAAATTTTGTCATGTAACTACCTTTCACTTTTTTTATAAATACACTGAATAATTTTTCTTGCCTTAAATCGGCTTAATTTTAACGATTATTAACAAAAAAAGACCTTTCGGGGGGAAAGGTCAAGTAATAAAAAATCTTTTTTACGACAAAAGTAAGTGCCTTATTTTTTACAACAAGCCTTTCATAATACTTACAATTCGTCGGATTTCGTTTTTAATCATATTAATATTATACATAGTCAAAAATTTTTGTAAAGTTCTTAAAAAATTAAAAAAGCGGTAAAAACCGCTTATCTTTTTAAATGGTACCCCCAAGCGAATTCGAATCGCTGTCTACACCGTGAAAGGGTGTTGTCCTAGGCCTCTAGACGATGGGGGCTTATTTCTTTTGACAAGTTCAATTGTACATGAAGAAAAATTAAATGTCAACTACTTTTTTTTATTTTATAAAATCTTTCCAGTAACTTTTTGTTTTATCTTCAGGGTTAATATCCGTTACAGCCCAGTAGGCGCAGCCCATCCCGTTAAAATTCGATGTACCTGTTTTTGAACATTCCGTAAATGATGAACTTCCGTTAGCTGTATCATTTACGGTTGAAGGATTGCCTAACGGAATTACTTTTCCGTTTTCCGTCGGTCTGAATGCGAACATGTCTACACCAAGCTGGTTTGGCCGTTTATGATAACCGTTTATGTCAACGGTTATTATAGGACATTTTCTTCTGCTTGTCTCTCCGTATTCAAAGTAAAATGTACGTTTTTGTAAATCTGCCACCGAGCCGTCATCAAAATAAGATGTATGTGCATTCCCGCCGGATACGGTTTTTATGTTGTCAATTCCTAAATTATTAATATATTCACCGTTTCCCTGATAATATTTAATAAATTTTCTTGATAATTCTTTTGATGCATCCATAACTTCAAGTCCGGAATCTACAAGCATCCAGTCATATTCACACATGTTCATTTCTTCATCATTGATGAAACTTAAATTAACCTGCTGCAATTCACTGTAAGCCTTTTTTAATTCGGTTTTAAGAACTTCTTTTCTGTGATTTGCTATTAAAGACGGCATAGTAAGTGATGCAACAACCCCGATTATCCCTAATGTAATTAATACTTCCGCCAGAGTAAATCCGCATCTCCCTTCATTTACAGGTGTATTTTCGGGGGGGGGGCAATTCTTTCTGCTTCTTGATTGAACATATTTAACCTCCGTTTTTTATTAATTATATAAGATTTTAATATAATTTTCAAGTACACTTGCCGCCACTTGAAAGTTTTTTATGTTTTATGTAAAATATATATATAATTTGAGAGAGATAGGAGTAATAAATGTTCGAACGTTTTACGGAGAAAGCTATAAAAGTTATAATGTTAGCTCAGGAAGAAGCGCGCAGGCTCGGGCATAATTTTGTCGGAACAGAGCAGGTTCTTTTAGGGCTTATCGGTGAAGGCACAGGTGTTGCCGCTAAGACTTTAAAGTCTATGGGGGTAACTCTTAAAGATGCCAGAGCAGAAGTTGAAAAAATTATAGGAAGAGGTTCAGGTTTTGTTGCGGTTGAAATTCCGTTTACACCCAGAGCCAAAAGAGTGCTTGAATTATCGTGGGATGAAGCGAGACAGCTCGGACATAATTATATCGGAACAGAACATCTTTTACTGGGATTGATTAGAGAGGGAGAAGGTGTTGCTGCCAGAGTTCTGGAAAATCTCGGAATTGATTTAAATAAAATCAGAAGCAATGTAGTAAAAATGCTTGGTGAATCCAAACCGCAAACAGTATCTTCGGGTTCATCAGGTTCGTCTTCATCTTCCGGCGGAAAAACTAAAACTCCGAGCCTTGATGAATTCGGCAGGGATTTAACCCTTGCTGCTCAGGAGTTAAGACTTGACCCTGTTGTCGGCAGAGAAAAAGAAATTGAGCGTGTTATTCAAATACTTGCAAGACGTACAAAAAATAACCCTGTGCTTATCGGTGAACCCGGTGTTGGTAAAACCGCAGTTGCGGAAGGGCTTGCCACAAGAATTGTTAATGCCGAAGTCCCTGATATTCTTGACGGGAAAAAAGTTATTCAGCTTGATATGGGGCTTCTTGTTGCAGGTACTAAATACCGTGGTGAATTTGAAGAACGTTTAAAGAAAATTATGGATGAAATTCGTCAGGCAGGTAATATTATTCTTGTTATTGATGAAATGCACACTCTTATAGGTGCAGGTGCCGCAGAAGGTGCTATTGATGCCGCTAATATTTTAAAACCCGCTTTATCAAGAGGTGAAATTCAGGTTATCGGTGCTACAACCCTTGATGAGTACAGAAAATATGTTGAAAAAGATTCCGCTCTAGAACGTCGTTTCCAATCGGTTATTATTGATGAACCGACCGAAGATGAATCTATTGAAATTATTAAGGGCCTGAAACCTAAATATGAAGAACACCATAAATTGATTATTTCAGATGATGCTATTGTTTCAGCAGTTAAGTTGTCTAATAAATATATAACTGACAGATTTTTGCCTGATAAAGCGATTGATGTTATTGATGAAGCTTCTTCAAAAGTCCGCTTAAAGGTTTCTAACCTTTCTCCGGAAGGCAAAGAGCTGGAAAAAGAATTAAGAAACTTAATCAAAGAAAAAGAAGATGCTATCAGAAATCAGGAATTTGAAAAGGCTTCACAATTACGTGATGATGAAGCTGAATTGAAAGACAGAATTCGTGAAATGGCTCAGAAATATAAAGAAGAACATGAAGCTAATAAACCTACCGTTACCGCTGAAAATGTTGCGGAAGTTATTGCTACAATGACGGGTGTTCCCGTTACCAAGCTTACGGAAGGCGAAAGCGAAAGACTTCTTAAACTTGAAGATACTCTTCATGAAAGAGTTATCGGACAGCACGATGCTGTTGTCGCAATTTCAAAAGCTATCAGACGTGCTCGTGTCGGTTTGAAAAGCCCTAACAGACCTATCGGAAGCTTTATCTTCTGCGGTCCTACAGGCGTAGGTAAAACCGAACTTGCAAAAGCTTTAGCCGAAGCCGTATTCGGCTCCGAAGATAACATGATAAGAGTTGATATGTCTGAATTTATGGAAAAACATTCAACTGCTAAACTTATCGGTTCTCCTCCGGGGTATGTAGGCTATGATGACGGCGGCCACTTGACAGAGCTTGTTCGTAAGAAACCTTACAGCGTAATCCTTTTTGATGAAATTGAAAAAGCTCATCCGGATGTATTTAACATTATGCTTCAAATACTTGATGACGGCCGTTTAACCGATGCAAAAGGACGTCATATTAACTTTAAAAACACTATTATTATTATGACTTCCAATGTAGGTGCAAGCATGATTACAACTACATCACGATTAGGCTTCTCAACAAGCGATGATGAATCCAAAGACAAATACGAAAAACTCAAAGAAACAGTTACCGAAGAAATGAAAAAAGCATTCAGACCTGAATTCTTGAACCGTATTGATGAAACAATCGTATTCGCTCATCTGTCTCAGGAAGAAATCAGACAAATTGTAGACTTAATGCTCAAAGATTTATTTAAACGTCTTGCGGAAAGAGAATTATCCGTTGAAGTAACCGATGAGGTTAAAGATCATCTTGCTAAAAACGGTTATTCGGAAGCTTACGGTGCAAGACCTTTGAGAAGATTAATCCAGAGAAAAATTGAGGACATGCTGGCAGAAGAAATTCTTTCGGGTAAATACGCTCAAGGTGATACAATTGTTATCAAACTTGCCGATGATAAAATCGCTTTCGAAAAGAAATGCAAAAGAGCAAGGAAAGAACAAAATGAAACTTCCGAAGTCGCTCAATAAAAAATAAATTTGAAATCCCGTCAGAGATGACGGGATTTTTTTGCTTGCTATTTTAGTAAAAATAGTTTAAATTATATATTGGAAGTTGGTTATGGCAAAATATTTGTACAGTGCTTTAAAAAGTAACAATCAAATTGTAAAAGGTGAGATTGAGGCATCTACCCCGAGAGATGCACGTGAAAAAATCAGGGAATTAGGCTTTATTCCTACAAAAGTATATACAGAGACTTCTTTTGCAGAGCCGATACAGCAGGAACACAGCAGTAATGCCGGGCCGGAACCCCGTAAAGTTACTCATTTAAGCCTTCAGGAAAAAATTATGTTTACTTCCGAACTTGAAGTTCTTTTATCATCGGGAATTCCTATTCTGGAAGCACTGCAGTCGATAGAACTCAATTCTCCTAAATGGAAATTAAAAGAAATTTGTATAAGATTAAGAAACGGTATTATGTCGGGGATGACATTTGCACAGGCACTAAATTCTTTTTACGGAAAAGTATTCGGACCTGTGTATACAGGCTTAATCAAGACCGGTGAAGATGCGGGAGAACTTGAAGCCACTCTTGAAAGAATGCTTGTTCTGTTACGTAAACAGGACAGAATTAAAGGTAAAATTATCAGTGCATCCATATATCCTGCTGTTTTAATATTGATGATGCTCGGCTTGCTGATTTTGTTTTCAAAATTTGTATTCCCTGCATTTATGGGCGTATTTGCATTTAACGGTGCTTCGCTGCCGCCATTGGCCTCTTTGCTTGTCGGAATTTGTTCTTTTGCAGGAAATTTCTGGTGGTTTCTTATAATATGTTTTGGTGCTGCATGCACAGCATTGGTTTCATTATTTAAAAATCCGCAATTTAAAAGTAAGTGGGATGCTTTCATTCTTGAAATTCCTGTAGTATCGGATTTTATAAAGTATATAAATCTTTCAAACTTTATGACTGTACTTCATATTTCTTACGATGCAGGTCTGCCTATAATGTCAGGTTTGGAGCTTTCAAATAAAACTGTAGGGAATTACACTATAAAGAAGAAGATTTTTGATGCTGTTAATCTTGTGAGAAACGGAAAAACTCTATCGGAAGCTTTTCAAAGAACAGGTGCAATTCCGGGTGCTTTAATGACAATGATTGCAACAGGCGAAAAGTCCGGAACTCTCGGAAAAATGTTTCATGACGCTGCCGATGTTATTGATAAAAAGGTTGATATGGCCCTTGATGCAATGACAAAACTTTTTGAACCCGCATTAATAGTAATAATGGGCGGAGTTGTTCTTTTTATTGCCGCGGCGTTCTACCAGATGTATTTCGGAATGCTCAATACACTTTTTTAGTTTTTAGCGAACCATTTCATTATTTTATCAATGAAGCCTTCTTCATCGTGCATTTCCGTGTTATTAAGCTTTTCCAGTTTATGTTGAATTTTTGCATAATCAGGATTTCCCTTACCGATTTCCAGATATTTTTCGTAACATTCAACCGCTGCAGGCTTGTTGCGTAATTTTTCGTATGCTTCTCCGAGTTTTCTGACAGTTGCTGCATTTCTTTTATCAAGATGATAGAGCTTAAGCAGATAATCTGCCTGAGATTTGTAATCACCTATGCTTTCTCTGAATTCCGCTAATTTTTCAAGTGACTTTTTATCTTTTTCATCAAGTTGTGAAATTTTTTCATAAAATTCCATTGCATGATTTCTGTCGCCGGATTCTTCAAGAAGCACTGCAAGTGTATTTAAAAGATTAATATCATTGCTGTTCACCTGATATGCGTTTAAAAATTCATTAACGGCAATATCTTTATTTCCCCTTACCAGATTGTATTTGCCCCAGTTTAAGTATGCATTGTAATCGTCATTTTTTTCTTCATAAATAAGCGCTCTCATCTGATAAGTAAGAGGTGAGTTCTTTTCAAAATTATCAAATTCTTCAACGCATTCAAGAGCCCTGTCAAATTCTTTATTCATGTAATAGTACTGGGCTTTTAAAGAATAAAATTGAGAAATATGGTTATACTGGCCTTCCATTTTTTGAAGTTTTTCAAAGGCTTCGGATTTTTTATCCATATCCAGAAGGCATTTTACTTTTGTTAATTCATCGGAAGTTACTTCATATGCCTTTTCGGGATTTCCGTTTTTCAAGTATAAATCCGAAAGCCGTTCTTTAATATTTAAGGTGTCAAAACCTGATTTTCTCGCTCTTTCCAGTACCTCAACAGCGCTTGATACTGCATCTTCTTTTACATACAAATTTGAAAGCCTTACATAAACATCTTCATGGGTATCATCATGATCAATAACTTTTAAATATTCGTCAATAGCTTTTAAATTATTTCCTTCCTGCTCATACAGGGTTCCGAGGACAAATCTGGCAGAGAGCATGTCCTTGTCTTCCTGCGCGCAGTTAACGGCTTTTCTGTAATCATTAATTGCATGTTCAAGTTTGTGTTCAACCGAGTGCATATTACCTCTGTAAATATAATATTTATATTTGTCTGTTGTAACATAAATGTCCATTAACTGTTCATAAGCGAGAACATTTGTCGCATCGGCTTCAAGAATTTTTGAATAATATTCTGCTGCTTCTTCCTTATTGTCCAGAAGCATTGCAAGGTGCCCTAATCTTTCAAGCAGACTTAAATCTTTTGGATTTCTTTCATAAAGTTTTTTGTATTCTTCAAAAGCTTGTGTGTATTGCTCGTTTTCTTCGAATTGTTCTGCTGTTTGTAAACTCATTTCAGGCTCCTTTGTTATTACTATTAGTTTAATTATATATGAAACATGAATATAATAATAACCATGAAGCTAGAAATCGGTATATATTGAATTAACGTATAAAATATGTTAAACTGAATTTGAAAGTATGAGAAAGGAGCAAGAATGAAAAATCTATTAAAAACTGTCGGGGGGGGGGCAATTCTGTAGCTCCCAAACCTGCATTTACATTAGCAGAGGTTTTAATTACTCTTGGAATTATTGGAATTATTGCGGCTTTAACCTTCCTGCGGTTATAAATAACACTCAAAAGAAAGAGCGCAGAGAGGCTTTAAAAAAGGCGTATTCCGTTTTACAGCAGGCATTGCTGATGTATCAAAAAGATACAGGTGAAGATATAACACTTACTACTTTTAATACAGAAACTGAAGCCTTAAAAAAAGCTATTTTACCGTATTTTAACGGCGCGATTGATTGCGGCAAAGGCACAGAAAATACCGCGTGCCTATATAGCGGCATTGAAACTAATAAATATAAAAATTATAATAATACTAACGGAGCCCCGAAAGCGTATCTTGATGACGGGCAATACGTTGCTATAGACGGAATGATGTACTTTTTTGAAAATTATGGCACTTCCTCTGAGGGAGCTACAGGGCGTGTATTTATATTTGTTGACGTTAACGGCTTTAACCGAAAACCTAATCAATTAGGCAGAGATTTATTTGCTTTTCAGTTAGTTGAAAACGGAAAGATGTTACCTGTCGGAGCAGATAAAACTTATTATGACGAAAATGTATACTGCTCAAAAACATCAGCAAGTTCTTATAACGGTATTGCATGCACAAACAGAGCACTGTATGACAGCAGCTTTTGGAAAGATTAATTATATTGATTTTGTGCTTTTTGAATTCCGTTTTTAAGATAGAATTCAATGGCTTCATCAGCACGTATAAGAACTTTTTTCAAATCGTCAAGCTGTTCCTTCGGGAAGTTTTGTAAAACATAGTTTTCCGAAGGAATATTCGGCTGAGGTCCTATTCCTATTTTTAACCTGTCAAAATCCTTAGTTCCTGCATGTTTTATAATGGATTTAATTCCGTTATGACCGCCGTCAGAGCCGTTTGCTCTAAATCTTATTCTCCCTAAATCAAGCGCAATATCATCATACACAATCAAAATATCTTTCACATCAATTTTATAATAATCCATAACCGCCCTTACCGCTTCACCTGATAAATTCATAAATGTTGTCGGTTTTATAAGAATATTTTCGCCCATTTTTGCAATAAAACATTTAAGTTTTTTTTCTTCCTTAAACGATATGCTGTTGTCTGCAGCCCATTTATCGAGCACCATAAACCCCGCATTATGTCTCGTAAAATAATATTTTTCTCCTATGTTTCCAAGCCCTGCTATTAACTTCATTTTTCCTGCCCTTTTATATTTCTTATTTTAACTTAAATAAATATTACCACACCTGTTTACCATATTTACTCTTAACAAAAAGATAAAAAACTTTTATTTTGAGAATGCTAAAAGATGAGGATATTGCCATGAAAAATAAACCTATAATTCAAGAAAAAAGTTCTGAAAAAGTCGCAAAGTTTTTGGAAAAAAACTCTTTGCATAAGAAAGATTTTGCGGAAATGATTGGAGTAACGCTTTCATACGTATACAATCTGATAGACAATTCAATCCCTTTTTCAACACGCGGAACAACTTTAGAACGTATAGCCACTGTCATGGAAATTGAACCTGAAGAATTTGAAGAATATAAAATTCCCCAGGAACCTGTATTAATAGATGATTCCGTGGAGTTTTTCAAAGACGTCATGAAGGAAAAAGGCATGACTACAATTAATTTTTTAAAAGCTTTTCCGCGCAAAAAACGTCTTGATATTGTCGATATGTTAAGGGGAACTCTTCCTATTCCTATAGATTTTAAAGAACTGACCATGATTGCACAGGTACTTGATTTAAATAAGGATGATATATATTCGATGTGGGAAAAAAGAATGAAACAGGTTTTAGAAACCAACGGCATGAATATATATTCAAATGCAGCTCTGGTAAATTCAATGTTTGACTGTGCCAAAAAGTATATTCACCTTAAATAAGCAGATAAAATTACGATCTTTAAAAAGGTCGTAATTTTTTTTGATAAACCTGTTGACATTAAAAATTGTTCTTGCTAATATAATCTTACTGACGAAATGAATAGCATTAAATAATTTGCGCTTGTAGCTCAGCAGGTAGAGCACTCCCCTTTTAAGGGATAGGTCGCGCGTTCGAATCGCGCCAAGCGCAATTTTTTATTACAAGAGGGTTTGAGCCCTCTTTTGTTTTGTAAAAAATGACAAAAAAACAGGGTTTTGTGTATATTTTGTGTAGTGCCCTGTAAATCCTTTATTTATAATGCTTTTAGCTGCTTAATAGTTGCTTAGCCGTTCTATGGCTTCACGTTTACGTTCTTGTTTAATATGATTATAAACTTCAAGTGTGATGTTAATATTTGAGTGGCGCATAATATCTTTAACAACATCAAGCGGCACGTCAAGTTCTATAAGTCGAGTGCAGGCTGTATGACGTAAACCATGAAATGTAAAATTTTTCAGACCGGCACGCTTGAATACTTTTTGTATGCTGTAACGAATATTTACGTACGGCGCATTTGTCAACGGATTAACAAACACATATTTTGAGGACTTTTGTAATTTTAGTTTTTTAAACTCAAGCAGTAACGGTTTTGAAATTGGTATTTCCGACTTTTTACCGTTTTTTTGAGTAAGGATAGTAATAAGTTGCTGTTCAAGGTCAACATTTTCCCACTCTAGCTGTAAAATTTCACTTTTACGCATACCTGTGTGTAAAGCACATAAAAATATTGGTTTTAAAAATGCGCATTCGTTATAACAGCACTTTAACAAGACTTCAACTTCTTTTTTGTCAAGTATTTTTATTTTTTTATTTTCAACCTTAAGCGGTTTAATATAACGTTTTTTAGCAGGGTTATTGTCAATCCAGCCGTAATTTTCTGCCATTGTCAACATACGTCTTAAAACACCAACTTCACGGTTTATTGTAGCCCCTTTCATACCTAGTTTTTTACGGTGTTGACGGTACTGTTCAATAATAAATGGGGCAAATTCTTTTAACTTTTTATCGCCGAAGAAATTTTTTAACTTTCTTAACGCAGAAAGGTCATTTATATAGCCTTTGCAGTTTGTTTTAACGTATTGTTCAAATCTTTCACCAAGTACAAAAAATGTTTCTTGCTTTTTATAATCAACCAAATCATAACGCCCGCCAAGCAGTTCGGCTTTTATTTTAGCCTCTGCCTGTTCAGCCATTTTCTTTGTAGTAGCTTCAGGCACGGCACGATGATAACGCTTGCCGCGAATTTGAAAATTAAAATACCACCTGTTATTTTTTTTGTAAACTGACATATTTTTGTTTCTAACGAAATAAGATTTTAATGTCAAGTAAAATCCCCCAAAACTTTACCAGTACTATGATTTAACCCTATTTTTAGTAAACTAAAGAAAGACAAATCAAACTAAAAAAAACTATACGAAACATTTAATGAAAATTTACAAAAATACTGGCTTATTTTAAGTTTCTGGTTCAAGTTTTGCGGTATAATAATATTTTGTGCAAATTTAAGGTTAGTTATATAAAAATTGCGCAAAAAGAGGAAAAGCCAGACAAGAAGCCTGTTGAACGGTCTTTTGAAAAAAAGCGGTATAATATATATGAGTGCAAATTTTTAAGGAAAGCTGAAAATTTGAGACAAAAGTAAAACAAGACAAGGGAAAGGAGATATAAAATGGGACTACAAACGATGACAGTAAAAGAATTTGCCGATTTTGTAGGGGTTAAGATTGGTACAGTTTACAAATGGAAATGCTTAAAAAAGATGCCTGACAATCTGTATAGAAAAGTCGGAAAACGAAAATTAATCTTTATCAAAAATGAGGTTGATGAGTGGTTGAATTCAGGTGCAATGTTAATTTAGGAGAAGTATATGAGTAAAAAATACGATGCTAGGAAATTTAATGATTATGATTTTTACGACGTAAATGAAGTTGCAGAGATACTGTCTGTAAACCCTAAAACTGTCAGAAAATGGGAGCTTGAAGGTCTAAAAATGGACAGACAAAAAAGACCGATTTATATTCATGGTAAAGACATCAAGGCTTTTTTAAAACAAAAAAAGCTAAAAAGACGTTGTAAACTAGGTATTAAAGAATTTTACTGTAGCAAATGTCGTGCTGCTGTTGAAATTGAGCCAAACAGCTTCGAATATACATTTACTGAAAAATGCCTTGGTGCAAAAAATAATAGGCAAGTTATTACTAAAGGAAAATGCAAAAATTGTGGGACTAAAGTTGCACGCTTTTGGTCAGAGCAGAAAATAAATATTTTGGAAAAACTTTTTAAAACATAAATTATACAAGTATTAATTAATACTAAAATTTACTTTGTGTAAGTGTAATTTACAAAAAAATAATTTTTTATAAAGGAGAAAAATTTTTGAGACAGACGTTAAATAGAAGGAATGAGAAATTGCGCAGAGATTATAAAGAATATTTGCGCGAGTGCCTTGGTAAATCGCAAAAAACTATAAACATGTTTATGAAAGTGTTACACCGTTTTAACGAATTTACGAATAACGCAGATTTTACTACTATCAGTAAAGATATTATAATTGAGTTTAAGAAAGGTTTAGAACAGGATAATAACCTTGGAGCAAGGTCTGTTGTTTCTTATATTCTACAACTGAAAAAGTTTTTTGATTGGTTAGGCGAACAAGCAGTGCCATGCCGGCAAAAGATAAAGCAGGCAGCTCAGTATTTAACAATTAGCAAGGATATTAGAAAGTCAGCAGAGCAACCAACGGAAAAAGAAGTTCCTGATTTTGATGATTTAAAACAACTTTTTAACAGCATAAGCGTTGAAACCGAAATTGATAGACGAGATAGAGCCATAATTGCATTTTTGTTATTAAGCGGTATTCGGGTAAACGCTCTTATAACCTTACCAGTAAAATCGATTGATATTGAAAAAGGTTGCGTAAAACAATTCCCCTCACTTGGTGTTAAAACTAAATTTAGTAAGCCGATAGAAACCTTTTTGTTTAAGTTTGATGAAAATATGTATGCTGAAATTATTGATTGGGTAAGGTATTTAAAGGATTTAAAAGGCTTTGAAGATGGTATGCCCCTGTTCCCACGAAATAAGTTACTAGCAACTAATAATACTAGTTTTATTGATGATAAACCTTGGGCGGGTGAAAGCAGCGTTATTAAGATGTTAAAAAAGCGTTTTTCGCAATGTGGTGTTAAGTATTACTCTCCTCACCGATTTAGAGATTTAACAGTAAAGCTCGGTTTGTTAGCTTCTGAAAATGCACTACAGGTTAAGGCTGTAAGCCAAAATCTTGGACATGAACATGTTGCAACTACACTTTGCCAGTATAGTACATTACGGTCAAACCAATTAAAAAAAACTATACAAAACTTGAACTATAAAAATATTACAGACGATTTTAACAAATGGTCAGAGTATTTTTAGAATATATTGCGCTTGTGATTTTACACCCACCTTAGCGTTAAAGCGTTGCGAGTATGCTAAATGAGTGCTGAATTTTTAATAAAGCTGTAAAGATTAACCGCAGAAGTGTTGTAAGTCCTTGCTATAACTGTTTTAGGTACACCGCAGTCTAACAGTTTTTTAATATCTTTGGCATATTCATCAAGTTTGGATTTTCCCTTGCCTTTTGGACGACCGAGTTTTAAACCTGCTGCCTGTTTTGCGTGTAGAGCTTCTTTAGTTCTAAGGCTGATTAATTCCCTTTCAATTTGTGCAACAAGAGCAAAAATTGTAGATGTTACAATTGCTGTAATTGTTTTATCAGCAGTACAAAAATTTTCTTTTAATGAACACAGTGTAAAACCTTTTTGTTGCGACAAATCAATTATTTCAAAAATTTGTACAACAGAACGTGCAAGACGTGAAAGCTCCGGAACAATCAAAATATCACCTTGTTTAATTTCATTGAGGATTTTTCCGATAAGCCTTTGTTTGTAATGTTTTTTGCTAGTAATATGTTCTTCGACAAACTCAACATTACCGAGTTTGTGTAAATTTGCAAACTTTAAAATTTCAAGTTTGTTTTTATCTGTATCTTGCAAAACTGTGCTTACTCTTAAATATGCATAAACAGTCATAAAATGCCTCCTGTAAACTAAAAACGCATAATCCGTACTTATATTTTACACATTTATCAATCAAAACTTGACCCTTTTCTGTTTATAGATTTACCAACGGTAAATGACCGTTTTTGATTAATATAAAAAACACTTGATTTATTTGTAGGTTTAACCTATAATATAAATAAGGAACTTTTTAATGGAAAAAGAAATAAAATACTACTACACAACAGACGGAAAATGTCCGTATGCAGAATGGTTTGACAGTTTAGATCCATCTATGCAAATAAGAGTTGCCAAAAGAGTAGATAAGCTGAAAGACGGTTTGTACGGAGACCACAAGCAATTGCAAAAGTCTAGATTATCCGAATTGCGTATGGATTTTGGAAAAGGTTACAGAATTTATTATTATGACCTGGAAACTACACTCGTTTTGTTTCTGGCAGGTAGTGAAAAGAAAGACCAGAAAAAAGTTATACAACAAGCCAATAAATATTTTTCAGATTATATTGAAAGGACGGCAGAAGATGACATTAACGCCTAAACAAAAAGAATATATAAATAACGCACCAAATTTTGATGACGATATGATAGAACGCTTGCAAGATCCTGAATTTCAGAAAGGATGGTTAGAGCTTACGCTTGAAGAATTTTTGCAAGACGGTAACGTAAATGAATTTACAAGATGTCTTACTTATGTAGTCAAGGCTAGGGTGAAAAACGCAAATCGCGGTGAAATTTCAAGGCTTGCCAAAGAATTAAACCTTGACCGAAGTAACTTATCTGAAATCGTAAACGGAAATAAACAGCCTCGTTTGGAAACAGCTTTTAAACTTCTGAACGGTTTAGGCTACAAATACGATATAAAATTAAAATTAGCTTAGAGTTTATTAATTAACGGTAGTGATAAATCAACGCAAAGAAAGATATTGAAAAAGCAAAAAATATACTTCAAGAATGGAGAATGTTACAATGAAAGAATTAAAACATACAATAGATTTAGAAAATTATCTTGTTAATGACTTAAAATTAGATGAAGATATTAAGCTATATTTGAATGCAAGTCTGAAAGATTACTTAGAAGACGATGATTTTAATTCTTTTTATCGAGCATTAGAAATTGTAATAAAAGCCAAAGATACAGCTTCAGGCTTTGCAAAAAAGGTTGGGATGTCAAGAAGCCATTTATACAGCTTGTTTAAAAGTGAAAAAGAACCAAAATTCTCGACTATAGCAAAAATATTTCAAGAATTAGGCTATGAACTGGAAGTGGCTTAAGGTTAACATTTAATTTTATTAAATAAGTTTTGCAAAATCACCTATAGTGGGATTTTTAAATGGTAAATCTTTTTCAATATTTTCAGTTGAACTACCCATAATAGCTATATAAGGATGGATCGTTTTTTGTATGATTTTTTTTGAAATGCATTCTATTGTCGTTAAATGTTCTTGAACATGTATTGCTCTACCTTTACCTTTTACTAGCTCTAGAGTCCCTAATGATTTTTTTGTATCTGGGTCAAATAATTCTTCACCGAGAGAATATACTAGAAATAAATCTCCACTATATATACCATCTTTTGCACCTTTATTGATTACAACTTTATATTGATCAATAATATTAACAACTTTAGCGGTGATATTTTTTTTATTAGCCATCAACAGTCTCCTTACAAATATAAAATTTTTGTTCTATATTACAAGGAACAGAAGGTTTTAGAAATATATTCACTTTGTTTTTTAGACAGAAATCATTATCAATATTTTCCCCTTGAAATTCTATTATTTTAACTTGTAAATTATTTGTATTAGATATTACAGTTTCAATTATTCCATACCCAATAAATTTTTCTAAATTATTACTACAATAATATAATGAGACGTACATTTGTGGAGAATATAACTCGCATGGTTCAAAAATGTAATAGTTATCTTTGATTAATTTCAATTTTGGCAATATTATTTTTTGCTTTTCAATAATCATTATTGTATTAAAAAAAAGTTTAATTAAATAAATTATCATAGTAGTAAGTGTAAAGATAAAAACTATGTAAAATTTTTCCTTTAACTCAATTTGCGGTAACCCGAAAAAGGTTATACAAATTGGAATAATTACAGAGAAAAATAATATTATCCAGTCAATAACATGATTAAACGTAATTTTTAATATATCTTTAAACATAGATACACCTATATGATAAGTATATCATAATTTTTATTTTTTACTTTTTTATTACTAAATATTAAGTAAAAATGTATATTTATTATTTAAAATAAAGGGGTAAAATATGCAAAATTCAGAGTTAGAAGCAATTGGCCGCCAGATATCAAGTGAAAACGACAGACACAGAAATCGAGTTGAACAGTTACGCAGACAAAAACAAAGGATTAAAGACGTACAGGTTAAAAAGCGTGAACAAGAAAAGTTACGAAAAACTTACAAAGAATGTATCAATGAACTTTTAGCCATACTTGTAAACTGATACATTCTGCCTTTTTTATTAAACAGACACTCAAATAAAGTGAATGTTGTAAGAAAGGCAGGAACAATGAAGCAAACAGTAGAGCCGATAAGGAACAAACAGCAAATAAAGCAGGTAGAAGAATATTTAACAAAGAAAAATCCTCGTAACAGACTGCTTTTTGTATTAGGCACAAACAGCGGTTTACGGGTTTCGGACATTTTAAACTTAAACATTTCAGATGTACGTAACAAAACTCACATTGAAATAAAAGAACAAAAAACAGGTAAATTCAAGAAATTTCCGATAAACAATAAACTTAAGATTTTAATAAAAGAGTTTATACAGGACAAAGACGACACAGAACCGTTATTTTTAAGCCAAAAACGAAAACGACTTGACCGTTCACAGGTTTACAGAATGTTAAATGAAGCCTGCAAAGCCGTCGGAATAACGGTAAATGTCGGAACGCACACAATGCGTAAGAGCTTTGGGTACCACCATTACAAACAATTTAAAGATGTTGCAATGTTGCAGATGATTTTTAACCACTCAAATCCTAAAATTACGTTGCGTTATATAGGTATTGAACAAGATGAAATTGACAACAGTTACAGGCAATTTGAGTTATAAATACACTAAAAAATAAATCCAACAAAATAAATATTCTGATGTAATTTTATATTATTTACTACTTATAGCATATTTTTACGGATAGGGCAATAAAAATCTTTAATACTTTTGTTGGATTTTTGAGAAATGTAAATAATAATTTGCACGTTAAATCCTTGTATAATGTGCCCTTTCACAATAATACACTGTTTTATTTATTTTGATGTGTTTTGAAAGGATTAGTGAAGAGATGAGAAGTGGTAAAAGATTTTTAACTGGATTAATGATTGCGGTGGTATTGTCGTCGGTTAATATTGTTTCTGCTACAGAGAGGACTACTGTTAATGAAAATGAAACTCTTAACATACATGAATTGTTATTTGAAAATATAAACTACGACGGCGACGGCGGAGTAATAGAAAATAAAGGTACAATTTCAGTTGATGAGAGTAATTTTTATAATAACTCTGCTAACGACGGTGGCGCTATATGGAATGACGGAATTGTTACGGAATTTGAAGGCAATACTTTCAACAATAACACTGCCAGTCAGTTGCATGTAGAAAATATTGAAAATGCAAATACTACAATTACTCAATATAGTGGACTTGGTGGTGCTATTTATACAAATAAAGATTTAACTGTTGATAACAGTGAATTTACAGAAAATAATGCTGCAACCGGCGGCGGAGCAATCTACAATAATTACAATATTGTAGATTCAAATTTAACAGTGAAAAATTCTAAATTTACCAATAATACAGCAAAGTCAGTTATTGAAACCACAACACAAACAACAGACCGTAACGGTCAACCTGTAACTAACACGAGAACGGAAATTCTGGGTGTTGGCGGTGCGATTGACACAAATGGAAACTTATTTGTTGAAAACAGTCAATTTGACGGTAATTTAGCGGGGAGTAGCGGTGGAGCTATAAGTAGCACAGGGCGGAATGTAAATATAAAAAATAGCAGCTTCAACGGTAATATTGCAGAAGATAAATATATCGGCGGCGGTGCTATTTATTCAATAAATAATGGTACTGTAAATATTGAAAATTCCACATTTACCTCAAATGAAGCAAAAGCAAACGGTGGTGCTTTATATGTTGAGGGTGGCACAACGCAAATTACAGATACAAATTTCATAAATAACAAGGCAGATAAAAAAGGTGGTGCTATTGCTGTTGGTAATGTATACGCAGCAGAAGATGAATATTCTGAAACAACAACCCTGAATATTACTGCAAAAGATAAAGATGTTACTTTTAAGGGTAATGAAGCAGCAGTAGGGAAAGATATAAATTTAACAAAAAGTATTTTAAATTTGAATGCAAATGAAGGCAAAAATATTATTTTTAACGGAGGCATTTCAGGTAAGGCATCTGTTATTAATATCAACGATAAGGCGGTTAATCCTGATATAGCTTCAACCGGAACTATCAATATAAATAACTATGTCTCCCCCGAAGAAACCTCTACCCTTTCAGTCAACCTAAAAGCCGGCACTCTTGCTTTAACCAAAGACAATTACCTGAACGGCACGGACTTAACCCTTGAAAAAGGTTCACTGCTTGACTTAGCAAACAATAATGTTGGCGAAATGAACTTAAACAGCTTAACCTCCAACAACGCAAACCTCAAAATAGACATGAACCTTGCAAGTTCCAACCAAATCTTCGACACAATCAAAGCAAACACAGCAACAGGTATTTTAAACCTCCAAAACGTAAATATTACCTCAGACTTCGCAGATACAACCAAAAACGAATACACAGCCTCAATCACTCCAGACGGTATGGAATTAAAAACTCCTGAAAACGGAATTAACGTGCTGACAAACGATTACGTTTATACAATAACAGCCAAAGACAACAATCTTACCGTAAACCGCCATGCAGATGAAAACGGCGAAGCCCTTAAAACCGACGGCTTCACAGTTGCCGTAAACCAGACAGATAAAGTCGGCGGTGTGGATGTAACTTTGTCCGATGACAGAATTTATTCAGCCAACAGCGATATTAAAATAACCGCAACAAACTCGGAAACCGGCTGGACAGGAAACCTCGGCGGAAAATCCTTAACCGTAAACGGCAACGGTTACACCCTCGACGGTGAAGATAACATCGGATTTGCAATAAATAACAACCAAACCATAACCTTTAACGACACAAACATTAAAGGTTTTGCCCCAACTCCGGAAAGAAAAGCCGCCCTGACAATCAATGACGGCGGAGCTGTAAACATTAACGCCTCAAACAGCGATGTTTCAATCGGCAGCAATTCAAATACTGACGTAATCTATCTTGACGGAACATCTTCAAAAGCATCCCTGACAACAGAAAATAACAAATCAATTACGGTTGATGACAAAATAAGTTCCGCAAACTCTTCAAACGAACTTAATCTAAACGGCAACGGCAAAATAACCTTTGCAGGCATTGCCCAAAAACTTACCCTTAATAACAATAACTCAAACACAGTCCATAACACATACGTTGACGGCGTAAACTACAATCTCAACAGCGGAATGGTAACTTTCGCAAAAGATGAATACTTAAACGGTCAGGGAAATAAAAATACTCTGAACCTTAACGGCGGAACCCTGAACCTCGCTAACAATTCTGTAGGAACAATCGACCTTGCCGCTATAAACATTAACTCAAATTCAAATATTATGCTTGACGCAGATTTGGCACAAGAAACAATGGATAAAATTACTGCCGACAGTGCAACCGCAAACAAAGACGCAATCCTGAACGTAAGCGAAATAAATCTTTTGAGCGACGCAACAAAAGATAAAGTAGAAATTAACGCAGTTGACCCTGCAATTACACTCCATGAAAACGATACCCTCGCAAATCATATTGCAACATGTGTAACCGAAGTCGCCTACTCCCCAATCTACAAATACGGCGTCGGCTACGACCCGACAACCGGTAATTTCTCTTTCACACGCGGTTCAAGTCAAAACTACAACAACGTAAACCCGTCCGTAATGGTTGGTCCCGTTGCGGCACAACTTGGCGGGTACATGGGAATGCTCGACACTTACAACAACGCGTTCAACAACATGGACATGCGTATGTTAAACCCTGCAAGTGTCAGAATGGCTCAAAAACAAGCTAACAGATACGCAATAACCGAAGAAGCCGACGGCGTAACCTACAAAGTTAACGAAACAAATTCAGGCGGCACCTGGGTAAGACCGTTTGCCGCATACGACAGCGTAGGACTTAGTAACGGACCAAAAGTAAGCAACATGTCTTACGGAACCTTCATAGGCGGCGATAGTGCAATTCACCAGTTCAAAAACGGTGGAGAAGGAGTTCTAAGTGCTCACGTATCCTATCTTGGAAGCCACCAATCCTTCAACGGCAACAGCATTTACCAGAACGGCGGCAACTTAGGCTTAACAGGAACTTACTACAAAGGCAATTTCTTCAGCGGTTTAACTGTAAACGCAGGTGCAAGCGTAGCCGATGCAAGTACACGTTACGGCAACGAAGATTTCCCGATGTTAACAGCCGGTATTGCAAACAAAACAGGTTACAACTTTGAATTCAAAGATGGTAAATTCATAATCCAGCCAAGCCTGCTCTTAAGCTACACATTCGTAAACACCTTTGACTACACAAACGCAGCCGGTGTAAGCATAAACGGTGACCCGCTTCACGCGTTTCAAATTTCACCGAATGTAAGATTTGCCCTGAACACCAAAAACAACTGGCAGCCATATTTTACAGTCGGAATGAACTGGAACATTATGAATGATTCGGAATTTACTGCAAACATGGCGACATTACCTGATTTAAGCATAAAACCTTATGTTCAATACGGCTTAGGCATTCAAAAAACGATAAATGACAACTTCACCGCTTACGGTCAAGTCCTGTTACGCCACGGAGGCAGAAACGGTATAGCCGCGAATGCCGGGTTAAGGTATATCTTTGGACATGAGAGTAAGCCGAATGAAAATATTTAAACGCATAAATTAGTTTTAAGTTGCAGGAAAATGTAAACCCGATAATTTATATGGAAATTTACATTACCTGCAGCTTTTACATGGTTTAATCGGCTTAGGTTGGATTTTACAGTCGTTTGAAATATATTTGTGTACATTTTGTGTAATTTGTGTATTTTTGATTAAATTTTATAGAACTTTATAAAATTGTACAAGCTAGTAATAATAAGTATTTCAGGAATATAAATAAAATTATATAAAAGTAGTTATTAACATTTTAAGGGATAGGTCGCGCGTTCGAATCGCGCCAAGCGCAATTTTTTCATGTCTTATAGACAAATTTTCAATTATATGTTAAAATTATAATGGCAAAGTCAAGAAGTTAAGGAGCAATTTATGGAAAAGATTAATTTAGAAAAATCTTTTACAGTCCTATTACATTATCGTAATAGACTGGCCGGCATGTTCGGGGGGGGGGCAGCCTAAAAGCTCCAAAGACAAGTGTTTCGGGTTATACACTTGCAGAAATTATTATAGTAATGCTGATTATTGCGGTGGTTGTTGCTGTAACAATCGGTATAACCAAAGCTAAGCTTAATAATATTGTTTCGTACACTTATTATTCAGCTTATTCGACATTACGTTCTATTTCTACAGAAATGCTTGCGGATTGGGACCCGAAAGATCCTGAATATAAGCAGGCTCTTGTAAAAAAGGATTTATTTGCAATGTTTTCAGAGAACGTTCATGCGGCATTTTATCCTGATGTTACCTGTCATATTGATAACTATTGTACCGTGGCAGGAACCTTTTTTCAACCAAGCTTCTGTGAAGGTGCAGGCTTTCATTGGTGTAATGAAAATGAACACCGTCAAGGTAGTGGTTGTTTTACCTGTTGTACGCCGAAATGTACCAAGACCTGTCAGTATGGAGAACATCAGTTAGACAAATGTGATTGCTTTTGTAAATACCCTTGTTGGGATGGCAGCTTCGCAAACAGTGAAAGAGAAGCAGATTGTCCTGTATATAAATGTTGGGATGGTTCTTCCACCGTAAAAGGTCCTGCAGGATGTCCGATAAAATATACTTGCTGGGACGGCAGCTATGTAACGGATAAGTCTAAATGTCCACCTCAAGACGGCGGCAATAGCTGTAATAAGAGCTGCGGCAGCGGTTATACCTTGGACAAGAGCAGCTGCAGTTGTAAATGTACGCGCAGCTGCGGGAGTGGTTATAAGTTAAACAGTTCCGGCTGCACATGCGAGAAGTTACCTTGTACCAATAAACCCTCAACAATCCCTTGCGGTCAGAGCTGGAACGAAAGCACTTGCAGTTTAACTGGCACGGCCAAGACCTGTTCCGACGGATACAGCTTAGATAGCAGTTGTAATTGTGTTTGTAGCCGAAGTTGCAGCAGCGGTTATACTCTTGACAGTAAAACCTGCAGTTGTGTAAAAGATAAAGTAAGCTGCTGGGACGGGAGTACAGCAGATAATTCCTCAGACTGTCCCCCTAAGATAAGTTGTTGGGATGGCAGTTACGCTACCAGTTCATCCAATTGTCCCACAAAAGTCACCTGTTGGGACGGAAGTGAAGTCCATAATGAATCGGAATGCAGTTCTTATGTTACCTGCTGGGATGGCAGCAAAGCATCAAATCAATCATCTTGCCCTGCATGTACTAATAAACCTTCAAAGATCCCCTGCGGTCAAAGCTGGGATGATGTTGCCTGTAAGTTAACAGGCACAGCAAAAACTTGTCCTTCGGGCCAGCACTTAAACAGTTCTTGTAATTGTGTAAATGACTGTCCTAGCAATTTATCACCGTGTAATATCTGCAGCAATGAAACAGGTGTAGTATCTAAAAATCCGGCAATAAACCGCACCTGCAGTGATGAGACCTATGAATGGAGTGAGGAACAATGTAAATGCATTCCTTCTCCTCGTACCCTGCCTCGTAAAGGCATGAATTTCTGTAAACTATTTGAACGCCATGCGAATATCATGAGCGGTAGCGGTGTATGCAGCGGCAGTGTAATCAGTAATGGTACAACCGACTTTTCCGGCAAAACACCTGATATCACTCTGCGTAACGGTCTGCGCATTTATAATATGCATAACGACGCAGGTGCTATCTCTATGCTAGCAAATAATACTCAGGGCGGTGTCTATGACGGTGTGCCTAATACGAATTCATATGGTTATACCGTTTATGTAGATATTGACGGAGCCAAAGGTGATTCTCAATTGTGGAGTGATGTTTATCCCTTCTACATAACTTTATCGGGTAAAATCATACCCGCCTACGATACATCTAATTTAAATCAAAGCGGTGGTGACAGTTCTCGTCATTTGCAAGTCAGCGTGGAGAACGAGAATTACTCTGGCGGCAAGCGTGCGACAAAATGGCTTGCTAAGAGTGTTCCCTTTAAAGAAGGTGCTTGTATCTCTGGTTACGTAGGTGACGCAACCCCTTATTGCAAAAACGGAACATCCTATACTAAGGCAGGAGAATGTACAACAAATTACAATTCGATGTGCCGTGTCAAACAGATACAGCCTGTAAAGTTTTTCTTCTAGCTCAAAGCTCTATAGTATCACAATAAATTAATGAGTTAGAATGCGGTGTCGAAGTATTTCGGCACCTTTTTCCTTAAATTTATAACTCCTTTACATTGTACTTTCATAAGTTATAATAAGAGTACAGTATAATTGAAGAATAAGGGTATAGTATGAGTAAATATTTATTAGAAGTAGGATGTGAAGAATTACCTTATAAGTTTATCCCGTCAGCTATTCAGCAGCTTAAAACAGGTTTTGAAAACTTTTTAAATTCAAATAAAGTTGAATTTGAAGATGTTAAAGTATATGCAACTCCAAGACGTCTGGCAGTTATTGTGTCAGGCTTGGAAAAAGAAAGTAAGGATGAAGTTAAAGTTGTTAAAGGTCCTATTAAAAAAGTTGCTTACGATGAAAGCGGAAATTTAACAAAAGCCGGTGAAGGTTTTTGCAGAAAAAACGGTGTAAATCCTGAAGATTTATATATCGAAGATGATTATCTTCATGCAAAAATTACAATAAAAGGCAAATCTATTTTTGAACTTATAAAAGAAAATGTTCCGTCAATTGTTCTGAAACTTCAAGGCTCGCATTTTATGCGCTGGGCTGATAACGAAGAAAAATTTTCCCGTCCCATAAGATGGATTGTTTCCATACTTGACAGGGAAGAAGTTAAGATAAAAATTATTGATAAAGAAAGCTCAAATGTTACCCGCGGCCACAGATTTGCCCAGCAAAACGTATATATTAATAACCCTGACGATTATGTTGAAATTATGCGTAATTGCTGTGTAATTGTTGATCAGGAAGAGAGAAAACAAAGAATTATTGACAGAGCAAAAGAAGAAGCCGCAAAATTAGGTGCTGTACCTTATTATACTGATGATTTATTGGAAGAAGTTACTTTTATTACGGAATATCCCGTTCCTGCGGTTTGCGAATTTAATCCTGATTATTTAAGACTGCCTGAGGAACTTGTCGTTACGGTTATGGCAGTTCATCAAAGGTATTTTGCTTTGTATAAGGACGGAAAACTTATTAATAAATTTATTACAATGACAAACTATCTCGGTGATGAATTTGAAAATATTAAAGCGGGAAATGTTCGTGTAATTAAAGCCCGTCTTGATGATGCGGTATTCTTCTTTAATGAAGATACTAAAAAGCCGCTTGCCGGTTATGTTGAAGACTTAAAAGGCATTACTTTCCAAAAAGGTATGGGCTCAATGTATGATAAAGCTCAACGACTTATTAAATTGTGCAGATTAATGGTTGGCAATAATCCTTCAGTTGAAAGAACTGCACTTCTTGCCAAAGCTGATTTGACAACTAATCTGGTATTTGAGTTTACTGAACTTCAAGGTTTTATCGGAGCTGATTATGCAAGAGTATCGGGTGAATCCGAAAATGTTTGTGAAGGTATAAAAGAGCATTATTTCCCGCTGAATGCTGACGGAGAGATTGCCGTAACGCAGGAAGGTCAAATTGTCGGTATTGCCGATAAAATTGATACTATTTGCGCGGTATTTGCGGAAGGTAAAAAACCGACAGGTTCATCTGACCCGCTGGGAGTACGCCGTGCTGCTTTAGGGATTATAAGAACAATTCTTGCAAATAATTTAAAAATTGATTTAACTACTTTGATTACTGAAACATTGCTTCTGCTGCCTGTTTCTACGGAAGGTGAAAATCTTGCAGACAAATTTAAAAAGGCTGCGGGTTCGTGTATAAGCCGTGTTTCAGGAAAAGTTACCGATGAAATTCATGAATTCTTTATTCAAAGATTAATTATCTTTTTGTCGGAAAAATATGCGAAAAATGTTTTGGAAGCCTGCGCTGCCAATAAAAATCCTCTTACTGATTTAACAGATTATATTAAACGCGTGGAAGCTGTTTCCAAATTGAATTCGGAAGCAGTTCTTGAAAGTGCTAACAGAGTTCTGCGAATTCTTAAAGAAGATTCCAAAAAATCCGTTAATAAGAATTTGTTTAAAGAACCTGCCGAAAACATGCTTCTCAGTCAAATTGAAACTGTATCGGATGATTTGGATTATGAAGCATACTTGAAGCGGTTAGAAGAAATTAACCCGTCTGTAGAAAAATTCTTTAACGATGTTCTTGTCATGGATAAAGATGAAAATGTTAAGGAAAACAGATTGGCTTTACTTACTCTGCTGAAGAAGAAATACAGCCGTCTTGCTGATTTCAGCAAATTATAAAGAATTGTAAACAATCATTGTAAAAAAGTAAATTATTTTTTTCAGGATACTTTACAATAGTACGAAGAAGGTAAAGCAAAATTTTTAAACAATATATGGTAGGAGTCAACTTATGCTAAACCGATTGAAAAATTTAAAAGTCGTTAAGACATTAGGCAGACAAATCAGTCCGAAATTACGCTGGCTGAATTTTATGAAACGTAATGCCGATAAAACATCTCCTGATTATATCAGAATGATTAGCGGAGTTGACGAACTAAAATCAAGTTCTGACGAACGAAAGCTGGAAGCAATGGTCAGAGAACAACTCAAAGAAGAATTCCCGAATATCGAGAATATGAAATCTTATGAGCTTCTTGTAGATGCAGTAATTCATAACTACAAGAAAAAACAGCTTCAAGCTATGGATGAGATCGAAAAATAAATAATTAATACTCATCAGAATTAATAACTATAACATCCCTCAGGGGATGTTATTTTTGTATATTTTTTATTTATTATTTGTAAAAAAGGAGAGAAAAATGACAACAACAATTATCGGTGTAACTTTGGAAAATCGTGTTGAAACTGCCGTTGAATTTCAGAAACTTATTACTAAATTCGGCTGTGAAATAAGAACCCGTATAGGGCTGCATCCTTCCCGCGAAGATATTTGCCTTAATCGCGGAATTGTTTTATTAGAGGTTAACGGTGAAGCGGAATTGTTAAGAGAAGAACTTTCAAAACAGTGGGATATTCAAACAATGGAATTTGAATTATAACTTTTGTAAACCTTTTATTTTTAATGTAGCAAAAAATATTTTTCAGGGTGTTTAATGCTAAAGGGAATTAGACCAGATGATAACGCCCGTAAATGCTTCACAATCTACCATTTTATATAAGGCGCTTCCAAAAAAATCGCCGAACGGTAGAACAGAAGCTGATAAACCGGACAGGACAAGCATCTTTTATATTAATGATTTCCACGGTAAATCTATAAATATGGAAAGAACAATTACTGCATCAAATGCTTTTGACCGTTTTGTTCCGTCTTCTCCTACAGATAAGTTAAAGCTTTCCTCGGGAGATATTCAGCTCGGGGAACCTGTTGCTGCAAATAAGGTAATGGTTGAAGCTCAGAATATTATGGGTATTATGGCTTCGGCTATGGGAAACCATGAATACGATATGCCTAAACATATTGCCGAACTTATCCCGCATATGGGTTATAAAATGCTTGCCTGCAATATAAATATTAAACCGGATAATCCGCTTTATGATAAAGTTGAAAAATCTTATATTCAAGAGGTTAACGGTAATAAATACGGAATTATCGGAGTTACCCCGGTTGATTTGTTTTCAAGACTTAAATACGGAAAGCTGTTCGAAGAACTTCAAATTGACGGAATTGACAGTACAATTAAAGATGTTCAGAAAGAAGTTAATAAATTAAAAGAGCAAGGTGTTGACAGAATTATTCTTCTGTCACACGTCGGCTTCGGCTATGACCAAAAAATTGCACGCGAAACAGAAGGTATTGACATTATTCTCGGCGGGCACTCCCATAATCTTGTTACGGATGTTAAACCGGGAGTTAACCTGTTTAATTCTAAATCAGGCGAGCCTGTTGTTATTACACAGGCAGGACGGGACGGTAATTATTTCGGGGTATTAAACGTTGAATGGAATAATAAAGGTGTGATGACAAAAGTTCAAAATAATGTCACCAGCACCCGCGGTTTTAAACGTAACCCCGTTGTAAGGCATATATTCGAACAAATTCTCGGTAAACCAAAAGTTGTCGGTGTAATTAATTCTGCACCTCCTCCGCTAAATAATGCTTCAATTGAACCGAGCGGACATGCCAATTTCCTTTGTGACTGTATGAAAGAAGAATTGGGGACAGATATTGCACTGTTTGGTTCAGCTACAATAAGAGGTTTCTTTGAAGCGGGTAAATTAGATACAAGGTGGCTCGAAGATATTTCGCCTTTCAAAAATAAAATGGTTGTAGCTAATTATTCCGAAAAGGAAATTGTTGATATGCTGCGTGTTTCTTCGAAATCTCTTGTCAATACAAACAATAAACCCGGTATAGTCCATGTTTCAGGATTAAAATATAAAATTTCTAAAAACGGAGAACTAAAATCTGCTTCATTTATTGATAAAAGCGGTAAAGAAACTCCTATTGATATTAATAATCCGAGAACAGATAAAATTTATAAAACAGCATTAACTGATTATTATGCGCAAGGTCATGACGGTTTTACAATGCTTAAAAAATATGATCAAGCTGAAAAAATTTATGATTTTGATGTTTGCAAATGCATAGAAGATTATATGCATAAACACCCTGAACCTGTTGACATTATTGATGACGGCAGAATTCAAGTGGTTGATTAAGTTGAAATTTTGCTCCTGATTTGTTATACTTAAAAATGTAAGTATGAAAGGAGCGATTATGAAAAACTTATTAAATTATGTAATTCGGGGGGGGGGCGTAATCTAAGCTCTGCTCACGCTTTTACTTTGGCTGAGGTTCTTGTTACATTAGGTATTATTGGCGTAGTATCCGCCATGACCGTTCCGTCTTTGATGCAAAATCATCAGCGAAAAACTTATGTAACCCAATTGCATAAAGTTTATAATGAACTATCTCAGGCTCTCTTGCAATATCAGACTGATAAAAATGCCGTTAATCTAAAAGAAGCAGGATTAACTTCACAGGCTGCTGTAAATGAATTTATAACAAATTATTTTAAAATTGTGCAAAGCTGTGAAAAGACAGCTCCTTGTTTAGCATCTGATTATAAGCATATCGCAGGGCAGGCAGGTGTATTTGAAAAGACAAATTCTTATGTATTGAGCAGTGGAGCATCTGTCAGACCGAGATATTATCCGGAAGGTAATCTTTTATTGTCGTTTGTCGTTGATACCAATGGACAGAAGGGACCGAATATAATAGGTCGAGATTTAATTGTTATGTATGTATATAGCAATGGGCTGATAGATGATTATTTATCAGACAATATGCCTCCTTTTACAGAAGAGATAAGAGAAACTCTTTTTGCACAAGCTTGTAATTCTTCTTCGTCTACCAGTGTATATGGCTGTTTCGGAAAAATACTCAATGATAATTGGGAAATGACGTATTAAAAAAAGCTCCCTGTTTTTAGGGAGCTTTTTTATTTGATAATTTAATTACACAGCGTAAACACTTACTTGTTTTCTGTCACGTCTGTGCGGTTCAAATTTTACTTGACCGTCAATCAATGCGTATAAAGTATCATCAGAACCTATACCTACATTGTTACCCGGATGAACTTTAGTTCCCCTTTGACGAACAAGGATATTACCGGCTTTAACGATTTCTCCGCCGAATTTTTTAACGCCTAATCGCTTCGCTTCCGAATCGCGGCCGTTACGGGTAGATCCCATACCTTTCTTATGTGCCATTTTTATATTCTCCTATGTACTACGTACGTAGCTATAACTTACAATTATTTAAGTATCGCCTGTCATACGATTTTTGTGCTACTTTTCCCGATTTCTTTGTTATCGGCTTTAATTTTGTCAATGCACTCGAGGTATTATTCAAAAATTTTTAATAAGATATTTTTAAATTTTTCCTCTCGCATCTGTTTTGTTTATAAGTTTTTTAATTAAGCTTCTTCAGTTGTTTCAGCTGCTTTTTTCTGAGCAGAAGTTCTGATTTTAGAAATCATAACTCTTGTGAAGCCTTGTCTGTGACCTTGTTTTTTTCTGTATCCTTTTTTAGGTCTTTGTTTGTAAACTATGATTTTCTTTTCTTTGTCATGTTTAACGATAGTACCTTCAGCAGAAGCTCCAGCAACGTAGGGTTGTCCTACTTTAGATTTTTTACCGTTAACAATCATAACGACTTTATCAAAAATGATTTTTGAATCTTTTTCGCCGTCTAATAATTCAACATCAAGGTATCTTCCTTCTTCAACCTGATATTGTTTTCCGCCTGTTTCTACAATTGCGTACATTTTTCTGTCCTTTCTGGTATCGTAATCTTTGCGATAATACAACTTTGGGCAAAGATATTTATTAACGAGTTACCGCATACTAATACACAGATATTATGACCCGCTCAAAACCCCTTGTCAAGCACTATTAACATTTGTTTACGTTACGTTTGCAGCGGTTTGTTTGGGGTAAAATTATTGGAGAGGGAGAATAGTTGAGAAAAATGAGATTTTTGGTTGATGATTTGAAAAGAGCAACTAATGCAGAAGTTAAAGGAAGCTTAGACGGTGATTACGAGATTTCTACAGATACCAGAACCATTAAAAAAGGTGATTTGTATTTGCCTTTGAAAGGTGCAAACTTTGACGGAGAAAATTTCTGTGATAAAGCAATTGAGGCAGGTGCTGCAGGTTGTTTTTGCACAAAAGATGATTGTACGGCTGACTTTACATTGAAGGTTCCCGATACATTAACCGCTTATTTGCAGATAGCAAATTTTGCACGGCGTAAATATAATCCTAAAGTTATCGGGATTACTGGCAGTTCGGGCAAGACTACAACAAAAGAGATGGTATATTCAGTTATTTCCGAAAAATTTAAAACTCATAAAACTTTTTCAAATCATAATAATGAAATAGGATTTTGTCAGACAGTTCTTTCAATGCCTGAGGATACCGAAGTTTTGATTGTGGAAATGGGAATGCGCGGTTTGGGTGAAATTGAACTTATTACCAGATATTCGGAACCTGATTATGCGATTATTACAAATGCCGGTTCAGCACACATAGGCCGTCTGGGAAGCCTTGATAATATTGCGAAGGCTAAATGCGAGATTACGAAATATTTGAAAAATACGTTAATCGCAAATGACTGTGAAAGAATTAGAAAATTTGCCGGCTTTGAGGGCGAAAAGATTTTTTATTCTTTAAATGATGTTAATATTTTGGAGAAAAGAAGCGGGTATTCTAAATTCGTATATAAAAATAAAGAATATGAACTTAATGTCGAAGGTGATTATAATATAGAAAATTCACTATCTGCAATTGAAATCGCTTATAAGCTCGGCATGTCTTACGAAGAAATTAAGCGCGGGCTGTTAAATTACCATCCTATTGAAAAGCGGTGGGAACTTGAAAACGCAGGCGGATTTAATGTTATTAACGACAGCTATAATGCTAATCCCGAGTCAATGAAGGCGTCAGTTTCAGCATTTTTGGAACTTTACAAAAATCCTGTTGTAATCCTAGGCAATATGGGAGAACTCGGCGAAAATGAAATTGATTTTCATCGCGAAGTCGGAAAATATTTGGGCGGAAAATTCAGAGGTAATAATGCAGTTTTCCTTACTGTAGGTGAACTTGCTTATTATATCGGAGAAGAACTTTCTAAATACGGGTTTGAGGTTAAGCATTTTGATAACAACATTGAAACATCTCGTTACATTCTTGATAATTTACATGGCGGTATTACAATATTCTTAAAGGCTTCACGAGCTATGAAGTTTGAAGAAATAATTGAAAATTTGAAGAGATAATAAGAATAAAGGGGCACGAAGTGCCTGACGAATATAAAAAAGACTAAACGAAAGTTGATGGAAAGGGTATAAAAGGGAGCAAGCGCATATAATATATTAAGATAATTGTTAAAAAGGTTATAGCGCAGCGACTGACGATAACAAATAAGTGTTAAACGTGAATTGACGGAAAGGGTAAAAAGGGGCACAAAGTGCCTGACGATAATAAAAAAAGACTAAACGAAAGTTGATGGAAAGGGTAAAAAAATGATAATGCTTGCAGTTGCATTTTTACTTGGAATGATATTATGTTTGCTTTTCGGAGTGCCATATATTGATTTTTTAAAGAAACACATGATAGGCCAATACGTTAAAGACTGTGCGCCTGAAGCTCATGCAAAAAAACAGGGAACTCCGACTACAGGCGGAATTTTTATAATTCTTGCGGTAATGCTGGGTTCCGTAATTACCCTTGCAATGGCACAAAGACTTAATACAGAAGCTTTTATAATCCTGTTAACTTTACTGTTTTATACTTTCGCAGGCTTTCAGGATGATTATATAAAGCTTAAAGGTAAAGGGAATGACGGATTAACACCGCGCGGAAAACTTCTGAGACAAATAGCAATTGCAATGCTTCCTGTTTTGTATCTGATGATGTCAAAGTCAGGTGCGGGTGATGTTGCAATAGGGCATTATATTTTACATTTAGGCTGGTTTTACCCTGTATTTGCCGTGTTTGTTATTACAGGAGCTTCAAATGCTTATAACTTAACTGACGGGCTTGACGGGCTTGCTGCTTCGACAGGAATATTTTCATTTTTAGCCTGTTCTTTAATTTGTTTATTCTCGGGATATCCTGAAGCCGCAATTATATCAGCAGCAGTTGCAGGTGCTCTTGCAGGCTTTTTAAAATATAACAAACCTAAAGCAGAAGTTTTTATGGGTGATACAGGTTCGCTTGCAATCGGCGGATTGCTTGGGACTGTTGCTGTTATGGGTAAATTTGAAATTCTCCTCGTTTTAATAGCAGGTGTTTTTGTTATGGAAACTCTATCTGTAATAATTCAGGTTATAAGCTTTAAAACAACAGGTAAAAGAGTGTTTAAAATGTCGCCGATACATCACCATTTTGAGTTATGCGAATGGAGTGAAAAGAAAGTTGTCTTTGTTTTTGCTCTTGTTTCTGCAATTCTTTCTGCAGCTGCAATTGTACTTTACATCTTGTTAAACAGAGGAATTATATAAAATGAAATCATTATGCCCTAATTTGAAATTTACAGATAAAAAAGTTCTTGTACTCGGTTTTTCAAAAAGCGGAATTTCTGCCGCTAAATATTTAAATAAAGCGGGTGCGGATGTATATATAACTGAAGCAAGAGATCAGAAGCCAGAAGATGCGGAAAAACTGCAGGAACTCAAAGAGCTTGGTATAAATATCGAGATGGGCGGACACAGTGATGAATTTATTAAAGATGCTTATATTGCCGTTACAAGCCCGGGAATTCCTCCGCGTGCGGATATTATGCAAAAGTTAAAAGAAAATAAAATAAAAGTTATTTCGGAAATTGAGCTTGCAGCGTCGCAAACGGGGGCTCCGTTTATTGCGATAACGGGAACTAACGGAAAAACAACAACTACAGCTTTGACTGCCCATATTTTATCAAGTGAATATAAAGCTGAACCTTGCGGGAATTACGGCGTTCCACCCTGCGATTTGCTTGATAAGGACATTGATTTTATGGTGTGTGAGTGTAGTTCTTTTCAGCTTGAGTACAGTAATTCGTTCCAGCCTCAAATTTCTGTTTTTACTAATTTTACACCCGACCATATTGACTGGCATGAAGGACTTGAAAATTATTTTAATGCTAAAGCTAAGATTTTTAAATCTCCTCAAGCTCCCGCATTTTCGGTTCTGAATGCAAAAGATGAAAGACTTTTGGAGTTTTCTAAAGAATGCGGCGGCACTGTATTTTTATTTGATGCTGAAATCGGTGAAAACTGTTCATACATAAAAGATGAAGCTATTTATTTTAAGCGTGACGGAAAAGAAGAAAAAATTATAGATTTGAATGATTGTCCTTTAATCGGAAATCACAATTACCAAAATGTTATGTGTTCCCTAATTGCTGCAAAACTTGAAGGAATTTCAAATGAGAATATAAAATCTTCAATAATGTCATTTAAAGTTCCGGAACACAGGCTTGAAAAATTTGCACAAATCGGAAAAACCGTATTTTATAATGATTCTAAGGCTACAAATCCTGAGGCAAGCCTTGTTGCGATTAACTCCTTTAATAATTGCAATGTTGTTTTAATTGCAGGCGGGCGCGATAAAAATACGGATTTAACAGAGTTCTGCGATGCAATTAAAAAGCATATTAAGACCGTAATTCTTATCGGCGAGGCAGCAGACAGATTTGAAGAAAATTTGAGAAAAAAAGGTGTTGATAACATAATAAGAGAAGACACAATGCAGTCCGCAATTGATAAATCAATCGATTTGACGCCTGATGTGGTGCTTTTGTCGCCTGCTTGTGCAAGTTTTGATATGTTTAGCGGATATGAGGAAAGAGGAAAGGTTTTCAAAGAATATGTCTTATCAAAGATCAATGAGGCGTGATCCCCGTGATAATAACAATCAATCTCAAATTCAGAGTGTTATAATATCTTCACCGGATAAGACACTTTTAATTGTTGTTGCTTTTCTTGTTATAATAGGATTTCTGGCTATTTTTTCCGCTACAGCTCCGAAATGTCTTGACGAAGGCGGAAATCCCGCACAATTTTTAATAAAACAATTAATTTGTTTTGTTGCAGGATTTTTCGGTTTGAAGTTCTTTATGAATTATGATTATAAAAAGCTTGCCGGCTGGAATGTTATAATAATGTCCGCAATTTTGCTTTCATTATTTCTGGTTGATTTTACACCTCTTGGTGTTGTCGTAAACGGTGCAAAAAGATGGATTAATATTGCCGGATTTCAATTGCAGCCTTCGGAATTTGCAAAACCTGCCGTTGTTCTTCTGCTGGCAAATGCATTCCGTAAGGACGCGAATTTATTTGACCAGAATAAGTGGGTTTGGGCATTTTTCCCGATAATTGCGATGGCGGGTTTAATTTTTATTCAGCCAAACTTATCAATGGTTATTCTGCTCGGCATGACGACAGTCGTAATGTATATGGCTGCAGGCGGCTCTATGAAGCTGTTTTTAAGCTGCTTGGGAACGTTGGTTGCAACGGTTGTAATCGGGCTTACCACAATTATTAAACCATATCAGCTGCAGCGTCTAAAAACCTGGCGGCACCCCGAATCCGATCCCTTAGGTGCAGGGTATAATATTATTCAATCTCTTATTGCCTTTGCATCAGGCGGGTTCAGCGGAGTAGGCTACGGCGGTTCTATTCAAAAACTTTCTTACCTGCCGGAATGTCATACAGATTTTATATTTGCTATTATTGCCGAAGAACTCGGATTTGTCGGATGTGTTCTGGTAATTGGTTTATTTTTCACATTTATGCAGCGGGGTTTTGTTATTGCGGCGAGATGTCCTGATATGTACGGCAAATTACTTGCTGTCGGAATTACTTTTTCTATAGTTTTTCAGGCGTTTATGAATATGAGTGTTGCAAGTTCATTCCTGCCTACGACAGGGGTTCCGCTTCCTTTTATAAGTTACGGCGGTTCTTCTCTGATTGTTTCAATGATTATGGTGGGAATACTTTTAAATATTTCTAAAAAACGGATTAAAAAGATAAGGAACAGATTTTAATGAGCAGATTTTTTATAACAGGCGGGGGAACGGGCGGACATATTTATCCTGCTGTTGCAGTGGCTGAGAGTTTAAAAGACGAAGAAATTTATTATATAGGTAACCCTAAAAATCTTGAATACGATATTGTTACTAAAAAAGGTTATAATTTTTTAGGCGTTAATGTTCACGGAATGCCCAGAAAAGCTGGTTTGGAACTTGTAAAATGGGGATTTCAGTTAAGTTTTGCGGTTTTAAAATGCTGTTGTTATATTATAAAATATAAACCCGATGCGGTTTTTGGCACAGGCGGATATGTTTCGGCACCTGCGCTTATGGCCGCGAGGATAATGAATGTTCCTTATATGATGCACGACTGTGACGCACAGCCCGGACTTGTTACAAGGAAGTTAGCAAAAGGGGCAAAATGTGTTTCCACAGCTTTTGAATGTGCTTGTAACTTTATTAAAAACAAAAACTGCAAGGTAAACGGAAATCCTATCCGCGCAGCTTTTAAGACTTTGTCTAAACAAGATGCACGCAAATCATTGGGGCTTCAGGATAAATTAACGCTTTGTATAATGGGCGGCTCGCAGGGTGCGCGTTCGATTAACGATGCGGCTGTGGAAGTTTTAAAAACTTTTTCTAAAGATTATGATTTACAGATAATTTTTCAAACCGGTAAAAAGAATTACGAAAGAGTACTCGAACAACTTATAAGAATTTATCCTGAATATGAAGCTGATAAGAATATAACGGTTAAACCGTATTTTGAAGATATGGTAACTGTCTTAAAAGCATCTGATATTGCTGTGTCACGCTCGGGCTCTTTAAGTATATCCGAAATTTGCGCATCGGGAATTGCTCCGATTTTTGTTCCGTATCCTCATGCAGCAGCCGACCACCAGCGTAAAAATGCGCGCTTTATGGTTGAAAAGGGCGCAGGGTTATATATTGAAGATAATGACATAAATGAAAAAACTTTATATGAAACTGTTTTTTCGCTGATAAACGATAAACAGAAATTAGAAGAACTGCAGAACAATTCATCGGCTCTGGCAAGAACAGACAGTACCGAAAAAATTGTCGAACAATTGAAAGAAATTGTAGATGGAAAATAATTATAATAATGCAATAAAGCTTTTGACTTCACAGGGAAAATTTTATATTAATCTGGGGCTGGAGAGGATTTCTGCGGTTTTGAAACTTCTCGGAAACCCGCAGGATAAATTAAAGTGCATTCATGTTGCCGGTACAAACGGAAAAGGTTCTGTCTGTGCGATTATTGCTTCAATTTTGCAGAAAGCGGGAATGAAAACAGGACTTTATACAAGCCCGCATATTTTTGAATATACCGAAAGAATTAAGATTAATGATGTCGATATAGATAAAGATGATTTTGCAAAATATGTTTTTGAAATTTGTGAAATTGCGGATAAAAATAATATTCACTTAACGGAATTTGAAATATTGACCGCAATTATGTTTAAATATTTTGCCGATAACGACGTTGATGTTGTTGTTCTTGAAACGGGCTTAGGCGGAAGATTTGATGCCACAAATGTTATAAAAAGCAATTTATGTTCAATAATAACTCATATTGATTTAGACCATACCGAGCGTTTGGGAAACACAAAGTCAAAAATTGCATTTGAAAAAGCAGGTATTATAAAACCTGATTGCCCTGTATTTACCTGTGAAGGTTATGAGGAAATAAAAGATAAAGCAGATGAATGCAATTCTTTATTTGTCATGGTAACACCTTTTGAAGATACGACTAATCTTTCATTAAAGGGAACATGTCAGCAGGAAAACTTATCGCTGGCGCTTGCAGCAGTAAGGCATATTTTCCCTTGGATTGCCGAAGATGTAATTCAGGATGGGATAAAAGATGTTAAACATCCCTGCCGTTTCCAAATATGTAAAGAAGATTTGATTATTGACGGTTCTCATAACCCCAACGGTGCGGTGGCACTGCGCGAAAGTTTGGATTTTTATTATCCTGATAAACAGAGATGTTTTGTGTTTGGTTGTTTAAGAAATAAAGATTACAAAAAAATGATGGAAATTCTTTTTTCTAAAGGCGATGAAATTTATTTTTATCACTTCGACAACAAAAATTCCTGTTCCGTAGAAGAATTACGGGAAACCTGCGAATTCCCTTCAAAAATATTTAAATCTCTTGACGAATTACCGCAAAACAGCTTAAAAATAATATGCGGGTCATTTTATATGCTGAATGAAATTATTCCTCAATCCCTTGTTCGTCAGCCATTTCCTCAAGCAGATTTGTAACCTTTGCGGGTTCAAAATCAGTGCAGGAATTCCAGATTAATGTCGGTTTTTTCCCGTTAATTGACGGGCTCGGGTAATCGCTGTTACAAAAGCCTTTTAACATATTTGTTGAACCGTCCACATTTGATGTGAAATATTTACAGCAGCTGCATATTTTAAGTACAAAACCGTAATCATATAATTTCTGTCTTATTTCCTGTAAAGCATCAATCATTCTAAGGTGTCTGCCTGTCACAAATTTCTTGTTTTTGTACATGAATTTTATTTTGGCAAGACCTGATTCCGAAATAAATTCAAGTTTGCAAGGAAGCTCTCTGCCTGCATTATTCATAACAAATGCTTCTATTTCAAGCTTTTCGGTGCCTTCTGGAAGTTCTTCGCGCTGTGTAATTTTTGCTCTGATTACTCTAATCGGCGGAAGGTTTTTAATAATGTGGCACAATGAATAAATCGGATACAGGCACAATAAGACTATTTCTCTAAATCTTAATTTTGAATTTATCAGGCTTATTCCAAAACCTGCTAACAGAATTAAGAATGTGAAAAGAACGATTTTAAAATCTACAAAGAAATAATATCTGTATGAATGTTTCATCACCGCAGCATAAATAATCAATATCATCCAGATATTAGGATTTAACAATGAAAATGTGTGTTCCGCAAATATAAAGTTTTTAGACCAAATCTGCGTAAAACAGTTTTTAAACAAATCAAGTCTTGCGGAAAGTCTTGGTTTTCTGAACTCGTAATTTGCCGTATCAACATAAGTTTGAATATTAGGATTATATGTGCAGGGACATTTAATTTTTGATAAAAGCATACTGTATTTAAGCTCGGCATTAATGTCTTTGAAGTCAACCGAACCTATTTCGTCAACAATATCTTTTTTTATAACAAAAACGCCAGAATCGGCACTTGCCGCAAGCCCGAAAAGAGAACGCGCCTTTCTCATAAAGTTCATGTGATATTTCTGGTAAGCTGCTTTAATTTTATCAACAGGTCCGAGATTGTCGGTTATTATAAGAGTTTCTCCGCTTAATGCACTGTTATTAATTAAAGCTGAATTCACCGTGGTTAAAAAGTTTGCCGGAATACTTCTGTCAGCGTCTATGAAAACATAGGAATCAATTGTCTGATCTTTAGACAGCCTTTCAATAAGCATTGAAACAGCCTGATCTTTACCTACCGTTCCTACGCCTGTTATGTTTATTAAATTAACAAAACTTTCATTAACAAAAAGTTGTTCGGAACCGTCAGAGCAGTTGTCGAGAATTACAAACACTCTGAAATTATTAATCGGATAGTCCTGCATCTTTAATTCTTTAATAAGATTTTCAAGAGTAATCTTATTGTTTCTTGCGTAGATTACAACTGCAAGATTATCTTTTTCTTCATATTGAGAATATCTTCTTTCTATCTTAAACGGCCTGTCATTAAGGTTTCTGATTGCCAGTGCCAGAAAATACAAAGAGTACACCGCTACATAGATATATAAAATGTCTAAAATTAATTCCATAATAATCCTTTCACAATAATATTTTATTTAAAAGGATATTAAAAATCCATTACATGTTAATAAATGTAATTAATATGGTATAATAATAAAAAAAAGAAAGGAGATAAAAATGAACAATTTTATTAGGTTTGCAACTCGGGGGGGGGGCATTTCTTAGCTCCTTCTAAGGGTTTTACGTTAGCAGAAGTCTTGGTCACTTTGGGTATAATAGGTGTAGTCTCTGCAATGACCGTACCTGCATTGATGCAAAATCACCAGAGAAAGACTTATGTAACCCAATTACATAAAGTTTATAATGAACTTAATCAAGTTTTAATGCAATATCAGAACGATAAAAATGCCTTAAATTTAATGGAAGCCGGTTTAACATCAACAGCGGCAGTTCAAAATATTATCACCACTTACATGAAAGTAGTATCTACTTGTGATAATGCTTCAGCACCTTGTTTTTCTGATAAATATAAATATATAAACGGAACGGATGTTTCTACAGGTTCATTTACCAGTACGTCAAAATCTTTCGTTCTATCAAGCGGTGTTGCTATAAGGCCAATATACAGTAAACCATCAACGTTTAAAATAGCCAATTTTATGGTGGATATAAACGGACAAAAAGGGCCTAATGTCGCAGGCAGGGATTTATTCTTTTTATATTTATATTCTAACGGAGTTATAGATGACGGTCCTGATAATGCAGCATATAATGCTCCATTAACAAAAGAACAGAGAGAAGCTATGAATTGCGAAGCATCTCTAAACGGTTGTTTCGGCCGGTTGCTTAATGATAATTGGGAAATGAATTATTGACGCATAAAGCTCTCTTAAAAAGAGAGCTTTTTTAATATATTTATAATTGTAATAAATTTAATAATGCCCTTATAAAAATTTTTAAGTATAATGAACAATTCGGGGAATAGTGGATAATAATAATAAAAAGGGGAGTAATATGCTTAAAAGAATTGTTTTATATCTGACCTTTGTTATATTGACGTTATTGCCTGTATCAGCGCAGAATTTTGCACCTGATGAACTAATAAATATAAGTGTTTACGAAAAAATTAATCCTGCTATAGTAGCAATTGATGCAAATTTAAGCGACGGCTTTTCGGCAGGTACAGGCTGTGTTATTCGTTCTGACGGTGTTATACTTACAGGCTCGCATGTTATTGAAGGGGCTAAAGATATTGATGTAACCACTTATGACGGAAAAGTTTATAAGGCATCAATTCTTGCGAAAATGGGTAAAAATAAAGATTTAGCTCTTTTAAAGATTGATGCTAAAAAGAACTTAAAAACAATATCATTCGGGGATTCTTCCGATGTAAAAGTAGGGCAGAAAGTTCTGGCAATCGGGAACCCGTTCGGGTTTTCGGGTACTCTTACATCTGGCATTGTATCAAGAATTGATTATGCAAAAGGAAGAATTCAAACCGACGCAGCTATTAACCCCGGTTGTTCCGGAGGTCCTCTTTTAAATTCTCAGGGAGAAGTTATAGGAATTTCACAGTCTATATATAATCCTGATAATAATATTTCAAATATCGGTATAGGTTTTGCAATTCCCGTAAATGATGCTAAAAAATTCATCGAAACTGCAAACCTCGGAAATTCTCATCTTACTAATAAAAAACGGTTTGCTTTTAAAGAATAAGTTAAGATTTTATAATCACATAACTCTGTTTTTTCTCTTTCATGGTATAGTAATTTATATAAAACTAAGGAGGGATTATGACAGAGTTTTATTTTATGAACGGTGAATACGTAGATGCGTCTAAAGCAATGATTCCCGTTCGTACACATGCTTTCCTTTACGGAACTGCCGTATTTGAAGGTATTAGAGCATACTGGAATGAAGAAGAAAAACAATTATATGCTTTCAGAGTTCCCGAACATTATGAAAGACTTCAGAGAAGTGCAAAAATTATGTGTATGGAAAGTCCTTACACTGTTGAAGAATACTGTGAAATTACTAAAAAATTACTTGCAAAAAATAATTACAAAGAAGATTGCTATATGCGTCCGACATTATACAAATCAGCTCAAAAAGTCGGACCCGGATTATATGACAATGAAGATTCTTTCCTTATTATCTCAAATAAAATGGGAGATTACATTGATACATCAAAAGGTTTGAAAGTTTGTGTATCAAGCTGGAGAAGAAACAGCGATAATGCTATTCCTCCGCGTGCTAAAGTTGCAGGCTCTTATGCCAATGCTGCTTTAATTAAAACAGATGCCCACAATATGGGATTTGATGATGCAATTGTTCTTGATGAAGAAGGACAGGTTACGGAAGGATCCGCAATGAACCTTTTCCTTGTCCAAAACGGTAAACTTATTACCACAACAAAAACAGATAATATTCTTGTAGGTGTTACAAGGAATACTATTATGGAACTTGCAAGAGATGTTCTCGGTATTGAAACGGAAGAACGTGCAATAGACAGAACTGAATTATATATTTCCGATGAAGCATTCTATTGCGGAACAGGTGCTCAGGTCAGCCCGATTGTAAGTGTCGATAACAGAAAACTCGGTGACGGAAATGTCGGAGAAATTTCTAAATCACTGCAAAAACTTTACTTTGATGTTGTTAAAGGAAAAGTTGCAAAATACAAAAAATGGTGTATGCCTGTTTACTAAATTATTATTCCCCTCTCTTATGAGAGAGGGGAATATTTTATAAGAGAAAAATGATTGAATTTTTAGGTCTGTGCGTTCAAAATTTAATAAGGAGTATAAAGTATCTGTTTCAGGTACGATTTTCAAGTGTTTTGGCGCAGGCTGCGGCAATAAGTTACGACTCGCTTCCAATATCTTTAATAATTGCATTTATAGCAGCTGCAGTTATAACAATTCAGGTTTCAAAGCAGTTTCTTATGAGCGGGGCGGAAGCCTATATTGGCGGAACGATTGCCGTTGTAATGATTAGAGAAATCGCGCCCGGCTTTGCTGCGCTTGCTATAGGTGCACGCGCGGGAACAGCTATATCCGCAGAAATTGCAAATATGCAGGTTACAAGTCAGGTTGATGCAATGAAAACTTTAAAAGTTGACCCTGTAGGATATTATTTTACTCCAAGAATTATTGCAGGCATGTTAACTGTTCCGATGGTTGTTCTTTTAGCGGAATTCATTGGTATTGCAGGCGGAATGCTTGTTTCACAGGCAGCTATTGATTTACATCCGGCACGATATATGAATTCCGCATGGCTCTGGATTTCGACAAGAGATATTTATATTAGCCTTTTAAAAGGTGCAATATTCGGAGGGTTGATTGCTCTTGTGTGCGCCACACAGGGATACAGCACAAAAGGCGGAGCAAAAGAAGTCGGAACTTCTACGACACAGGCTGCAATTCTTTCAACAATTTATATGCTTATTGCAGATTTTCTGATTAATCTTGTTTTTTATATAATATAGAGTTATACTTAGAATGTAAGTATGAAAGGAGCGATTATGAAAAACTTATTAAATTATGTAATTCGGGGGGGGGGCGTAATCTAAGCTCTGCTCACGCTTTTACTTTGGCTGAGGTTCTTGTTACATTAGGTATTATTGGCGTTGTATCTGCCATGACCGTTCCGTCTTTGATGCAAAATCATCAGCGTAAAACTTATGTAACCCAATTACATAAAGTTTATAATGAATTACAGCAGGCTATGATGCAGTATCAAAATGACAAAAACGCATTGAATTTAAAAGAAGCAGGCTTGACGAGTAGAGAGTGTGTAAAAACGTTTCTAAACGAATATTTAAAGATTATACAGGGTTGTGATGGAATTGTTGCTCCGTGTTTTGCCTCATCGTATAAAAATATAAATAGCGGAGCTGTCTCTGTAAGTTCTGTTTGGAACGGTTATTGTGTGACAATGGCAAGCGGTTCTTCTTTTTGTATGGATTACCCGACTTTGTATGACGGTTCCTGGGGATACGTATTTATAGATATAAACGGAACACAAGGTCCTAATATTCTCGGACGTGATGCATTTTATCTTGCAGTTTTTACTGATGGTGTTTTAGATGTTACGGGTGCGGATATTAACTGCAGAACAAACGGTATTTGCGGAGCAGAAGGTGCTTCTCTAAAAGACGTAAGAGGAACGGCAGATGCTTGTAAAGCAGGAACTGGCAGTTCCGCACAGAGTTGTTTCGGCCAAATACTCAACGATAACTGGGAGATGAATTATTAAGCCAGATATTTTTGAACTGTTTCTCTAGTAAACACTTCTATACTGTCTTGAGAATGTATGAAAATCATACAGCTTATAAGGGATTTAAGTGTTTCAAAGTCAGAAAAAGACAATTTATATCTCAAATCTTCCATATTATTTGCCAGAAATTCCATAATAATTGTCTTGTCGTCAAAAACAAGATTTGCAAAATAATCAAAAGATTCTTTAGATTTAATCCCTTCAAGATAAATAATATCGGGAGATTGAAACTCTATAAAGCGTGAGGCTTTATCCATATTAAAGCCCACGTTTTCATTTAATTCGCATTGATGAACATTCTGAAGATTATATTTTGCAATACTTTCAAGCGTCATAATATTTTTATTTTTATCGGCAGCTTCCAGAAGCAGCGAATAAATAATATGAGTTTTCCCGCTTAGAGGAGAGCCGCAAACTATAATAATACCGGGATTATTAAGTGCAGATTTTATCACGTTCAGATTATTTTCGGATTTGATAATATTATTTAAAGGTTTCGGCGGCTTGTAAATTTTAAGAAAAATTCTTTCCCCCATAATTGTAGGGAACGTTGAAATACTTGCAATAACGCTTATATCATCCACTTTAAAACTCAATTTCCCCAGCTGCGGAACTTCTGAAACGGAAGCGTCAAGTTCTGCAAGGGTTTTCAATTTCGCAACAAAAGATGCCGTTAATACTGACGGAATATTTCCTTTATTTAAAACTTCTCCGTTTTTCTTGAAGTTAACCCCGAAACCGCTGTCTTCCCGCTGAAATGTAACTTCATGAACACCTTCCAAAATAGCTTGTTTTAAAATTGCCCTTATAATTTTTTGAATATGGTTGTCTGATAAGTCTTCGCTGTGAAGTTCGTCGCGCCAATCGTATTCAACAGCGTCACGAGTAAATATTTCTCCTACCGATACATCTGATTTGTAATACTCGTCAATTTTTTTTCTTATGGCGGCTTCTGATGAAATTACGGGTTCTATCGAGCATTCTGCTGTTTCTATAATCTTATCAATTGCAAATAAATCCAAAGGATCAGCCATTGCAACGGTTAACGTATCCTCAATTTTGAAAAGAGGAATAATCCTGTATTTTTTAGCATCGGAAATACTTATATATTTTAAACATTTAGGGTCAAGTGTGTAATCATCAAGATTAACATAAGGAATATGCAGTTTAGCTTCCAGAAATTTTAAAATCGTGTCTTCCGTAATCACACCTGAATTAATAAGTGCCTGACCTATGTTAATATTTTGAGCATTGGCAATTTCTTCAGCCTGTTCGATTGTTTCATAAGGCACAAGGCCGGCTCTTACAAGATCATATTTTAATTTTTCAAGAGTTTTATTTGTAACTGATGTTTCCATATTATTTAAGATATTCTTCAACTTTTTTAACTACTTCATCCAACTCAAAGGGTTTTGTAATATATTCATCCGCTCCTGTTTCTTCTCCGATAAGTTTGTCTTCTTCCTGAGAGCGAGCTGTAACCATTAAAATCGGAATATTTTTATATTTCGCATCATATTTCAAAAGTCTGCTAATCTTGTAACCGTTAATTTTCGGCATCATAACGTCAAGAATTATTAAATCGGGAATAATTTCTTTTGCAAGTCTGAGGCCGTCCTCTCCGTTATAAGCACAATAACAGATAAAGTCTGCCGCTTCGAGTACAAATTTTAAGCTTTCAACAATATCCTGTTCATCGTCAACAATAAGAATTTTTTTCATACTTTCCCCTATCAAGTCTTATAAGAGTATTATAACATATCAAAAATCTTCTTCTATTTTGTTAAATTTTGTAAAAGGTTAACAAAAATTTTTATTCAGCAGTCTTTAAACGGAAAAAGAAAGGTTATAATCATGGTTTCAATAAATAAGATTACAAGCAGCAGAATAATGCAGCCTGTTAAAAGGTTACAGTCACAAGGATGGGCTGTTGTTTTCCCGCCGCAAAGACAAAAAGATACAAGGACTGTTTCCGAACTGGTTAATACAATTCAGGCCTGGGCTTTAAAAGATGATAATGTTAAAGCTTTTCTGCCTTCATTAAATAAGGTTAAACCTGAACACTACGGAGTTGTTGCCGATACGATAGAACTTGCGCATGATACCAATGCCCTTTCAGCGTCATACATTAAGAAACCTATATCAGGAGAAGTTCTCGGAAAATTGTTGGGAAAATATTCAGAAAGCTCTCACTCTAATCCCAATCTTTTCGGGTTAATTGAAGAAGTTATAAATAATACCGATAATACAACATCACGTTGTTTTTTGCATAATCTTCTGGAACATGACGCTTTTTCTCATCCCGAGTATTTTGAAAATGCCGAACTTGTAAAACCGCTTGTTAAAACTTTTGCAAAAGATACTCTTACGGGTTTCCCTGATCCGTACTATAAAAACCAGCAAATGTTTAATAAACTTATAGAGTATGTTTCTGTGCCCGAGGCTGATCCGGAAAAAATAAAAATTCTTGATAAAGTAACAGAACAAATATCCGCATTGCCGTCCGAAACTAAAGGAATTGATGTTGCGGATTTTGTACAGAATAAAGTGCCTGTTTCTAAAATTGAAGATAATCTTAAAACAATGCATGAAACAAGTGCTATGTTTGCCAGGAACGGTAAAGTCTTTGATGCGGTAAAATATCTGCTTAATAATTCTAATTTATATTAGCTGCTTCTCTGACTAACGGAATTACGAAGCAGAATTTAGAACCTTTATTAAGTTCGCTGTCACACCAAATTGCTCCTTTGTGAGCCTCTAAAAGCTGCTTTGCAATAGGAAGCCCCAATCCTGTTCCGCCTGCTTTTCTTGATAAAGAATTCTCTATTTGTGCAAATTTATCAAAAGCATGCAGCAAATCTTTTGATGCAATCCCTATTCCTTCATCTTCAACACAAACCTGTATATAATCACCTTCGGGAAGTTTTATTGTATCTCTGAAATACTCGTTAATTTTTATATCTTTGTAACTTATGATTGAAGATGATATCTTAATTGTTTTATTTTCGGGAGTAAATTTTATGGCGTTTGATACAAGGTTTGTAAGAACCTGTTCAAGCCTTTGCGCGTCAGCATTAATAACGGGCAGATTTTCCGTTTCTTCCGTTAAAAGATTTAATCCCTTGGATTTTGCAACCTCTGATAATGCGGATTTTACATAACCTATGACTGTATTTATGTTTGTAGGAGCAAAATTGAAATCCATTTTTCCGGCTTCAATTTTTGATAAATCAAGCAGGTCGTTTATAATCCCTGAAAGCCTTTGTACATTTCTCATAGCCATGGAAAGAAACTTGTCAGCCGAAGGGGTTATTTCTCCGCATCTTCCGCTCATCATAATATCAAGAGAGTTTTTTATGGATGTAAGAGGTGTACGCAATTCATGCGAAACAATTGAAATAAATTCGGATTTAAGTCTTTCCAGTTTTTCTAATTTTGCATTTGTTTCAATAATTTCCTGATAAAGAGTTGCGCTCTTTAAGGGTAATGAAACCTGCTGTGCAATTGTTTGGAAACAGGTTGCATCTTCAGGTGTAAAAGATGTTTCTTTAAATATTTCAATGCATCCGAAAAAGTTATCTCCAAGGCTAATCGGTGCAAACATATTATCATATTGGAAAAGTGTAAAAGTAAACCTGCTTGCGGGATATTTAATATGTTTTATAACTTTTAAATTTTCCGCGTCTATTTTAATCGGAACTTCTTTGCCTTCAAATACGGAATTATAATTTAGCACTGTTCGTAATTTTATAGCTGTTATCAGTTCATCAGATAATTCATACAAAGAATTTAAGATTAAAACAGGTTCGTCTTCCGTACATAAAGACAATGTACAGGTTAAAGAAAAACTTAAAGCCTTATCCATTCCCTCAATCATATATTGAATAAGCTTAGACTTCTCCAGAGTGCCCGCAAACTGTGAACTTGTACTGTAAAGTGCATTTAAACGATATAAGCTGTCTGCGAGGTCTTTGTTTGAGTTTGAAAGCATATCAAGAGAATTTTTCATTCTTAAATTAACATTAATTGTCGAAAGTATTAAATCTTCCGGCATTTCTCCGTTAATAAAAGCGTTAGCGTATTTAATGAGTTCTTTATCAACTCTGTCAGCAGAAATTATAAAGATTATAATTGTATTCTCGCAAAGTGATTTAACTTTTTTATTTAAACTTTTTATATTGGGAATTTCCGCATCAACAATGATAATGTCAGGCGGATCAACGCTTATAATATCGCAGATTAATGTTTCATCCGTCATAACGGAGAATTCATATCCGTTTTTGTCAAAAATTTTATTAAACTTTTTCGTATTGTTGTTATTTTCAGATACCAGCAAAATCTTAATCATACTATTAATTTTAGCAGGATTACGGCATATAGCAAATTGATTAATTTTTGCAAAGTCTATGAATGTGCTTAACAAAACTTAATTAAAAGTGAAGTTTAAAATCACTTGTTACGAAATGTAAATAATATTTTCAAATAGGCTGAAATTCAGTTATAATCCCTCATAGGATAGGATAGGATAGGATGCGGTGCGGTCGTATAAAGTTTTCTCGTAAAATTCCCGACTTCTTTTTCAGAAGCAATTGAAAGGGAAACACTTATGGGAATGGCAGCAGGACAAGCAAGATTGTTAAGTATAACGGCAAGACTTACCGATAATGAATTACGTTCTCAAACCATAACAAATTCCAAATTGCGTCTGGCTGATAAATCAACCGAAGCCAGCCAGGAGTACATGGATGCTTTAAACTCAACACAATTAATGTATGGTGCATATGATGGTAATGGCAATTTGAGCTATCAAGAATTGACCGCAAATTCTCTTTTAAGTTACGGAGAACTGAAAAATCAATATTCTCTTGTAAATTCAAACGGTCAAATAATGTTAAACGGTTCAGATATCAAAAAATATGAAGCCTCAAACAGTTTGGCAGAATTTTTATACAGCTACGGTATCCCCGAAGTTGAAAACCCAAAATGGGTAGAAGCATTACAAGGTATCTACGGAACGACTACAAATACTGACGGCTCATATGTATATGAAACATTATATGATGAAACAAATCCGAGCCAATGGAATGACTATTTTTCTGCAATGACCGATAGTGATATTGCAAATTTGCAAAATATTGTGACAAAAGATCCTACTCAGGTTACTGCGTCTGATGCACAAAAAGTTACAGATGCAGTAAATAGTTGGAAGTCTCAGGTAACTGGTAATACCCTATTGCAAGATTATGCCAATATGGGCGGTTCTTTTGGCGCATATGTCAATGAGTTATTAAATCCGCCTGCTGTTCCGTTCCCGAACGAAAATGACTATCGTTCAGAAGAAGGTACTGAATTGGCTCACAAATTTGAAATAGCATCTTACCCTTGTTATAATAACGCGATGAATAGTTCTTCTAGTACAACCTGTTACGTTCACGTTTTGACACACCTATTAGATTTAAAATCCACAGATATAACTGATACCGCATACAATGGAAAACCGACTGTACCATCATCTTGGGGAAACACATATACAACAACAGCAGGCGGTTACACTGTAACAACTTCTGAAAATGATATTACTGGTTCTGCTATACAGGGAGCGCGCGAAGACAAAGACCATAACCCTGTAAACGGATTGACTAATTCTATGGCATCAGTATCAGAATATCTTTGCAAAGATGAAGATGGTGATGGACAGGCGGATGTTCTTGCTCCTGCTACAGGTCCAACTATTACTGCAAGCTCCCCTTTAGTAGATAAATTGTTAAGTAATTATAAAATAGATGCATCAGGTCAAATGGTTCAGAAAACTTTTAAGGAAAAAACGATTGATCTTTTATATGTTATTCAACATTTTAATGATGCAGATATGAAAAAAGCTGACGGTACAAATTATACTTATAACGAGCTGAAAGTTTATCTTCAAAACTTCCAGACAGACATGATGACAACTCTTAACCGTGTAACAGAAGAGTACTATGAAGCAATAAGAGATTGGCAGACAGAAATCGGCAGATGGTTAAAACAAGTCGGAGATTTAAAAGCCCAATATGTCGAAGATTTGGAAAATATACCTGATAAGACCATTCCAGATGAAAACGATGCACGTTATCAGTGGTATGTTAACCTTTACTACAGAATGGGCGGAGGTGCTGAAAACGCTGACGGTACCAAAAATAATAACAATTATAAAGAATTGGAAGAAAATTTAATAAACAATTCAGAATGGCTTCAATTTGCACTGGAACATGGTATTTTGACAATGGAACAGGCATCATACAATGAAAACGGTTCTGAAAAATACCCTGAAATTGGTACTTATGACTGGACTTCCATTATTTACACAAATGCAGCTGATATAAAATCTCAAGAAGATGATGTTAAAATCGCAGCAGCAGAAGTTAAGTATAAAAAAGCATTAACTGAAATTGAAAATCAGGATAAAAAATTCGATCAGGATTTGAAAAAACTTGACACTGAACACAATGCTTTGCAAACAGAATATGAATCTTTGAAAAGCACTATAGATAAAAACGTTGAAAGATCATTTAAAGTATTTTCATAGAAATTTATCGGGAGCTTTTTTTCTTAAGATTTTTATTATGTCTGGGTTTTCCGTTATTCCTTTTTGGCAAATTCGGTGTTGAATATGATGTTTGAATACGTTTTACACTGTAAACATCAGGTATTGCCTGAATGCTTAAAATAACTTTCTTTAACGTATCAATATTATCGAGTTCTATACCAAGTTCAATAATCCCGATTTTGCCGCTTTTGGATTTCACATTTGCATAATTGATATTGGTGCCGTTATCTGATACCGCAGCTATAATGTCTTTTAGCAGCCCTTGTTTTTCTGCTGTTTCAACTCTAATTGTAGTGTTATATGTTTTGTTAACATTATCGCCTGACCATTTTATATCCATTAATCTTTCGGGTTCAATGTGTTCAAGCATCTGGCAGTCCATTCTGTGAACGGTTACCCCTTTAGCTCGCGTAACCACACCTACAATCGGTTCCCCGGGAATGGGTGAACAGCATTTTGCTATTGAATATAATAATCCCTCAAGACCGATAATATCTTTTTCCGATTTTTTTCTGTAAGTCCCGTGAAATGATGTTTCAGGCGGTTTTTGCGGCTCAGGTTTTTTGAGCTTATTAATTATTTTGTTTAAAGTTGTTTCACCGTATCCGAGTGCCGCGAATAAGTCATCTGCGGAAAGATAATTCATTTGTTTTGCGACTTTGTCAAACTCGCCTGATTTCATGTAATCGTCAAATACGGCTTTTGTAAGCTCATGTTCAAGGTTAGTTCTGCCGACTTCAATATGTTCTTCTCTGTTATTTTTCTTAAACCACTGCTTAATCTTTGAGGAAGCCTGTTTGGTTACAACAAAATTAAGCCAGTCAAGGCGCGGTGCAGGAGTTTTTGATGTTAAAATCTCGACTATATCACCGTTATGCAATTTGGTGTCAAGCTGTGCAATTCTTCCGTTTATAAGTGCTCCTACGGTTTTGTTGCCTACTTCCGAGTGAATTCTGTATGCAAAATCAACGGGGGTTGCATTTACAGGTAAATCAAAAACATCTCCGTTAGGTGTGAACGCAAAAACCTGATCAGAGAATAAATCCAACTTAACCGAGTTAACATAATCTTCGGCAGATGCCATGTCTTTATCATATTCGACGAGTTTTCTCATCCATGAAAACTGCATATCAGTAGGATTGTTTGCTTTTTGCGACCCTTTTTCTTTATATCTCCAGTGTGCGGCAATCCCGTATTCGGCAACTTCATGCATTTCCCATGTTCTGATTTGAACTTCAAGCGGTTTTGAGCGCGGACCTATAACGGAAGTGTGCAAAGACTGATACATATTGCCTTTAGGCATTGCAATATAATCCTTAAACCTTCCCGGAATTGGTTTAAATTGGGAGTGTATAAGCCCCAAAACTTCATAACATTCTTTTTCCGTATCTACAATGACCCTTACGGCTGTAATATCGTATAAATCATGAAAAGCTATATTTAAGCGTTTCATTTTGCTGTAAATACTGTAATAATGCTTTGCTCTGCCTGTAATTTGAGCGTTAATTCCGGCTTTCTTTACGTCAGCGGTAATTTTATCAATAAGAATTTTAACTGTTTCTTCTCTGCTTGCTTTTGTCTGTGAAACAAGACGTGCAATTTCAAAATACTTATCAGGTTCCAAATATCTCAGCGACAAATCTTCAAGTTCAGCTTTAATTTTGTAAATCCCCAAACGGTTTGCAAGAGGTGCAAAAATATCAAGTGTTTCACGTGCGATTTTCTGCTGCTTGCTTGTTGTCATAAAATTCAGGGTTCTCATGTTATGAAGCCTGTCAGCAAGTTTTAAAAATACTATTCTTATATCGCTTGCCATTGCGATGAAAAGACGTCTGAAATTTTCTGCTTGACGTTCCTCTTTTGATTTAAACTGTAATTTCCCCAGCTTTGTAACTCCTTGTACAAGAGTGAGAACATCTTTTCCGAAAAGTTTTTCAATTTCTTCAGGCTGTGTATCGGTATCTTCCAGAATGTCATGCAAAAAAGCAGCTTGTAATGTATGCGAATCCACTTTTAAGCCGGCAAGGATTTTAGCAACTTCAACCGGATGAATAATGTATGGTTCTTCTGATATTCTGTATTGACCTTCGTGCAGACGTTTGGCAAAAAGATATGCTTTTTCAATCTGTTCAATTTCTTCGGGTTCTCTGTTTTGTGCAATAAGCTCTTGTTTTATATCTTCAAAAAGTGGTTTTTCGCTCATGATATAATCATAATACAGATTTTATTTGAATTTTTCAAGTAGAATACTATAATTTCATTCATAAGGATTACAAAAATGCTGCGCGACACTAAAGACGGATTAATAATAACTTTAAGGATATCTCCTAATGCATCAAAAAATGAGATTATAAAAACGGATGAATTTCTTAAAGTCAAAATTACGGCACAGCCTGTTGACGGTAAAGCCAATAAAGCTGTTGTCGAATTTCTGTCAAAGCAGTTGAAAGTTCCCAAATCCTCATTTGAATTGCTAAAAGGGCACACCTCAAAAGATAAGACTTTTTTAATTAAAACTGATGATGCATCCAAAATTAATGAAATAAAAAGTTTTGTTAACTCTGTAGTAAATAATAGCAAAATTTAAAATTTACGTTTTTTAGGAAAAACAAAAGATTTTTTAATGATATAATAAAACGTGCAAAGGAGTAAATATGAAAATTAATAATGTTCAATCTTACAATTATAATACAATGAATTGTGATTGCAATAAAAAGAAAAGTAATCCTGCGTTTTCTGCAAGAATTCCTGCACAAACAGAACGAAAAATTTTAACCGAAGCGGTTGAAAACGGCTCGGAATTTCTAGCATCAGTAAGAGCACAGTTAGCAAATATTCGTAAATGGGGCAAATCTGATACTACATTAACTGAAGCTTTTGATTTAGACAACGGCAAAACAGCCCTCGGACTTGATAACAGTTCAATTTCAACAATGTACGGTGCAAACCTTCCGAATAAAACTTCTTTGCTTGATACAGTTATGTCATTGAAAGAAAAAGATATTATAAAAGCGGAAAAAGACTTGCAACAAATCGTTGATGATAATAAAACTGATTTAATTATTAAGGCTCTGAACGATGATAAATTAATGAATAAAATCGTTCATAAATCTAACCCATCAGATGAAGAATTAGCGGAAGCAATTGATAAACTTTCCGAAGAACGTATTACCGAACTGCGTTTCGGTCTTGACGAACCGTCAAAATATTCATCAAATGATGATATAATTCATTTTGATTTTTCAGCTTAAATAAAAGCTTGCAAAATTTTTATTTAACGGTAGAATTATTCTGTAGGGAAAAATAATGATTAAATTCAATTCTTTAAAATTGCATCATACACATCATCATAGCGGCCTTGGAAGGCTATGAATTGATGTTTTACGCTTTTAAAGAATAAAAAAAATATAATTCAATTCTTATAAAATAGTCTTCCAAGGAACCCGAAAAGCGTTTGGCAGACTATATTAAGAATTGGAGATTAATAGAAATGACAATAACAAATATAATTTCGGCTATCGGAAATAATAGCAGTGTATACCCCTTAATAGTACGTGATTGCGGGATTGAAGTCCCTTCAAAAATTCTTTTGACTTACAATCAGAATAAAAAAGAGTCAAAGGGGATTGCTTATTTAGCTGCAAGAGAACGTTTCCTGGACGAGTATGCGACATCTGCTGTATGGCTCGGCGGTATTCCTCTTGTCGGCTGGCTTGCAAATAAGTATATTAAAACAAGAGGCCTTAACCCTGATGTTAATTTGAAACTCTTCAAGGAAGAACAGAATATTCAAGGTATTGATTACAATATTAAAAAGTTTAAGGATTTGGCTCCGGATGCCGTAAAAGACTTAATTAAAGCAAAAGAAAATAAAAAACTTTATGAAAAACTGCTCGCAGGAAAATTTCTTGCATCTACGACAATTCCTATTCTTTTTATGGGGTTTATACTGCCGAAATTAATCTTTGCATCTTCTGCAAAAAAAATTGAGAAGCTTAGAGCTAAAGAAGCGGAAAAGCAAAAAAACGTACAAAATGTGAGCTTTTTACAAAAAGATAGATTTTATAAATCAAAAGATATTAATTTTACGGGTAACTGGGTTACCAGAGCTGCTAATTTTTCGGCACAGGATAAAATGGCTGTAACTGACGGCGGTTATGCAGTCGGTCGTGTTGCAACTGCGCGTAATAAAAATGAACGCTATGATTTGGCTTTCAAAATGACAGGTATGATGTTTTTAAACTTTGTTGCGCCAAAATGGATTGAAAAGGGGTTAAATAAAATAACAGGTGTTGAACTCGATCCGCTCATGCTTGCAGATGAAAACTTTGCAAAACAGATTAAAGAAGGAAATCTTCAGCTTCCTGTTAACGATTCCGCCGAAGAACTTTTAAAATTTGTTGATAATATTGAAAATAAAGATACTATATTCATTAAATATGCTAAAAAGTTTGAAAAAGTTAAAATGCTTGATAACGGAATAAGAGACCCGAGAGAGTATGTTAATATTAAAAACCTTGCTAAATTCAGAAATGATATTGAGACATTTGCTTTTAAGGCAAAGAATGCGGATGATATGACTGCTTTTATAAGAAAGACTAAATTTGCGAAATCAGCAAATATATTGACAAATGTAGCTTTAAGCAGTTTTCTTCTTGCTTATGCTTTGCCAAAGGTACAATTTGCATTCAGAAAACTTGTAACCGGCTCTGATTTGGAACCCGGCCTGGCTCCCGCAGAAAAAATCGTTGATAACAAAGCATAAAAAAAGACCTCTTTTGAAGAGGTCTTTTTTTTATTTTTATATTAAACCATTGCAATTTCTTTCGGTTCCATATAGATAACTTGATTGCTATCCATAGAGTGATCAACATCAGGAAGAATTTCATTTTTAATATTAGCCAAATCCTGCTGCATTAATCTTCTTGGAGATCCTTCTGCCATAGAGCCGTTTCTCAATAAATATGACGGGTGGAAGATTGTCATTGCTCTGTAGTCTTTTCCGTCAACGTTAATGTTCATCCATTGACCTCTGACTTTAGAAATTGTCTGTTTTTTATCTAATTCTACAAATGATTTTAATGCAGTTGCCCCGCAAAGTATTATTGCTCTCGGGTTTATAATATCAATTTGTGCGTTTAAGAATTTTCTGCATGCTGATTGTTCTTCAGATGTAGGAACTCTGTTTTCGGGCGGTCTGCATTTTACCGTATTAATAATATATACATCTTCGTCACGGGAGATACCTGCTTCTGCAAGAAAATCATCCAAAAGTTGCCCTGCACGACCTACAAACGGTCTTCCTGTTTCATCTTCCATTTCTCCCGGAGCTTCTCCGATAAGTACAATTTTTGCAGTTGAAGGATTTCCGTCAGAAAAAACAACATTTTTTCTTGTTTTGGCAAGTGCGCACCCCATGCAGTTTTCACACTTTGATCTTACTATCTCCAGACAATCTTTCTTCATTTTCTACTCTCTCCTCGTTATTTTTAAATAAACCTACGTTATATTTTTTGCAATATCTCTTTAATTCTTTCATGATTACATCAGATAACATGAATACTGCTATTAAGTTTGGCACAGCCAGGAATAAAGTAAATGCATCAGATAGATTAATTATACTCTTAAAATTCATGGCAGAGCCTATAACTATGAATATACAATATATAACCTGAAAAGCCCGTGTTGTCAATTTTGTATCGCCGAATAAATAATTCCATGCTTTGATACCGTAGTAAGAGCCGCAAAGCATAGTGGAAAGCACAAAACAGCTAGCCATAAATGTTAACAAAATAGGGAAGAACGGGCATACACTTCCAAATGCTTTTGATGTTAATTCAATTCCTGCAATTCCTGTTGTATTAAGGTATTCACCTGAAACTACAATAACAAAAGCCGTTGCCGAGCCGACTATTACCGTGTCTACAAAAGGCTGCAGCATTGCAATAAAAGCCTGAGCGACAGGGTTGTTTGTTTTTACGGCAGAGAATGCAATAGGAGCTGTTCCCAGTCCTGCTTCATTTGCAAACATTGCACGTCTGAAGCCCCACAGCATACATGCAAACATGCCGCCTGCTAGTGCTTTCGGATGAAATGCTTCTTTAACAATTAATGCAAATGTATGAGGAACATGACCTATATTGTATATACACACTGCAAAAGCTGTCAGTACATATAAAGTACACATAACTGGCGTTACCTTAGAAGTGAATTTTCCTATAGCCTTAATCCCGCCTATAATTGTAAAATAGGTAATTACCGCGACAATAAGACCTAAAAGCCAGCTTTGATCTGCAAAGAAACTGTTATTTCCTCCGGTGACTTCCGTAATCTGTGTTGTCATTGCATTAATCTGGAACAAATTCCATCCGCCTATCATTGCAAAAATGCAGCATACGGCATAAATTTTAGATAAATGCGGTGCAAATTTTCCTATATACTTGTTATTTTTCAGCGCACCTTCAATATAATACATAGGGCCGCCTGCAATTGTTCCGTCAGGGTTAACTTTTCTGAATTTAAGACCCAGCAGAACTTCTGCAAATTTTAATGCCATAGAAAAGAAACCTGCCAGAATCATCCAGAAAATTACTCCGGGACCGCCGATTGAAACAGCAGCTGCCGAACCTGCCACATTCCCTATTCCTGCAGATGCGGAAATAGTGGCCGTCAAAGCCTGAAATGAGGAAACTTCTCCTTTTTTCTTTTTAACTCTGATTTCTTTGTGCTCGTAGTTTTTTGTAATCAGTTTTATTGCATGTTTAAATCCCCAGATACCGATAAATCTTGTACGTATGGTAAAATAAAATGCAGCAATCATTAACAGGGCAACAAGAAATTCTACTTTTACACCTTGAATGGTTACTGAACTGAATATTATCCCTGAAATTTTATCGGCTATTGGAGATAAAAATGTATCTATTGCTGTGTCTAAGTTCATCTTAATTTTATTTTATCATAAACAAAATGTGTAATTTTACCTCCAAGGATAATCATTTTTTATTTCCCAGTTGTCATATATAATTAGTGCAGTACACCACGCTCCTGAACTTTTTGAATTGCATGCATTGGGATTTGTACCGGTTAATACATTTCTGTCCGGATTATCCGAACCCCAGAAAAAAGAACTTTCTTCAGAACTTCCTGATGTGTTGTAACCGAATGGAACTATCCCCTTTTTGTCTGAAACAGATAGTGCGAATAAATCAATCCCATATCTGTTTGGTAATCGTTTCCCGTTGATATCTATATAAAAAATATAACCTGAACCATTATTTGCAAAAGCAGCTACGGTACCGTTGCTGAGAACTACTTTAGGTGTAAGCTTGTCGTAGTATGCAAGAGTAGTGATGTCTGTACCGCTCAATCTTTTATATGTTATTTCCAGCGGATTTTCCATTCCGTAATATTCATTTACTGTTTTTACATAAGGTTTAATGTAAGTTTTATAAAAGTCTTCTCCCGAAAGAGAGTAATCCCAGAATTCTTTAGAACCGCTGCTGGTTTCAGAAAGTATTATAGCCTGGCTTAGTATTGAATAAGCCTGCTTTAACAAAGTGACAGTTTGTTTTTTTCTATTTTCTGCAATTAGCGACGGCATAGTCATTGCTGCAACAATTCCTATAATTCCGAGTGTAATAAGTACTTCTGCCAGTGTAAAACCTTTTTTCATTCCCGTTGTGCCTTCTTAAATTAATACCTCTGTTGGTATTATAACATGCTATATAGTAATTTTCAATACGTTTAATTAAAACATAAAGTAATTGAAAATAGTACTAAAGGTAATTAAATGAACGATATTAAAAAGAAATTAGGTAAAAAAGTTAAATATTACAGAGAGCTGAAGGGGTTAACGCAGGAAGAATTGGCTGAAAAAATTGATATTAACTGCCGTTCATTGTCTTTTATTGAATGCGGTACAAATTTTGTTACTGCTGATACTCTTGAAAAACTATGTAACAAACTTTCTGTAACTCCTAAGCAGCTTTTTGACTTCGAATATTATCCAAAAAATCCTGATGATATAAAGAAGGAAGTCTGCAAGCTTATTGATTTAAATAAGGAAAAGTTAACGGATATTTATAATATTTTAAAGGGCTTTTTGTGCTAGGAAACTTTTGCATAATTCTTGTCAGCCGCATAATTAACCAGAGCTTTAAAAACGAACGGATGTAATTTGCCGTCTTTGACATCCTGATAGATTATTGTTAATGCTTGTTTGGGCGTCATTGATTTTTTATAGGCGCGTGATTCTGTCAAGGCAGAATATTTATCTGCTATTGAAAGTATTTGTAAATTTAAATCGGCGTTAAAATCTTTTCCTACCCATGGATATCCTGTTTTTTTAGCGTTCTGGTGATGATTTCGGATTAAATTCAATGTTTTGTTGTTGATGCCTGTATTTTTCAATAGTTCATAACTCAATTCCGAATGCTTATGCATTATTTTGATTTCATATTCATTCAATTTATCAGGTTTGTTCAGAATTTCCGGAGGAATTAAAACTTTCCCTAAATCGTGCAAGTATGCAGCATCTTCTACAGCCTGTATGTCAACCCTGTTTTTTAACGCAAACGGAAGGTTTTCGGTTATACCTTTTACAATATTTTGTGTGTCTTTCAAATGATTGTGCTTTAAGTCATTCAATTCTTTTATATTTAATTTTAAATCAGGATTAAAATCTTTTGTAATATTTTTTATTTTAGGGTTTGATTTAATCATTTTTTGCAGTGCTGTTTCGGATGCAAAACGATCAAGGGAAGAATATTCAAACGTGTCAGCGTTTAATTCTCTTCCGAAACCGATGTTAAATCTGCTGCGGTTAACATAAATATTCGGTTGTATTGCGCCCACACCAAGCGCTCTGTTAATTTCCGTTCCCATTAACAAAAACTACACTATAATTACACTGCTACATGTTTATAAAGTAATTTTTTTCAGGGAAATTGCCTTTAATATTAGCCATGTGTACAATTTTTAACAAAATTTCACTAAAGATTAATGTGCGTGATAAAATAGAAATATGAGAGTTATAAAAAATGTTTTAATTTGCGGTCTGGGAGCTGTAGGCAGTATTTATGCAGATAAAATACAAACTTTTGATGCTGGGAGTTTAAGGGTTCTGGTTGATAAAGAAAGGCTTGAGAGATATTCCGAAAATCCTGTTATATTCAACGGTAAAGAACTTAATTTAAAATATGTTTTACCGGATGATAATAATTTTAAAGCTGACTTAATTATTATTGCAACCAAATACGACGGTTTAAGTGAAGTTATCGACAATATGGAAAATTTTGTCGGTAAAGATACTGTTATTCTTGCTTTGCTTAACGGTGTTACCAGTGAAAAGATTATTGCGGAAAAATACGGAAGAGATAAACTTTTATATTCTTATTTTATCGGCCACAGCGCAATAAGAACGGGCAGAAATGTGACACATGATAATGTTAATACCATTGTTTACGGTTCGGAAAATTCAGACGACTTTGAGAATGTTCAAAGAGTTAAGGAATACTTTGAACGCGCTGGTATAAATTACAAAATACCCGAAGATATAATTCATTCGCTATGGCTTAAATATATGCTCAATGTTTCGGCAAATCAAACAACGGCAATTTTAGGGCTTACTTTCGGAGAAATGCTTTCTAACGATAAGTGTATGGATTTTGCAATCAATATTATGAAAGAGGTTCAGTCGGTTGCTAAAGCCGAAGGGGTTAGGAATACGGATATTATGATTGAAGAAACAATTGAGCATTTGCGTACAATGATACCCGAAGGAAAAACTTCAATGCTTCAGGATGTGGAAGCAGGCAGAAAAACAGAAGTTGATATGTTTGCGGGCACAGTGATCAGACTGGGCGTCAAACACGGTATTGCAACACCTTACAATAAAATTATAAAAGAAATGATTGAAATTATTCATAAAAGTCAGGAGTTAAAGCGGAAAGCTCAAACTCCTGCAGTTGTTTAATTTATTTACATCTGATTTTAGTGCTCCAATCTAAATCATTACAATGCAAATAATCTATATTTTCGTTAAAAATTGCCCAGGCTGTGCAGGCTCGTCCGTTTGCGTCAGTGCTTTTTGACTTATTGCAAAAATCTTTAAACTGGTAATTAGGGTCATCTTTCATCCCGGCAGGATATATTCCTGTAGATTTTATATCAAATATAAAAACGTCTTTCCCGAACGTATAACTTCCTCTATATCCGTCAATATCAACTTTGATATTCCCGAAATTGTCGATGTCATTGTTATCATATATATTTAGCATTATCATTACCTGCGTTCCGTCGGCAAGTACAAACCTGTATTCATTAGCGTTCTTGTTATATTCGTTATAATTGCGTCCGTCAAGTGTTTTCACATAACCGTCAGTAAGACATCCTTCATCAAATCCGCAGTCTTTGATTATTTTTAAGTAAGGCTTAATGTTATTGAAAAATATTTCAGAGTTAACTTTTGTATTATCTTCTCCAAACCAGCTCCTTACATCCATATTTTCATTACGTGCAAGCATATATGCATTATCTAATACCGAATAAACTTTTTTTAACCGTGCAATCGTAGATTTTTCTTTATGTTCTGCAATCAACGACGGCATGGTCATAGCAGCGACAACTCCTATAATCCCCAGTGTAATTAAAACTTCCGCTAATGTAAAAGCTGTTAAACAGCGCTTAAAATTAAAACACTTTAAACTTTTAGAAAATTTGTAAAAGCGCCCCTTAAACAGTCTATCCGGTGTATCTACGCACGTAGTGCCGGGGGGGGGGCGATACTTAATGCTTTAATAATCATTTCTGCCTCCTTTTTTATAAAACCATTATTTATTATTTTTCCGATGTTGTCAAGTTTTATTAATAACTTTCCTGCTGTACCTGCCGGCTGTAATCAATTGTCTGCCGGCGCATTTGTTCAATTTCATTCACTGTCTGGTCGACTTGCTCCTGCACACTTTGCGTATTAACTGAGGAGCCGTTTAGTTTAAGTGATGATAAGCCTTTAAAAGTGTTAATTCCTATAAAAAATACAACAACGGCTATTACAAGTCCGATTAATAAATCAACTGCCCCGAAGCCGAGTTTATTTTTATTTATAAAGAATTTTATTGCTTCTTCTGTTGTTTTCGGCGTTTTAAGAATTTCTTCTTCGAGAGAATGCGGTCTTTGTTGTTTTACAAAAAACTTATTGTAAACAGTTAAACCTGTAAAGATTATTATTGATGACAGCGCAACTCCTCCCATTGCAAGTCCGAATTTTATAACAGCAGTATGCATAACAGCAGAGCGGGTTTGTTCGCACAAGCCCGCATTTGCCGTTAAAAATATCAATGTTAGAAATGTATTAAAGATTTTATTCTTCAACTTTTTCCTCTGTTGTTTCTTTAGCTTTTTTGGTTCGCGGTTTTCTTGCTTTTGAAGTTCCGCGGTTTGGTCTTCTTGTCTTTTTAGGTTTTTCTTCAGTCTGCTCTGGCTGTTGAACTTCTTCCGCCGCAGGTTGTTCGGTCGTTTCAACGGCAGGTTCTACTACTGTTTCAATCACAGGTTTAATTTCTTCATTCGGTTTTAAAACTGTTTCTGCAGTTTCGATTGTTTGTTCAGTAACTTCCTGAACTTCCTGTTTTTTCTCAAATTTATTTTTTCTGTTTCCGCGTTTCTTTTTGCTGTCGCGTTTTTCTGTTTCCTGAATTGCAGCGGTTGAAGGATTTTCAACTGCAATTTCAATCTGCTGTACTTCCTGCTGTTCAGTAATCGGTGTTTCCTGTTGAGGTGCAGGCTGATTTTGATTTTTGTTGTTATTTTTATTCTTTTTAAAATTATTTACAGGTAATTTCATTTTTGCTGCTTTTGCTCTGTATTCACCTTCCGCAGTCGGTGTTGAGAAGTTGAATTCATTCATAAAGTAGCCTGTTCCCTGACAGTGAGGACATTTTCTCGTAAATATTTCGGAAAGTGACTGACCCTGTCTGTGTCTTGTAAGTTCTACAAGTCCCAAATCGGAAATTTGACCTACCTGCGGTTTTGCTTTATCGGGTTCAAGCGCAATTTCGAGTTCTTCAAGCATCGCAAGTTTGTCTGCGCGCGACATCATATCAATAAAGTCAACAATAATCATACCGCCGATATTTCTTAATCTTAATTGTCTTGCAATTTCATGAACAGCTTCAATATTTGTTTTTAAAATAGTTTCATCCTGAGTTGAAGAACTTGTGAATTTACCGCTGTTAACATCGATTACCGTAAGAGCTTCTGTTTGCTGGATAAATAAATATCCGCCTGAGGGCATATTTACCTTAACATTTAAAGCTGCTTTAATTTCTTTATGAATATCAGTAGCTATAAGCAAGGGTTCAGTTCCTTTATATAAAGTTACCTGAACATTTTTATTCATATGCCAGTTTTGCAGGATGTTTTGAACTCTCTGCATTGCAAAAGCCGTATCAACAACGATTTCTTTAACATCTTCCGTACAGGCTTCTCTTATTGTTCTGTAGAGCAAATCCTGATCCCTGTATAAAAGGTTTGGAGGTGTCATTGTTTCTGCAGCCGTAATAATATTATTCCATTTTTCAAGCAGAATTTCCAAATCTTCCTGAATATCGGCTTCTGACTGTCCTTCCGCTTCAGTACGTATGATTACACCTACACCAACAGGCTTTATTAAGCTTACTACAGATTTTAATCTTGCTCTTTCTTTTGAATTTTCTATCTTTTTACTAATGCTTATGCCCGGTTCATTAGGCATTAAGACCAAAAATCTTCCGGGTAAGCTTATTTCTGTTGTAACTCTGGGGCCTTTGTGTCCTGTCGGTTCTTTTACTACCTGAACAATAAGTTTTTGTTTCGGAGAAAGCTTGTCTTTTAATGCACCTTTTCCCATAACATCCTGTGCGTGCAAAAATCCCATTTTATCAACGCCTACGTTTACGAAAGCCGCATCAATACTCGGCAGAATGTTATCAACCGTTGCAAGATAAACATCGCCTAAAATTACATCTCCTCTTGAAATAAAAAAGTCGGTAACTTTACCGTTTTCCATAACCGCAGCAATATTATCACGTTCCGCAATAATTATTCTTTTTTCAATGTTTCCGTTTTGCTGCCCGTTTTTGTTGTGTCTGTCATTTGCCATAAATAAAAAATCCTTTATAATTCTTGTAAATCTTTGTCAAAGAACCGTGTACGCTTTATATCAAAAGTTACGTCGGGTGCAATTAAATTCATCAGAATATCTGCTCTCAATGCGGGAACTCCGTTTTCAACGGTTCCATCTGCTTTATTAATTGCTGATTGACCGGTTTTAAGTACTATGAACAGACTTTCACCTTCAAATCTGTGAGATTTTATTGACTGTTTAACGTCTGTTTTTTTTATTAAACCTTTTTTGTTTTTCTTCTCGATAAAAATTTCTTCGGAAGATAAAACTTTGTCTGTATTATATCTTAAATTTTCAAAATCGTAAAGTGATTTATTAAAAATGTCAATCTTATATTCTGCCCATTGTGCTGTCATATCAATTGCAGGGGCATTTTTTTCTATTTTAACAATACTTATAATTTTTGACTGTTCCGGCAGAACTTTCTCTAACTTTAGTTTGAGTTCGTCAGGCGTAAGGTTATTAAAAAGCTCTAAATCAACGAGTTCGCATTCGCTTTCGGCAAATAACGGGAGTGCAATTCCCATTGATACTTTCATTGAAGGATTGTAACCGAGAGAATAAACTATTTCCAGATCTGTTCTGGCAAGTGCTTTGAAAAAAGTATTCTGCCAGTCAAGATGAGAGAAATATTTTAAAATTCCTGATTTAGTAAGCTTAATTCTGTATTTATAAATTTCTCTGTCGTAACCCTGACATGTTTTGGGGTCTTTTATTTCAATTTTTAAATTCTGTGCTTTTTCACTTGCTTTGAAAGGTTTTGCAAGAATTTTACGGGTTTTAAGATTTTTGCATACACCGCAGTTAACGCATCCTTTTTCACAGGTAGGCTTTGTATTTGAAGCATTAAATTCCGTAATAAACCAATCTTTATCAACACCGATATTTATAAAATCCCATGGAAGAACTTCATCTGCAGCATATTGTTTTTGAGCAAGTTCTGCAAGCTTAATCCCGAGTTCTTCCGCTGTTTCATGCCAGATATCTTTGTTGAAGTATTCGCCCCATGCATCTAAATAGCATCCTTTTTTATAAAGAGCTTCGATATATTTGCAAAGGCTTATATCCCCGCGGGTTAAAACAGCTTCAATCTGTGATACGGTATCTTCATGGTAGTTAATTTTTAAGCCTTTAATATGTGCTGTTTTTTCTTTTAAATAGCGGATATGCTCATTTACTTCCTCTAAGCTCATTTGTCCGTACCACTGGAAAGGCGTAAAAGGCTTGGGAACAAAAATTGATAAAGTGCAGGTTATATCAAGTCCATGGTTTAAACCTTTTTCACGTTTAATCTGTTTGCAGCGGTACTTGATTTTACCGAGAAGCTCTGCCATTTCATCCATATCTTGTAACGTTTCTGTCGGAAGCCCGCAGATAAAATAAAATTTAATTTTTGACCAGCCGTTTTCATATAATGTCAGAACAGCATTTAAGATTTGTTCTTCCGAAATATTTTTTTTGATTTTATCGCGAAGTCTCTGACTTCCGGCTTCGGGCGCAAGTGTCATTGTTGATTTTCTTACGCTTTGAACCAAATTTGCAAGTTCAAGATTAAATCCGTCAATACGCTGGCTCGGAAGTGAGACCGAAATTTTTTTTTCATTAAAATCAACCGCTAATTCTTTTATTACTTCGTTAATATTTTTGTAATCGTTGGACGAAAGCGAAAGAAGCGAGTATTCATCATAACCTGTGTTTTTAACAAGTTCTTTTGCAATTTTAATTATATCTTCCGCAGAACGTTCTCTTATCGGTAATGTTACGTGTCCCGGCTGACAGAAGCGGCACATTCTGCCGCATCCGCGTCTTATTTCCACAACAGCCCTGTCCTGCACTGATGTTGAAAACGGTATGGGATAAGACTTTAATGCTGTATTATATTCTAATTGTGCTATTCTCTTTGTGACGGTTCCGCCTGTTAAAGCTGACCAACGTCCCGAGTTTTCACCGTCGCATAAAGCTTTAATTCTTTCTTTTCGCGGCAACCCTTTTGTTTTTTCTAAGATTTGGCAAACTTCAATAATACTGTCTTCTCCGTCGCCAATCATAAATACGTCTATGAATTCGGCTACGGGAAGCGGGTTAAAAGCACAGGGACCGCCTGCAATTATAATCGGGTCATCATCGCTTCTCATATCGTTGCGGTAAGGAATTTGCGACATTTCAAGCATTTTCAGCACAGTCGGAAATGCCATTTCATACTGGAGTGAAAACCCTACCGCATCAAAATCTTTAATATATTTTTTGCTTTCAAGCGCATATAATATTTCGGGCTGAAAATCCGCCTCCGGAGCGTAAACCCTGTCAGCCATATAATTTGGCTGTTTATTTACCAAATCATATAAAACTCTTACACCTAAGTTGCTAATACCGATTTCGTATTTGTCGGGAAATGCGAATGCAAATTTTACATCTGCGCTTTCAAAATCTTTATTGTAAGACAGGAATTCTCCGCCTACGTATTGATATGGTTTATTGCATTTATATAAGGCTTCGTGGTTTTCTCTAAAAAAACAATTCATTTTTTATGCTAAATCCTCTGGAAAGTATTTGTCAATTTCTATTATTGTACCGTCAAGAGTGTTTTCTTCAAAAGATTTCATGAATTTAAAAAGGTCGCCGTTCGGAACATCATAATTATACAAAACTGTTTCCCCTTTGTATTCACGCATTACTCTTACGATGTAATGGCATTTTTCGGCGTATTTTTTCAGATGTTCCGCACTGAATTTATTGCCGTTGTGGTCCTTGTCAATTCTTACATAATTAAAACCCGCATAAAATTTAACTTTTTCTTTGCTCTCTGCAGGTTTTGAAAATATATCTATAACCTTTTTATTAATTTCGTCACTCATATTTACATTTAACTATATTAACGGCTGGCATGTCTAAAATGTTAACAATTTGTGATATAATAGTTAAAGAATTAAGGAGATATATTGTGTTTATTAAAAAGAACAGAATGACAGGAAGATTAATTGTGAATTTGTTCGGTTTGCGTCTGAAATTTCGTCTGCCGGTAAAAAATAAGAATTCAGATGAAAGACTTGCTAACCTTTTATACGAACTTGCAGACCCGAGAACTCTTGAAAAAGTAAAACTTCCTAAAGTTTTAAATCTTTACGACACTTTATATACACTTGTAGATTCAAATAAATCTCTTGCCCGTTTTGGAGACGGCGAATTTAAAATTATGATGGGTGAAAGTATTAATTTTCAAAAGTACGATAAAAAACTTGCCCAGCGTTTGGAGGAAGTTTTATCAAATAATATGGAAAATCTGATGGTTGGAATTCCTGATGTATTCGGCTATTGTCCCAGTGAATATTTCCGACGTGTTCTGATTTCCAGCAGAGAGCATCTGTATAAGTTTATGAACTTTGAAAGACCCTATTGTGATGCTTTTTTAACACGCCAGTCTAAATTTGAAAGCGAAACTAAGGGAAATGATTATTACAGAAATCTTAAAAAACTCTGGGAAAATAAAGATATTGTAATAGTGGAAGGCGAAGGTAGCAGACTAGGAATTGGGAATGATTTATTTACAAATGCAAAATCTATTCGTAGAATTCTTTGTCCGATAAAAGATGCTTTTTCGAAATACAATGAAATTTTAAATGCCTGCAAAAATTCGGGGGAGGGACTGTTTATAGTCGCTTTAGGCCCGACTGCCACTGTTTTAGCCTATGATTTGTCTAAAGAAGGTTATCGTGCTTTAGATGTCGGGCATGTCGATACAATGTATGAATGGTTTTTGCGAAAAGCTACAAAAAGTATTCCTATTGAAGGTAAAATTGTGTTTAACGAAGAACGTAATAAAAAAAGCCTAAAACCCTGTAAAGACAAAAAATATTACGAACAGATTATAACAATAATTGAGAAGTTCACGAACGAGAAAAACTACCCAAATGGGTAATATCAATACCATTGATTTTTTTATATAATACATTTTGAATAATTCGTCAGCATAATGAATTACTATTTTTTTTGTGTTAAAGTTAATTTTTTATGTTCACGAAAATTTAACCACATGGCTAATACAATTTAGTAAATAGTTTAATATAATTGCTGTATGATTTATTTAAAAAAAGGAAGAATGCCACATTCATATATTATTAATTTTTTAGGAATAAGAATACGTTTTCGTAACAAGTTTGCTTGCTATAATAATAAAGTTGTTCTGGTTGATGAAAATGGAAATCAAAAAAACAAAAATTTTAAAGGTTTAAAAGTCAAATTTTTGGGAAGGAATTCTACTGTTAAAATTTATGCTCCTTGTCCTAAATTTGAAAACTGTGTTTTTGTCTGCGGTGATAATGTCAATATATCGATAGGAAGTTCTAAACATAGGATCAGCAACCTTTATGTAGACTTATTATCTGAAAACGGCAGATTAAATATAGGTACAAACCTGGCTTTACGCGGGGGGGTATTTTCCATTAAGGAAAAAGAAGGATTAAGTGTTAATATAGGGAATGAATGTTTAATAGCATCAAACGTAAAGCTTTGGACAACGGATTTTCATACTGTCTTGGATGCAGAGACAAAACAGCCGTTAAATCCGCCGGCAGATATAAATATAGGTAATCATTGCTGGATTTGTGAGGATATAACAATTGCAAAAGGGGTATCAATTAATGATGATACGATAGTTGCCGCAAAATCTTACGTAACAAAATCATTTAATCAAAAAAATATAATAGTGGGCGGAATTCCTGCCAAGATAATTAAAGAAAATGTGACATGGACATCACAACCTTATGATAAATATTTGGAATCATTCAGTTAAGCTTTTTAGCATAATCTTTATATTCTTTTATAAAGTTAATAATTTCAAGTGCAAGTTCTTTTCTTATATCAATAGGTGCATTTTTAAGATATTCCATTGCATGTGATACTTTAATATTTTTATCGTACCATCTGCGCATGATGTAATTATACTGGTCATCCAGCGACATTTCAATATTAAAATCAATATCTTTTAATCTGTCTATTATAAAATCAGCACAACGCACCTGAATGTATTCATCTGCTTTTTCAAGTTCTGCAACAGCTCTGCTGACTGTCGGATCAATATCATACCAGCGTTTTTTCATACATTCATAATACAAATTTTTTATTTTTCTGTCAAGCGTTTAAGCTACAGCAGAATTGATTAATGCAAGAACAGACAATGAAACTTCTTTTTGAATATTTTTTGTGGTTTCTTTCAAGTATGCAAAAGCAGTCGATACTGTTTCATTCTTGTCGTACCATCTGCTGTGCCTGTTAGACAAATTTGTTTTAGTTATATTTTTAATGTATTCCAGTTCCTTGTCTTTTTCCTGTACAAGTTTAATTATATATTCTGCGTATTGTACCTGTGCGTTAGGCGGTGCACACTCTATCATACTTATTGCCATACAAACATCAGGCTCAAGGTCATACCAGCGCATTCAGCTTCCTCCCAAATAAATCTATATATGCACAATTTTATTATGCCCATATTTTAATAAAATAAAACATGATGTCAAAAATTTTTTTAATAATTTTGTATTTGTTTACAAACTGATGTATAATTCTGATATGAAAAGATTTATAGCTTTGCTGATATTATTTTCATTTATACTGTGCAATTGTTCTGTATATGCGGAGGTTCTGGAAGGGCATGCCGAAAAAACGGATGTTTATGAGCAGCAGCTTCAGCAGGAACTTTTTACGGGTCAGGTTGAACATCTTGAAAGAAAAGATGTAATAAATATGACGGTTTCCCAGGTTTTGGACAGTAATATTAATATTGAAGGCGATGAATTTTTTGCGGAAGTTACAGATGAGGTTAAGGGTGACAAAGGTGTAATTATTCCTAAAGGAACAATTGCACATGGTAAAATAACCCAGACAGGTGACCCGAAAAGAATGGGGCGTCAAGGATGGATAGCACTTGATTTTGATTATTTAATAACTCCGGACGGACGCGAAATTCCAATCGAGGGAAAAATGTCTACCAAACTTCACCCTGTTGCGGAAGCTTCAAAAATTGTTGTACAGGATGTGGGGTATACTCTTGCGGGCGGAGCTGTCGGCGGATTTATGGCGTTAAACTGGCTCGGACTTGAAGCCGCTATTGCTTCACAGGGCTATACAGTTGCGGGCGGTGCGGCTGTAGGCGGTGCAATCGGACTTGGTATGGCTTTAATAAGAAAAGGACATGATGTTTTAATTGCTCCGGGAGATGAAATAAGAGTAAAAATAAATACTACGGTTCCGCTTCCGGTTTACAAAGAATCCGCTCTTATGCAGCATGAAATGTTTTATCCGGGGCTAGATATTCATATCAGTGATATAAAACATGAAACAGATCCTTTCGGTGAGGTTAATACAATTACTCTGACCGTAATGATTTCAAATATGTCGGATAAGACGTTTTCAGGTCTTGATATGGCTCTGGTAAATGACTATAATTCGGTTTTTCGACCTTCCATTTTTGGCGATACCAAGCTTATGTTTAAACAAATAAGACCAGGCGATAAGTTCGCAGGCAGAGTTTCGTTTGCGGTAGATAATATTAACAGAAGTTTCTGGCTGACTTTTTATGACAGAAGAAAGGGCACGGCATTAACAAAGATTTCACTTGATAATGCTTACAGAAATGTATCTGAAAAAACAAAGAAGAAAAATTTAAAATTGAGAAAGCGAAAAACCAATTTTAAAAAAGAAGAGGACCTTCTTAATATCCGATAATTTGTAACATTTTTTTTATTATGGAGTTGAAATAAAGAAATTTTATGTTACAATGTTAGTAATTAGTAAAGACATAAAGAAAGTAGAGGAACGTATGGTGTGCGGGAAATTGGAAATTGATATTTTGAATTCATTTTGGAGCTTAACAGCAGAGGATGAAGACAGAGATATTTCCATTCAGGATATTGTTGACGACCTGTCGGCTAACGGTGTAGAAAGGGCGTACACTACCATAAAAACCGTAATGGACAGACTTACCGTTAAATCAATTCTTGTACGTTATAAAGTCGGAAAGAAGTTTTATTATAAAGCAGCAATGAATAAAAATGAAATGGCAATGGATGCTGTTAAAACTGTTGCAGCACAATTTTTTAACGGCAGCTTTACCGATATGATCAGATTTGTGGAAAATAATACTCAAGATATTTTAGTGTAAAATGAATGACAGAGTATTAGTCGCAGAACTTATACGTCAAGTTTTAATTTCTCGAATGTGTGTGAGAGAAGCTGTTTTAAAATTTCCGCGTGATACAAAAGATAAAAGTATTCACGCAGCTTATCATGCACTTGTTCATTATGAAGCTGACGAGGATTTGAGAAGGCGTGATGAATTATACAGGGAAGAACAGGATGATTATCTTGAGTTCATTTCTCAGGTTCTTGAACGCGGCGGGGATTTGCCCGAAAATATTATAAATAATTATGAAAAATATTATGCTTGTGCTAATATACCTCATGAAGAAAATGCAAAAGGTTTTTTTAAAGGTTTTTGGAAATTTTTAAATATAAATACCGTTAAAAAGGAGAGAAAATGAAAAAATTATTAACACTACTTGCAGTTTTGGTTCTTGCAGGCGGGACTGCAATGGCAAAAGGTGACAAAACTCTTGATGTACTGCCTCTTTTGTCATCTCAATCAACTCAAGCCAACAGAGTATGGGTAGGCACTTTTCAGCTTGTTTGGAATGACTTAATGGACGGAATAGTTAAAGGTCCCGTTAAATTTGAGGATTATAAGTCGCCGCTTGCAAAACAGCTTAATAAGCAAAAATTTAAAGCTGACCAGTTGTCGGAAGATTCTTACTATAAAACATACGGAGAAACTTCTCCCGAATTGAAAGCACAAATCGAAACGGCAATTAAAGAGAAATTTAATGAAACAAGCGATGTTCTCGATGCAATAGACTGGACGCCGGGGTCGGGAAAATATCTTGTTTATGCAATGTTAAAGAAAGACTTTAAATTCTTAACCGCATTTGACAAGCTGAAACGCGCAAGATTTGCTCATTCACTGAAAAAGGTTGACTATTTCGGTATCGACGAAAACAGCAGTAAAATGCTTGACCATACCGTAAACGTTTTATTCTATAATTCTCCTAAAGACTTTGCGGTTGCCGTTAATACTCAGGGTAAAGACATTTTATATTTGTATAGAACCAATGACAATAAAACATTTGACAAGCTCTATTCCGATATGTTCATGAAGAAAGTTAATTATGACGGACCTTCAGAGTTTATGGATAAAGATGAGTTTAAAGTTCCTAATATCAGCTTATTCAGGGAAAAATCCTTTGATGAATTGTGCAATCATACAATTAAAGGTACTGATATAATGATAGGACAGGCTCTTGAAACCGTAGATTTCAAAATGAATAATGAAGGAGTTAAGCTGAAATCCGAAGCCGCAATTGCGACAAAGATGTCAATGCCTATTATCCCTGAAAATATGAAACCGAGAAAATTCTATTTTGATGATACATTTGTTTTATTCCTGCAGGAAACTGATAAAATTAAACCATATTTTGCATTACGTGTAGATGATGTTTCACTGATAAATAAAACAGGAAGAAAATAACTAAAAGGAGGTTTAAATAACCTCCTTTTTTAATATTCAAGACATGCGATTTTAAGCTTAATTCTGTCATCTTCTATCTTATCACATTCATTTTTCAAATATTTGGTAAGTATATACAGATATTTACCTGCTTCATCAACACATTGTGCATTGCACAGAATATCCAGTAAATCAGCAGTTTCAAGTACTTGCATCGTGTGTTCTTCGATACTTTCGAGTAATTGGTTAATCTCTTTCCTGTCCATGCGTTCTCCTTTGTGTATAATTAGTATCATGTTTTGTATGATAATATATAGAAATGGTATTGTCAATAGTATATTATATATAAATGAATAAAAGAGATGATTTAGCAATTTTGGGTGATGGTATCAGATTGGAGCGTTTGCGCAGGAAATGGTCGCAAGAGTATCTTGCAGATGTGGCAGGTTTATCTCAGTCACAGCATGTTAGCAGGATTGAAAGCGGTAAAGTTGATATGCAGGTAACCACTCTTTTTTCTATTCTACGCGCACTTGATTGCGAGCTTAAAGACCTTATTGACCTTCGCGGAGTGAAGAATGGCTAAAGTTAAATCAAAATGGATTTGTCAGGAATGCGGATATGAAACAGCAGGCTATCTCGGTAAATGCCCCGAATGCGGTTCTTGGGGAACACTTGCCGAAGAAGTTCAGTTTGCCGTAAAACCGCAGCAGAATTCCGTTCATGACGAATTTATTAACAAAGAAAAACCGGAACTTTTAAAAGATATTCATATCGGTGAAGAAGTAAGAATTTCAACAAATATTTCTGAATTTGACAGAATACTCGGCGGCGGTCTGGTGCAGGGTTCTCTCGTTTTAATCGCAGGCGACCCAGGTATCGGGAAATCTACAATTCTTTTGCAGACAAGCGGCGAACTTTGCAAAAATAACAAAAAAGTTTTATACGTATCGGCCGAAGAAAGCGCAAGCCAATTAAAACTCAGAGCTCAGCGGCTTTCGATTAATTCCGACAACCTTTATGTATACCCTCAAACCTCAATGGAAAAAATAAAATCCGAAGTTGAAAATATAATGCCCGATGTTGTTGTAATAGACAGTATTCAGGCAATTTATTCGCAAAATGTTGCAAGCTCGGCAGGAAGTGTTTCTCAAATTCGTGAATGCACAAACCTTTTAATGCACATTGCAAAATCAAAAAATATAACAATTATCGTAATCGGCCATGTTACCAAAGAAGGAAATATTGCAGGTCCTAAAGTTCTTGAGCACATGGTGGATACCGTAATTTATTTTGAAGGCGACAAGTACAAATCTTACAGAATGCTCCGTTCTATGAAAAACCGTTTCGGAAATACGTCCGAAGTCGGAATTTTCGAGATGCACTCGAGCGGCCTGAAAGAAGTTAAAAATCCTAATGAACTTTTTCTTAACGAGCGTTCGCAAATTTCTGCCCCCGGAAGCGCAATTATTGTAACGAATGAGGGAACACGCCCTCTTCTGGTGGAAGTTCAAGCTCTTGTCGGAACAACGCCTTACCCTGCGCCGCGCCGCGTTACAAACGGTGTAGACACAAGCAGAGTTCTGCAAATCCTTGCCGTTCTTGAAAAACGGGTCGGGCTCAACCTTTCCAAACAAGATGTGTACGTAAATGTTATGGGCGGAATTGATGTTAATGAACCGTCCGCAGACTTAGGCATAGCTCTTGCCGTTGCAACCTGTGCAAGAGATGTTGTTGTTGATCCTCAAACGGTAATTATAGGGGAAATCGGATTATCCGGAGAAATTCACCCCGTAAATAATATTGAAAAACGTCTTAATGAAGCAGTAATGTCAGGTTTTAAAAAGGCAATAATTCCTTATGCAAATAAAGTGCAGGACAACAGGATTGAAATTGTTCCCGTAAAACGTCTTATGGATGCAATAAGCGCCTGTGTGTCGCCGGCTTAATTTATTTACCTGTTTCAACGCCGGGAGCATCTTTAACGATAAAAGGCCTTACAAACGCCCATGTTCCGTATAAAGACGTTAATAAACCCGCTGTCATTAAGGACTTATTGACTTTAGGATGCTTGTTGAATAATCCGCCTAATGTAACCAGAGTTGTTCCCGCCATAATCCCGAGATACCCCTTAAAAATTGTTCTGGGAACAACTATAGTGTCTGTCATATCTGCGGAATTTTTTGTACAGGAATGAAATTTTTCCAAAAAAGTTTCTTTTTTCGGCTGTTCGGCACAATTTCTGAAAACAGGGGCTGCATTATTATGTACACATATCTTACTCACTAACATAACCAAATAATATCGTGACGAAAAAATATTTGCAATATTAAATTAACTATTTCTTAATATTTTAAACGCATATACCTACTTGATTAGTTTTTTTGTTAATGATATAAGTTACATGTTAAAGGTTTTACAAAAGAAAGGGAGTAAATACTTATGACAAAAAGAAAAGTTGCTATCAATGGTTTTGGTAGAATTGGCCGTAACACTTTAAGAGCCGCTATTAAAGAAGGTATTTTTGACAAAATTGACTATGTAGCTATCAATGACCCCGGTTTAAAACCGGCTGATGCTGCAAGAATTTTCAAATATGACTCTGTAATGGGTAAATTTGACGGCGAAGTTGAAGCTTATGATGAAGGTATCATCGTAAACGGTAAAAAAATTAAATTCTTTGCAGAAAAAGACCCTGCTCAATTACCTTGGAAAGATTTAGGTGTTGAAGTTGTTGTTGAATCAACAGGTTTCTTCACAGATGCTGAAAAAGCTAAAGCTCACATCGCTGCAGGTGCTAAAAAAGTTATCATTTCCGCTCCTGCTACAAACGAAGATAAAACTATCGTTTTAGGCGTTAACGAAAAAGAATACGATCCTGAAAAACACAATGTTATTTCAATGGCATCTTGTACTACTAACTGCTTGGCTCCGGTAGCTAAAGTTATTGATGAAAAATTCGGTATCGTTAAAGGTTTGATGACTACAGTTCACTCTTACACAGGCGATCAGAGAATTTTAGACGCAGGTCACAAAGATCCTCGCCGTGCAAGAGCCGGTGCTTTAAACATCGTTCCTACAAAAACAGGTGCTGCTAAAGCTGTTGCTCTTGTATTACCTCAATTAAAAGGTAAATTGGACGGTTTCGCAATGAGAGTTCCTACTCCTGACGTTTCACTTGTTGACGTTGTATTTGAACTTTCAAAAGATGTTACTGTTGAAGAAGTTAACGCAGCATTAAAAGAAGGTGCTGACGGACACGTTCTTTGCTACACTGAAGAACCGTTAGTTTCTTCTGATTACATCGGTACATCTCAATCATCTACAGTTGACGCTTTATTAACTCGTGTAATGGGCGGAAACCAGGTTAAAATCATTTCTTGGTATGACAACGAAATGGGTTACTCAACTCGTTTAGCTGAAACTACTTTGATGGTTGCTGAAAAATTATAATTAACTAAAATTGTAATTTAAAAAAGTCCGACAGATGTCGGACTTTTTTTTGTATATTCGGCTGATTTATTTTCTCACAAACTAACAAATAATATGATTGAAAGAGAGGTAAATTATGCAGGTTTTAAAAATTATAACTTATATATTGGTGCTTATCGGTGCTCTTAACTGGGGACTTGTAGGAATTTTTAACATTGATCTGGTTGCAATGATTTTCGGCGATATGACTGTTCTTGCAAGAATTGTATATGCATTAGTCGGTATCAGCGCAATCATATACGCAATTTTATCTTATAAAGATGTTTTCGAGAAATATTAAGCAGAAGCTAATGTTTTAAAATAACTGTCATTATATTTCAGAGTATCTTCTGTTGCAATAACAGAGTAGGTCGGCTTGCCCGAGAAAATATAATTTGCGGCATTATAAATATCTTCTGCCGTAACTTTATCAATTTCTTCCAAAATTTGGTTTTCTCTTGATATTCCGTAAGGCGATTCCATACCCTGCATAAGGCTTATGGTTTTGCCGAACGGGGTATTGTTTGAATTTAAAACACTGTTTTTCAGGCTTAATTTTGCATTATTTAATTCTTCTTCGGTGACTTTTTCTTTTTTCATTTTTTCAATGTGTTTGTTAAAGCCTTCAATAGATTTGCGGACATTATCAAAACTTGTTTCTCCGGTATCTTTATTATCTGTTGTTGTTCCTATTTTTAGCGTTAAAAGGCCTATATCATTGTTTGTTTCGTAGTTTGATCTGACATGATATGCCAGTTTTTGAATTTCTCTCAAGTCGTTAAACAGTCTTGAGGACGGATTGCCGCCGAGAATTGTATTTAACAGTTCAAGTGTTACACGGTCTTTAATATTTTGATTTATTTTAAATTTGTATGCTTCAACGATTTCAGCCTGATTTTTAAAATCGGTATCTGTTAAAACTTTTGTCTGTTCTACGGGTTTATAAACTTCCTGTAATGTTCTTACCTCATGCGGCTGAACAGGTTTAAATTCCGATAGAGCTTTGAAAAGCACATTATTTAATTCCGGTTTTTTATCAAAAGGTGCTGATATTGCAAGTTCTCCTTTGCCGTTTTTGACCGTAAATTCGTATTGCGCTTTAACATCATCCAGTGTTAAAGTTTCAAGATCTTTTAAGATTTCTTCTTTTGAATAACCTTCGGGCAGACCTTTAAAGATTTCACTGTCCAGTTTGTCAAACGCTGATTTATCTGATGTAAGTATTGCTTCTTTAATATCGGCTTTGGCGTGTTCTAATTGTTCAGGGGTAAATCTCGGATTTTCTATAACTTCCTGCAATGTTTTCAATGCTTTTTGCAAATCGTCGCTGTCGCAGGTTACAGCCGCCGAAATTGTATCATAGCCTGCTCCGATAGAACTTGAAATCCCGTTTTTAGCCAAATCTGTTTTATAATCTTCCTGATTTCTGAAAATTGAGCCTTCATCAAGGAGTTTGTCAAGTACAAGCTCAGCTGATGGTTTGCCGTTAAATGTTTTGTCTGCTGCTATTCTGAAATGAATGTTTGCATTATTTGTTTTTGAATTTATTGTTGCGGCTCTGTAGTTATTAGCCAGGTTATATTCTTTTACACTTGCCATATTTATAGCTTCTTTTTTTGTACCTGTAAAAGAAACATTTTTATAATTTTGCTGTATGCTTTCTTCAGTTGCAGATGACGGGTGGATTAAGGTTACGGAAGCTTTGTTTATATCCATGTATTTTTTTGCGGTATTTACAATGTCTTGAGCTGTCATTGATTTTACAATTGTCTCAAAATTGTTTAAATAATCTTCATTATTTTCTAAAATTGATGTTCCGATTGCATTATTAGTATCAAACGAGCTTTCAAACATATTTGAAAATGCGTTAAGCATTTTTTTCTTAACTATCTGCATTTCATCATCAGTCGGCGGGTTATTTGCAATATTTCCGATTTCGTTGAACATTGTTTTCAAAACTTTTTCGGAATTTTCATCGGAGCATTCTGACATTATCATTAAAACTCTGCCGTCTTTAGGATTTGTACTTATTTTTTCTTCTTCAGCCCAGGAACCTGTGTTATATTGCTTAATCTTTTTATCAATTCTTGAAGTTGCTGACATTGAGAGAATTCTTGTAAGTGCTTCGGTATAAATTCTATCTTTTGTATTATCTGATGCCGCTCCGTTAAAACCTATTACAATGGTTGCTGCGTTTGCTTTATCAGATATTAAATCTTCTCTCACAGTTTTTTCTGTTGGAATAAGCGGTTCAAAATGTCTTTGTACTGAAGGTTGTTTTTTTGATGTAAAGTATTTGGAAACAAGCTTCATTGTATCTTCCGGGTTTACATCACCGGTTATTACTGTCACCATATTGGCAGGATAGTAATTATTATTGTAATAGTTTACAACATCTTCTCTGGTTAAATTTGTTATGTTATCTGTAGTTCCGCCAATCATATCGGTTGACGTTGATTTGATACCGTAAAGATTTTTAATCATCTTATTTATTGCAAGATTTTCCGGATCCGATGTAATCATATTTATTTCGGAATTAACGATGCCTTTTTCTTTTTCAAGTTTTTCGGCTGCAAATATAGGAGTTTCAAGCATTGAGGCATGAATTTTTATTTTGTTTTCCAAATCATTTTCATTTAAAAGATTTGAGCTGATATAGTAATTTGTTTCCGCAAATCCTGTGGAAGCGTTTGTGGAAGCTCCCATTTTATCAACCTGCTTAAAGAAATCACCTTCTTCAAGTCCCTGTGAGCCGTTGAATAAGTTATGTTCTATATAGTGGCTAATTCCGCGAAGTTTATCCGGTTCATTCATAGAGCCCGTATTTACATAGGTTCTCAAGACAGTATCGCCTTCCTGAGGAACTATAATAACTTTCTGGCCGTTTGCAAGCTTGTAGCAATAAGCTTTTGTGTCGTACGGAAAATTCATTTCTCCTGTTTTTGTATAAGCCATAGGAGTTTTGACCGTATAATCCGGCTGAACTTTCGGTAATTGCTCAATTTGAGGATTTGTATGAGCTTCATTGCCTTTAAATACGGTTTTATTATTTATTTGATAATTATTTACACTGTTAATCGAATTTATTCTAAACACATTTATATAAAAACATGAACACGAAAAAAATTGCCTTTTTACCACCTTTGTCAATTAATTTATTTGAAGATAGTTTGTTCTCTGTCAGGTCCTACGCTTACGATTGAGATAGGCACTTCAAGCAATTCTTCCAATCTTGCAAGATATTTTTTTGCATTTTCGGGAAGTTTTCCGTATTCTGTAATTCCTGTAATGTCTTGCCCCCAGCCTTTGTGAGTTTCATAAACTGGTTCTAAATACTTGTGAATAAACACATCTGTCGGGTAGCTTGTATATATTTCTCCGTTACGGGTATCTTTGTAAGCCGTACAAACTTTTATTTCATCAAAAGTATCAAATACGTCAATTTTGGTTAAGGCTATTGATGTTAAACCGCCGACTAAAACTGCATATTTCATAATTACGGCATCAAACCAGCCGCAGCGTCTGGCTCTGCCTGTGGTTACACCGTATTCATGGCCGATTTCCCGAATTTTGTCGCCTGTTTTGTCTGTTAATTCGGTCACAAAAGGTCCTTCACCTACTCTTGTTACATAGGCTTTTGCAACACCGATAACTTCATCTATCATTGCAGGACCGTAGCCTGAACCTGTTGCAGCACCGCCGCCTATCGGATTGGATGATGTTACAAACGGATAAGTTCCATAGTCTATATCAAGCATTACACCTTGTGCACCTTCAAAGAGGATTGCTTTTTTATCGCGTTTTGCATCTTCCAGAACTTTCTGCCAATCAAAACATACATAAGGTTTGAATATTTCAGCGTATTTTTTGCATAAAGCAAGAACTTCTTCTTTTGTATAAGTTTTCAGTCCGTAAACTTCTTTTAAAGTCTTGTTTTTCAATGGCAGAATGATATCGAGTTTCTCGGAAAGTTCGGGAGAATACAGGTCTTGAACTTTTAAGCCTATTCTTGCCATTTTATCGGTGTAAGTAGGCCCTATTCCTTTTTTAGTTGTTCCGATTTTTCCTTTTGTCGCGGTGTTTTCGGAGTATCCGTCAACTTCGGTGTGATATGGCATTGTAATTGATGCAAGCGGGTTAATTTTAAGTCCTGATACATCAATCCCTTCTTTTATAAGTCCCTGGATTTCTTCTTCAAAATATTCAGGCAGAATAACTGTTCCTGCTCCGATAAAACAAGTTTTTCCTTTGTATAAAATTCCTGAAGGTATCAAGTGAAACTTAAAAGTTTTATTATGCGCAACAACAGTATGTCCCGCATTGCAGCCGCCCTGATATCTTATGATTAAATCTGCATTTTGTGCTAATAAATCAGTAATTTTTGCTTTACCTTCATCGCCCCATTGAGCTCCGACAACAACCTTATTCATATCCCTCGGTCCTTTCTTAAAAAACAGGTCAATTACTTATTTATTTTAGCACAAACAAATTATAATCTGTAAGGATAATCATCTTTAAATTCCCAATTATCAAACATTAAAAGCGGTGTACATTGATATGCACTTTTTTTACAAAGATTTAAAGCCTCTTTTCTTGTTTTTGTATTTGCTCCATATGGCCCGAATGATTTGTTCTCTGAACCGTAATAAAATAATCTGTTTGATTTTGTAAAACACATTAAAAATACAAATTTATCTCTGCCAAATATATTGGGCTTACTATTACCGTTTACATCAAAATAAAAATCCATGCAAGTGCCATTGTTAAATGAAAAACTCGAACCGTCTGCTAAGTATACCTCTGTTCTTGTACCTGTTCCGCTATCTAAATTTTTTCCTTCAGTAATGCTTGTGTATTTGAGATAAGGAGCAAGATATTGCATAAAGAATTCTTTTGTTATTTTGCCTTGAGTATTATAATCAGTATTACCGTCGTCATCAAATGCTGTTTCAACTTTTACCCAATCTAAAGAATTCCCGTTATCGATTTCGCTCATTATTATAGCCTGTTCCATTAATGAATAAAATTTTTTTAATCTTGCTGATGTTTCTGTTTTTTTAGAATTTTGAATTAATGCAGGCATTGTTAAAGATGCAACTACTCCTATAATACCTAAAGTTATGAGTACTTCTGCAAGAGTAAAACCGCAATTCCCATTATTTATAAGTGTTTTGTCGGGGGGGGGGCAATCAAAGCTTTTTGTTTTTTCATATTTATCCTCCGTTATTCTTTTTAACCAATTATAACAAATTTTAGTACTATTTTCAATATGTTATTTATTGGGAAATTGTTCTGTTAAACCTTTATTAAGTTTTTCAAATCTGTTTAAATTTTCAAGATATAATTTAGAGGCATCATACAAAGAAGATTGAGCCCATCCAAGCGGTGTATGTGTTCCCGGGACAAACAGAATTTCTCCTTTTGAATTTGTAACTGCCTGGTATGCTTCAGGCAGCTGGAATGAAGGACATTCTTTCCCGTTAGCTTTGAATGTATTTTTACCTGTTATTCTTGCGTAACTTCTGTTTATATATTCTGTTTGTTTTTGTATCGCTTTATTTAAAAGTTCTATGGTCTTAGCATCAACTCTTTTTTCTTCATCTATTTTATCTAAAAGACGTTTTGCCGCTGTGCCATAGCTTTTAGAAATATCACTTGTCATAAACCATTGCGCTTCTGTTTTGTAACCGGTGTTTACAGATTCGTTAACTATATGGTCGGATGTCATATTCAAATAATTGTCTCCGCTATAGCGAATGACACCGTGTGATCTGACAATTTCAGGTATTTTATTATCTCCTGTTTCTAAGTATTCCATTCGTTTAATGATTTCTTCTGCATCCTTCACCGGATTATCGCTGAATTTTTCTGTGTGCGGTATAAAACTTAATGCCCCGTCTAAAATTCTTTCATTATCGTACGGTACTTCTGATATACTGTCTTGTTTTATTCGTATCTCTCCAAGTTTTAACATATCTTTCAGCCCTTTTTCATCTTCAAATATTTTACCGTTTTTTGAAGAAATCAGCCTGTTGCGAACTTTTATCAACTCGGGATTTTTTGTTGGTGAATACATTAAATTTATAATTTTCCTGAAACCTTCATTAATAATTGCGACGTCGCTTGAAGGTGTAATCATAAATGTTTGTTCTTCCCATGATCCTGTTGATTTACTGTATGGGTAAATTAATTTTTTCAAATATGCGGTTATATTGGCAATTGAATCAATAGAATTTTGAGAAATATCAGAAGCTTTTTTGTAGCCGTATTTAGCACCTTTAAATCCTTCGCTGATTAGGTCAGCCATTGTTTGTAAATATAGACCGGGAGATTCCAGCCTTGTATGTGTGTACCATTTATGTGTTTTCATGTTATTAGGATTAAAAACATGGCCTATTCCGTATTTAGAAGTATTTGGCCATCCGTGATTAAGTTCATAATCCAGCGGATTGTTTATAACTTTATTAAAATTTCGCTCTTGTTTTTTATAATAAGAAGAAATATTTTCCATAAGAGGTACGGCTGCTTGAGGATATTTGTCTTTTAATATAGGCATGTATCTGCAGCTGTCGGTAACCCATATTAATTTTCCCATTAACGGATTTTCTTTAGCATTGATAAGACTTGTTGTTATAAAATGTGTTTTAGGATTTATATTTAAATCAAAAGACCCTTTTTTTGATGCATAATCAAATAGTTTTTTAAAGTTATTACTTGTATATGAAGCTTGTAACTTTCGTGCAATTTCTTTGTTATGTACAGGAAGCTCATAACCGTCAAAAAGTTTTATAATCGGCTTATAGTTATCAAAAACGTTAACTTTAGGGGTTTTCCCGCTAAAAGAAACACTATCGGAAGGTTGTGTAAGATAAGTTTTTTTAGAATGTAAATTACGGTTTGTATAAACATTATTAAGCGGTCTAAAACATTGAACAGGTAAAATAAACATTATACTTTCTCCTTTTGAAATCTATAAAACCAATCAATATTTTTTTTTGCTATTTATTTTTATAAATCGCAGTGAGTTTCGGTAATACCTCAAAAATATCACCGACAATTCCGCAGTCACTGTGTTCAAAAATCGGAGCTTTTTCATCTGTATTAATTGCAATTATTTTGTCACTGTCCTGCATTCCGACAATGTGCTGAATTGCTCCTGAAATTCCGCATGCGATATATAATTGTGGTGTAACAGTTTTTCCTGTCTGGCCTATTTGAATATCAGCGGACGCAAGTCCCATATCAACAGCTCCTCTGCTTGCCGCTACACAGGCTCCTATGCTTTCCGCAAAGTTTTTTAATAACTCAAAACCCGCTTCATTTTTCATCCCTTTACCGCCGGCTACAATAATCCGTGCACTGTCAAGTTCGTTAATGGCTGTATTTAACCCTTTCACAAATTCAATAAATTCAACTTTTTTTTGAACGTTTCCTATATCAGGTTTAATATAAATAAATTTTGTATCTTTAACAATATTTTCGGGTGCAGGCTTAAACACTTTAGGCCTTACCGTAGCCATTTGCGGCAAAGTTTTGCATAGAATGGTAGCCATTAATTTTCCGCCAAATGTCGGACGGGTTGCGGCGAGTTGTCCTTTTTCGTTAATATCCAATCCTATACAATCTGCAGTCAGTCCCGTATGCAAAGACGCAGAAATCCTAGGAGCTAAGTCACGCCCCTGTGTTGTTGCACCGATAAGCATTATATCAGGGTTTACTTCCCGTATGATTTCTACGGCAGTTTTTGAGTATAACTCTGTTGAGTAATCGGCAAAACTTTCATCTTCCGCAATATAAACGTAGTCAAATCCTGAATTTATAAATGCTTCTTTAAAGCTTTCGGCAAGACCTGTCTTGCAAATTAAAAGAGCCGAAACATCAGCATTATTGAGCTTTTTTGAAAGCTCCTGAGCTTTGTAAGCAAGCTCAAAAAGTACTGTATGGAGATAATTTTCTTTTGTAACTTCTGCATATAACAAAATATTACTCATTTTCAATTCCTCCAAATTCTTTTATCTTTAATGCCAGTGTGTCACAATCATTGCAAAACTCGCATTCTCCTCTTGTTTTGGGCGGTCTGAACGCTTTACTTACGTAAGTAGGAGAGCCTTTTATGCCGACTTCTTCCGGGCTTAAACCGATATCTTCCAATGTATAAACCGTTATATCCGAATTTTGTGCTTTTATAATACCGTTAATTGTTGGCCGTGCCGGTTCTTCAAATCCTTTTAAAACGCAGACAAGCACAGGAAGTTCTGCTCTTAGTGTTTCAAAACCTTCTTCAATTTCTCTTGTTGCATAAATGCATTTGCCGTCACATTTGCTTAGTTCTCTTACGTATGTTATCTGAGGGATGCCCAGCTGACAGGCTATGCTCGGTCCTGTTTGGGCTGTATCGCCGTCTACTGCAAACTGGCCGCAGATAATTAAGTCATAATCAGGCATTTTTGATTTTATTGCGGAAGCAATAGTTTTACCTGTTGCATAAGTATCTGCGCCCGCAAATTTTCTGTCTGAAATCAGTACACCTTTATCGCAGCCTATAGCAATAGTTTTTTTCAACATTTCTTCAGCCTGAAGCGGTCCCATTGTCAGAACGGTTATTTCAACATTATCCATACTCTTTTTTAATTTAAGAGCTTCTTCAATAGCATATACATCAAAAGGGTTGATGACGCTTTCGACACCTTCCCTTTGTATGGTATTATTTTCAGTCCACTTGATATCTGTTGTATCAGGAACCTGTTTTATGCAAACAAGAATTTTCATATATAAATTACCTTATCTGTGCTGTTGTGCTGCTCGTTGTCTTGCATTTGTCTCCAAAAGGGCGTTATATGCAAGCATATACATTGCGCATTTTTTTACACTGGGAACATACCAGGCACAGCTTTCTAATGTACAAACTTTGTCAATGTCTGAACCTGCACTCATCAGCGGGCAATATGGAATATCTTTAGCCATTAATTTTTCTCCTTATTTATTAGATATTTCTGCTGCTTGTTTAAGCAAATTGCAATTTTGGTCGCGTTTTCTTTCCTGATCTTTGTAAATACGTGTTCTGTTTATAACTTCATCAAAGTCTATTTTATGTGCATCAAAATCAGGTCCGTCAACACAGGCAAATTTAGTTTCTCCGCCTACGGTAACACGGCATGCGCCGCACATACCTGTTCCGTCTACCATAATCGGGTTCATACTTGCTTCAGTATAAATCCCTTTATCGCGTGTTAAATCCGCCACTGCTCTCATCATAGGCATAGGACCGACAGCTATTGCATAATTAACTTCTTCCTGCTTTATAATTCTGTCTAGAACCTGTGTAACAAAACCTTTTTCACCTAACGACCCGTCATCTGTAGTTATAAATAACTCGGTGCAGGCATCTTTCATTTTGTCCTGCCAGAATATTAAATCTTTATTTCTTGCACCCATAATCATATAGACTTTATTTCCTGCTTCTTTAAAAGCTTTTGCAATTAAATAGCAGGGAGCAGCTCCGTATCCTCCTGCAAGACAAACTACTGTTCCGTATTTTTTTATATGTGTAGGCTGGCCGAGCGGTCCGACCAGATCTTGAATTTCATCTCCCGGATTTAATTCTGCAAGTTGTTTTGTTGAGTAGCCGACAGCCATAAACACAAGAGTTAATTCGCCTTTTTCTTTATTTACATCTGCAATAGTGAGCGGCACTCTTTCGCTGTCCGCTTTTGCTCTGAATATAATAAATTGTCCGGCTTTAGCGTTTCTGACAACATACGGTGCATCTATGGTTATTTCATATTGATTGGGACAAAGCTCTTTTTTTGATAATATTTTATATCCCATAATTTTCTCCTTCTTATATACTGACATTATACTATAAAATGTGAAAATTAGGGAAATTTTTTAAGTAATATTTATCAGCTGTTAAGCTAAGGAAAAATTTTTCTTATGTTTTACTATGTTAAACATGGACAATTCACAAAATGAAAAGAAATTATTTTACGAACGTGTAAAATGTAAATCATTATGTCATAAATACAATTCGATTTCTCCCGAAATGCTTGGTATCAGGCAAGACCTGATTAAAACTATTTTAGGGAAAACAAAATCGTTATTTTTAATAGAGCAGCCTTTTATGTGTGATTACGGATATAATATACATATCGGCGAAAACTTTTATTCCAATCATAATTTGCTGATTTTGGATGCGGCACGGGTTACTTTCGGAGATAATGTCTTAGTAGGTCCCAATTGTTCATTTTTTACATCAATTCATCCGCTGAATGCTGAATTGCGAAACAAGGGAGCTGAAAAGTCAAAACCTGTTAATATAGGTAATAATGTTTGGATTTGCGGAAATGTAACTGTTTTACCCGGTGTAAACATCGGTGACAATTCGGTTATAGGGGCAGGGAGCGTCGTGGTTAAAAATATTCCCCCTAATGTACTTGCGATGGGTATTCCATGCAGGGTTATAAAGACTTTATAACACCGTTTACAAAATCAAAACAATTATTTTTTATAGCCGTAAGAACTTCTGTGGCGTTTAATTTTTTAATGTCGCTTACATGCTTATCAGGAGTTGAGAATGCGAAATGTGCAAGAAATCTTTTGCTTTCTTCTAACGCATTATGTATAATTCCCTTTTTATTTTCAAGCATGGCATCAAGCATCCCGTCAGGATTTTCTCGAAATCCGGCCTCAATCATTGAACGTACTTCTTTATACGGTTTATCATGCTTAGGGTATGATATAAAGTTGTATTGTTTATAATTTTCTCCTATAAAACCGAGCAGAGGTTTTGCATCACTGTTTGTTGCCGCAAAAAGTTCGGTTGACTGCTTATAGTCTTTTGGCAGAGTAAAAACTCCCGCGTAATCATAGACTTTTGAATTATCTCCGCGGAATTTATATTCTGATTTGTATTTGTTATCAATAGCTGTTTCGATTTGCTTTAATTCGTTATAAGAGCCTTTGATTGTATACAATCCTGTAAATGATATGTTCATTCGGGGTAATCTCCTTTTAACGAATATAACATTCGTGAAAAATTTATTTTGCTATTTGATATTTATATTCAGGATTTTCTTTTAATTTTTTTTCAATTTGTTCAAAAGTTAAAAGTCCTTGTGTTGCTCCGAATTCTGACACTACTCCTGCAGAATTTACGGAAGCATACATTAAGGCTTTTCCTATATCTGCTTTGGTTCTGCCGAGAGCCGCGCAAAAGGTTGATGCAAAAGCATCGCCTGCACCGAGGGTTGAAACAACAGGACCTTCAAATACAGGGCAATAATAGTATTTATGTCCGTCGAATGCATATGCCCCTTTCCCGCCGTCAGTTATTACTATAACCTGATAGTCGTTCACTTTTAATTTGTTAAACATTTCTTTAACATCGGGGTGTATGAGTTCTTCCGAAAACTTTTCTTCTCTTGTATCGGGTCTTACCTGTATTTGAGTTGCCATAGAGGCTTCTTCTTTGTTCATTACAACAATATGAGCGTTTTCAAGAATTTTCTTTATATAGTTAAATCCTCTTTTGATACTTGATGTCCCTGCATTAAAACATACTTTTACATTATTGTCTTTTGCAAAACTTACAATATAATCAAGCACTTTTGTGCTGTCTCCGTTAAGCGGTGCAATATAAAGAAGCTTGGCATTTTTTATAGCGTCAAAGTTTATATCTGCTTTTTTTATTTGTGCATTAGCTCCTCTGTGGGCAAGGACTGTTCTGTCACCCTGAAAACTTACAAGAATAATTGAAAAGCCCGTGCTTATGGCAGGATCCTGGATAATGTTTGATAGGTCAACATTTCTTTCTCTGAATGATTCCAATATGCCTTCGGAATATATATCATCGCCTATTTTAAATATTGCACCTGTTTTTAATCCTAAATTCGCAAAGTTGCAAGCTGTATTAACACCTCCCCCGCCGACTTTTGAGGCGAAATCGGTGATTTCTACTTTTGACCCGTAAGGGTAACTCATAAATTCAGACTTTTTATTTTTTGTATAAACAGAAACTATATTTGCATCATCGCTTTCAACAAAAACATCCATTGTTGCGCTGCCGATAGTTATAACATCGCTCATCTTTTCTTCCTCCGATTACTTTCAGCTTAGCACAAAAGATTTTATTTGTTAATTTATATTAATTTACGGCAAAAAATTTTTTGTTTTGATTTAAAATAACAAGAGTAAATATACATTTTGGAAGACAATATGAAGATAGAAAAAATTACCCCCTTGTATTATGCACATAGAAATTCAAAAAATTCTGACAACAAGAACTTGTTGTCAAAGAATAATTATACTAATTATTCTTATAATCCTCTTGCTTACAGAGATTATAATGTAAGCTTCGAAGCACGCCTTTTCAGAACTCCCGCCAATTTTTTCGAGCAGGATTTTAACCGTAACGGAATGCCTGAAACAATGAAAAGTTATCTTTATGATGACTATGAAGACAGGCAAAATATGCCGCCCGCACAAATGATGAGACTTGTTTTTAAAGATATAAAAGGAACGAATTCTCTGGAGCAGGTTAAGAGTATTTTCCCTGACGAACAGTTATTCAAAAATTTAAAAGATACCCCCGGCAGAAAAGCAAGAACTGGGATTATTGCCGAGATTGATTTAATGAAACAGGAAAACAAATCTTTATTTAAAAACGGTGAGGATAATTTAGGGCTTTATATCCTGAAAAAGATTTATCTCGAAGGTAAAACTTTGAAAGAAATTAATAAGGATTTTGAAAAAGATATTTCCGTTCACTATAAAGGTTTAAGCCCGATAAAATATGAAACTTTATCTGCTTATGGGATTAAATTTCCCGATAATGCATTCTGGAAATCATTCACAGCGACAAGGGAAGATTTCCCTTATGAATATAAGCCGAGAAAAGCCCTGCCCGGCCGAATTTCACAAAGTGAACCGCGTGTAAGCAATCCTGCTAAACCTAAAGCGGAAAAGAAAAGATTTGAAAATGTTAAAGATTGGGAAATAGATAAACTTGCCGACGGACTTATTAAAGGTATCGGAAGTTCTGAAGAAACTGAAAAACAGCTTAAAAAGCATAATGTTCAGGATAAAGAAGCTTTAAATTTCGTTGCAAAATATATGAGCGAAATAAATTTTGTAGTACTTGAAAAAGTTCATGCATCTGACGAGATGAAGGATTTTTATGAAAATTATGATAATTTATCAGACAAGCGCAAAAATATTTTCAAGGCTTACTGGAACAGTGATCCTCAAATAAAGAAACATCGTTCTCAGGCAATGAAAGATACCATAAAATTATTTATGGATGCCTATGGTGTTGACGGGAATAATGATGAATTCCGCGAGCTTCTCGAGTATGCAAGAGGAATTAAATCTGCACGATTAAAAGAACAGGAAAAACATGATATAATTCAGGCAGAGTACGATGAAATGTTTGCAAAACTTGATGAGCAAGCAGTTGAAGAAGACAATGTTAAAGAAGATATTCAAGAAGTTCCGGTTGATAAAGATAAAAACTTGTTATCTTATACCGTTTCTCCCAAAAAACATGAAATCAGGTTTAACAGCGATTTGACGCAAGAATTTAAAAAAGTAATTCAGTCCCAATTGACACTTTTGCCGGATGCATTTTCAAAAAGATATACTCAATATTTTCTGGCTCATCCCGCAGTAAGTGATAAATATAAATTAACTGTACTGCTTGGCGATACCGTCCCTGAAGGATATGAAGACCTTGTATTACAAAAAGAAGAAACAGATAAAATATCTCTGGGGGTTAATAAAGATTTTACGTTGAAATACCCGTATGTTATCGCCGCGTGCAATCAGGCAATGGTTGAATTAATTGCTTCGGCAAGACCTAAAGAAGCACCCAAAATGCTTACATTAGATACTGATCAGCTGTTAAAACTGGCGGAATTAGATTTTAACGGGTTAACAGATAAGCAAAGAGCCGAACTAAATGCAAATTATGAGAGTTATATGAAGCCTGTGGCTTCAAAAGAAGAGATAAACAAAATTAATTCAATGTTTGTTGATTTTATTTATAATTATAAGAAAAGTCTTATATATGATAAAGACTCACAGGTAGCAGGTTTAACCGAGCTGCTGCACGCAAATTTAAAATCTAATCCTGCTTTGAAAAAAGATTTGACAAGGTGTATTAAATACTCTAAATTTGTCGAAAAATATGGCGGTACTGTAAAGATTTTGTTAAAAGATAATATTGATGATAATTTGAAAAAAGCGAAAATGGAATTAATGATTGGAGATTTGATGGCCGTTAATGCAATGGATTTGACAAATATTTTAGCCGATAATAAATATAATCTTGATACGATTGTAAAACCTGTTGATCCTGAGTTATACTATCTTTTAAGAGAAAAAAATATGTTGCTGCATTGTTGAAAATTTTTGACGGTTTATTCAAAACAAAGCACCTGTTTTATGCAGGTGCTTTGTAATATTGTAGGTTTGGTTTAATTCTAATTAAACTGTGCTTTTTCTTCTTCTGAAACCCCTTTAATTGTAAGGTTAACTCTGCCTTTATCGTCAATTTTAATAACTTTAACGATAACTTCATCACCAATATGTAAATGAGGTTCGATTGCATCAATTCTTTCGCTGCAAACCTGTGAAATATGCACCATACCGTCTTTGCCGGGTGCAAGTTCAACAAATGCTCCGATAGGAATAATTCTTACAACTCTTCCTTTAACAACCATTCCGGGTTCAGCTTTGAATGTTAATTCTTTAATCATTCGTTTGGCAATTTCGGCACCTTCCTGATCGTTTGAAGTAATTGTTACAACACCGTTGTCCTGAATATCAATTTCGGCACCGGAAGCGTCAATTATTGCTCTGATTTGTTTTCCGCCCGGTCCGATAACCGTTCCGATATCTTCTGTCGGAATAGTCATTGTTGTAATGCTCGGTGCATATGGCGATAAATGATCTGCAGGAGCGGAAATTACTTCTCTCATTTTTCCTAAGATATGAAGTCTTCCTTCTTTAGCTTGAGCAAGCGCACGACGTAAAGTTTCGTTTGCAATACCTTTTGCTTTCATATCCATTTGAAGGGCTGTAATTCCTGTATCATTACCTGTAACTTTAAAGTCCATATCTCCCAAAAAGTCTTCAATGCCTTGAATATCGGTTAATACAACAGGTTCTTTGCCTTCTTCGGTAATCATACCCATTGCAACTCCGCCTATCATACATTTAACCGGAACACCGGCATTCATCAAAGCCATTGATGAACCGCAGGTTGAAGCCATTGATGTTGAACCGTTTGATTCAAGTACATCTGATGTTACGCGGATTGTATATCCGAATTCTTCCTGAGAAGGAAGTGCGGGAACGTTTGCTCTTTCAGCTAATGCTCCATGTCCTACTTCACGTCTTCCGGGGCCTCTTAACGGTTTAACTTCTCCTACGGAGAAACCCGGGAAGATATATTTATGCATATATGTTTTTTCTGTTTCGGGGTCAACTCCGTCAAGTTCCTGTTTCATTCCGGGACCTGCTAAAGTTGCAACCGATAATACCTGAGTTTGTCCTCTTGTAAATACTGCAGAACCGTGAGCACGCGGAATAACTCCTACTTCGCACCAAATCGGGCGGACATCATGCGGTTTTCTTCCGTCAGCTCTTACGCCTTCATCCAAAATCATTGTACGCATAATTTTCTTTTCAGCATTTTTAAATTCTTCCGCAACAAAGTCAATGCCTGTTTCTTCCATAATTTTTTTGCTGTAATCATCTTCCGGAAGTGCATCAATTTTTTCTTTAACAAGTTTTTTTGCTTCTTCGAGTTTTTCCTGTCTGTAAGCTCTGTCAAAGTTGTGATATGCATCAAAAATCATATCGTGAGCTGTTTCATCAATAATTTTCTTAATTTCTGTTGTATCGTAAGGATTAACAAAAACTTCTTTTTCAACTCCGCATTCTTTAACAAAAGCTTCTTGAGCTTCGCATTGTTTTCTTATTTCGCCTTGAGCAAATTCAACTGCGTTCATAATATCATCCTCAGTTACAAATTTGCATCCTGCTTCAACCATAATTACAGAGTCATGTGTACCTGCAACCACGATATCAAGATCAGATTTGTCAGCCTGCTGGTGAGTAGGGTTTGCAATCATATTTCCGTTCTCGTCGCGTGAAACTCTTACTGCACCTATAGGCCCTTCAAACGGAGCTCCTGAAAGCATTAATGCACAGGAAGCACCGAACATTGCCAGAGTATCAGGTTGGTTTTGCTGATCGTAGCTGAATAATTGAGCTACGATTTGAATATCATTTCTATATCCTTTTGGGAAAAGAGGTCTAATCGGTCTGTCAATAAGCCTTGATATTAAAATAGCCTTATCGCTTGCTTTACCTTCGGAACGGTTGTAACCTCCCGGGATGCGTCCGATTGAAGACATTCTTTCTTCATAATCAATTAATAAAGGGAAAAAGTCTATTCCCACTCTTGGTTCTTTAGAAACAACACAGTGAACAAATAACATTGTATCACCGCATCTTACCGTAACAGAACCGTTTGTAGATTGAGCGTATTTGCCGGTTTCAATTGTAACTGTTTTACCGCCGATTTCAATCTCAAATTTTTTAGTTTCCGGTACCATAATTACCTTTTCTTTCTGTGCCGCCTTCGGGCACCTTTTGTTATACACTTCTGATGTTCGTTATTATTATACCGCAAACAAGAAAAAGATGAGATTTTCTATAAAGTAATGTGACAAATTTACCACGGGTAATCTTTCGTAATTTCCCAACCGTCCATCATTATAAGTGCAGCACACCAAACTCCGTCTTTACTTTTATTACAAGCTCTTGCGTTTGATGAATTTAAAATTTTTTCTCTGTCCATTTTATCTCCGAACGAGCCGTCCGAGATTGCCGCGCCTAATCCGTAGGGACGAAGCCCGCCATCTGCCTGAATTGAAAAAGCAAACATATCCTTTCCCCATGTATTAGGCTTTTTGTATCCGTTTATATCAGTCAAGATAATTTTGAAATTATTCTGTGGAAGGTCAAAAATAATCATTGAACCGTCATTTAAAATTATTTTCGGTGTTGATTTTTTGCTATATGAACCGTAAGTGTTACATATCCTTCCGTTTAGACATTTATAACTTATGTCAAACGGCGGGTCTGAATTTATAAATTCTTGTGAAACGGTAATATACGGCTTTATATATGTCTTGTAAAAATTCTCGGGTGATAAAGAAAAATTCCAATACTTTATTTCTCCTTCATTAAGCTCTGCCCCTTTAACTGCCTGATTAAGTACGGAATAAACCTTTTTTAATCTGTTAACTGTTTCTTGTTTTTGATAATTCGCTATAACAGCAGGCATAGTCAAAGTTGCAACCATACCGATTATACCGAGTGTAATCAGTACCTCTGAGAGTGTAAATGCTTTTTTAAAGAAACTCATATATTCTTCCTCCTTATGACCCATATTCGGGACAATATATTAACCATTATACATTATAATTCCAAATACGGGACACTTTTGTTAAGAATTATGAATGAATTAGAAAAAAAGTACTGTATAGAGTTCGGTAGGGCTTTAAAAAAATTAAGGATTGAGCACACGCACAAATCTGCCCGTCTGTTTGCGTATGAAAATGATATTCCTAAATCAACATTATGGCGTGTGGAGAGCGGAGAAAACGAACCACAGCTGGTAACTTTGAAAAAAATAGCAGAAGGTTTCGGCTGGTCAATGACTGAATTTTTTAAAAACATAGAAGATAAATTGCCTAAAGATATTAAAATATTTGATGAAGAGCATTATTAACATTAAAAAAGCCCTTTAGGGGCTTTTCTATCAATATATAGACAAATAAGAATTAGTCGCTGTTAGAAATGCATGTCAAAGGATGACGGCATTCCGTTAATTTTTTCGTCTTCCATTCTCATTGCGGAGCCGATTGTGAAGCTTTCGGCATAAAGTTTATTTATTTTGTAATTAATATCTCCTGTGAATACTTCTTCATTTTCTTCCAAGAATTTAAACAATGGTTCAGCAGGACTTTTAACAATGCCGCTTAAAGTATCTCCGGCTTGTTTAAGAGTTCTTTCTCCGATTTCAGGAACTTTTACGTTCATTCCGAAAGGTTTATATGGTCTGTTAAATGAAGCACCTGTATCTGCCATTTGTTTAGTCCCTTTTTATTAACTACATTTTAGTAATCGGCAGTCAGGGGATAAAAATTTAATTTTTTAAGCTTTTTTTTTACAATTGTTAATATTTAAAAGTTCCGGATTTAATTTTGAAGTGTCTAAATTTACGGTTTTACGCGACTGTCTGTAAATTGTATTTTTAAAATCCAAAATATATTTGATATTAATATTGTGTCTGGCAAAAACTCCCGAGTTTGCGAGTTCAATCAGCTTATCAACATATTTCTGGCAATTTTCTTTTGTTTGCGGCCGTCTTTTTAACTGTTTCATAAAATCTATATTTTGTCTTTCCGTATTTTCGCGGCAGCAGGCTCCGCCGAAGTTATACATTAAATCTGGTCCGCCGCAGGATTTGGGGTAAATATGTTCGACAGAGGCTATGGAAGGCCACAGCAGCCTGTAACCTATTTTTTCCGATGAATCAGGCAAGACTTTCAAAATATATGCTGAAGTGCTTTCTTTTGAAGTCGGAAGCTTTTGTGCGATAGAAATCATTTTTTCCTGAAGCTGCTGATCAGGAATATCTTGTATAAGTTTTGATAAATCATAAATGAATGATTTTCTGTTGAAGGGAATAACTGTGCTTTCTTTGTTTAAACGGCTTTTAGATGTATTAAACAGATTATTAAGAGCCGTATTTTCTTTAAGTACTGAATGTTTAAAAATTTTATATAAAAACGAGAGTGTATTTTTCTGTCTGCCTATTGTATTTGCGGTGGTGCTGTTAGTAAATTTATTTGCTTCCTTTATCAGCTTGTCCATAACTTTTATTGCTTTAATATCTTCCCCTTTTTCAATATCTGCTTTTATTTTTTCAAGTTTGTATTTGAATTCATAGGAGCTGAAAGGTACTACAACAGGCTCATCATTTAATTTTTTATTTGTATTTTCCATAAATTGTTTAAATTTATAACGGTATTTATCGGGAAGTTTATGTGAAGCTTCTGTAAGTTCCTGAAAAATGGGATTTTGTTTTTTTCTTAATCTCTTTTTAAATCTCGGAGCAATTTCCTGCATTAGTTCATGAAGATTTTTGTCAGGTGAATTTTGCGCGGCTTCTTTAATTATCTCAAACACTTTCGCTTCTGTGCCGGTTATACTTTTTTCATAAGGAGTTAAGACTTCTATAACCCGTGATGCAGGCTGCCGGAATGTGTTATTTTTTAGCATTTTGGTAACCATTTTGGGGTCAATCATTTCAATCCCGCTGTACATACAAGGAAGCCCGTAATGAAATAATGTTCTTAATTTCCCTGAATTCGCTATTGATGTAAACGGTACATAGTACACCGAACTTAATGAATTTATGTATGAGTGCAGAAAATATGTATTTTGATTTATTTTCTTTTTATTCTGATTGATATTTGTGAAATTATTTAATGTAATTGCAGGTACTCTCATATTATCCCGTTTTTTACCGTTATCGTCTTAATATATTTTTTACTGCCTTTTTATTTGCATAATGCTTTGCGTCGATAATGAACTTTTGTTTCTTTATTTTTTGTCTTTTTATCTTTAATTTTCTTGCTTCCCGTCTTTCTGCCTTTGTCGGAGTTGTGCCATTGTTAACATTTAAATATTTTGTATTTTTTTCTTTTACTTTTTTCTCGTGTTTCCATAAGCCGCTGACATCAATATCAATCAATCCTTTTGATAACTTATAATAAGTCATAGCTATTTCTGTAATATAGCTTTTGTCAACTTTGCCCTGCTTGCATAAATTAATGAGTTTATCAAAATGTTTCTGCATATTTTGGGGCATTTGCGGATATTCACGGATTTGTTGTATTACGTCGTCGTGTCGTCGGGCATGGTTATCACGTGCGCATTCATTAATAAGATTTGAAAATTTAGTTTTCCCGCCAAGACATTGCGGGAGTGCATGTTCAATTGTTGCTTCAGAACCGCTTAATATTCTTTCAGCAATATTTCTGTGTGTATATTTGTCTTTAGCATATTTCACGATAAATGCATGGACAGAATTGTATGAAGTCGGCAAAGTATAAGCCGTTTCCAAAATTTTATTTAAAAAGTTTTTATACGGATTAGTTTTATATTTAGGTTCGCTGCTGTGTGAAATAATTTTTTCAGCGAAAGCTTCAAGTTCTCCAATAAATGTTTTTCTGCTGAAAGTTTTACTGTTATTTTTTGTAAGTATGTTTTGATAAGTTTTTTCAATTATTTTTGATAATTCGTTAAAATGTTCTTCGCATAATCTGTCCCGCCCGTATAAGCCTATATCACTAAGTATTGCGGTCTGCTGTAATACCAGTTGTCTTTCTGCTCGTTGATATTTTTTTCTTAAAATTTCGTGGAAATCTAAATTAGGATGTTTTTTGTTACTGCTTTCAAGAATTGTATAAATTTGCTTTTCAACAGGATGCATATAATTCTTAAAATTTTTTAAAAGAGTTATCGTATCTGAAGCATTGTCAGATATGCTTGCTCTGATTTTATCCATCAGTTGCGGCGGCATCATTAAATCTCCACAGCACGGACAGGGCAGCATATATTTTGAATATTCTAAGATTTCTCTTTTTGGAAGTTCAGACGGAGTTATTAAACCTGCTTTAGCATCATCAAACGGTCTTGTGTAATGTATTTTAAACGGATATTCCGGTTTAGGCGTTTTTTTGTTTCCGGTAAAATTAACGCAGTCTGCGCTCAATACAGGGTACCTGTATTGAGAATAATCATACTGATTATTCTCAAAATTTCTTCCTTGCTGAAAACTGTTTAATAATACAGGTGTAATCTTCACAATTTAAAAATACACCTGATTAAAAATTTTTGCTATTTTGTTGCTAAAGTGTTACCTTATTCATAAAGTTTGCTTAAATCAAGGCATATTATTTTATCTGAAAGGCATTCAAGGACATCTTTCAGATTAGTTATATAATCCTTTTTACATAACCCCTTTTTGCAAAGAGAAATCAATTTATCTGCCTGAATTTGGGCATTTTGCGGCATAAACGGATTTTCTTCAATCTGTACCGATAACGGGTAATGGTGTCTGGAATTATTGCAATATGAGCATTCAAGAGCAAAGTTTAGAGAATTGTTCATTCCTTTCATGCATTTTGGTAAAAGATGTTCAAAGGTTCCGACAGATGGATGTATCAAATTAAGAGCGATTACAGACGGGCGTTTTCTTGCATTTTTTACGACAAAAGCACATACTTCATCGCTTGAACGCGGCAGCCTGCGTGCTATTTCAAGTATTTCATCTTTAAGTTTTTTGTTTTCGATATTTTTTAAAATGTTTTTAAGTTTATGAATAAAAATTCTTCTTGAAAATGGTTTATGCGGTTCGGGATCAAAGATAATATCATTTGTCTTAATCATAAGTTTTCTGAGCTGTCTTGCCATTTTTTTAGGCAGAATTCTCCTGTAGAAACTTATTTTATTAAATATAATACTTTGTATTTTAACCAGTGCAAGTTCATGAACATCTTTTTTCATAAGTAAAAGTTCTTTAAAGTTTTTATCGGGGTATTTGACCGACATGCTTTTAAACATGTTAAATACCTGCCTTTCAACAGGGTGCATAATTCTTTCAAAAGGTTCCAGTATTTTTATTGCGGAAAAGGCCGTTCCCGATAATTCTTCCATATCGAGAAGTTTAGAATAAATATCAGGGTGAAGCATCTCCATACCGCAGCACAGGCATGGAATGCGATAATTAAGTAAATTCTTTAATTCTTTTCTTGTGAGCGGAATTTCGGGAATTTTACATTTGAAAGCGATATTTTCGGTTTTAACAATTTTTTTCTCCATACGCGTCCGTCAGGATTAATGTTCAATTATATTATTCCCGTTTGCGCTGAATTTATACCCCCGGCGGCGGCTGAATATATAACGGCTTAAGCTTTCGCCAGTCCCCTTCATCTTCTTTTTTTACTGCTAAATCAGCAAGAATTTCCCCGAGCGGAAAATCTTTTTCCTGATATGATACACCACCGAGAAGCGGTTTTAATTTATCATCGGTAATAACAGTATAATCCCCTGATTTTATAATTTCCTGAACTTCTTCAATATTAACGGCCCCTTTAATTTCTCCGTCACAGTAAAGATATGCGCAATTTTTTCTGGCATCCAGTGCAACAAGAGGGTTTTTCGGCGCAATTTGCGCAAGAATTTCCAATGAAGAAACTCCGGATGCTTTGCAATTCAGCTGCTGTGCCATGACGCGCGCAACTGTTACGCAGGCGCGTATTCCCGTAAAACTTCCCGGTCCCGTATTTACCGCTATAAGATTTACATCCTGCGGTTTAACATTATTTTCCGACAGAATTTCCTGCAATGTAGAAATTAAAAATGCCGAATGATACTTATTATCTTTGTTTTTTACAATTCGTGAAGACAGAACTTCTTCATCACGCTTTAATACTGCGTACATTTTATCCAAACATGTATCAAATGCCAGTGTTATCATTTTGATAAACCCTCAATTATTTCATCTTTTCCGACAGATTCGAATTCATATACTCTTGAATCATCGTCATTGTATTTTACGTTAATTTTAATATGATTAAACGGAGCTTCATTCTGGTTAAATTCCGCCCATTCAACAAAAGTTACCTGTTTGCCTTCCGAGTATTCGCGCAGTTCGTCATAAATAGTTTTAATCCCTTCATTTTCAAGCCTGTACAGGTCAAAATGATAAATAGGAATTGAACCGGTATGATATTCGTTAAGAATGACAAAACTCGGACTTGTTACTTTTTCTTTTACTTCCAGAGCATCTGCAACAAGCTTAACAAAAGCGGTTTTTCCCGCGCCTATTTCTCCGTAAAGGTTAATAAAGCAGCCATCTTTGATTAATGACGCAAATTTATATGCAAGCTTTTTTGTGTCGTCAAGGTTATGACAAATTTGTTGAAACTTCTTCATATACTTCTGCCCTGTTCCTTCCGTTTTCTTTTGCTGTGTAAAGAGCTTTATCAGCTTTTTGCAATAAGATTTTTTCGTTATCTCCGTTTTTGTATTCGGATATGCCTAAACTAATTGTAACACCAATAAGTTTTTCATTTACATCAGCATTAACTTTTGAAATATCTATCTTTGTTTTTTCAACAGCTCTGCGAAGTCTTTGTGCAACCATTTGTGCCTCTTCGATTTTTGTGTAAGGCAATATAATCGCAAATTCTTCACCTCCGTATCTTCCGGCGATATCGTAATCTCTCAGCTGATGTTTAATAACTCCCGATACTGTTTTTAAAACCAGATCGCCTGCGGCATGTCCGTATGTGTCATTAACATTTTTAAAGTAATCAATGTCAGTCATTATTGCGCAGAGATTACGTTTTTGTCGTTTTGCGCTGGAGACTTCCTGTTTAATACGTTCTTCAAGCTGGCGTCTGTTATAAAAACCTGTTAAAGCATCAAGTGTAGCATGTTTTAGAATTTCCGCATAAACATTGGCTCTGTTAATAGTTGTTGCGGCTTGATTTGTAAGTTGTTCAAGATAGCTTATTTCTTTTTCGCTTAAGATATTATCCGTGCTTTTTGTAACAATGCAGCCAATGAGTTTATTTTCGCTTATGAGCGGGAATAAACCGATTTTTTTGTCGGGGGTTAAAATGTATTCCGACTTGTTATTAAGGCATTTCAAAAGTTCAAAAATTTTTTCATCTTTGCATGCACAAGGCCACACAAGTTTGTTATTTATAAAAATGTAAATCAAATGCTCGCATACAAATTTATCAATCATTTCTCCGATAATCGGTATAATGTAGCTTGTTTCATATTGAGTTTCAATAATTTTAGCAATATTTTTCATTGCGTCGTGAAAATCAATATTTTTTTGCATTCGGTCAGAAAGAATTACATTTTGAATTTTTAACGACACCAGATATGAAGCAACTTTTAAAAATTCAAGCGTCTGAGTATTCAAAGACTGTGCAAATTCAAGCATTCCTATGAGTTTCTGCCCCTCATAAAGCGCATAATAAAGTCTGTTGTCATGCAATGTGTAATTGTTATTTTTTAAATCTTCAAATATTTTATATAACTTTTTAGTTTTTTCTTTGTTCCCGAATTCGTCAATAGAAATCCAGCTTTTTGAAAAGTCCCTTAAAGTTTCCGATGTGAAGTCATAAATATAAATATTAACCGCAGAGAAGGTTTCCTCAAGAACACGTGTAATACCTGCCGCATTACACGTGTCGTTAAGTTTTATTGATAATTTTTCAATATCTTTAAAGTTTTGCATTATCCTTCCAGTTTTTGCAAAATATCATCGGAAATATCAAAGTTGGCATAGACGTTTTGAACATCATCATGTTCTTCAAGTTTATCCAATAATTTCAGAATTTGATCAGCTGTTTTTTCGTCGGTAACTTCAACGGTATTTTGCGGAATTCTTGTAAGTTCTGCAGACACGCTTTTGAATCCTTCCGCTTCAAGCCCTTCAACAACTGTCTGGAAATTTTCGGGGGAAGTGATTACTTTATATTGTTCTTCTTCTTCCGTTACATCAAGTGCATCAAGACTTATAGCGGCTTCGAACAATTTATCGAAATCAATGCTTTCATCGAAAGTAATGACACCGCGCTGATCGAACATCCAGCCAACACAGCCAGTTGCTCCTAAACTTCCGTTATATTTTGTAAAGAAACTTCTTATATCACCCGCGGTTCTGTTTCTGTTATCGGTCATTGCTTCAATAACTACGGCAACACCGCCTGATGCATAACCTTCATAAATTAATTCTTCATAATTATCCGAAGAGCCTGCCCCGGCACCTTTTTCAATAGCTCTTTTAATATTATCGTTCGGAAGCCCTGCAGCTTTAGCTTTTTCAATTGCCGTTCTTAAACGGAAATTCCCTGCAGGATCAGGACCGCCGAGCCTTGCTGATACAATTAATTCTCTGGAATATTTTTGAAAAACTACTGCACGCTGCGAATCAACTTTAGCTTTTTTATGTTTAATTGTTGACCATTTTGAGTGTCCTGACATATTTTTTACCTCATTTAATCTTATACTTTATGCCATTATATTACCACAAAAAACAGTTAAAATTAATTACAGTTGAAATGTTTTAAAATCTTTGTTATAATTGTAGGTGAGATTTTATAATAAAGGAGCAATTATATGAGAAAGATTATTAGCCGCATGTTTTGCGGGGGGGGGGCAGCCTAAAAGCTCCTAAATCAAGTGTTTTTGGGTATACATTAGCAGAAATTATTATAGTAATGCTAATTATTGCAGTAGTTGTTTCTGTAACAATCGGTATAACCAAGGCAAAGTTAGATAACATTGTATCTTATACCTATTACAATGCTTATTCAACGTTAGTAAAAATATCAACAGAAATGCTTGCTGATTGGAGTCCTGCTGATATTGAGTATAAGCAAACATATAATATTGAAGGCAGTTGTCGAAATTATGCGAATATTAAACATAACCTGTTTTTTTATATAAATAATTTTTTATATCCTCCTGTTATGGCTTACCCTCAAATGAACTGCATTGATAATATATATGGTCGTACGTGCTGTCAAGCTCCGGCATATCCTGACCCCAATTATATACCATCAGATACAGGTAGGCCGAGGTATTGCCTTATGGACTGTTGGGATGGTTCAACTGCTGTAGTGGGTGAATGTCCCCAGCAAATTGAATGTTGGGATCACAGTTATGCCACAAGTATCTCAAACTGCCCTGCTTATGTTCTTTGTCAGGATGGCAGTAAAGCTTATAGCATGGCAGATTGTCCGGCTTGTCAGCCTCCTGATAATATAGAAATTCCTTGCGGTCAGAGTTGGAACAGTCAAACTTGTCAATTAGAAGGTGTTCCCAAAGTATGTTCAAACGGTCAACATCTAAATGATAACTGTGAATGCATCAACAGTTGTCCGGCCGAGCCGGGATGCGGCAAAACCTGTGATCCTTCCAGCGGTATTATAAGTGATATAGCCGGCTTTAACCGCACTTGCAGTGATGAAACCTATGAATGGAGTGAGGAACAGTGTAAATGCATAATATCCCCTCGGACGTTACCTCGCAAAGGTCAGAACTTTTGTAAATTATTTGAACGTCACGCCAATATCATGAGCGGCAGTGATGTATGCAGCGGCAGTGTAATCAGTAATGGTACAACCGACTTTTCAACTAAAACACCTGACATTACATTACGAAACGGCTTACGTATTTATAATATGCATAACGACGCAGGAGCTATTTCTATGTTAGCCAATAATACTCAAGGCGGCGTTTATGACGGCGTTCCCAATACCAATTCTTACGGCTACACTGTTTATGTAGATATTGACGGTGCCAAAGGCGATTCTCAATTGTGGAGTGATGTTTATCCATTTTACATAACTTTATCGGGTAAAATCATTCCTGCCTACGATACATCTAATTTAAATCAAAGTGGTGGTGACAGTTTACGTCATTTGCAGGTAAGCGTAGAGAATGAGAATTACAACAGCGGTAAACGTAGTACCAAGTGGCTTGCTAAGAGTGTTCCCTTTAAAGAAGGTGCTTGTATTGCAGGTTATGTAGGCGATGCAACTCCTTATTGCAAAAACGGGCCATCCTTTACAAAGGCAAGTGAATGTACGACAAATTACAATTCATTGTGCCGTGTCAAACAGATACAGCCAGTAAAGTTTTTCTTCTAACTCAAAGCTCTATAGTATCACAATAAATTAATGAGTTAGAATGCGGCGCCGAATTTATTCGGCGCCTTTTCCTGGTTTAGTCAATTGATTTCCCGTGTAAGTCTGTACCGCCTGTTTTTATAAGATTATATTTATCTGCAATTTGTTCAACTGTTTTTGCCTTATGGAATTTAATAATTCCCCTGTGGCGTTTGTAAGGATAGTAGACTTCCAGCCCGTCTAAGCCGTATGATATGAGCTTCTTTACAAATCTGTCTAAATTTATTGCCCAGCAGCAGGCCGGGTGTGCAAGAACCGCTATACCGCCTGCATTATGAATTGCCTGTATAAGTTTTTTTATATCACGTTTTGAAAAAATCCTTATAATATCAAGTTCCGTTTCTTTTTTTGTTTTTGCGCAGAATGATAAAAGTTCTTTATTATTAATGTCTATATCGTAAGCCAGAAGGTGCATAAATACATAGCCGCACCAGACATCAAATTCAACACCTGTCATTACAATATCTTCTTTAAGAATATCGGTTTTATGGTAGGCTTCTACTGTATTATGATCGCAGAAAGCTATTTTTTTGAAGCCCTGTTCTTTTGCCTGTTTAAGTATATCATTGACATCGCCCTCTCCGTCCGAAAAAGTCGAGTGTAAATGAAGGTTAACCTTATTGTTTATAAAATCTTCTTTTGTAAATTTTTCCATATTTGTAATAAAATTATTATACAATAAATTAAAAGTATTTAACAGGAGAGATATGGCAAAAGAAGATAAAAGTGTTTGGTTTATATTTTTTGAAGGTATAAAAATTTATTGTTTAAACATACATAAATTTTTGTTATATATGGCTTTTCCTGTTCTGGGGCAGTTAATCGGACTTTTTTTAATTTTCGGTTTAACATACTGGTACACTCAAAATTTGCAGGAATTAACTTCAAAATTTCCGCTGTTAAATGATATGTCCGTAATGCTTTTATGCATAATTCTCTCGATTATTCCGGGGCTTTTGATATGGGCAAAAGCTTTTTGGGATTATCTTGTTTCATACGGCGCGCTGAATTCTATGACTGACGGGTATTTAAACACGGGAAGGGTTTATGATTTTAAGGCGCACAATTCTGTTGTTACGCAAAAAACATTTTCTTTCATAGCGTTATGGCTTTTGTTTAGTATATTTACATTAATCTCTGTAATTCCTGTTTTCTGGATTATCGGTTTTGTATTTTTTATTTATTTTATATTGATTTTTCAGGTATTTACATTTGAAAACGGGTTGTCGCCTGTCGGATATTTTAAAAGAAGCCTTCAGCTTATTAAAGGTAAATTTTCAAGAACATTTTTGTTAATGACGTTGCTCGTTATTTTTACATATTACCTTTTGACGGCAGGGCTTGGAGTAATTTTTGATGCTCTGAATATTACAAAACCTCTTGCAAAAGTTTTTGAAGTCTGGGCGTACGGCCTTCCTCTGGAACCGTTTGAACCGTTCCATGTTACGCCTGCGCTTATCGGGACCGAACTTGTTAAACAACTTGTATTTTTCCTTGTAATAGGTTTTACTCTGCCGATAAGAAGTATCTGCTGGACATTGTGGTATAACAATCTTGTGGATGACGCAGATGTTTTAGCTTCAAAACCAAAAAAGAAATCTAAAAAAAGTGCTTCCAAAAAGGTCGCGGCTAAAACGTTTAAGATTGAAAAAAGAGGGATTGATCCCGAAATTATCAGACGCGCAAGGTTGGAAGACGATGAGTACTAAGTTATGTTTATTTGTAAAAATTGTAAATCGGTCGACAAATTTGAATTAATGTTTTCTCCTGATTACAGAGGCGAAAAAAAGTTCTTGCAGGAATACAACAAGGACGGTGACATCGTAATTACGGTTGACGGTTATAAATTTATTCCTGATTTACAATTTATGAATGACCATGCGGTATGCAGATACTGCGGCCAGATTTATATGTGGGATTACGAGTAAATGAAAAAGGGAAAAATATGAAAAGAGAAGGCAGAAAAAATAATGAAACAAGAGAGATAAAATTCACAAAAGATTATACAAAACACGCATTGGGGTCTGTTCTTGTCGAATTCGGCGACACTAAAGTAATTACAACTGCGTCGGTTGAAGAAGGAAAACCAAAATGGATGGACAAAGATGAAAAACGCGGATGGGTTACTGCAGAGTATTCGCTTCTTCCTTCGGCCCCGAATACCAGATGCCAGAGGGAAAGAACAAAAATATCGGGAAGAACGCAGGAAATTCAAAGGCTTATCGGAAGAAGTCTGAGGGCTTGCGTTGATTTGGAAAAAATACCCGATTTGACTATAACGGTTGATGCGGATGTAATTCAAGCCGACGGCGGAACAAGAACGGCAAGTATTTGCGGCGGGTTTCTTGCCTTAAAAATTGCAATTGAAAAGCTTCTTGCAAACGGCAAATTGGCTGAAAATCCGATTATCGAGCCTATTGGCGCTGTTTCGGCAGGAATTGTTGACGGAGAAGTCAGGCTGGATTTGGATTACATGGAAGATTCACACGCGCAGGTCGACAGTAACATTGTTTTGACAAAAAGCGGTAAAATTATCGAGTTCCAGACGACTGCCGAGGGTGAACCTTATGAACAGGACAAGATGATTGAAATTTTTAATACGGCTCAACAAGGAATAAAAAAAATAGTTGCGATGTATGATTTAATTTAGTATAATATTTTAGTAGACGAAAAGGAGAGTTTATTATGAAAAAATTATTAATTGCATCTTTAGTATTAGCAATAGGCAGTGCAGCAGCTGTTTATGCTGCAGATTCGCAACCGACAACTTACACGGAACGTTTTATCCAAAAGCATACACAGAAAATTGTTGATAAAGAAAAACAAATGCAGGAACAGCAAAAAGCACGAGAAGATGCCCGTTTGAAACAACGTGAAGAGCTTCAAAAGAAAATGGAAGCTGACAGAAAAGCAAGAGAAGATGCATCAAATGCAAGAAAACAAAAAGTTGAAAGAAAAAAACAATTATTCAACGAATTAATTTCTAAATAATAAAAATAATTCTTATAAAAAAAAGGCACTTTTTAATAAAAGTGTCTTTTTTTGCATTAGTCAGAACTCTGTGATACAATCTTTTTATAATTGGAGTTATTTTTATGCAGACATTAACTAAAACTCTTACAGGGGCTCAGATAGTAACAGAAACATTAAAAAAGTTTAATGTTGACAGTATATTCGGCTATCCGGGCGGCATTGTACTGGGTGTATATGATGAACTGTATCGCCAGAATTGCATAAAACATTATCTTATGCGCCATGAACAGGCTGCTGTGCATGCGGCTGAAGGTTATGCAAGAGTTAGCGGAAAATGCGGGGTTGCCCTTGTTACTTCAGGTCCCGGGGCTACAAATATTGTTACGGGACTAGCAAATGCATATCTTGACGGATATCCTCTGGTTGTAATTACAGGTCAGGTTTCTGCTGAACTGCTCCATAAAGATGCATTTCAGGAAGTTGATATTATAGATATTACAAAATCCTGTACAAAACGCAATTATCAGGTAAGAAGAGCAGCCGACCTGCAAAAAACTCTTGCAGAAGCCTTTAATACTGCAATGTCAGGCAAACAGGGACCTGTCGTAGTTGATATAACAAAGAATGTTTTTTCTGAAACAGCGGAATTTGATACTTCTTTAAGCTGCGATATTTCAACGCACTTAACATCTGATTATGATGTAAAAACTGCTCTTGATGCAATATGTTCCGCTAAACGTCCGTTAATTATTGCGGGGGGCGGTGTTGTGCAGGCAGGCGCATCAAAAGAAATAAGAGAATTCGCAAAACTTTTAAATATCCCTGTTGTTTCTACAATGATGGGTCTTGGAGCTTATCCTGCGGATGATGATAATTATATGGGAATGATAGGTATTTTCGGTCAGCCCTGTGCAAATAAAGCTGTCAGAGAAAGTGATTTGATATTTGCAATAGGTGCCAGATTTAACGATAGAATAAGGTGCTGCTTCCCTAATAATGAGCTGGGTAAAAATCTTATACATCTTGATATAAATGAAAGCGAGATTTCAAGAGTTGTGCCTGCTTCAATTTCAATAGCAGGTGATGCAAAGATTGTCTTAAATAAAATGATTGCAGAGTTTAATAATACTCTTTATAAAACAGATTTTCAGCGGGGTAATGAGCTTAAAAAATCTGACATTACTCCTTTAAAAAGAAGTTCTGCGATGCATTCTTTTGAGGTTATGCAGGAAATATATGAGTGCTTGAAAGATAAAAATCCTGTTATTACGACAGAAGTCGGGCAGCATCAGGTTTGGGCGGCAAGGTATTTAAAATTTAATACTCCGCGAAAATTTATTACATCGGGCGGGCTCGGTACAATGGGGTTCGGTTTTCCTGCTGCGATAGGTGCCTGCGTAGCTAATAACGAACCTGTTATATGTATTGCGGGTGACGGATCTTTCCAGATGAATATTCAGGAGCTTGCAGTGTGTATGGATTATAAGCTTCCTGTTAAAGTTTTTATTATAAACAACGGTTATCTTGGTATGGTCAGACAATTTCAGGAAAAAACTTGTAATGAAAGATACTTCGCTACAAAAATTTCCAATCCTGATTTTGTAAAACTTGCTGAAAGTTACGGAGCATCAGGAATAAGAGTTGAAAAAATTGAAGATATAAAAGATGCAATTAATAAAGCTTATTCTTTTGACGGTCCGTTTCTGATTGATTTTGCTGTTGAACCTAAGGAGTTATTATAAACAATTATGGCAGGTAAAAAACGTCTTTTAATCTTAACTTGTGTATATATTACAATTTTATTGTTTGCGGTTGCTTATTATACTTGCAATTTAATTGATAAAGCAGCAGTGACTTCCTTTAAAAAATTGTATTCGGCATATACACAGGCTTTATATTCAACTGTTTATCAAATGGACGGTGATACCGGCTGTTATTTCAGCTCTGATAAGCGTATAAGAAATGATTTCAGCAGATGTGACAGATTTTATAAAAACTTTGCGTCTAATTTGAAAGTAACCAGATACTGTAAAAATAATGCATTAAAGAACGGTTGTATACCTGTGTATAAAAGTTATGCACACTCGACTTCGTGTGCAGGGTTCTCGGAAAGTATGATGAACAAATTTAATCAGGCTTTTGTTATGAATGATAATACAAACATTATAGTATTTAATCAACCCGCAAATGTACAAAAGCCTTTATTTGCAGTTGACAGCAACGGTAAATTGTTTCCGAATAAAAGCGGTTACGATCTTTTTAGCCTTGTAATAATGCGAAATCCCGAAGGGAACTATTCTTTTCATCCTAACGTAATACACTGTTTACCGCATGAAAAAGGCGGAATAAAAAACATTCAGGATGTGTATAAATAATTAATCCATTTGGGAATATACTCTTTTAATCTCTTGAATATCCTGCCACATAAGCCATTTTGGGCTTCCTTTTTCTCTGGAATCATTTCTTAAAAGATATGAAGGGTGGAAAATAGGCATCATTTTTGACATATTCGGTCCTTCAAACCATTTTCCGCGAATTTTTGTAATCCCCTGAGTTGTACCGAGAAGCGAATTAACTGCGACGCGTCCGCAAAGCAGTATTATTCTGGGTTTAAGTATTTCAATTTGTGCATCTAAATATTCTCTGCAGGCTGCTTTTTCATCCGGAAGCGGGTCGCGGTTATCAGGCGGGCGGCATTTTAAAGTGTTGCAGATGTATACATCTTTTTGCCTTGACAAGCCGACTGATGCAAAAATTTTGTCCAGTAATTGTCCTGCTTTGCCGACAAAGGGTTCTCCTTTTTGATCTTCATAGTATCCGGGAGCTTCTCCGATAAGCATAAGTTTGCGGTTGGGGATGCCTCCTGAGAATACAATATTAGTTCTTGTTTTTCCGAGCGGACATTTCTGGCACGAAAGGCATTTTTCCCGAACTTTTTCGAGTTGTTCAATTTCGTTTGATGTTGCTTCTTGCATAATAGTTAATCCTTCTTAAAAGGAACATTTTTGAATAAATCTTCAACAGGAATATTGAGAGAATTTGCGATATCAAAGACGATGAAGGCGGATGGTGTTTGTTTTGCACTTTCTATTTTTCTTATAGAATCTTTATTTACATCTATAAGTTCGGCTAACTTTTCTTGTGAGAATTTCTTTCTCATTCTTTCAGCCCTTATATTATCGCCTAGAATTTTTAAACGTTCATCTCTCATATTTTTTGTATTATAGTGTATTGACAAATTTTATTCAAACGTCTATAATCATAATTATAACGATTATAATCGTAATTTAGCATAAGAAAGTAGGTCGAGTATGCAAAACAGAATTCTCAAAAAAATGATAGGTTATGAAGCTGATTTGCACGAAATCAGAGATTTTATCAAAATTTTGTATAACTGTGTTGAAAATAACCCTGATGCAGGTTACCTTCAGCAGTTTGTCAAAATTGTTGAAACAAAACTGGATAGCTTTGCAGAAAATTACGAAGAATTAAACAATCAGGTTTGGCTGCTGCTTAATTAATTTCGGGTTCTAAGATTGAAATAACCGCATTATCAAGATTTAAATATTTTTTGATTGTGTTTTCCAGATCTTCTACTGTTATATCTTCAACATCTTTTAAGTAATTTTCTATAAGCTTCAAATCTTCACATACGGTCATATAATAACCTATTGTTTCTCCGATTTCCGAAACTGTTTCTGCGGCAAATGCAAAACGCGATTTAGTCTTTTTCTTTGCTTTTGCTAGTTCTTCTTCCGTAATTCTGTTATTTAAGAGGTTTTCAATTTCTTTTTTTACTAATTCGACTGCAATATCGCGCTTTTCAGGTTTGAAATTAGCCTGTATAAAGAAATTATTTCCGTCTTTGAACTGGTAATGTTCGGCATTTGCCATATTAAAGATTTGTTCGGGCTGTTTTTCGATTAAGTTCTGGTATAATCTTGAACTTGTGCTTTCGCCTAAAATTATGCTTATAATATCAAGCTCAATATTTTCCTTTAGCTGATTGGCTTTTGGACCCAAAAATCCGACCATTAAATAAGAAGTATTTGTTTTTGCTTTATTTTCAACAACTATTGTTCTTTCTGTCGGCGTGTCAATTTCGTTAATTTTTTTCGGAGCGTTGGGGCGTCCTTTAAAATCAAATTCTTTTTCAACTTTATCCAGAACTTTTTCTTTATCAAAATCCCCTACAATAATGGTTGTCATATTTTCGGGTGAATAAAATGTTTTATAGTAATTCATTATTTCATCGCGCGTTACGCGTGAAATAATTTCGGGTGTTCCTATAACGTCGCGTTTATAGGGGTGTTTTTTGTACATATTAAAGTTACAGGCGTTATAAACTTTTGTCCAATTTTGATCTTTACGCATTCTGATTTCTTCAATAACAACGTGGCGTTCGCGTTTGTCCGTAACTTTGGGGTTGTTCAAATCAAACGGAGCTCCTATTTCTTCTTCCGGCAGAACAGGATCGAGCATCATATCCGCATGAAGTTCGATTGCAAGGTTTAAATCTCTGTCTTGAGGTCCTTTCGGAAGAGTTACATAATAGAAAGTGTAATCTTTCCACGTTGCCGCATTTACAATTGCGCCTTTAGCTTCAAGAGTTTTGTCAAAGTATCCGGCTTTGTGCTTATGTGTCCCTTTGAACATCAAATGTTCAAGAAAATGTGAAATTCCGTTATTTTTATCATCCTCGTTTATTGAACCTGTTTTAACCCAGGTGCTTACGTTTACAAGCTCGCCTTCTTTGTGTGCAAGAACAATCTTATGCCCGTTTTCTCTTTCGTAAATTTCTACATCTTCCGTAAGGTACGGATATTTTATTAAACTCTTCTTCATTATTTTTCCCCTTTATTTTTACATTATACTATAAATAAATTTTTGGGTTATAATAATTTTATGAATATTATTAATCGTTTAAAAGGTAAAGTAGTGGTTTCTTGTCAGGCAATGCCTTCCGAACCTTTGTATCTTGAAAAGTGTATGGTTGCTATGATGAAATCCGTTGTTAAAGGCGGAGCAGGCGGGCTTCGTGTTGCAGGCGCAAGAGATGTTAAGAATGCAAAACATCTTTTTGATGTTCCGATTATCGGGCTTACCAAACCTGATATTATCCCTTCGAACTGGCAGGAGATTGTTTATATTACTCCGACTTTGAAAGAGGTTATCGAACTTGTGGAAGCCGGTGCGGATATTATTGCGTTTGACGGAACTATGAGGGAAAGGCCTAACGGGGCAAAGCTTGAAGAATTGATTAAATATGTGAAAATTAATAATCGTGTTTCAATGGCGGATATTTCAACTCTTGAGGAAGGTATAAACGCTGCTAAGCTTGGGGCAAATATGTTGTCTACTACTTTATCCGGGTATACGCAGTTTTCGCAAAATCGTGGAGAGGGACCTGATTTTGAGCTTTTAAAACAGCTGGTTGACAACACAAATATTCCCGTTGTTCTGGAAGGGCGTATATGGGAGCCTGAAGAAGTTGACAAAGCTTTTGAGCTCGGTGCTCACTGTGTTGTTATAGGTTCGGCAATCACAAGACCGCAATTGATTACAAAAAGATTTGTGCAAAGGGGTTAAAAATGAAAAAAGCACTTGCAATAGATGTTGGCGGAACAAAAATTTATAATGCAATCGTTAATGAAAAAGGCGAGATTATATCGGAAATAGAAAAACGACCTACCCCGAAAACTTTTGCGGAAATAAAAGCGGCGTTTGAAGAAATTATCAATAAATATGAGCGTCAGGTTGATGTAATTGCTTTTTCCACATGCGGCGCGGTTAATAACTCTAACAGCGGAATTTTAGGTTCTACAGGGAATATCGCAAAGGAATATCCGTCAATGGATTTCCAAAGTTTGAGCAAAAAGCCTGTTTTCGTGGAAAATGATGCTAACGCGGCAGCATGGGCAGAACATATCGTAGGGGCTTCTAAAGGAATGCCTTATTCGATAATGCTTACGCTCGGAACAGGTGTCGGCGGAGGGATTATTCTCGATAATAAACTTTATAAAGGAAAAAACGGTGCGGCGGGAGAAATGCATTTTAAAATGAGAACGGATAAACACAGAAAATGCACCTGCGGAAGTTATGATTGTTTTGAAGCTTACGCGTCAGGGACGGGCTTAAAAAGGACTGCAGAAGAAATTTCGGGCGATGATGAAATTACGACCTATGATGTTATTGAGAATAAAGACAGACCCTTAATGAAGAAAATCCTTGATAAATGGCAGAATGATATTTTGGAAGGGATTATCGGGCTTGCGAATATCTTTGATCCCGACGTTATTGTCTTATCAGGTTCAATGGCAGAGTTTGTTGATATTGCTTATCTTGAAACAGAAGCAAATAAACAGATTGTCACAACTCCTTTTAAGGTTGTAAAAGCATCGGCGGGAAATTATTCGGGAATGATTGGTGCGGCATTGCTTGCTCTGGGGGTTAAGTAAATTGGGAAAGTCTAAAAAAAGAATTATTTATAAGGGTAAAAATCTTCAATTTACCAATCTTACAAGAGAAGAAGCCGCAAAAACAGCAGCGGAATTTCTTAATTTGAACAGTAAAGAGGCTTATTCGCTTATTACTCTGTTTGGTTTGACTGCCGAGGAAATTCTTGAAGCGGGTGCGAGTTACGAGGCTGTAAAAGGAGTGGAAAGTCTTTTGGGATGATTAAAACGATTTTGTTCTGGCTTGAAAATTCAAGACTTTTTTCTCTGCCTATGACGCTTCTTTCATGGCTTGTAATCTTTGTTTACGCCTTGAAAGAAGGCGGAAATATTATAAACGGTGCTGCCGCATTAATCGGAATATCTTTTGCGCATCTTGCGACAAACCTTTTTGACGATTATGTTGACTACAAAAATTTAACTGATAACTCACAAAAATGTAAGTGCGCATATATAAAAGAGGGGAAAGCTTCTTTAAATGATGTTCTAAAAGTTGTTGTAATCTATTGTTTTTTAGCTTGTTTGACAGGTTTATTTTTGTTTTTAAGATGCGGGCTGCCGGTAATCGGGCTTGCTGTTATCGGCGGTGTTATTACTCTTATTTATGCTAAGCTTTCTCAAAAAGGGTTAAGTGAATTTGCTGTGGGGCTTGCCTTCGGTCCTTTGCTTTTTGAGGGTGTTTATTTTGTAATGACAGGTAATTTTTCTTATACCGTACTTGTAATGTCGTTAGCAGTTGTTATGTTTACTATAGGTTTGATGTATGTTCATACGCTTTTGGATTTTGAAGGTGATATGTGTGCGCATAAAAAAACTCTTGTCTGCAGAATAGGCGACAAGAGCAAAGCTTTAAAAGGTGTTTTTATCGTTTACGGTTTGGGGTATTTATTTACCCTGATCCTTTCATTTATGTTGAAAAACTGTCTGATATTATTAACCTTTTTACTTATTCCGCTCGTATTTAATATGTATAATTCTCTTAAAACATATACTTGCGGCGGAGATGTGAATGAATTTTATTTCAGGCTTCTGAAAGCAAGAAATCTTATGGTGTATTATTCAATTTTACTTACCGTTTTTTTATTTATTAAGTCCTGATAGCATTTCTTCCGGCTTTTTCCCACCTTTCTCCACAAGTGAGCAACAGGCTTCTAACCTTATAATTCCTGGTTTTACTTCGTTTAACTCAAAAGAAAATATGTCATGTCCCCATTTATTCGGCCCCTTTTTTCCGTTGACGTCAAGAGCAAAGCAGCCAGCCCAATCCCCCGGGATTTCATCGTATGTAAAAAGAATTGTTCCGTCGTTAAATACGAATGCCCAATTTCTGTTAAGTATGTTGTTTTGGCTGTAGCCGCTGCACCCGTTTAACGCATCATCATCTTCATATTCTTTTATCGTGTCCACTCCCTGATATTTCGGAATACAGTTATCTTCGTAAGCATTTCCCTTACATATTTTAATAACATTCATCTGCTTTGTCAGTTTTTCATAAAAATCTTCGCATTCAACAAACTTTGTTGTATCTTGTGAATCATTGTTGTGATAGTAACACTGAGGTAATACTCCATCTTTTGCCTCAATTAGTCTAACGGCATTATAAATATTAGAATATGCCCTTTTAAATTGCGACTGCAGAGCTGTATTTTGATAATTTGCAATCAAAACCGGCATTGTAAGAGCGGCAGCAATTCCGATAATACCTAAAGTAACAAGAACTTCAGCCAATGTAAAAGCCTTCAAACAGCGCTTAAAATAAAACCGGTTGAAAATTTTAGAAAAATTGTAAAAGCGCCCCTTAAACAGTCTATCCGGTGTATCTACGCACGTAGTGCCGGGGGGGGGGCAATCCTTAATGCTCTTGATTTAATCATTTCTGCCTCCTTTTTTATAAAACTATTATTTATTATTTTTCCAAGGTTGTCAAGTTTTTTATTAATTACATTATTCCTACTATTTTAATTTAAATGAACTTGTGTTATTCTGATAATATAAGAAGTAAGGAGCATCAATGAACAGTACAAATCAGAGTTTGAAACCGATTACTACAAAAATAAATCAGGCCGGCAATCTTGAAATCGGCGGATGTGATTTGGTTGAATTAGCCGAAAAGTATGGTACTCCTTTATATGTTCTTGATGAAGAAACAATTCGAGCTGTCTGCCAAGATTATAAAAACGCATTCAAAACATACAGCAAAGTTAATTTTATGTTTGCCTCAAAAGCTCTTTGTTCTATGGCAACTTCTGCAATTGCTGCAAGTGAAGGTTTCGGCTTTGATGTTGTTTCCGCAGGTGAAATTTATACTGTTCATAAAGCTGGCGCAGATATGTCAAAAGTCTTGTTTAACGGAAATAATAAGTCTTATGACGAACTGTCTCTTGCTTTGAAACTCGGTGTCGGCAGAATTTCTGTTGATAACTTTTTTGAACTGTCTCTGTTAAATGAAATTGCCAAATCCTATAATAAAACTGCTGATATACTGCTGAGAATAACCCCCGGCATAGAATGCCATACTCATGAATATATTCAGACAGGACATTTGGATTCTAAATTCGGGTTTGATTTAACACAGATAGATGAAGCCGTCGAACTTATTTTAAATGATTTTACAAACTTAAAGCTCCACGGGCTTCATGCCCATATCGGTTCACAAATCTTTGAAACTTCAATTTACGGAGATGAAATTGAAATTCTTGTTAAAGAAATAGCAAGGCTTGATAAAAAATTCGGATTAAAGCTGAATGAAATAAACGCAGGCGGCGGGCTAGGTGTTAAATACACTGACAGTGATTGTCCCCCTTCGACTTTTACAATTGCAGAAATTATTATAAACAGGTTAAATGAATGTGTTGAAAAATACAATATCGAGCCTCCGGCTTTATTTATAGAACCCGGCAGAAGTATAATATCTACAGCCGGTGTAACTTTATATACTGTCGGAAGCTCAAAGCAGGTCCCTAAAGGAAAGGCTTATTTTGCGGTTGACGGAGGAATGGCAGATAATCCGCGGCCTTCTATGTATCAGGCTGAGTATTATGCCGAAATTGCAAACAAACCCGATTTTGAACCTCTTCAGGATGTTACGATTGCGGGCAGATTTTGCGAGTCAGGTGATATTTTAATAAAAAATATAAAACTTCCTCAGCTTGAAGAAGGTGATATTCTCTGTGTTTATAACACCGGGGCTTACAATTACTCTATGGCTTCAAATTATAATCGCGTTCAAAAACCTGCTATGGTACTTGTAAATAATTCTCAATCTGATATTATAATAAAAAGAGAAACTTTGGAAGATTTAACAGCACATGATGAAATCCCTCACAGGTTAAGAAAATGATAAATGGTATTTTTGATTACATCTTAAAATATATCGGAACTTTGGAATTGACTTTTAATTGGTCAGATTTTATTCAGATTGTATTTCTGGCAGGGCTTTTATTGTTTGTATATAAAAAGTTTATCAAAAATACTTCTTCCGAAAAATTCGTAAAAGGCCTTTTAATCCTTGTTTGCGTGTGGGTATTAAGCGAAGTCCTTTTGAGAATTGATCTTAAAATTATCGGAATGTTTTTGAAATCTATTGTCACTCTTGTTTCTTTAAGCTTAATTGTTATTTTCCAGCCTGAATTAAGGAGATTTTTGGGCTTTTTGGGACAGGTTGATTTTGTAACGCGCATTTTTAATTCTAATAATGATAAATCAAAAAATCAAAAAATTGATGTTGTAAAAGAACTTATTGAAAGCGTTAAGTATTTATCTAAATCTCATACAGGTGCTTTGATTGTTTTCCAGAGTGATTTGAGAAATACATATTATGATGTTGGCACAAAACTTAATGCTGATTTATCAACCGAGTTAATCTTAACTATATTCCACCCGAACACACCGCTGCATGACGGTGCTGTCGTAATAAACGGAGACAGAATTATTTCCGCAGGCGTGCTCCTGCCTTTGACCGAAGATCCGAAGTTAAGCTGGAAATACGGTACAAGACACAGAGCCGCAATAGGTATGACCGAAAACAGTGATGCAGCCTGTCTTGTTGTTTCTGAGGAAACCGGCGATGTTTCCGTTGCAATAGACGGCAGCCTGAAAAAATACGAAGATTTGGTTACTCTTAAATCTGATTTGGAAAATATTCTTGGTTATAAAGAAAAAGCCGAAGATGATAAGAAAACTATTTTCAAAATAAATAATTTTATGACAATAAAAAAAACATCAAAAGATGATGCAGGTAAGGTTTAATTATGCCGGAAAGAAAATTAACAAAAAAAGAGCTTTTACTTTCAATATTAAATAAAATGTTTTTTTTAACAGTCGGTCCTTTTGTTGCCGCTTTTGCTCTTGAAGTTTTTCTTGTCCCGAATAATATTATTGACGGCGGGATTGTCGGGATTTCTATAATTTTAAGCTACCTTACGAAAATTAATTTAGGTTTATTAATTTTTGTAATTAATATTCCTTTTTTCTTTCTCGCTTTTAATAAAATCGGTAAGAAATTTGTACTTCAAACATTTTATGCCATAGGAATGCTGGCTCTGGCATTAAATGTTTTTACAACTTACCACCTGCCTTCAACTCATGATTTGCTTTTATCAACAGTTTTCGGTGGTATAATTCTCGGTGCGGGTGTCGGGCTTGTGCTCAAAAACGAAGGTTCGCTTGACGGAACGGAAATTATGTCACTTGTCCTGTCTAAAAAATTCGGATTTTCTGTCGGCGAATGGATTATGCTTTTCAATGTGTTTATTTACAGTGCCGCAGGTTTTGTTTTTGGCTGGAATAAAGCTATGTATGCTGTTCTTACTTATTTTATAGCTTTTAGAGTTATAGATGTAGTGCTTGAAGGTTTAAATTCGGCGAAATCAATCAGGATTATTAGTGATAAAGCTTATGAAATCGGACAAGAACTTTTAGAAAAACTTGATATAGGTGTTACTTATTTAAAAGGGGTCGGTGCATATTCAGGCACGGAGAAAACGTTGATTTATTGCGTTGTTTCAAGACTTGAAATGGCAAGAATGAAAGAGATTATAAAAAATATTGACCCCCGTGCGTTTATTTCCGTAGTTGATGTGCACGAGGCATACGGCGGCAGAACAAAAGGAAGTATTGACAAAATTTAACAAAATGGACAATTCTTTTAAAATATAGTATTATAAGTAAAAGAGGAGAAAACGGAGACAAAGTCTCCGACGGGAACGTAAAAGTCAGATAAAACCGGCAAAGAGGATAAAAAAATGGCAAAAAATATTGATACAGTACCTATAGAAGTTAGTATTTTAACGGCAGATCATGATATTAAAGGCGTTGTGCATGTTTCAAAATACACTAACACTAACAGAGAACTCACTGATTTATTGAATGATAAAGAACGCAGATTTCTGGCTGTAACAAATGCCGAAATTTATCCGAGAAATTCAAACCAATCTCCGAGAAAATATAACTTTTTGGAAATTCATATGGATTATGTTCTTATGGTTCACCCGTCATCTCAAGCTGTGTTCCAGGAATCGGGAAGAACTCAGGAAGATATTTCAAGATTTAGAGATTTAAGACTAAAATTAAACCAGACAAAACCGTTTTAATAATATAAGGAGCAAATATGAAAAAATTCGAAATTGGACATGAACCCGAGATTTTCGGGGGGGGGGCGATTCTGTAGCTCCCAAACGTGCATTTACTTTAGCTGAGGTTTTAGTAACTTTAGGTATCATTGGTGTTGTGTCAGCCATGACGGTGCCAAGTTTGATGCAAAATCATCAGAGAAAAACTTATGTTGTTCAATTACATAAAGTTTATAATGAGCTTTCACAGGCACTTTTGCAATATCAGACAGATAAAAACGCTGTTAATCTTACTGAAGCGGGGAGCTTTAATACTTTTGTTTCGGATTATTTTAAGACTGTTCAAAAGTGTGATAATTCTTTGACGCCTTGTTTTAGTGATAATTATAGAACATTGAACGGCGGCAGCGTTAGTTTTTCTAACGGAACTTCTTACGTGCTGGCAAGCGGTTCTTCAATTCGTTTTCTTTTAAACGCAGAGGGTGATAAAATCGGGCAGGTTGGAATAGATATTAACGGTAAGCAAGGACCAAATATTTTGGGACGTGATTTGTTTTTTATTGCAGTATATAAAAACGGTATTTTAGATGATTTTAACGACGGGACTGCTCCGTTAACCGAAGATGAACGCAATAGCATTTATACAAGCGCCTGCCAGGGAAGGGGACTGGTTTCGGGCTGGGGCTGCTTCGGAAAAATTTTAAATGACAATTGGGAAATGACTTATTAAGATATAAAAAATGCAGTTATTCAAATAACTGCATTTTTTGTTATTATTTATTGATTTGATTTTTTGCTTCTTCAAGAAGATTTGTCGAGTGTTTTTCCTGCGGCGTTCCGGCAAATTGTGTTGTTTTATCTTCTGTTTTGTTTGCTGCCGGCTTTGAAGTGTCATAAGTATTTTTTGTATCCTTATGAATTTCAACAGGTTTGTCATTTCTTGACATCCAGGCTTTTGTTTTGTCAGCCAGAGGAGTTGCAATGAACGGTACTATAATACGTTTTGCGATTAAGGTGGCTGCTGCAAGAGATATTAAATAACCGAATGCGTTTTTAAGACCTTTTTTGTCGGCTTCTCTGGCAATATGGAAATCTTTACCGGACATTCCTTTGAGTTTATCAATTTTATTAAGTTTTGCCTGAAGTGCTTTATCGGCGGCTCTTGTAAAGTTTTTGCCGAACAGCTTATTAAATATTTTTTCCTGAACTTTTTTATTTGATATTGTAAAGAACATTAACAGCTGCATTGCAATCATTAAACCGCCGTTGGCTAAATCCAGAGCCGCAACGAATTTACGTTTATCTTCAGGAATTTTATCGTTGTTCAAACTTTGTTTTACATAGAAATAACAGCCTAAACCGTCTTTAAGTACAATTGATGTAACCCCGATCATAGACATAAATTTTGCGTTATCTTTTTCATAGTTCGGGAACACTTTATTTTTCATCGGTTTACATTCAGAAAGCCATTTAATTGTCTTTTGCGCCCAATTCTTTTTGTATCCGACAACTCCGAGAGCGGCAGCTCCTGCTAAGGTTGCTGCTTTTGAAATTGTTTGTGCGGTTTTATTATGTTCTTTTTCTTTCCCTGCACCGAAGGCAACATTGTTATTTTTATTTGTGTTTAATGAATTAACTGCGAGAATAGTCATTATTTCACCTCGCTGTTCTTGGTTGCTTCGTTAACCAGTTCTTTTGATACGTTATTATGTTTTTTGCTTGAAAGGTTGGGGAATACCGCATCCATAAATCTCGGATAAACCCAGTTAAGTAATGCACAGCTTACGGGCAGTACAGCCAGTGCTCCTGCAAGTGTTGCGATACGTTTAACACCTTCAATATGGCTTTTTGTCAGGGCTTTGAGTTTGCCTGCAACTTCTTCCGAGAAAATTTTATCGGCTAATCTGAATTCTTTATTTGTTTTCTTTGCTTCTTTAATTTGCTTAGCAAACATTTCTTCAATTTCGCTGACTGTTTTATTTTCTTTAATAGCTTGTTTAATTTTATTTAAAAATTCTATAGCTTCATTATGCGAGCTTATTCTATCTGAAACACTTGCTTTTACTGCTTCGATTACCTGCTCTTTTGATGTAAAGTTTTTGTATTTTTCAACGTGGCCTTGCATTTTCTGAACTTTTTTAAGCATTTCATCTTTTCCGGCAGAAGCAAGAACTCTTGTTTCGGAAACTATATTTAAAAGATGCTGATCAGCTTTGTTATGTTTAAGTGATTTATATTTTGATTTAAGGAAATTGCTGATATCATTAACATTATCCGTCCCGTTAATTTTAGCTTCCATTTCATTTAACAGATTTTTTGAAGTATCATAATTATTTCTAAAGAATTCACTTCGTTCAATTCTTTTTGTTAATTTTTCATCTTGACAGCGTTTGAGTTGTTTTTCTTCATCTTTAATCATGTCATCAACTGTTCTGTTTAACAGGTCAGTAAATTTATCCGGTGCCATTTTTTGAGGTTCAGCTTCGCCTTTTATATTATAATAAACCGTATTATCCTTTCTTAAAGAGTTCAACATATTTTTATGCTGTTCTTTTACGATTTCTTCGGCTTTTTCTTCAAGCTGCTTTTTACTCAATCCGGGGTTCAGTTTTTTTATAAGCTTGACAACATAATCACTGTCTCTGAAAGGAGTTTTGTTACATTCAAGATTCATTGAACCTTCATTAGCCATAGAATTAATTTTACTTGTAATCGGGACTGTTACCAATCCTTGCGTTGCAATTGCCAGGACTGCAGAAAGCGGCTGTCTCCATGCCGAATAAGTTCTGGTATCTTCATCGGTGTCAGAAAGAGGATTAAACTTGATGAATAAAGGTGCTAACAAACCTGTTCCGAAAGCGTTAATACAAATATCCTGAAACTCTCCGATATGATTTTTTAACTTATTTATCCATTTTAACATTTTAGGGTTTAATGCATTAATTTCTTTTTCTATAACTGATTGCGGTATACTGCCGGTAAACCCTAAATAATTTGTATTAAGGTTGTTGTTGACTTTTCGTTGTGCGCAGTACGCATTATTGTTGATATTTAAATTAACCTTGTCTACGTTCATTTCTAATCTTCCTACAACGATGAAACCTTCTATATATATAGAGGTTCAAACATGATAAAAATTGCTAGTTTTCTTTATTATTGTTAAGTTTTGTGAATTTAATCAATGTCCAATTACCTTTCTGCTCAAACTTCACTATTGCAAGCTTTTCCAGCATTTCTGCAAAAGTTTGATTTTTAACATATGAGAAAACTAAAAACAGTAACGGTTCTTTATTATACAAGTTTTCATCCGATGTAATTTTTTCCATGCTTTGAGGGGAATAGAATGAAACACTGTTTAATACTACCATTACAACACTTTGACCGTTTTTCAGCTGATTAAATATTTGATTGTTAAGCATGCCTTCAAAATATGTATTTCGGTTTGAAGAAAAAACTGATTTATAAATTGTTTTTCCGTTTTTGTAAGCATCTTCATAGGTTTGTGCGGGTGAAAGATACATGGGAAAATTTCCTTTATGTATTTCTACCACCCTGTATGGTGAAAAATCAAAATATTTTTGAAAACGGGTTTGAGGATAATATTCAAGAAGGATTATGTCATCTTTCTTCAAATCCATTCTGGTAAGAATATCCGTCATTATTTTATGTCCTTCGGCGCGGCGCATTTTAGGTGCCGAATAAGGGTGAAGGATTATATAACCCACGGAAATCAAACAATAAATAATAATTAAAGTGTTTTTAATTATTTTATTATTTATTGAGGTTAATCCGCTGCATGCCAAAAATATTAATATCGGATATATTTCGATAGAATATTTTGTTATAAATACAAGTTTTCCTGTTAATGACGCAGTTATAAGAACAAGTACGGTTCCTGCGAAAACCGCAAATAGTTCAATATTTAACTTATTTTTTATCAGAGATTTTATAATACACCCTGCTGCAATAAGCGTCGGAACAAGCATAAAGAAAGCAAGCTTCGGTGCGTATAAAAATTTGTCGGGCGCATTTGTAAGGTTTGTAAGCACAGGCGAGAAGTAATCCGTAAATAAAAATCCCAATTTTGAAATTGAAAAATGTCCCCACCACTGTGAAAATGATTGAGTAGTAAGAATTTTTAAAATAAGCGGACTTAAAATAATACCGCCTGCAAATATTGTTAGCCAGACGGTTATTATAACTTTTTTAAATTGATTATAAAGATTAATACTTAAAAATATCAGATTAAAGAATACAAATACAAAGCCTATTGTATGAGTAAAGAGGATTAAAAAATTAAATAATGCACAAAGCACAAAGTTTTTTTTAACAGGATTTTTAATACATCTGAGTGTGTACAATAAACTCAATGCAGAGAATAAAAATAATACTGAATATAACCGAACTTCCTGCGAATAATATATAAGAAAAGAACTTATTGCAGTCAGGGAAGCACATACCAAACCTGTTTTTTCATCTTTTTCTTTACCTGTAAAATACATTGCAATAATTGACAGAATTCCGGCGAATACAGACGTAAGTCTTAATAACAGGTCGCTCTGCCCGAAAAGCGTCATAAAAAATTTTAAATATAAATAATAAAACGGCATGTGGCATTGTGATTTAACCGCACTGATAAAACCGTTATTAAACGGTGCTGCCGCAATCATCCAGCTGACATATTCATCGTTCCATAACCCGTCGGGCTTATCAATAAAAATAAGCCTTAAAATTATCCCAAGAATAACTATTACAAATATCCCAGCGTATTTTTTCACGATTGTCAAAATCCCTCTTTAATTATATAATAAAAAGAAAAATTTAAAAGAGGAAAGTTATGAAATTAGTTATTCAAATACCCTGTTACAACGAGGAAAGTTCATTACCTGTTACGCTTCAGGCATTGCCGGAAAAAATCGAAGGTATTGATGAAATTGAAGTTTTAATTATCAATGACGGTTCTACGGACAGAACAGTTGAAACAGCAATGAAATACGGGGTAAAACATTTCGTAAACATGCCTCATAACTGCGGCCTTGCTAAGGCTTTTGTTGCGGGAATAAATGAAGCTCTTGCAATGGGGGCGGATATTATAGTAAATACTGATGCTGACAATCAGTATTGTGCGGATGATATAGAAAAACTTGTAAAACCCATATTGGACGGGGATGCTGATATAATAATAGGTTCTCGCCCCGTATCAAAGATTGAGCATTTTTCTCTGCTCAAAAAGCTTCTTCAAAAGCTTGGTTCTCTCGTAATGCGTATTATAAGCTCAACTGATGTTCAGGATGCCCCGAGCGGCTTCAGGGCTTTTTCAAGAAATGCGGCTATACAGCTGAATGTTTTTGATAATTATACGTATACGCTTGATACAATTATTCAGGCAAGGGCTAAGGGGTTGGAGCTCAAATGCGTTCCGATAAACGTTAACCCTGATTTAAGAAAATCCAAACTTGTAAAAAATATATTTGATTATGTAAGACGCTCTATGTTTACTATGATTAGAATGTTTATTATATACAGGCCTTTTCGCTTTTTTGCAATCCTTGCCGGCCTGTTTCTGGCGGGCGGTTTTCTTGTCGGGCTGAGATTTTTATGGTTTTTTATTTTTGAAAGCGGTGCCGGACATATTCAATCTTTAATATTATCTGCAATTTTAATTATTACGGGCGTTCAAATAGCCGTTATTGCGGTTGTTGCAGAGCTTTTGTCAATTAACAGAAAACTTTTGGAAGATATTCAAAGACGCTTAAAACTTCAAGACTTGAAAAAAAATTAGGAAGTTATAATATATAAAAAGATTAATTAAAAATAGGAAATTTATATATATGGCAAAAATTGAATTTGTTTCTAAGCTGAGAGAATTTTTTACTTCGGCACAGGCGGTAAAAGTTTCGGCTTTTATAGGGTTTACTGTTTTAATGACTGCAGTTATAGCTTCTCAGAACTTCTTTTTTCAGAATATTATTGAAAACGGCATAAGTAAACGTGATATTATCGCGCAAAAAACTTTAACTGTAGAAGATGTAAAACGTACCGAACAGCATAAAAAAGAGGTTTCTCAAAAAGTTGAACCTGTTATGGCTCCGGCAGAAGATGATTTTATAAAAAGCAATCTTCAAACCCTTCAGTCTTCAATAATGCAAATTCGGAAAAAAGATGTTGATGAGACTATAAAAAAAGAAGAAATCGGAATATTATTTGATTTGTCGGATAATTCAAAAAAAGATTTCATTATAAATTTCCTTTTGAAAGCGGATGACAACAGCCTTCATGAAGTCTTTGACAAATCCAATTTAACTCTGTCGAATATTTTGCGTGCGGGAATAACGGAAAAGGATTACGAAAAAGATAATATTGATAAAATTATATTGAATAATCTTGTTTCAAATGTCTCCAAACGTCAGGTTTCCGTTATAAAAGCCGTTTTGGAACAGGTTATTGTTCCAAATCTTGTTGTTGACGAATTTGCAACCGAAATCGCAAGAAAAAATGCGCAAAATTCAGTTAAGCCCTATGAAGTTATTTTCCAAAAAGGCGATAAAATCCTCTTTGAAGGCGAACCTGTTACAAGGCTGAAAAGAGATGCCCTGCGTCAGGCAGGATATAATGTATACGAACTTAACTGGCAGGGGCTTGCCGCTATTTATATAATTGTATTTATAGGAACTTTTCTGTTCCTTTGTTATATGAAATTTTTTGAGAAAGATTATATGGAACCGAGATTTCTCTCAATAACAGCGTTTTTGTCGTTATTGATTGCGTTTATCGGGGTAGTGCTTCCTACAGGCTTTTCCCCTTATGTAATCCCTGTTCCCGCTTTTTTAATCTTAATGTCAATTTTTACTAAGCCGAGAGTTGCATTTATTGCAGCTGTTATTCTTCTTTCGGTAATGTCTGTAGGGTATCAGTATAATATTCAATATCTGGTTGCTTTTATTCTTTTGAGTATACTTTCCACTGTTTTGATGTCACAAATCAGGTATGCCGAACGTGTTGATGTTATTAAAGCAGGATTTAATATCGGTATTGCAGGTTTAATTCTTGTTTTAAGTATTTATATACTCGAAAAATGCCTTATTGACGTTGATAATGTATTAATATTAAAGGATTGTTTATTTGTCTTGCTAAACGGTATTTTCAGTGCCGTTATAGCTTCGGGCTTAATGCCTTTATTCGAGAGTATGTTTAAAATAATTACACCTTACGGTCTTGCAGAACTCGGCGACCATAACCAGAAACTTTTAAAAAGACTGCAGATGGATGCCCCCGGAACTTATCACCACAGTTTAATGGTATCGAATTTATGTGAAGCTGCCGCGGAAGCTATAGGTGCTGATCCTATCCTCGCAAGAGTGGGTGCTTTATACCATGATATCGGAAAATTAAAACGTCCGTTGTTTTTTGTTGAAAACCAATCATACTTTTTGATAGAAAACCCTCATAATAAATTCACTCCGCGTATAAGTAAAATGATTATTACCGCGCATCCGAAGGATGGTATTGAAATAGCAAGAGAGTATAAACTTCCTCAGGTAATCCAGAATTTTATTACACAGCACCATGGAGAAGGGCTTGCCAGTTATTTCTATAATCAGGCAGTTAAGGAAGAAGGTGCCGAAAATGTTAAAGAAGAACAGTTCAGATATGCGGGACCTAAACCGAATACAAAGGAAACCGCCATATTAATGATTGCGGATGCGGTTGAATCTGCGGTTCGTTCTCTAAAAAATCCTACGCCTGAAGAAATTGAGGGAATGATTAACAAAATTATTGTTGAAAGATTGAACGACGGTCAGCTTTCAGACAGCCCTCTTACTTTAAAAGATATAAAAACAATTGCATCTACGTTCTCGCGTATTTTGCGCGGAATGCAGCATAACAGAATTAAATATCAGGAGAATCTGGCAGAAGAACTACAAAAACAAAAAATTAATATGCCCGCTAAACTTCTGGATGAAGATTTGGAAAATAAAATAAAACAGCTTGAAGGTGATAAAAATCCGCCTAAAGAGGATAAAAATGACTAAATTTAATATTTTTAGCGAAAATATATACGGGAATTGGGAACTTGATGAAAAAAAATATATTGATACTGCTAAAAAAATATTGAAGTACTATTTGTCTTTGGAAAATGTTTATAAGGCTTCATGTCTGAATGAATTTGATTATAATACGGTATCATTTGACTTTTTATACTGTGACAGTGTTAAAACACATGAAATTAACAAAGAATATCGAAATAAAGATTATCCCGCGGATATTATAACTTTTGCAATCTTTGCCGATAGTGGTGACAAATTTGTTTTTGACGGTGAAATTAATCTCGGCGAAGTGATTATTGCACTTGATAAAGTTATTGAGGAAGCCGATAAAAAGGGCGTTACAAAAGAATATGAACTGGCTTTTTTAATCAGCCACGGAATTTTGCATTTACTCGGATTTGACCACCAAACTGAAGAAGATTATAATTTTGTTATAGATTTACAAAATAAAGCACTGGAAAGTATAGGGATATGACAAAATTTAAACAGCAGGGTTTTTCAAACACATTTAAAAACGCAAGAAAGGGTATGCGTCTTGTCTTAAAGTCTGAAGTAAATATAAGAGTACATTTTTGTATAGCAATGGCGGCTCTGGCACTGGCTTTTTTGCTTGATTTCAGTCTGGCAAGAATGTGCATACTCCTGTTGACAATAGGTTTTGTAATTGTTACGGAAATGATTAATTCGGCAGTGGAATTTTCATTAGATGCTGTTTTTCATAACAGATATTCAAGGCTTGTAGGAATGGCGAAAGATATTTCTGCAGGTGCTGTAATGTTTGCTTCTGTAGTTGCAATCGTAATCGGTGTGCTGCTCTTTGGTTCTGCTATATTGAAAATGTTATAAAAACTTGTTATAATTTAACATGTTATAGTATGAAAGGAGCCATTATGAAAAATTTATTTAAATTTGCAACTCGGGGGGGGGGCGATTCTTAGCTTCTAGAGGGAGTTTTGAAAGTTTATCTAAAACATTAGTGTCGGGTCAAGCGGCACGCTTGGGTTTTACCCTTGCAGAGGTTCTTGTAACTTTAGGAATTATAGGTGTAGTTTCCGCGATGACAGTACCTGCTTTGATGCAAAATCATCAGCGTAAAACTTATGTAACACAGCTTCATAAAGTTTATAATGAGATGTCGCAGGCGTTTGTTCAATATCAAAATGACAATAACGCATTAAACTTAAAAGAAGCGGGGCTTAGAGATAATAATTCAATACATTCTTTTATAAGAAACTACTTTAAGGTTGTACAAGAGTGTGACACAATGGACAATTGTTTTGCGTCTGAGTATAAATCTTTAACAGGAGATGTTTTAACTACTTATGACAAAAATTATAAATCTTTTGTCCTTGCAAGCGGAGCGGCAATCAGACCGATGTTTGCTGATATCGCAGGTGGAAGAATAATGAATATAGGAATTGATATTAACGGGCAAAAAGGTCCTAATGTTGCAGGTCGAGATATATTTTGGTTTTATGTATACAATAATGGATACATTGATGATACGAATGGAGCTAATGCAGATATAACTGCTCCGTTAACAAATGAATACAGGGAAAAACTTTTTGAAGAAAACTGTGAAAAGGGTATTGAGATAGACGGTTGTTTTGGAAAAATTCTGAATGATAACTGGGAAATGACTTATTAGTAAAATCTTGAAAAAAATATGAAAAACGTTTATAATAAAAAATGTTATAAACGTTTTTCATTGAAAGGAGCCAGCGTAGCCGCTGGACCCGCAAACTGATATAAGTAAGAAAGGAGCGATTATGATAGAATATTTCAATCAAACAGCTGCCAGAGTAAGTCGGGGGGGGGGTTAGCAGCTATTAAACCTGCGTTTACCCTTGCAGAGGTTCTTGTAACTTTAGGTATTATAGGTGTAGTTTCTGCTATGACAGTGCCGACTTTGATGCAAAATCACCAGAGAAAAACCTATGTTGTTCAGTTGCACAAAGTTTATAATGAAGCTCAGCAGGCGGCGCTTCAGTATATTACCGATAAAAATGCTATAGATTTAAAAGAGGCTGGATTAACTTCTACCGAAGCCGCGGTCAATTGGGTTAAAACTTATTTTAAAGTTGTAAATGATTGCGGAACGGATTATTCACCTTGTTTTGCTGATGAATATAAATTGATGAATGGGGCGTCTAAAGGAGCTGTATTTTCTAATGACGCACGTAAATTTGTACTCGCAAGCGGTTCTTCAATATCTGTTTCAGGACGTACAAATGGCAATGTATCTTTCTTTGTTGATATTAACGGTCAAAAAGGTCCAAATATTGTAGGACGCGATACGTTTCCTCTTTTAATTTATAAAAACGGAATAATTGATGAAAGTGACGGCTCTGAAGCCGATGGTACTTTAGCTGCGCCTTTAACAAAAGAAAAAAGAGAAGAAATCTATGAAAAATATTGTGTTAACGGGACATCAGGTTCATATTGGTGGGGGTGTTTCGGAAAAATCTTAAATGACGGCTGGGAGATGAATTATTAAAACAAACTTTGCTGTTCATTGTTATTAATATTTTTATATCCGAGATGTCTGTACGTTGCGGGGGAAACTTTTCTTCCCCGCGGTGTGCGTTGAAGCAATCCCGCCTGTAAAAGGAACGGCTCGCATACATCTTCAATTGTTCTTACATCTTCGCCGATAGCAGCCGCAATTGTTTCAATCCCTACGGGGCCGCCGTCGTATTTTTCTATAATTAACCGCAAAAGGCTTCTGTCAGTATTATCCAGCCCGTAGTTATCTATTTTTAAAATGTCTAATGATTTATTCGCAACTTCTTCGGTAATTTTTCCGTCATGTTTCACAAGAGCGTAATCCGATACCCGCTTAACAAGTCTGTTTGCAATACGCGGAGTTCCTCTTGAACGTTTCGCAATTGCGTGTGCGCCTTCTTCGGTAATTTCTATATTTAAAATTCCTGCAGTTCTTGTTATTACCTGTGCAAGTTCATCTTCCGTGTAAAATTCGAGCCTGTGTATAATCCCGAAACGATCACGCAGAGGACCTGATAATTCTCCTGCTTTAGTGGTTGCTCCTATTAATGTAAATTTAGGAAGAGGCACACGGAGAGTTTTTACTGTTTGGCTTTTTCCTGTAGTCATGTCAAGAAAAAAATCTTCCATAGCAGGATAAAGAATTTCTTCCGCAACTTTATTTAATCTGTGAATTTCATCAATAAAAAGTATTTCTCCGCCTTTTAAAGACATCAGAATTCCGATAATATCTCTCGGACGTTCCAATGCGGGAGCAGACGTGATTTTTATATCAACTCCCATTTGCTCTGCAATTACCCCCGCAAGAGTGGTTTTCCCAAGCCCCGGCGGTCCGTAAAACAAAAGATGATCAAGCGGTAATTCTCGTTTTTTTGCAGCTGCAATAGAGATTTTTAAAGTTTCTTTCAGCGCAGACTGACCGATGTATGTATCAAAAGATTTCGGGCGGATACAATTTTCAAAATTTTTATCATTTTCCAGACATTCACATTTTATTACCGAATTTTTCTTTTTTTCGGTAATTGTTTTATGTTGAAAATCATTGTCGTCTGCTATTATACTCATTGTTTTTCCTTTATTTTTATGATAGCATAAAATTAAAGGATAATAAAGAATATTAAGAAGGAGAAGTCATGAAAGTATCAGAACGTTTAGAACAAATCCCGCCTTATTTATTTGCGGAAATTGACAGAAAAATTGCCGAAGCAAAAGCTAAGGGTGTTGATATTATAAGTTTAGGTATAGGCGACCCTGATACTCCGACGCTTGCTCCTGTTGTTGAGGAAATGCACAAGGCTATTGATAATCCTAAAAATCATGATTATCCGCCTTATAACGGAACTGAAAAATTCAGAAAAGGTGCTTGTGAATGGATGAAAAAACGTTTCGGTGTCGAGCTTGACCCTGATAAAGAAATGCTTGCAAATATAGGTTCTAAAGAAGCTATTGCGCATGTTTTCTTCGCATTTGTAGATAAAGGCGATTATACGCTTGTTCCGGATCCCGGTTATCCTGTTTATCACAACGCAACAATATTTGCAGGCGGAACTCCTTATGAAATGCCTTTATTGGAAGAAAACGGATATCTTCCCGATTTTGACAAAATCCCCGGGGATATTGCGAAAAAATCAAAAATTATGTTTTTGAATTACCCTAATAATCCTACAGGTGCTGTTGCAGATTTGGATTTCTATAAAAAAGCTGTTGATTTCTGTAAGAAATATGATATTTTGTTATGCTCTGATATGGCATATTCTGAAATGACTTTCGACGGTTACAAAGCCCCGTCTGTTTTGCAGGTAGAAGGCGCTAAAGATGTAGCTTTAGAATTTTATTCCCACTCAAAATCTTACAATATGACAGGTTGGAGAGTTGGCTTTGTGTGTGGTAATGCTGACGCCGTAAAAGCTCTGGGTACAATTAAAAACAATATAGATTCGGGTACTTTTAAGGCAATTCAGGATGCTGCAGCTGCTGCATTTAATGTTGATGCAAAATATATTGAAGATTTGAATAAAATGTATCAGGAACGCAGAGATGCTGCGGAAGAAGGTTTCAGAGAACTAGGCTGGGATGTTAAACCTTCTAAAGCAACATTCTATTTATGGCTTCCTGTTCCTAAAGGAATGACTTCGGAAGAATTTGTTACAGTTATGCTTGAAAAAGCACATGTAGTAGTTCCGCCCGGAAACGGTTACGGTAAATACGGCGAAGGATATTTCCGTGTTGCTTTAACTAAAGATGTTGATACAATTAAAGAATGTATCGGAAGAATGAAGGAAGCGGGCATAAGATACAACTAAATACTCTTTTTAGATGAGTTAATTTCCTTGTATGGAAACCGTTAGCGTGGTATAATTTTTCTATGGAATGTCCAAAATGCGGTTTAGAAATTGATGATAAAGCAATGGTTTGCCCTAACTGTAAGAAGGTGCTTAAACTTGCGTGTCCAATCTGCAAGACAATTAATGAAAGCAATACTTGCAGAAAATGCGGCTACGTAATTATTACTAAGTGCCATAACTGCGGTAAGATAAACCAGACATTTACCAAAAAATGTAAAAAATGCGGCTTTGATACCGAAAAAAGCGTTATAATGAATGAATCTAATACGGATGATTTCGTTATGCTTACAATTGACTTTCCTAATATGGACGAGATGAAAACATATCTGGGTTCTGCTAAGCTTTTGAATAAGTTTAAGATTAATCTTGATAAAATTATTAATGATTATGCAAAATCAATAGGCTTACGCCGTCAGATGGTGGGTAAAACTTATGTTATAAGATGTGATAAAGATTATACGTTTAACAGTTCTGCAGCAACTGCCGTCAAAGCAGCTATAGAATTGCTTAATCTTATAACAGCAATGAATTGTAAACTTACAAGTAAAAAAAATGCTACAGTCCGCTGCAACATGTTTCTTCTTAAAAGAAACATTGAAGATGACCCTAATAATATTGATTCAGGGTTTAATATAAGTTTGTTAAATCAGAATGCCAAAAAACGTGAAGATAAAATTCTTAATACGTTTCAGGTGCTTACCGATGATAATGTAAGCGATGCTATCGGTTCGGATTACAAAATTTCACCGTTAAATTCCGTAATGGTTAACGATGAAATGGTTATGTTTTATGAAGTTGATTTGAGAGAGTTTGTCAAGGTTGAGTATCCTGAGGAAGATGATGATCAGGAAATTGAAATTCCTAATTTTGTTCAAAATATGCTTATAGAACAGGATAAACTTGACGGAGAAGCTTTAAATAATCTGGATTCTCCCGGAGATCCCGATGCAATTTATGATATCGAGACTATTAATTTTGATGAGATAAATGCGGAATTTATCAGAACGGAAAACATTGATGTATTGTTCCATATTCTTAATAAATTTCAGTCTGTACCCAAAGGAATTGTTGCGATTAAAACTGCCGAAATGTATAAGCCGTATACCTTGAAAGTTTTAAACGCAGCAGCGCAGACAGGACAATTTAATAACATAATATCAATTACCTGCTATGATGAAATGAAATACTCTCCATATTCATTTTTCAGAGATCTGGTATCTGCGATTTTTGAATATACTGTTTCTCAAAAATTATTTTTCCAAAATGATTTTTCGATGTTTGCATCTGTTGACCCTGACGGTTTGATTAAAGATTTGATTACTTTGCAGAAACGAGCTGATAATAATACGGAAGATACACGATATATTTATTTTGATATTTTTCTTACGCTTTTGCAAATAATTCCAAAGACTTTAATCTTTATTGAAGATTTTGATAAGATTGATTCCAGTTCTTATGACGTTTTAAGGTATCTTTTTGAAGCTTTTGAACAGCTTGATATAAGTATTTTGCTCTCGTATGATAAAGAATTTTCTTTACACAGGGACTGCCATTTCTTGTTGAGTAAACCTTATTATACAGAAATATCTCTTAAGCCGACATCTTTCGAAAAATTGATTGAAGAAAATAAAATATATTACAGGAATATATTAAATAATTTCTATTTTCAAAGAGTTGCCAAGTATGCATGCGGAAGCAGCCTGTTTATTGATATCGCAATACAATATCTGATAGAATCAGGAGTTTATGCGGCAGATGATGATAGTATTGAAATGATTAATCCAAAGACAATCATTATTCCTTCAAGTCTTGATAAACTTGTTGCAAGAAGATTAAATCTTCTTCAGGATGATGCTGCGGCAATGAAGTTTTTAACATCCGCAGTTCTTCTGGGAACACGTATTGACATGGGAACAATAGACAGTCTGGGGTATCAAAACAAAGATGAAATTATTCAGAAATTATCTGATATGGGATTTATGTATCAATATAATAATTGTATTTACTTCCCGAATTACAACCTTTTAAGAGATAATCTTCTTACAACTATAAGCAAAATATATCTTAAGGAAGTTGCGGAAGAATTATTTGCAAAAGTATTCAATGATGATATGCCCAGTCCTGTTAAAGCTTATTTATACGGTCTTTTAGGCGACGAAGACAATGAACGTCTTCAATGGGAGCAGCTTGCTGATATAAATCTATCACTCGGAGATTTCAGCTCTTATTTGAATTGTACAAACAAAATATTGGAGCTGCTTGATAAGAATACCGACCCAGAGCAGGTTGAAAATATTGAAAATTATAAATTGCATTTATACGAAGATATTTCAAATAACTTATATGATTATGTGCCTGACAAAACTTCAGATATTGCGGAGATTACGCTGAGAAATCTGGAAAAATCAACTGATGCTGACAGGATTATTCTTCTCTGCAACAAAATGATTAACGGTTCATTGATTGCTGGAAATTATAATCATGCTCTTGAACTAACTCATAAGGTTTTGTCGCTGCTTCCGCCATCGTCGCTTAATCCGTCTGATGCAAACTTTAACAGTTATTTCTTTTTAATGTCTGTAATACATATACAAATTCTGTTTAATATTGGTGCGCTTGCAGATTGTCTTGATATAGGTTATAAGGTTTTGAATATTATTAATAATCAGACTTTAAGCACCTTAAAACCTGATTATATGTCAGATGATGATTTTCGTTCTTTAATCGTTGATTCTGCGGGATATGTTGCTCTTGCAAACGTGCTTCTGCTCGTCGGTAATGTTGATGAATTTTTGAAAATTCTGCGAGGTGACTTAAATTGTATTCCGCAGTCATATGATTTATTTGTTGCTCTGCAAAGTTTGCTGCATGGTAAAAAGGCTGCGGGGCTTTCTCAAAATATTTCAGATAATGACCGTTTCGGTGCGGTAATTTTAAATATTATTAATGCTTTCCTTAACTTTAGCGGGGATTATACGGCTTTTGCCGGAGATATTTACAGAGCAAAAGTGGCAGCAAAGCGTAACAGGCTTCATCAGTTAGAACTGTTTGCAGACTTGATGATAGGTTATGCATATATGCAGCTCGGGTCTTACAAGAAAGCCGACGCTATTATTTACAAGATTATCAAAGCAACCAATAATAACGGTATGACAACGCTTTTATATGTTGCATGGTACATTATGAGCGAACTTCATTTAAGGCAGGATAAGTATGATGTGGCGTTTGGGATTGTTAATAATTCGCTTATTCAACTTGAAAAAAATAATACAACAAGCGATTATTTACTTATGCTTTTTAAATACAATATGTATAAAGTAATGATGTTTAAAAAGGAAAATGAAAAAGCTGATATTTGTATAAGCCATGCAAAATATATTGCTGAAAAGTACGGTATTAACTTTACGTTCGATACAGATGCAAGCCATTATATAGCAGTAGAAGATGATGAAGTAACTCTTGAAGAAGCGGGTATACTAGCGGAAGCTCCCGCATCTCAGGAAGATACAAATTCGGGAAGCGAGGGAGTATGAAAATATTATTTGCAGCAGCGGAAGTAGCACCTTTTTCAAAAGCAGGAGGGCTTGCCGATGTAGTTGGAAGTTTACCTAAGTATCTTGAAAAGGATGCGGAAATTGCTGTTTTTACACCTTTGCATGGCTTAATTGACACAAATAAATGGGGTATTAAAGAACTTGAAAATTCTGCTCTCTGGCTTACTTTTAACGGAATGGGACATAAGTTCAGACTTTTTATGTGTAAACTCCCAGGAACAAACATTAATGTATTTTTTGTTCATAATGACTGGTATTTCACATGTTTTAAAGAAGTTTACCCCAAATGGCTGGACCCGAAATATGAACATGAAAGATATATTGCCTTCTCGCTTGCGACAATGGAATATGCAAAACTTTTGAACTTTAAAGCTGATGTTATTCATGCAAATGACTGGCACACTGCTATGATACCTGTTTATCTTCACAGTAATTACAGATATGACGAGTTCTGGAAGAATACAAAATGCGTATTTGAAATTCATAATCTTGCTTATCAGGGTGTTTGGTTTGAAGATGTTCTTGATTTCGCCAATATGAGAAAAGACATTGTTTATAATGAATGGGGGGTAGAACATTACGGAAAAGTTAACTGGATGAAGGGTGCCATAAATTATTCGGATAAAGTTGTTGCAGTTTCCCCGACTTATGCTAACGAAATTTTGACCGGAGAGTACGGCGAGGGTATGGATTATACTTTGCGTATGAATAAACATAAGCTTGTCGGAATATTAAACGGAATTGATTACGATGTTTTTAATCCTAAAACAGACAAAAATATTGTAAAAAAATATGATGTTAAATCATTAAAAAATAAAGATGAGAACAAGAAGAAGGTTTGTGAAGAATTCGGGCTTGAATATAATCCTGAAAGACCCATGTATGCTATGGTTTCGCGTCTTGTGGGACAAAAGGGTATTGACTTAATCCGTCAGTGTGAGGGAGAAATGAAAAGTTTAAATGCTGACTTTATATTTTTGGGAAGCGGTGATAAGGATTATGAAAATCTTCTTATCTGGCTTTCAAATAATTCCTCAAATATTCGGGCTTATATCGGTTATCGCGCTGATCTTGCAAATCAAATTTACGCGGGAAGCGATTTTTATCTGATGCCTTCTAAATTTGAACCCTGCGGTTTAAGCCAGTTAATTGCAATGCGCTACGGATCTTTACCTGTTGTGCGTGCGACAGGCGGGCTTGAAGATACGGTTACAGGATATCCGCTTGCAGATTCAAATGGGTTTAAATTCTGGGGATATTCAGGCTGGGATATGATGCAGGCAATATATTGCTCACTGGGTGTTTATCAGGATAAATATACTTTTAATGCAATGAGAAAGACTGCTATGGAAGCTGATTTTTCTTGGAGAAGAAGTTCTGCTGTTTATCTTAATATGTATAAAGAACTTGCTCAAAAATAAATTAATTTGCCGTATATAAAAATACATGTTCATAATGTTGTTATGGACAACAAATTGAGGAGAGAGTATGTAAAACTGCATATTTCCGTAATTCTTGCTGCGTTTACAGGGATTTTGGGTAAATTGATTTCATTAAATGCCGTACTGCTGGTGTGGTATAGAATGCTTTTATCTTTCCTGATGTTTTATATTTTGCTGTTTATTTCCAAAAATCTTCCTAAAGAAGATTTAAAGGATTGTTTAAAGATATGCAGTCTTGGGGTGCTTTTGGGACTGCATTTTTTATTCTTTTTTGCAAGTATTAAATATGCAAATGTTGCTGTAGGTGTTGTTTGTTATTCTCTGGAAGGATTTTTTACTGCAATCTTTGAACCTTTAATATTTAAACAGCCTTTTTCTAAAAATAATTTTTTATGCAGCCTTATTGCGGTGGCAGGTATAAGCTTAATTTTTCATATAGACACCCATTACAGATTAGGTATTGTACTCGGTGTTATATCAGCTGCTATGATTGCATTTTATACGATTTTTAACAAAGTTGTCGGTATGGAAAAAAGTTCAAAAAGTATGTTATTTTACGAGCTGCTGGGCGGTGCTGCTTTTCTTACTGTAATTCTTCCGTTATATCTGATATTTGGCGGAATTCGGTTTGAATTACCGTCATTAACGGATTTTACTTATCTGTTTATACTGGCTTTTTTCTGCACTATAGGGTTATATATTCTTCATATTCAGGTTCTGCGGACACTTTCCGCATTCACCGTAAGCTTATACGGTAATTTTGAACCTATATACGGAATTTTAATAGCAGTATTATTTCTTGGCGAAGGACAGGAGTTAAGCTTATCTTTTTATATCGGTATGTGTTTAATCTTAATTTCAGTGTTTCTTCAGTCGTTCCTGAATGCAAATATATTGCAAAAAGCATCAGAATAATTTATAATAATAAATAATAATGAAAGGAGCGACTATGAAACAATTAATTACAATCGTCGGGGGGGGGGCAGTTTAGCAGCTCCTAAACCTGCATTTACACTGGCAGAAGTCCTTGTAACTTTAGGCATTATCGGTGTAGTATCGGCAATGACTGTTCCGGCATTAATGCAAAATCATCAGCGTAAAACTTATGTAACGCAATTACATAAAGTTTATAATGAATTAAATCAAGCTTTACTTCAGTATCAGACCGATAAAAACGCTTTGAATATCAAAGAGGCCGGTTTGAATTCTAATGAAGCTTGCGCAGAATTTTTAAAAAAGTACTTTAAAGTTGTCATGGATTGCGGAAATACCCAAACTCCATGTTTTGCACAGTCTTACAAAAAAATGTCAGGTGTTAGTTCTGGTTTTAACTGCTCCAGCAATTGCGTTTCTCTCGCAAGCGGAGCTGCTGTCGAAATGTTTTACGGCTCCTATAGTTCTGATGCCGGAGACATTATAAGAATATCTGTTGATATAAACGGTGCACAAGGCCCTAATATACTTGGCAGGGACGCATTTCTGCTGTTTTTATATCCGAATGGCAGCATTGATGAGTTAGTTTCAGATAAATCATTGCTTCCGCCTTTTGAAAAAGAAATTCGGGAAGCAGAATTTGATGACTGCACAAATTCCGTTTCCGGAGCTTGGCACGGATGTTTCGGAAAAATTTTAAATGATAACTGGGAAATGAATTATTAAAAAAATTGATTAAGAGTTCAATTTATGATACTGTTACTGTATGATTGAACTCTTAATTTTATATGTCCTGCAAAAAAGAGATTTGACAATGTACGCAGTACAAAAGCGTATAGATGAGAATTTTGCACCTTTTACTAAACCGAGTTTCGGGGCTATCAAACCTGCTTTACGGCGTCTTGAAGAAAAACAGTGCCTTTCTTCAAGAAAAAATATGTCAGGCGGAGGTAAACTATCAGTTTATTATCAGATATCAAATAAGGGTATTTCCGAGTTAAAACGTTTAATTCTTGAGGATTTAAGCGAAAATCCGCTGCAATTCCTTTCAAATGCCAGAGTTAAACTCTGCTGTTCAGACTGTCTTGATGCGGCAGAGCGAAAAAGATTATTCTTTTCTTTAAAAACGCTTGCTATGCAGTTTAAAACCGACGCTCAAAATATTTTAAATGACGAATATAACCGTATAAACTTTTATCAAAAAATTGTTCTTGATAATGCTCTTTGCGAATACTCGAATTTTATAACTATTGTTGAAGGACTGGAGAAAGATAATGCCGGCAATTGTTAGCGGAGTTGTTAAAGGCTCTATTGCGGAAGAACTGGAAATTCAACAGGGTGACGAAATTTTATCCGTTGATGACACAAAGATGATTGATATGATTGATTACAATTTTTTGTGTAAAACGGATTTTTTAACTTTAGAAATTAAAAAAACTGACGGCGAAGTTGAAGTTATTGAACTTGAAAAGGATTATGACGAGGACTTGGGAATAATATTTGAAAGTGCGGTATTTGACAGAGTGAAACCCTGTTTAAACCACTGTATTTTCTGCTTTGTTGACCAGCAGCCGAAAGGATTAAGAGAAACTCTCTATGTAAAGGATGACGATTACAGGCTGTCGTATCTTCAAGGAACTTATATCACTCTTACTAATCTTTCTGAGAAAGATAAAGAACGTATAAAACGTATGCATTTGGGACCGTTTTATGTTTCCGTGCATACTACCAATCCCGAGCTTCGGGTAAAAATGCTAAAAAATCCTAATGCAGGAAAAGCATTACAAAATCTGCAATGGTTCAGAAAGCATAGAATACCTTTTCATGCTCAAATTGTTTTATGTCCCGGATACAATGACGGTGCAGAACTCGAAAGGACGCTTTCTGATTTAGCTGAACTTAAAAATACTGTATTATCAGTTGCAATTGTACCTGTAGGTATAACTCAATTCCGTACAGAGGATTTAAAACAGGTCGATAAAAAATGCGCGCAAGAAACTCTTAAAATAGCTTCTAAATATAAAAGAGTATGCTGTTCGGATGAGTTTTTTCTGCTTGCGGAACAGGATATCCCGCCTGCAAAATATTACGGCGGCTTTAATCAATTGGAAGACGGGGTAGGTGCATTGAGGATGCTTCTTGATGACTTTAAATCCAGAAAACTTCCGAAAAAATTAAGCAAACCGTTAAAGCTTTCGTTTGCAACGGGTTATGCCGCTAAATATGCAATTGATAAAATTGCGGATAAGTTAAATAAAATAAAAAATCTTACTGTTACCGTAAATCCTGTAAAGTCCGATTACTGGGGGCGTGATATTACCGTTGCGGGTTTAATAACAACAGACGATTTAATAAGGACCGTTAAAGATATTGATACTGATGTTGTGATTATTCCTTCCGTAATGCTCAGACCATATTCGGAAGATTTTCTTGACGGCAAAAACCTTTCTTACGTAAAAGAGAAAACAGGTAAAAACTTTTTTGTTGTTAAAGATATATATTCTATGAAAGAAATAGTTGAATATTTGTATAACATACGTTAAAATAAGTATAGTTAATAATGCAAGGAGCACCAGCGTAGCCGCTGGACCCATAATAAGATAATTTAACGAAAGGAGCGATAATGATTAAACATTTCAATCAAACAGCTGCCAGAGTGTTAGAAATACCACAATTATTGTGTTGTGGTGTCTACCTGCGTAGCAGTCGGGGGGGGGGCGCAATCTAAGCTCAGCTCAAGCTTTTACTCTTGCCGAAGTTCTTGTAACATTGGGTATTATTGGTGTAGTTTCTGCAATGACCGTACCGTCTTTGATGCAAAATCACCAGCGTAAAACTTATGTAACCCAATTACATAAAGTTTATAATGAATTATCACAGGCTATTTTACAATATCAGACAGATAGAAATGCTCTTAATCTTAAGGAAGCTGGTTTAACTTCGCAAGATGAATTTACAAATTTTATTACTAAATATTTTAGAGTTGTTCAAACTTGTGATACCTTTAAAGGCTGTTTTGCATCAGAATATAAGTCATTAAACGGTTCAGCGTATAATGTTATGCAAAATAATAATTCATTTGTACTTGCAAATGGGGCATCAATCAGACCTAACTATGCTGCTGTGGGAGATAAACTTTTTAATATTATGGTAGATATCAACGGACAAAAGGGACCTAATATTCATGGAAGAGATTTATTTTTTATGTTTATTTATAATAACGGGTTGATAGATGACAGAGCACAAAGTGCTCCGATGAGTGAAGAGGAAAGAGAAGCTTCTTATAAGTCAAGATGTACTGCTGTTTCAGATATTGGCGGTTGCTTTGGGAAAATTCTTAATGATAATTGGGAGATGACATATTAAAAAAGGCTCATAGGAGCCTTTTTTAATATCTTTCAAGATACCTGTCGATTTCCCATTGAGAAACGTATGTTCTGAATGAATCCCATTCTTTTTTCTTCGCTGATAAAAATTCGTTAAATATGTGATCTCCTAAAGCTGCACGTGCAACAAGCGATTTATCAAAGCAATCCAATGCTTCGGCAAGGCTTCCCGGAAGAGCATCTATTCTTTGTTTTTTGCGTTCTTTTGATGTTAATTTATAAATATTGCTTTCAACAGGAGCAGGCGGATCAATTTTATTTCTGACGCCGTCAAGGCAGGCTTCTAAAATTGCTGCAAATGCCAAATACGGGTTGCAGGCAGGGTCAGGTGAACGGAGTTCAACACGGGTTGCGTTTCCGCGTTTTGCAGGAACTCTTAAAAGAGCACTCCTGTTTGCCAGCGACCAGGCAAGATATACCGGAGCTTCATACCCCGGAACCAGTCGTTTAAAACTGTTTACGGTCGGATTTAGGATTGCCGTAATACTTTTAACATGTTTTAGCATTCCGCCTATTGAATATTTTGCTATATCAGTAAGCTGGTACTCGGATTTTTCATCGTAAAAAGCATTTTTACCATCTTTAAACAATGAGATATTACAATGCATACCGGAACCGTTAATCCCGTAAATCGGTTTCGGCATAAATGTAGCATGCAGATTATGTTTAGCGGCAATGGCTTTTACTGCGATTTTGAATGTTGCGACATTATCTGCGGCACTCAGAATATCAGTGTATCTGAAATCAACTTCATGCTGCCCGTCAGCAACTTCATGATGTGAGGCTTCTATGTCAAATCCCATTTCCTGTAAGGTTAAAACAATATCTGAACGTACATCTTCTCCCAAATCATCAGGACCCACATCATAATAACCGGCTCTGTCTGAAGTCTGTAATGTTACACTGCCGTCTTTATCTTTATTAAACAGGAAAAATTCCGCTTCAGGGCCTATATTCATTGAAAATCCCATTTTTTCGGCTTCTTTCATAACCCTTTTAAGGTTACATCTCGGGCAGCCTTCAAAAGGTGTTCCGTCGGCGTTATAAATATCACATATTAAGCGCGCAGCTTGAATTCCGTCTTTATTTCTCCAAGGTAATATTTGGAAGCTGTTTTTATCAGGATAGAAGAACATATCAGAAGTTTCAATACTTCTGAAGCCTTTAATTGATGAACCGTCAAGCATAATTTCATTTGCAAGAATTTTTTCGATGTGTTCGGAAGGAATAGAAAGGTTTTTCACCTGGCCGTTTATATCCACGAACTGAAGTTTTATAAACTTGATATTATATTCTTTAATATAGCCTTTAATATCTTCATCCGTAAAGTTTCTGTTGTCTAATCTTGTATGCATAAATTCTTTCATGTCGACCTCTTTCCTTCTGACTAACCTCTTTTTATTAGAATACTTTTTTCTTAAAAGGTCAATAGTTTGCAAATTAAGATTAAGTAAAGACGCTTAGCTCGGGCTTTTGCAAAATTATAAATGTTTTTCTAAAAATAGTGTTAATTTTATAAAAAATCGGGTATATAATAATTACTAAGGGAGGTACGGGAAAGATTTCAATATAAAGTTGTTATTTTCAGGCAATTTTTTGTTACTTAATGTTTGAAGAACCTTTACTGCATAACTTTACAGAACTTTGTAAATAAATGTAAAGAAATAAATATGATATAGCAATTATATACTTAAAAAATACTTTATTAATATGTAAGCAATAAACAAGATTAAATAAACACGAGATATAAATTTAACACACACTAACTATTTACACTACCTACTACACACTAACCTTCTACACACACGAGGAATTACTAAAAGAATTCCAAACTCTATCGAAAGATAGGGTTTTTTTTTACATATGTTCAGGGATTGAAGTTCCTATACCATAGGCGGAAATACTATATCAATATATTTTTGATATTCCGCAGGTTCAAAAAATCCTACCGAGAATTCAGCTGAATTTTTCCCTGATTGTTGAGCTTCAGGAACTTCTATCGGCGGACCTGCAGGAGTTGAGCGCGACGGATTTTTAGGATTTGAAATTACACCGGTACTTCGCAAAAGAGTTATAAGCAGAGATTTTCCTTTAACTTCGTATTCTGTAAGTCCCTGTGTAATTACGCCAAATCCCTGTGTGCCGACATATCTTTGCATCGGTGCAAAATTTGTTTTGACTTCAATACCTCTGACTTTTGGCAGGTGTTTTCTCATATTATATTCAGGATCAAATTCTCTTTTAATAATTGAGTTTAAATCCTCTGAGTATGTTTCTGTAACGGGATTTTTAAGATTAAATTTTACCTGCCATAACCTGTTTTTAAGTTTGTTATCCCATTCAATTTTAAAGTTTATCAATTCACCGTACGGCTCAACCTGAATATCAAAAAAACTTGTTCTAATTATGTTGTTTTTGAAGGAATAAACTTCGGCTTTTTCGCCTTTGTCATCTTCAACAGCTCCAAAGTTATATGTATCTCCTTCATCTTTAAAGCGGACAAATTCCATATCAATATTCCCTATGCGGATTTTTCCGTTTTTAACCTCAAAGTTTATGTTTGACCTTACGGCAGGCGAATACTTTAATGTATAAATATCACTAAAATCTTCTGTTACGGGAATTTTTTGTGTATCGTAAAGCAGCGAATTTTCTACCCCGAAATGTTTTGAAACAGTTTTATATTCGGGAATAAGTTCTTTGCTTTGCATTACAGGAGTTTTAAAATTATATTTAAGCCTTAGTTCCTCAATAATTGTATTTGCAATTTGTATAATTTTTTCATAACGGGTGATATTTTCTCTGTGCACCAAATCTGTTGAGCAGCCGCATATCCCGTCATGTGCCTGATTTTTAAGTAACAGCTTATATGCATATTCTATAACAGCATCATAATCAGACCCGTATTTTTTTTGTAATTTGTCAGCCTGCTCAAGAAGGTATGTGCATTTTACGTTATATTGTTTTAACTTCATCCGTGCTGAATATGAACCGGGCAGGATAAATGTTAAGCTGTTATCTCTTAGTTCATTATTCCATTCGAATTGCTTAAAATTGTCTTTCACAAGTTCAAAGTATTCAAAAGGATTTGATAATTTAATCTCGTAATCTTCAAGCAGTGAGTTAACTTTATTGATTTGTTCAGCAATATCGGGTTCAACTCCCAGATGGTCCGCGCCAATCGGTAACAAAAGATAATCTTTTGACTTTGCTGCAATTTTGTCAAGGTTTGTTTTAAGCCATTCGGCTTTCTGTTCAATACTCATTTGCGATGAAAATATATCCATAAAATATCCGCGGATAAGATTAACGGTATCAATGCCGTTGAACATAAATTCCGAGGGAATATCACCGCATCCACGCCATACAACACATTTATCAATTCCGAAATTTTTAAGGATTTGCGGAATATTTTTGCTGTGCCCGAAGGTATCTGCAAGGTAGCCTATAAAATCGGTACATCCGAAATCTCTTGAAATTTTTAATCCGATTTCAAGGTTTTTCTCAAATACTGTTTTGTCAGTAAGAAATTCGTCAACAAGAGTGTAAAAAGGACCAATAAATAACTTTTTTTCGGCAATAAATTTTCTTATAATTTGTTCTTTTTCAGGTCTTATCTCAAGATAATCCAATAGTGCACAAACCTGCCCGTCAAAGTAAAAAGACGGGATTTCATTTTTTTCAAGCATATTAAGGACGTTATCAAACACCCTTAAAAGTCTCAGCCTGAAAACTTCAAACTCCCTGTACCATTCTCTGTCCCAATGTGTATGTAAATATGCAATAACTCTTTTTTTCATAATAAATTTTTAACATATTTATTTATTAAGTGCAAAGATTTAACAAATATGTTATAATGATTTATGTAATGAAATTTGAAAGGAGCACTTTATGAAAAAATGTTTTATTCACTGCAGTTGCGGGGGGGGGGCAGTTTAGCAGCTCCTAAACCTGCATTTACACTGGCAGAAGTACTTGTAACTTTAGGAATTATCGGTGTAGTTTCTGCCATGACTGTACCGACTTTAATGCAGAATTATCAGCGTAAAAGTTATGTAACTCAGCTGCATAAAGTTTATAATGAAATGGCACAGGCGTTTGTTCAGTACCAAAACGATAAGAACGCTTTGAATTTGGCTGAAGCGGGATTAACTTCCCAAGCTTCGCTTAATAACTTTGTTGCAGATTATTTTAAGGTAGTTCAAACCTGTGAAAACGCATTAACTCCTTGCTTTATAGAGCAAACATCGTACCGCAAACTTACCGGCGGAAGTTTAGGTTCTCCGTATACTGTTCAGACTTCTTATGTTCTTGCCAGCGGTGCATCGATAAGATTGCATTATTCTCAGAGCGGTGACCGTTTGGGCTATATAATGGCGGATGTAAACGGTAATAAAGGTCCTAATATCCTAGGGCGTGATCTTTTTACAATTACTTTTTATAAGAATGGATTAATGGATGATAATGGAACTTCAGCTCCTTTATCAGATGATGAAAGAGATAAGCTGTTTGATACATACTGTTCAAAAAGTACGTCAAGCGATTACGGCTGTTTCGGCAAAATTTTAAATGACAATTGGGAAATGACATACTAATTATTGTCTGCTCAGATTGCCTTAAGGGACAATAGCTAATTTTTTCTTATTCGTTTAACCTCACTTTTACAGAGGTGAGGTTAAATGAAAAAAATAATTTTATTGTCAGGAGTTCTATTACTTTTATCAGGTTCTGCACAGGCAGGTATTTTATCAAATATATTCGGGTTTGGGAATTACAATAACGGCTATTATTATTCACCGAATTACCGCTATATGAACAACGGCTACTATAGACCGCCAAGGTATAATAATTACTATAATAACGGGTATTACTATAATCGTAATCCTTATCATTATAACAGATATTACAATAATCGCTACCCGGGCAACTATTACAGACGGCCTGTAATATATAAAACCAATGTCAGAAGAAGTATGTCGGATAACAATGAAAAAATGGTTGCAAACCAACTTTCGGGTCTTGACAAACTGGAACGCAAACTTTTGTTTCAAACATATGAATATGAAACTCCGAAAAGCCGTATTGAAAGACTAGAACAAAAATTGTTCGGAGCTTCTCAAACTGGAGATTTAAAAGAACGTTTATCAACTCTTAAAAGTGCCGCAAAGAATTACAAAACTTATAATCAAGCTTATAATAACGGAGATTACGGAAATTATTCAGCAGAAAGCGCTTACCGCCCGCCGATTTTTACGGGCTCATCAGGGGCAGGCTGGCAAAATACGCTCTGGGGAAATTTTAAAAATCAGTTTACAGGCATGCCTACAGGCTTTACTCCTGCAATGGATCCTGCTTATATGGATTATTTTGAGGCGGAACGTGCTATGATGGGAAACGGCCAGTCAACCGATATCAGAACTAACAGAGGTTATTACAGGTCAAACACCAACCGCGGTATGACTACAGGAGTAACCATATTAGATTGACTTTTAGCATAACATCATTAATATCATACATATAGATGTTTATAACACTCTGAAAATAAGTCATAATTATCTCAAAAGAGTGATATAACATGCCTTTCAGGTACAGATTACAAAAAGTTCTTGAGTTCAGAATTCGTAAAAAAGAAGAACAGCTTAACATTGTTCAAAAAGCTCAGCAGGCAGTATATATTGCCGAAGAAAACATAAGAAAAAACGAAGAAGAAATCAGAACGACAAAACAAAATATGCGTCAGGCAGATCCTATGATGTATGAAACTTATGATAAGTATTTACAGCATCTTTGGGATAAAGCAGAGAAGCTTGAAGAAATACGAATTGAAGCACAAAAAAAACTTGACGAAGAAAAGGCAATACTTATAAAACTCGAGCAGGGTGTAAAGGTTCTTGAAAAACACAAAGAAAAACACAGAGAAGCTTACATCGCCGAAGAAAAAGCCGCAGAACTGAAACAGTATTCGGAACTCGGTGTCACTCGATTTTTCAGACAAAGTCAGGAAAAAATCGAAGAAGAAGAGGAAATTCTCAAAAAGTTAGAAGAGATAGACGGAGGTAGTTATTAAAATGAATGTCAGTACATCTTCAGCAGCTGCAGCAGCAAGTACGTCGGATGTAAGCTCAACTCAATCAAAATCCAAAACAAGCAGTACTTCTAAAACAACCGAGAAATCTTTTGATGAAGAGATGAAAACAGCTTCAGAAAAAGAGGAAGTAAAAGAAAAAGATACCTCTGAAATAAAAGACGATAAAAAAACATCTGAAAAAGATACTAACAAAGAGGCAAATAAACTTTCAAAAGATTTACAAAATCCTGATGATATAGTTCCTGATGATATTTATAAAGGCGGTATAAATTTTACAGATTATAAATACCATAATGAAGGGCAGTCAATTTTGTCCCAAAATATTCAAAATCTTTTAAATACCAAAGACCTTATGAGTACTATTAACTCAGCATCAACTATAGATTACGATGTAATTAATATGTCTGACAGCGACGCGAATTTCTTTGCTAATCTGGTTCAAAATACTGATATGTCTATGAAAAGTATTGCTTCCCAAATAAGCGATGCTATGGTTAATAATTCGGAAAATGTTCAAAAAAATGTACAGGTATCCTCAGTTCTGATGGATAAACTTTCAGAATCTATGAAAACAAATCAGCCGTTCAGAATTGATTTTGACAAAGATGTTTCTGTCATTATAAAAGTGAATAAAGACGGAAGCCTTGCCGCTAACTTTATACCGGGAGATAAAGCGGTAGAACAATATTTAAAAAATAATATTTCTTTCTTAAAACAAAGATTTGATGACCAAAATCTGCCATACTCGGAGTTAAGCTATAGTAATTCCCGCCGTCAACAGCAGGAAGGACGTAAAAATAATAAGGAGAACAGCAATGAATGATTCGTTTATAACGGCTCTGAATACCCAAAAGTCGACTACTAACTGGATGGATGTTATTGCAAGTAACATGACTAACGTTTATACTCCGGGGTTTAGAGAACAGCAGGTTAATTTTAAAACCTTCCTGGGCGGTGCTATTTCTGACGATTACGACAAGAAGATGAGCCAGGGTAAATCTACTCCCGGTACATCCAATGAAAATCTTTTTCTTGAAGGTAAAGGTTTCTTTCTTGTAAAAAATCCAGAAGGTAAAAGTATTTATACCAGACTGGGTGAATTTACTTTTGACAAAGAAGGTGTTTACAGAGACAGAAGCGGTAATACCGTTCAGGGTTATATTCTGAACGATAAAGGTGAAATTATGCAAGGTACAAAATCCGTAACTTCTGACCTTTATCAGGAAACAGCAATGAAAGGCGGAGCGCTGGACATTCCTACCACTAATATTAAAATGTGGATTGATCCGAATAACGGAAAGTATCTCGGTAAATACGATGATTATGAAATTAAAGGCGACGGAACTATTTACGGCAAAGCTGACGGCGGAAAACGTTCTGTTCCTTTATACAGAGTTACAACAAGAAATTTCCATAACCCTGCAGCTTTATATGAATTTAAACCGGGGCAGTTTTTGGAAACCGAAGAATCCGGAAAGCCGTTAATAGGTGTCGGTGAAATTCGTTCAGGGCTTTTAGAAATGTCTAATGCCGATTTTAAGGCTAATATTTCATATTACCAAATGGCAAAATTACAAATAGAAGTTTCAAATAAGCTGATTTCTTCACAAAAAGAATTGCTTCAAGAAGCATTGAGATTAGTCGGAAACTAATAACAGCTTTTTATATTTAAACTCCATTTTACAAAAGAGATTACAAATCTCTTTTGTTTTTTTATGTGACATCTCACTTCCTTTAAAAAGATAAAAACATCGTAAATAATTAAAAAAAAGGAGTGGAAGCATGAAAGAAA
>CALUVV010000008.1 GCA_944324305.1 Candidatus Gastranaerophilales bacterium
ACAACAGGTTTACGCCTGTTAGGGTGGAAACCTGTTGTTCCCGTACGGGAAGGTTTGAAAAAAATTATAGAAATAGAAGGATTAAATAAATGAAATACTTAATTACAGGCGGATGCGGTTTTTTGGGCTCAAATATTGCATCTGAAATATTAAAGCAGAATGATGAATTATTAATTTACGATAATTTATCAAGAATCGGCGGTAAAGACAATCTGTCCTGGCTTAAATCTATAGGGGAATTTGAATTTATTAAAGCTGATACTAATAATTTTTCAAAAGTTTCAGAAGTTATAAAAAGCTGTCAACCTGACGTTATATACCATCTTGCAGGGCAGGTCGCCATGACAACTTCAATTCAAAATCCAAGACTTGACTTTGAAACTAATGTTCTCGGCAGTTTTAACGTTCTGGAGGCTGTAAGATTATTTTCACCAGAAACTACAGTTATTTATTCCTCAACCAATAAAGTATATGGTGATTTTGAATATTTAGACTACTTAGAAACTGACACAAGATACATATGTAAACAATATCCGAACGGTTTTAATGAAAGTGTACATCTTGATTTCCATTCACCATACGGTTGTTCAAAAGGTGCTGCTGACCAATATATGCTTGATTGGGCAAGAATTTTTGGTTTAAAGACAATTGTGTTCAGGCACTCCTCAATGTATGGAGCAAGACAATTCGGAACATACGATCAGGGATGGATAAGCTGGTTTTGCCAAAAAGCAGCAGAAACAAAAGAAGATATATCAACAGTATTTACAATTTCCGGTAACGGGAAACAGGTAAGAGACGTTCTTCATGCTGATGACATGATTAAGCTGTATATTGAAGCTCCAAAGCATATTGAAAAAGCTAAAGGTAAAGCATTTAATATCGGCGGAGGAATTGAAAACAGTCTTTCCCTTCTGGAATTGTTCGATATGCTTGAAAAAGAACTGAGTATAAAAATGAGTTATACACAGCTGCCTCCAAGAGAAAGCGACCAAAAAGTATTTGTCGCTGACATAACAAAAGCAAAAGAAGCATTTGGCTGGACTCCAAAAGTTTCAAAAGAAGAAGGTATTAAAAAAATGCTTGAATGGGTTACTCATAAAAAAAAGTTATGAAAAACCACGGATTTTATTTACGCTTTTAGGTAGTATTGTTAACGACAGAAAGGATTAGCACAAATGTTAAAAGATGATCTGGAAATAATAATTATTACATTTAATAGAAAAAACAAGTTACAAAAAACATTAGATAAACTTTTACTGCCTGAAAGTCCGCTTAAAGATTATGAAATAAAGATACTAAACAATCATTCCACGGACGGCACAACCGAATTACTGGAAGAATATGCATCACGGTATAGTAATTTAAAACATATAGTAAATAACAAAAACCTTGGTATTGCAGGCAATATAATAAAAGCAATGGAAATAGCATCAAAAAAATGGCTCTGGGTTTTATGCGATGATGATGATTATGATTTCTCAAATTGGGGAGAAATTGAAAACGCACTTAAACAAGATTATGATATCGTGCATACAACATATACTGAAGGCTTCAGGAATGAAACGTATCCTTATTTAATTAATGAAGAAGCTTTTATACCTACTGCAATATATAATACTAAACATATAACAGAATTAACAATGAATAACGCCTATATAATGGCATATACATTACTGCCGCACCATGCTATCGGCGGAAAAGTAATTAATGAAAATGGAAAAATATTTGTTCCTAAAAATCGCTTCGTATTACAATCTTATGATGACAAAAATAATTTTAAACGAATTCCCAGAAAGGGTATGTACCACAGGCTGGATAATTTTCAGCTTCTTGCTGGATATATATCAGCTTATCAAATTATTGAAGATCCCGAAATTCGCTATCAATGCTGTAATACTCTTTGTTTAGGGCAAGATTTCAGAGGTTCAATGCTATGGTTTTTACATGAAAACCATGGTGATTTATACAATTTATCAGATGTATTTTTAGGTATTAATAATAAACAAAAATTAATTTTACTAAAAATATTGTGTCCCAGAGTATTTAAGTCTATTTATCAAAGCATATTTTCAATCAAAAATAGAGATGGCTTTAAAGTTATTACTATTTTAGGTCATAAGTTTAAAATAAAAAAGAAAAACTAAATTATATTTTGTTGATATTCTTTTCGGTCAAGAAACGGATACATATCCTCTAATGAGGGAGAAATCATTGTACCGTCTTCAAGTTTTCTTGAAGATAATTTCGGAGTGAAAATGTAATCGGGATTTACCATGACTTCACAAATCATAGGCTGATTAGCATTTAACATCTTTTTAATTGCATTATCAACATCACAAGGATTTGTAAGCCTGAATGTTTCAATTCCGAAAGCGTTTCCGACTTTAACGAAATCAGGAACCGTAACTCCGCTTTTAACGCCTGCACCGGTATTCCTGCCTTCAAAAAAGTTATTTTGAGTTTGTTTTATTGAAATATAACCGTCATTATTCAAAAGAAAAATTTTTATCGGCAAATTATGATGTTTTATTGTTTGAAGTTCTTGCAAATTCATCATAATTGAACCGTCACCTGCAAAACAAATTGTATTTTTTCTGCCGCCTGCAACACAGGCTCCGATTGACGCAGGCAAATCATAACCCATTGATGCGTCTCCGGAATTTGAAAAGAAACGCTGATTATTCTTAATCTCTGCCGTCTGGAAAGTGCAAATGGTAGCAGTTGCATTTGCCATAATACAAATATCATCCTCTTTCATCATTTCGGTTACACGTCTGACGAAATTGTAAACATTAATTTTCTCGCTATTTTGTTGATATTCCGGAGTATTTTTAAAGGAATATTTCTCTTGAAGTTTTTTACAGAATGACATCCAGTCAGGAGAAAGATTTTCTAACTGTATTATATTTTTTGCTAATTCCGGTAAAAACTCCGATAAATCCGCATTTATCTTTAAATCAGGCACAACTGTGGGTTTGTCAAGTTCTGCTTTGTCTATATCAACAGATATTTTATAAGCATTTTTAGCAAAATTTTCAAAATTATAGCTTGCCTGACGTATATTATTTCTTGTACCCAGGCAAATAACCAAATCAGCATTTTGAAGCGCAAAGTTTCCGCATCTTTGTCCTATAGTACCTATTCTGCCGGCAAAATTCTTATGTTCGGAAGAAATCATATCAAACCCGTTAAATGTTGTAACAAAAGGAATATCAAGTTTATCAACAAGATTTTTAAAAACGTCAATCATGCCTGCAAGCCTAATTCCGTGTCCTGCAATTAACAGAGGTCTTTCGGCTCTTTTTAACTTTTCAAGTACTTCATTGATTTTCAAATCATATACTGCTTTTTGCGGAGAAACAAATTCTTTTAAGTTATTTTCGTCTATTAAAGCAGCCTGAACATTTATTGGAATATCAAGCCATACAGGGCCTTTTCTGCCTGTTGTTGCCTCATATACGGCCCTATCAAGATGATATTTAATCTCATTCGGCTCTGTTACCATTTTTGCGTATTTTGTTAAAGGTTTAACAACGCTTATAATATCAACTTCTTGATCTCCAAGCTGTCTTAAAGGAATATTAGGACATGAAGCAATAGTTGTAGGAAACTTTACCTGACCAGATATATATAAAACAGGAACAGAATCAGTCCATTCTCCGAACACGCCGTTCAAACAATTTAGTCCGCCCGGACCTGTTGTAACATTTACGACTGCAAGCTCCTGATTAACTCTGGCATACCCTTCAGCCGCAATAGCACATGCCTGCTCATTATGATTACAAATATACGGTATATACTTGCCAAAACTGTCATTTAAGTGCATTGCCCCGCCGCCGGAAACCATAAACAGATTTGTTACGTTATATACTTCTTTAAGTCTTTTAGCTATATAATCAGAAAGTTTGATTTTAGTCATTTTAAACCTCTAATCCCCTGTTGTATATTTTTTCTTTCAAAGATTGATTATATGCATACGGAGAATCAATATCATCTATTTTAATAGGTTCATCTTTTTTGATATCTTTTAGAAGAACTTCCCCGCGCATTAATTCACGGCAGGAAATTTGACCTTTCTGAAGAGGAATAGCAAGGTAAACATCCTCATCATGAAGAACATCACCCGCTTTAAAGTCTCTGTTTGCATAAACTCCCCTTACAAGAGCATCAAGATAAACTGTTTCTTTTTGGTCAGCAGCTCTCTTGTAACCCGCAGGAGCGCCGCATATCTCCTTAGCTTTATGATAAGCTTTAATCCATCTGTCTAAATCTTCAGGAAGCGAACAATACGGAGATACGGGAACATTATTATAATTAATATCAATATGACGTTCGAAAGTTCTTGCCCCTTTTGCATAAGCAATATACATAGGAATTTCCAAATCTTCATTGCCTTCGTGCGTGGAAAATCCGATTACGTGATCAGGATATCTGTTTTTAAGAAAATCTATCTGATTTAATTCCAATTCTCCTTTTTGTGCCGGATACTTAGATATACAATGGTTAATTGCAAGCGGAATATTTCTGTTTTCAAAGAATGTTACAAGATCATCCACATCTTTAAGAGAAGAACCTCCGGTTGAAACAATTACAGGCTTTCTTGTTTTTGCGATTTTTTCAATTAAGACCCAGTCATTAATATCGGAAGATGCAATTTTTATTATCTGAACCCCGAGATTTACACACAGATCTACGGATCTTTCATCAAACGGCGTAGACATTGTTATACATCCTGCTTTTCTTATGGCATCAACAAGAATTGCATAATCGTCATCACACATTTTAGTTGCCATAGTTTTCTTTATATATCTTATATCCTGTCTGTCTTTAAAATCTTTATGAATAAAATGATCAACATCTCTGAATTGGAGTTTAATTGCAGCTTTGATATTATTAAATCTTACAATTCTTGAAAAATCAGTAATAATTTTTTTACCTCTCTCAACATCTCCCCAGTGGTTATTTGCAAGTTCAAGAACAAATAAATCTTCAAAAATATTATTTTTCATTTTCGCTCCTTATATACTCTTAATACATTCATACAAATCTTTTACATCTGATACGATATAATCAGCACATTTCAAATCATCTTCTTCGGCATATCCGTATCCTGCACCGATTGAAGTTATACCTGCAGCGTTTGCGCATTCGGCATCACTTCCGGCATCTCCTATCATAACACAATTGTCAGGAGTTGTATTCCATTTTTTCAACAAAACTTTAAACATGTCAATTTTTGATTTACCGCTGTCAAAATCCTCAATATCTGTCGGGGTAATCAAATCATCATAAAGCCCGTCAAAAAATTTAGGAAGAACATTTTTACACATATTACGCGGTTTATAAGTTACAATAAAAATTTTACACCCTTCGTCCCGAAGTTTTTTAATAAGCTCTACGGCACCATCGTAAGCATATGTTAAAGCAGTTCCGTCTTGTTTATATAATTTCCTGAAATACTCTGTAACTTTTTTGTTATCCTCAGGTGAAATTGACGGAACAACAGATGATATCATCTGATTTAAAGGCGGTCCTATTTGTATACGGGTATTTTCTGCAACAGGATAACCGCAATCACACAATGACTTAATTAATAACCGTGTTACATCTTTCGAAGAATCAATAAGAGTACCGTCTAAATCAAACATGATATACTTTTTCATCTTACAGCCTCCGGAGTTTTTTGTTTTATATAGGTATATAATTTACTTAATCCTTCAAACATAGAAGTAAATTTGAAATCGGGAATTTCATTTAATAAGAGCGAATTATCTCCTGTGTATTCGTTATTCAGAACAGGATTTTTTATTTTAACCTGTGAGCAATGCCCCCCCCCCGAGATGTTAACAACAATATCAGCTATTTCGGCCAGACTTATGCTATCAGAAGGTGTTATGTTCATAATTTTATGCAACGGCTTATTTATTATAAAGTGTTCAACTATTCTCTGCATATCTTCCACAAAAAGATAATCGAAAACAACATTTTGATTAATTACGATTTCATCGCCTTTTATCACCTGATTTATTGCATAGCTCGGGAAACGGCTGTCTTTTTCGTTATAACCGTAGCATGCGAAAATATTTAAACATAAAATATCATTACGCTTATTCACAATTTCCGCAATTTTCATTTTTGATTGGCCGTAAAGGTCATAAGGCAGAAAATTACCGATTTCGCTTTCTTTTACTTTATGCAGGTTTCTTGATTTATCATACATGGCACCTGAACCGAATAATATCACTCTGACATTATCTTTTTTATATTTAATAAGGTTATTTACCATTGCAATATTATCATCAAGTGTTTCGGGGCTATCCTGAACCCCTCTTGCACCGCCTGTTGTACCGCAGTGAATTATAAAATCAATGTTATGAGAATTGAAATATTGAGCAACTGCATTTTCGTCAGTCAAGTTCAGCTCGTAACTGCGCGGGCATAAAAGATTATACCTGTCCTTTAGATGCTCTTGTAAATTACTGCCGATAAATCCGCCTGAACCGGTCAAAAGTATATTCACTATTTGTTTTCCTCAACAAACTTATGTATCAAATCAGAAGTTTTATCAAGTTCTTTTTCGGATAAAGCGGGGAAAACACCCACCCAGAACGTATTATTCATGATAAAATCAGTATTCGGCAATAATTTGTAATGTTCTTCGGTTAATTCACGGGAATTAAGCAGTTTTGAACCGCCGATTCTGAGCTGAACATCATTATCAACAATCATAGGCTGGCGCAAAATATTACCCGCAAAAAGCTGTCTTGTTCCTACACCGTTGCTTTCCAAAAATTCAACAAGCTTTTGTTTTGAAAGCGGCGGTTTTGTTGAAATCAAAAAACCAAACCATGACGGTTTAACACCTTCTCTTATTTCCGGAAGAATAATATAATCTTGCAGATCAGATAATTTATTCATAAGGTATTGCGCATTTCGGGTTCTTTTTTCAATAAACTGCGGAAGTTTTTTCAGCTGAGCACAGCCGAGAGCAGCCTGCCAGTCAGTTATTTTAAGGTTAAAACCTATATGAGAATAAGTATATTTGTGGTCATACCCGAATGGAAGATTTCCGAGCTGCATTTGAAAACGTCTTTTACAGGTATCGTCTTTCCCCGGCTTACACCAGCAGTCACGCCCCCAATCTCTGAATGACATAATTATTCTGTACAATTGAGCGTCATTAGTTACAACAGCTCCTCCTTCGCCCATAGTCATATGATGTGCCGGATAAAAACTGTAAGTTCCGATATGTCCTATAGTTCCTAATTTTTTACCGTTGAACTCGCCGCCTAATGCATCACAGCTGTCTTCAATCAGCCACAAATTATATTTATCGCAAATATGCTTAATTTTATCTAAATCATAACTGTTACCGAGAGTGTGTGCAATGAAAACCGCTTTTGTTTTATCGGTAACAGCTTCTTCAATTTTTTCCGCATCAATATTATATGTACCTATTTCGCAATCAACAAAAACGGGAATTAAACCCTGCTGTATTATAGGATTAATTGTAGTAGGAAATCCGGCAGCTACCGAGATTACTTCATCACCTTTTTTAAGCCGCCTTTCTCCGAGTTTGTGAGATGTTAGTGCAGACAGAGCCAGAAGATTAGCACTTGAACCGGAATTTGTTGAAAGCGCGTATTTTACATTGAGATATTTTGCAAATTCTTGTTCAAATTCATCGTTAAATCTTCCTGCAGTAAGCCACATGTCAAGAGAAGCATCAACCATTGCCTCAAGCTCTTCACATCCCAGCAGCTTGCCGGAAGCCGGAATATATTTAAAATCACGCGGTTTAGAATAAACCTCATTATAATATTCTCTTACAGCTGATCTCACTTTATTGCGTAATTCTTGTTCCATATAATATCCCTCTCATATACTCTTTTATTTAATTTTATCACTAACATGAGAAAATATTATTTTTTTATTGAATAAGATATTGAAATACCGCAAATTTTAAAAATAAATTTGTTTCGGATTTTTCTTAAAGATAACAAATTGTCATACCTTGCCAGCAAAAATTTCAATTTTTGCTTTGGGGTCATTTTAAGTCTGATAGGAGAGAATTTATTATAATACCACCATTCATATGCTGCAGGCATGTTAACCTCATTCCAGGGTTTCTTTGATGCTGTAAAATGAATTATCTTAGGCTTTTTAGAACATTTTTTAATATATTCGGAATTGTTATTTGTTTTAACAATAGCGTCATTTCGATAAAACGAATCCTGTACATTCCATGACAAATCAGCAAGCAGGCAATTGTCATGACATACAATATTTATTATTTCTTGGTCATGCTGAAAATGATTAATTCTTGCTTCAGCTGTATTGTATAATTTTGCAGGGACATTATCTTTTCTCCACTCTTCAAGATTAATTAAGAGTACCCCGCTATTGACATACACAAAATCATACGGGCAAATCTCATTATGATATTTTCTCAGATATGTACAACCAATATCTTCAACTGCAGCAATATATTTTCCTGATAAATCATAATCAAACAATTCTTTCAGGGATGTTTTAACTATGATATCACAGTCCAAATATATAATTTTTTTTACTTCTGGCAGCAAATCCGCCAGCTTCATTCTAAAGTAGGCAGTTACAGTGATATGAGAACCTAATAAGTTAAAGGAAGAAAATTCAGACATATCAATATCCAAAAACTGTATTTGAAAATCCTTTATTTTTTTTAATTCAAAAAGTTTATTTTTAGAGGCATCAGAAACTTTGTTGCATAACACATATAAGCAAATATCATCATTCTTCCCTGAATTTTTCAACAGGGAAACAATTGCAACAGACATTGGTTGTATATAATTTTCATCCGAAGCAAAAGCTATATTTATCTTATTTACAGCCATTCCTAATTCCTCTTCAATATTCATGTAACAAAAAACATTACTTGTCAATATAAACAGGTAATAAATTTTATTGTTATAAGAAGTATAAATTTAAACTAATATTATCTAACCAGAGGGACTATGAATAAAAAAGACGTAGGCAGACAATTAAAACATTTTAGGCAAATAGCAGGGTTGACGCAGGAAGCTCTGGCCGAAAAAGTCAATATTCATGAAAAACAAATTTCAAGAATTGAATCAGGATTACATTTCCCAACTTTTGACAATTTTATAAAAATATTGAATGCATTAAATATTGAAATGAAGGATTTCAAATCAGATAAAACCTTAAAATTTAGTAAAACCAAAGAAAAACTTATGCAAATTATTAATGCATCAGAAGAAAAAGATCTTAAACTGTATCTATCGATTATTCAAGATATACAAAAATATGTAAAGGATTAATCCCAGTCAATTCTGCGAGAATAATCCTCAATTTGCTCAAGTGTAAAATCAAGCATATTAATATTGTTATTATAGAAATTTTTATACCACTCTACAGTCTTTTTAATTGCTTCATCCGCAGTAAGAGAAGGATGCCATCCTAAAACCTTCTCAGCTTTCTCAATATTAAGCATTAAAAGACCTGCTTCATGCAGATTATCTCGTTTCTGAACAACAACTTCACCATTACCGTAAAATTCTGCAACTTTTTGGGCCACATCAGCAACCTTTAAAACATTACTTTCATCAGGACCAAAGTTAAAGCCCTCAGCATATTTTTTGCCATATTCTAAAAGCTTTTGTCCTAATAATAAATAACCTGAAAGCGGTTCCAAAACATGCTGCCAGGGGCGAACAGCTATAGGATTTCTGATTTCTATTTTTTCTCCCTTATTAATTGACGTAACACAATCGGGAATTAATCTGTCCATTGCCCAGTCTCCGCCGCCTATAACATTCCCCGCACGGGCAGTTGCCATTGCAAAACTGTTTTCTCCCTGTAAAAAAGATCTTCTGTAAGAAGATGACATAATTTCAACACAGCCTTTAGATGATGAATACATGTCATAGCCGCCCATCGGCTCATCTTCTCTATATCCTCTGTTTATTTCTTTATTTTCGTAGCACTTGTCTGTGGTAACGTTTACAAAAGCTTTAACAGATTTACATTTTCTTGCAGCTTCAAGAACATTCAAAGAACCTATGACATTTGTCTGATATGTTAACACAGGTTCAGAGTAGGAAAGTCTTACCAGAGGCTGAGCTGCAAGATGAAAAACAATATCAGGCCTGAAATCAGATATGGATTTATCTAAAGTTTCTACATCCAAGATATCTGCAATTATACTCTTTTTAATTTTTGATGAAATATTTAATTCTTTAAACATAGAAGGGTCAGTATTCGGAGCAAGTGAATATCCGCAAACCTCAGCACCCAATTGCTTAAGCCACAAGGACAGCCAGCAGCCTTTAAATCCTGAATGCCCTGTTAAAAAAACTTTTTTACCTGCGTAAATATTATTAAACATACTTAAACCTCCCAGTTTTTATATATAATCTGTAAAAATATAAATTATACCAATAGTATTTTAACAGATATTTAAAATACCCGCTTTTTTGAAAATTATATTTGTTTTGCACATCAAAATAATAATCGTTTATAAATTTTATAAGTTTACGCTTTTCTTTTTTGTATATTTTATACGACAACAACTTTTTATGTATGTATTCATTTAAAAAACAAAGATAATTTTCACCGAATACTTGTGCGACATTGTAATTACCGCCCTTTTTGAAGGGGCAAACCGAATTGAATAAAGTTTCATTTATGCATAAAATATTACGGTTATTTTCCAAAAAATTAAATAATATATATGTTTGAGGAATTTCGGTATAATTTTTTTCCCTAAAAAGCCTGCTTACATAAGCATAATCAGTCTTCCAAATACCAAATGAGCCAATCCATGTACTATAATAAGAAATATTTTCAATAAATGAATTCAAATCTTCATATAAAGAAGTTTTTTCATCATTATTGGCACAGCAATTCCTAAAAAACAAAACAGGTTTTAAATCAGAGTTGTCTCTTATGTAAGAGAGCATTGTATCTAAACTACCGGGAAGCAATAAAAGTGTATCATTATTAAGTTTTAAAAACTTTCCGTTTGCAACTGACAATACTTTATCAAAATTAGCAAAACCAATATTGGTATCGTTACAAAAGTAAATAATCTTGTCAGGGTAAAGCTGTAAATACCGTGCAACAAGTTCTCTTGTTCCATCATTTGAAGCATTATCAGAAATTACAATATTAACATCATTTGTATTAATGAAAATATCCTGATTAACAATACTGTCTAATGTTTTTTCCAAATACTCTTTTCTGTTATAAGTCGGTATACATATTGAAAGTAAAGGATTCATCTTATTTCTCCAATAATCTTCTTAAGAGCCTCTTTATGGTTATATTCAGCCTGCCAGCCAATATCGCTTAAATCGATAATGTCCGCGCAGGAAGACATTATTTCATCATCTCTGTAGGGCAAAGCACCAAAATTTAACTTAGTTTTGCTGCCTGATATCTTTTTAATTTCGTTTACAAACTCTTTTACTGAAATTGCAGCTCCTGTACCGATATCAAAACTTTTGTATCTGAATGAATGATTATTTACATAATCAAGAACCCTTATATATGCATTAACAACATCATGCACATATATAAAATCACGTTTTTGATCTCCGTAAGTTAAGTCCAGGCTTTCAACTTCCTGCACAGCAATTTTGTCAATCATCTGGTAAACAAACTTATCTTTGTTATCATGCTCTCCGTAAATATGTTCTAAGACCATATTTACAACTTTTATTCTTTTAGAAAAATATTTAAGCCACAATAATAAACTTTTTTTAGACAAAGAATAATTGAGCAGATAAGAGTACGACATATTATCCTTATTAAAATAAGAATCGGTATTTATAAAGGTTTTTACACCGTGCACAACAGACAAATCAAGAAGTTTTACAGGTAGCATTAAATTTGTTTCCAAAACTCCGTAACTTGAATTCTGGAATCTTCCATAATTCGTAGCACAGTGAATTATAATATCAATTTTATTTTCTTGAAACACACTTTCTAAGGAATTGGTATCAATATCGTAAGATATAACACGCTTGTGATTTAAACAAGATTTTATACGTGAAATATTTGAAAAAGATCTTTTAATTATTATAACATTATTTTCAGTATTATTGAGAATTCCTTCTAATAGATGACTCCCAAGAAAACCGGTTGCGCCAGTCAATAAAATATTCATTTTAAGTCCCTTTATAATACATCTTCCTTTTTATATAAAACCATTTTAAAAAAGCCAGTAGAACATATGTTTTTTCAAATAATGAAGCATAATGTTTACAATTAGCTAAGCGTTGTATGAAACACTTATCAAGATTTTTCGATTTTTCTTCCTCAATAAATTCTTCCGGAACAGCATACCAGCTGCATACTTCCTTATTATTCAGAACTTTTATATAGTCAGCGGTTGAAAAATTATACAATGTTTTTACCAGCTGGCATACTAATCCTGCCCGTTCTAGAAAGTTTAAATTTATTTCAGATAAAAAGTCAAGATATACTTCAAATACTTTAAATCTATTCTCAGGAAGAAAAAATAAATTTCCGGGAGAATATGTCAATGAATGCTTTAAATCATTAAACGGCGGTTTTACCAAAAAAATAAATGGAATATGAACAAATGCTGCATCCCCGTAATTACAAAGCAATGTTGTCAAAAAATCAGTAAGATAAGCTCTCAATGCCTTATCATACTCCATACAAACTTCAAAAGCATTTATTTTATGAAATAATTCTCTATTAAAAAAAAAGCCGGAAGGATGATTCCCCCTGAAACAAAACTTATAAAATTTTTTGATTTTATTTGAAACAACCGAAACATATGTATCTTCATCGCTTTTTATGTCAGAAATAAAACAACCTGAAGCAACATCAAGCTCCGAAAGTATAGGTATAATTTTATCAATAGACTTCATATCAATAAAATCCTTATCCGTTAACTGCATTATGTACTTTCCTGAACCTGCATTTAAAGCTTTCTGACCGTTTATATAACCGCCATAATTTTTATCATTTGATAAAATTTTAAGGCGTTTATCATTAATTGAATTGAGAAGCTCAAGAGTATTATCCTCTGAACAGTTATCTGAAACTACGATTTCAAATTGTTGATTATCAGTTTCCAGCCATTTTTTAATATTTGTATATAATACTTGGCCTCTGTTATATGTTGGGATACAAATTGACAATATAATATCAGGCATTTACCGGCTCCTTACTCCAAACGGCCCAAAGAGCCTCACCATTAAGCCACATTTGAGTTAAGTCCTTTTTATCCCGCAATGTATCCATCGGACGCCAAAAGCCACGATGTTTATATGCATTAAGCTGATTATCTCCTGCAAGATTTTCTAACGGTGCTCTTTCAAAAATTGTGCTGTCTCCGTCTTTTATATAATCAAAAACTTTCGGTTCGCATACAAAGAAACCGCCGTTAATCCAGCTTTCTTCGCCTTTAGGTTTTTCCATGAAAGAAGTTATCATATTATTATCTTTAATAACAAGAGAGCCAAATCTGCCCTGAAGCTGTACAGCAGTCATTGTAACGATTTTACCGCTGTTTTTATGAGATTTTATTAAATCATCAATATTTACATCTGCAACACCGTCTCCGTAAGTAAGAAGAAAAGGTTCATTACCTATATAATTCTGAGCTTTTTTAATTCTTCCTCCGGTCATTGTATCCTGCCCGGTATAAAGCATCGTAACTCTCCAAGGTTCATGTCTGTTTTTATGAACCTCAACGGAATTATTTGCCATGTCGACGGTAATATCCGAATATCTGGTATAGTAGTTTATAAAATAATCTTTTATAACGTGTGACTTATATCCTGTCAAAATTACAAAATCATTAAAACCATAATGTGAATAAATTTTCATAATATGCCATAATATCGGTTTCCCTCCGATTTCAACCATAGGCTTAGGCTTCAAATCCGTTTCCTCTGAAAGCCTTGTACCTAATCCTCCCGCTAAAATAACTACTTTCATAACTACCCTACTTCTTTAATAAATTTATAACATCATCTACATTTTCGTTGGTTAAATTTTTATATATAGAATTTATATTACTTTCTATAATATCTTCTGTCAACATTCCGGGATTAAAATATTTCAATTTTTCAATTATTTCAGGCTCAAAACGATATTTTATAAGTTTAGCAGGATTACCGGCTACTATCGAATAAGGTTCAACATCATGAGATACAACACTTCCAGCTGCAATCACAGCCCCCTGTCCAATTCTTACACCTGAAAGGATAGTTACATTAGCCCCGATCCATACATCATCTTCAACTATAATTGAACCCTTTGAAAATGCTTCACAAGTCTGCTGCATGCAATTTACCTTAAAAGGATAAGTTGATAAAAGTTTATAATTATGCTCTGATGCAGGAATAAATAAAACATTAGGAGCTATTGAAACATAATTTCCCAATATTAACATGACAGGCAAGTCTGTTGAAAAAATAGCATTAATTTTACCGTAAGAACGTTTTCCCACAGCTATGTTATAGTTAACAGAACCGTTAGGATATAATTCGGTTAAGTTATCAAAATTTTGCCTTTTCCATATATTTTCAATCTTTTTATTTTTCTTTCTTGTTTTTCTTATTTTAGGCATTAAAGATTTCAAAAACTTTTTGAAAACACTCAAATATGACAAGTAGAAATAAGGTTTGTACCAAAAATATCTCATATATTTGAAATAGTTGTTATTTTGGAAATTATAATCATTATCAAAATCAAAACAATGATTTATAATATACTTTTTTAGTGTCTTAAATTTGTCATTTCTGATAACATCCGCTGAAAGCAAACCTTTTTTCTTATATAAGTTCAAAATATAAAAATAATTATATCCAAAAACCTTTGCAACATTATATCCGCCTTTATTAACAACGTATATAGTCGTAAAATAAGCTTTATTGGATACATACATTTTTTTGCCGGCTTCAAATAATCTCCCTGCAATATCAACCTGGGCAAAATTCAAATGCGAATATCGGTTTAAATTATCAAGAGAATTAAGAAAATCCTTTCTATAACAATGTGAAGCAATCCAGGTAATATAATATGAAACATTAGATATTAAATCATCAAAACAATTTGCTATACCTTCCTTTTTGGCAGCCGTATTTGCAAAAAAGCATCCGCAGCATCCCGCTTCATCAGCGAACTTTACATCATCAAGCATCTTATCAACGGAATTTTCCAAAACATAACAGGTATCGTTATGCAATTTCACAAATTTACCTCTTGCCTGATTTATAACAAAAATAAAATTTTCGTCACCGCTTACATGCTCATCACGTTTTATATAACGAATCTTAGATGGATATTTTTTCACAAACTCCATACATACTTCTTCTGTCGCATCATCAGAACAATTATCAGAAATTACGATTTCAATTAAATCCGTAAAAAGAAAACCTTTTTGAGTAGTAATACTGTTAAGCGTTCTCCATAAGCAACAAGCCCGGTTATATGTCGGAATACATATTGATAACAACGGTTGCGGCATAAATAAATTCCTCATAAACTTTTATATAATATTTATAACATAAATATGGTTTACAATAGTTAAAATATTTATTACAATAAAGAAAAGGGGAAAAAGATGAGTTATATAATCATTTTAAGTAATACAAACAGTATGGACAGCGCGGAAACAATTGCAAATTTTCTCGTAAAAGAAAAACTTGCGGCATGTGTGAATATCGTTCCCAAAATTATTTCAATTTACAGCTGGAAAAATGAAATAGAAAAAGAAAACGAATATCTGATGATTATAAAAACAAAAAAAGAATTATTTGATAAGGTTAAAGACAAAATAACCTTACTACACCCTTATGAGGTTCCTGAAATTATAGCATTGGACATCAAAGAAGGTTCAAAAAACTATCTCGATTGGATTAAAGACTGTACAATCTGAAATTATACTACGGAAGTATCCTTTTTAAACTGTGCATTATAAAGGGCTTTGTAAGCTCCGTTTTGTTCTTTTAGCAATTCGTCATGGGTGCCTATTTCAACAATTTCACCCTCATTTATTACAACAATTTTATCAGCATTCTGAATTGTAGATAATCTGTGAGCAATTACAAATACTGTTTTATCCCGCATTAAATTTTCAATAGCCTTTTGTACTATAGCTTCTGCTTTATTGTCCAGAGCAGAAGTTGCCTCATCCAAAATTACGATAGGAGCATTTTTAAGAAAAGCTCTTGCAATGGCAACCCTTTGTTTTTGCCCGCCAGACAAAAGTATTCCTCTTTCGCCTATCTGTGTATCAAGTCCGTTAGATAAACCTGAAACAAATTCATCTAAGTAAGCCATTTTAACAGCCTTTGCCAATTCGTCAGCGGAAGCATTTTCATTACCGAGCATTATATTTTCTCTGATAGTTCCTGAAAATAAAAAATTATCTTGAAATACAATTGCAATATTCTGCCTTAGAGATTTTAGCGTATAATCCCTTATATCAATACCGTCAATACAGATTGTTCCTGATTTTATATCATAAAATCTTGGAATAAGACTGACAACAGTAGATTTACCCCCACCGGAATTTCCGACAAACGCAACTGTTTCACCGGAATTAACAGTTAAATTAATATTTTTTAAAACCGGTTTATTTTTTACATACTCAAAATTTACATCTCTGAACTCTATAAGATTAATATGTTCTAATTCAACAGCATCTGCTTTATCCTGAATTTTAGGATCGGCATTCAAGATAGAAAATACACGTTCAATTGCCAAAAATGAAAATTGAACCGAATTAAAATTATTCCCAAGATTTTTAATGGGGGTATAAAGCATTATTAATGCAGTAATAAAAGAAACAAAATTTCCGCTAGTTATCTGCCCGGTTAAAATAAGATGGCTTCCATATCCTATAGCCAAGCCTATACCTACAGAAACAATTACATGCATCATAGGAGACAGCCAGGATGTTCTTTGAACCAATTTAATTTTTAAAGAAAATAAATTATCCAGTATATTTTTAAATTTATTTTCCTGAATTTTATCTAAATTATATGATGCTATAGTTTTGTTCCCTATAAAACTCTCATTATAAGAAGTTATTATTAATGACGAAACAGATACTGATTTGTCAAGTACATCCTTAATTCTTTTTCTTATTTTTGTCAATGGCATAAAGGCGCATCCGAGAACAAAAATTGCGATAATAGCAAGCTGCCAGGAATTGTAAAATAACACACAGATCAGAGATATCGATGAAAACAGCCTGGAAACAAAAGTTTTCAGATTATCAAGAAAGCCGGCGCATGCCGCATCAGCATCGTTATTAAACCTGAAGACAATATCACCTGATTTTTTCTTATCAAAATAAGCGGTTTCAAAAGTTAACATTTTTTTATATAAATCAAATTTTAAGTCATTAGTAATCTTAGTTCCTACCCAGGTATTCAAATAAGTTGCCCAATAATTTAAAACACCTTGAATTGAAGTAAAAGCAACAATAGCAAAAGGAATATACCATGGCGAACTTGCAGATTTTTCGACCATTACCAAATCCATATAAGGTTTTAAAGATAAAGCTATTACTGCATCTAAGGAACCAATCGGAATACAAATTAGAATAGCAAGTAATGCCCTGAAATAATACGGTTTAACATAAGGTAATATTTTTGAATAGTTTTCATAAACTTGAGTAGACTTGATGTACTCAAGAAAACTATCAGGTTCTGTATAATTTTTATTAATTACACCTGAAAAAGAAAGTAAATTATCTCCATCAGGCTTTAATCTTTCAAAATAATACGGACAATTTTTTAAACGAACTATATACTTTTCATCAAAGTTATTCTTTATAATATTTACAACTTTCAAGGCAGCTGACGGAGATATAACAGTTTCGGCAAAATCAATAACTAAATCGAATTTCCAGAAAAGAAATCTCTCACGAATTTCAATTGTAGAAAATTGACCGCATTCCAATATCTTAATAAACTGCCCGGTTTTATCGAGTTTAACTATCGGCTTATGATATTTTAACCAGTATTCATGCTCATTTACATGATGAAATTTCCAGAAAAGTTCATGTAATTCGCGGTAAGGAACAGCGTCTAAATCTTTATCCTTTCTCATTCGTTTCAAACAATATAAATCAAATCCTACAGGCAAATCTATTCCCCCGAACTCAAAACCGAGCAAATAGTTTTTATTTTGGACTGATAAAATATTAGTTGTCTTAAAATCGCAGTGAGTACGAACCATCATAACTTCATCCATACGATTCAAACAGTCTCTGTACTTAATAAAATATTCATTATTCATTAACAAATCACGAGAAAGCATATCATTCGGGCATCTTTCTTCTAAAATATTATTCATAATTTCATCTGCTTTATCCGGGGTTAATTTTATTTTAAATGCATTTTCATCATAAATTTTATTTAATAATATATCAAACGAAGTATCATTTAAGACTGCCCGCTGTGCATTCTCAATATATTTGTATAAAACAAAAACTACCCCGTCACATTCTCCTGATATTATAGGCATATTAACATAAAAGTATTTATGAAAAATACTGCTATTTTCAGTGATATTCATTACGGTTTCTTTTAAACGATATTTTTGAGCCTCAGAAAACGCCAAAGTTAACCAATATTTACATTTAGACAATTTATCAATGCAAATATAACCGACTTGTCTTTCAAAGTTATTTTTTATAGGCATTTGACAAGAAACAGTCAAATCTGTTTTGAGTTTAATATTTATACAGTTTAATATTTTTTTCAACAAAAATTTTTTCATTTTGCAATCCTTAATTAAAGTTTAAATTAAGCTGAAGGAAGCTAAAAACTGCCCCCCCCCCGATTATCTGAAAACGAATTATTATTAAATAATTTTTTCAAATATATTTGAGCCGGCTTTTCAATAAAATGATAAGTAAACACACCAAAAAGTAAACAACTTGATAAAGCTAATAGAATTTGGCAGATTGGAAAATTTTCAACTAAATATATATGCTGTTTCCAATAGAAAAAATTAATAACACGAATAACAAACAAATGTGTTAAAAAAATAGAATATGTATATTTGCCTAATTCTTCCGACAATTTAGATTCCAATATTTTTGACAAAAAGCCCCTTTTTAAAATAAAAAGAGAAAAAAGAACGATAAAATATAAAATCAATATTATATCATTATTGTAACTTAGCCTGTGGAATGTTAAATTATTGATTAAAAAGACAAAAAGATAAACTTCGAAAGCAGTATACACCAAAAAAGATTTAAAATTTGGTTTAAAATTATCTATTGAATATTTATATTCCTTATAAAGATTTGCGATGATAATCCCGCAGCCCATGCCTGCAAGCCCCCTGATTATCCCAAGATTAAAAATATATGAAACAGAATATATATGTCCGGCTATATGCCCTTTTCCTGCATGAACTAAAAAAGAATAACCAATTATAGACACCAGAATTATAAATAAATCTGTATATTTTTTCTCAAAGTGCTTAATTATATAAAAATAAAATATCGAAACGGCTAATAACACAGAAACATACCAGGTGACTGCCATGCAGCCATGTTTTAAGGATAAGCCTATATTATTAATCATAAACAGAGATAGTAAATTTGAATAAAAATCGAATTTAACAATTCCCAGATATGAAATCATCCTATAAGCTATCCACAAAAAAAGAATTACAGGGAATAACCGAATTACCTTTTTCTGTATAAACTCAATCACTGTAATTGATTTATTATAAGTCATCAATAAAAAAAAGCCTGCAATTATAAAAAAGAAATCTACACATGTTTGCCCTGAATGACCAATGGTTTTTCCTAAGAAGTTATAAATATTTGACTCTTGAGTTAAATGCAATAATACACTATCCTTGTTAAAAAAGTGGAACATAACAATATCAAAAATCATTAAAAAACGTAAAAATTCAATATTTTTTATTCTCTCCATAATTACTTCCTTATCATAAATAATTGACCGCTGTTAAGATATATAGGAATAAACATATCAGGGTTCTCATCTAAAAACTCGCAAACAGCCTTTTGGGCACCGATTAATGAAGGAGTATGCCCGTAATCTTCCGCAATAATAATACCGTTATGAACAATCTTATCTTTAACTTTATATAAAGCAGCTTTTACCGCATCATACATATCTACATCAATATTTGCAATACAAATCTCTGATATACATTCCGGCAAACTATCTGTTATAATATTTGCCTGTACAACAGAAGCATTATTATATTTTGAAAGTCTGGATTTAACCTCTTCAAAAGAAGTATCTTTATGAGTATTCTGCCATTGTGCATCCATTGAATTATAAGCTTCTTCATAGTCAAAACCTTTAAAAGTATCTATAAAATATGATTTTTTAGTAATATTTGCCTTTTTCATGTAATTTAAAACCGCGGAAGCAGAATCGCCTTTAAATGAGCCGATTTCTACATAATCACCACTCAAACTCTTACAAATTTCTAAAGCCTGAAATATATTTTCAAAATCTACGGGACAAAAATGCCAGTGATTATTATCAGATTCTTCCAAAAGGACTTTAAACGCTAATTCATTAGTATGAAAATATCTGGCAAGAGGAAAAGCCTGCCATAAAGGAAAATATTTTAGATTTAAATCTGTTAATTTTTTTACAGCATTAATTGCATTAAAATCATAATTATAAATCAATACAAACATGCAATCATCATTTTGATAATTTTCAATCCGAGACAATTCAATAATATTATATTCCCTGGGAATATAGTCCAAATCTGTTAATATATATATTTTCTTATTAAATCTTTTTTGATAACCATTAATTCGTTGTCTAATGCTGGACAAACTGATTCTATTTTGAAAAATAGGATAAAATTTACGTGCTTTCATCTCCTCATAAAAATTATAAATTTCTTGTTCTAACTGAAAATAATTTTCATTTGCAATATTATCTTCGATAAATTCTTTATTTAATTTCTGTCCGAGTTTAGATGTTTGAACTTCTATGTCATCAAATTTTTGTTCAAAAGATTTTACTAATTTATTTATGCCAATTAATTGTTGTTTTATTGCAACCTGTTTTTTCTCATTCAGAAAAAACTGTGTTTCCAGAAATTTTGAAGTATTTCTAAACTTTAGTTTTATCCATAAAATAGTTATAATTTTATGGGTACTCTGGTTTTTCACTGAAAATATTTTCTGTAAGAATGCTTTCACAATTATCTCCTTAAATTTTTAATAATGCTTTATTATTTATTTGGTCAAACCGGCTTGATGTTACAAAATTCAATGTAATATCAGGATGCGTAATAAAAAAATCATTCAGCATTTCGCTAATATCTCTATTTAAATTTTTGCAATCATTTTCACTTAGCGTTGATTGTAAGATAAGGTCGTTATAGGATTCTTTTCCTGTTTCGTCATAGCCGTCAAATCCGGCTAAATTAATATTTTTTATCCCAATTTTATCTAACAGCCTTATTAACATAACTGTGGAATTATCAAAATATTTCCATCCCAGCTTAGTCAGAGAGTTGTAATTAACCAAATATTCATTTTTTTCAGATAAAGTCTTGACATTTGAAACAACAATTTTAGGTGTATTAAAAAATTTACTGCCATTCATTGTTTTTGCATAATCAAATCTGACCGGATTAGAAAAAAACAGAAAATTTGTATCAATAATTTCTGGAATATGATTAACACCTATTATTAACGGCTTCTTTGAAGAAATAAATTCAAATATTTTATTCTGCTCTGTTTTCACGGATTTTCCGGGGGCAATCAACAAAATATTTTTATCTGCCAATAAACTTTTTAATGAATTAAAACTTTCCTTATCATCAATTTTTTTATTCTGATAGTTTACATAAACTTCTTCTAATTTATCATAATTATATAATTTTCTTTCATTACGCGGAAGTGTTTCAAGTATAATTTTCATATCCTTATAATTTGTTTTGTGTGTATTTTGCAGATAAGCAATATTATTGACATGCGAGCCCAATTGTCCTGCAATGCAGTAAGGTATGCTATACCCCCATTTATAATTCGATATAAAATTTTTCATATACAGATCAATGGTATCCATAATACAATTCAAATCGTAATTTTTATTAAATTTATTATTAACATAATTTGTAATTAGCTCGGTACAAGTATTACCTGCACCTCGCCCCATTCCGCATAAACTAGAATCTATAATTACTGACCTGCCAGTTTCAAAAGCAAGTTTAGCAAACTCCATAGAAAGAGCAAATGATAGCTGAAGGTTATTATGAGAATGAAAACCTATTTTTATATTCTTATCCAGATTCTTGTCCAAAATCATGAAAATATGCTGAAGATCAGATGCATACATTACTCCGAAAGTATCAACAATAGATAAAGATTCCGGCATAACTTCATTAGTTTTTTCGGCTAATTGAATTAACTCCAAATCCGAATAACTATATGTATTTGCCGCTTGAAGACATAAATTATAACCTTTTTCTTTAATTTTTTTTGAAAATTCTATTGCTTCCGTGAATTTTTCTTTCGGAAACACTTCTCTGACAGTATCAATTGAAGTCCCGTCATAATCCGAGAGATATTTTAAATCATATCTTCCGTAATCAATCATAGCAATATAAGATTTAGTTTTTTCCGCCGGCAAATAAGGAACAATATCTTCTGCGCGTCTATAATAAGTACTGCCGCTTTCGTGCGGTTTATCTTTTAACCAGCCGACTTCAATCATATCAATATTAGATTTTTCAAGATTTGCTATTATGCCCTTTATGGCATTATCCCCGAAATTTCCGTCTACAATGTACGCCCCGTCGCGCAGAGTACAATCTAAAATATGAAAATTTTTCATGATTTTTCTCCTGCAAAATTATAAATTTGTTCAGCCATAATAAAGTCAAATTTATCATCTATATCTATAGCCTCTAATTTTGAAATTTCATAAAGTTTTGGATGTTTCCCGTAAACAAATTTCCATTTTGCCATATCTTTTGCCTTTGCAATAAAAAATCCGTTAGTAATGATATGCCAATCAGGCAGTTTTTGGGATGGAACGTGATTCTCTACAGAGAAATTAACCGGCTTTTCTTCATCAAAGATATATTCCTTAAGTAATAACGCACTTACAACAGAATCAAAATTTTCATCTAAATTTAAAAATGTCTTTATTGCATTTTTATAGGATGAAACTTCTACTAAAGGGCATACACATGGTGCCCATATCAAAATATCTGTTTCTATGGTATTTGCAATAAATTCAACTACTTCATTGAAAGTTTTTGATTTTTCATCGCAATAAATATCAGGTCTTCTTTGAAAAGAAACATTCTCTTGTATTGCCATTTCAATCATATGTTCACAATCGGTAGACACTACAATTTCATCAATTTCCGCAATTTGTTTTAATTGTCTTATTTTATGGACAAGCAGATTTGAATCCGCAAATTTTAAAATATTCTTATTCTCCAGCCTTTTGCTGCCTTTCCTGACCGGGATTACAGCAGTAATTTTACGATTTTTCATACATTAACCTCATTTATAATATCTTGCAAATATTCAATATCACTTACATCTTTAAATAACGCAGCTTCGGCTTTAACATAACTTTCTGTATAAACATCTCTGAATAAGCCTCTAAGCCCGACAGGATTAACTGAAATAATTTCAACATCAGGATAATAAATTTCCGCAAAATGCTTTAATAAAGGATAACTTCTTAATGTTTCATTAAGTCCGGCCCACATCGGCTGGTGTATTGAAGAATTATAATAGCCGTTCATAGAACAGTCACATCCTACCAGAAAAATCCTTTTTGGATGTGTCCATAAAGCAAATTGAATTGCACTGATGGCAATAGACCCTCCATTTTTAAATGGTAATACATCTAAATTTTCAACAAAATCAGGCATATAAGAATCAATATAATATTTATATGAATTATGCTTATCTGTTATACAGTTCGGAGTATTCCAGGTTTTAAATTTAGTAGAAAGATATCGCCCGTAAAATTTAACAAAATTTTTATCACTTATTTTCTCAATATATTCAGCTGTAATATCAGAATAGTGAGCTAAAAAATAATAATCAAAAGTTATTCCATTAAACTCAAAAGCTCTATTCATTCCGATATTTACAGTATTTTTCATATTTTCATAAAAATTAAGAGAAGGTCCTGTCCCGACTATTACAACATCTTTTCCCGTGTTTATATTTTTAAACTGAGGGAAAACACGTGAATGTAAATTTGATACAGCATTTGCCATCCTTGTTTCATTTATAATTGTACTCTTTAATTCATTAATTACTGTATTCTTTATATTATCTGCTATTTCTGTTATATCCAGTATTTTTCGGGAAAATATTTGCAAACCGCAAAAATAAACTTTTTTCACGTTCGGACATTTTTTGATTTTTAAAAGTCCGTATAAATATTTAATTTTAGACCAGCGTCCTTCCTGCTTTTTATGGAATAATTTTATTCCTAATAGCCGGATTATACATTGATTATTACCTTTTATTTTTGAATATATTTTCAACTTTAAAACCTCCCCGAAATATTTTCAATAAGTAATTCTTCTCTATTGTCCGGATATTCAAAAATTAAATTTTTATCCGCATAGGGATATAAAATTAAAGAATGGGCTTTTTTAAATTTATCTGAAGGCATATTATTTATTAGCATGGGCGTATAAATAACATGCATCGGCTTTTTAAGTTCAAGCAATGTTTCCATAAAGCCGCTTCTCATACCTATAATGCCTTTAGAATATGAAGCGGCAATCTTTGCTTCGGTTATTGAATAATCTTTTGAATTGTAAAAAATATCGTAACCTTTTTTTCTTAAATCTGATGTTAAGCTGTTCCAAAAAGATTTATTTAAAGAACGTATAGATAAAGCATCAGGAGAAATAAATATAAAATTATCAATATTTAATCCATCCTTTTTCAGTTTATCCAAAACTTTAATTTTCCGGTTACTGTCAGGAGAAAATTTATTTGTAACATAATCAGGATTAAAACCAAATAAATCTTGAACTCTTTTTACATAATGTACAGGATTATCAGTATTTTTATATTCATCCATTAATCCATATATAAAATCTTTATTTATATAAATAAAAATGTTTTTATCATTAAATGAATAAAAATCCTTATTAACGGCAAAAGATAAATAGTCCCAATTTAGATTAATTTTCTTATAATTTATAAGCGGATTATATTGTTTAAATAAATCACCGAAATTTTCTCTTAATCCTACAAAATAAGTATTATCATAAGACAAATTATTCCCTTGCATATATTGCTCAAGATATAAATTTAATAAATACGTTTCTCCCAATCCTGAACGTATCATCACAATATTTTTAATCTCCGGCGGTACTTGAGCAATAATATGCTTTAAGCATTCATCTTTAATAATTTCTCTTATATTTTCGAACGGAAAAAGTTCTACAATATTATTCATATTATTGTCTTTTTTATACTTAGAAATTCTAAAAAAGGGCTGCTTAAAAAGTTTAAGCTCAAAATATATATTTGAAAACTTATATATTGAAATTAAATCAAATAAAATGTTTATCTTTAATTCCTGACGGACTTTACGGAATGTTAATAAGCTCATAATAACACCTCTGTAATCATTTGTTTTAATTGGTCATTACTATAATCTTCAATACAATATTCGGTGATATTGTAAGATGTATTCGGAAGCTTTTTAAGAGAAAAACTGTTCATAACTTTCTTCGCAGGAATTGATTTTAAAACTCCGCGGTCTTTAAAATCCGAATATAAACAGACCAGCGGAATATTATTCAGAGTAGATAAAGGTTCCAAAATTCCGCTTCTTAACCCTATAATTCCTTTGCTTAAAGATGCAAGACAGTATGCTTCCTGTATTGTCAGGAAGCAAGTTTTGGCAGAACCAAACAACGGAGACAATTTTATTACATTCATAAAAACATCTGTCCCGTTTTCAAAAAAGCAATTTATCAAATCAGGCCAAAAATAACTATCCAAATCAATATTAGATTGGGATTCCGGACATATAAAGATAAAGTTATCTATATTTAAGTTTATTTTTTTTGCTTTATCTAAAGCTGATTGTTTTACTTGTTCGGAAATTAACGGTTTTTGAGAATTTATCTCACTGTTTTTAATACAAACTGTCTTGAGGATTTCGTCATAATAGTGGATATCAGTACCTTTAATAATTTGTTTTTCAAGGTTAATAAAATGTTTCATTGGTAAAATATTGTAAAAATTAACATTTTTGTATTGTTCTTGAAATATATTGTCATATCCGCGTAATTTTTCTAACCCCGGAATATAAAAGTATGGAATTTCAGGACACATCATATTAAACAAATCAACATGATAAGGTTTTGTAGCTATTAAAAGAGGTTTTTTCCCTTTATTAAAGGAATTAAAAAATGTCAAAAATAAATATGTTTCACCGCTGCAATTAAAATTAATGTAAATATCGGTATATTTTCCATCTATTTTATCTAATATTTTGTTGTAAAGTTTGTGACTTGACTTTTTTATAAAAAACGGAATACCCAAAATATAAAATTTCTCATACCCCTTATTAATCTTTGTTTTAAGAAGTACTATACCGCAAAAACGAAATTCGAAATTGAACATTTCAATAAAGTATTTTGTTTTAAATATTCCGAACAAAAAACTTTTTTTTACCGCATTATTTTCAGTTTTAACATTATATAATTTATTCAATAAGTTTAGCATATTCCGCGCTTTCATATTTTTTATTTGTAATATTTTTGATTAAATTATCGCAATTTGAAGTTTCATATATATATTCAGATATTTTTGCCGATGAAACAAAAGGCAGTTTATTCAGACAAAAGCCCTCTTTAACCTGCTGAACCGACATATCATTAAAACATCTTCTGTTTTTGAATTTATTATATAAAACATCCGTCGGAACCCCTGCTTCCAACAGAAATTCTGAAAAACCGCTTCTCAATGATATTATTTTTTTTGCCAAACAAGCTAATGAAAAAGCTTCTGAATATGACAAATAGCAGCTCTTAAAACTGCCGCCCTTTAAATTTACACTTTTATCCGCTAAATTTACAAATACATCAATTCCTGATTTTTTAAATTCTTCAATCAACTTTTCCCAGAAAAAATTATCCAGAAGCATGCAAGATCTGGCCTCGGGAGCTATATAAACAAAGGCGGACAAATTCAGACCTAACGCCTCTGCTTTCGATAAAGCAGAATTTTTACATTCATCCGGCACAGATATTTTATTAATTAGTAATTCTGATGGATTTAAATTAAAATGATTAAGCATAGAGTTAAAATAATGCACCGAACCAGGCGGATTTTCCTTTATAGCAGTTTCTATATTTATAAAATATTCATGAGGGAAAATTTGAAAAAATCTTTGCCTTCCGATTTGGAAAAAATCTCCTTTGACATTAACGTCCAAAGACTTTACATAAACAGAAGGAATATTCGGACAAATCAAATTTATCATTTCCGAATGATATTCCTTGGTTGCAACAAGAAGAGGGGTTTTACTGTTATTTTTCTTTAAAAGAATATTTAAAACATAAGTTAAAAACAGATAAATTTCACCGCTGTTTGCATTTAGTATATATATATCATCATATTTTTTATCAAAATATTTTAAATATCCAGTTTTAAATGCTTCAATTGCTGAAATTTTTATTATTTTTCTGTTAAATACGTACCAGTATTGATTATTACCGTCTTCAATGCGTTTAAATACAGATTTGCCAAAAATTTTTATTTCTTTTTCGACATGGTAATCATAAATATCTTTAACTTTATAAGTAGTTATAATTCCTTGTAAGAAATACTGATATCTTTTCGTAGTCATACAGTTAAATATCTGTTCGAAAACTGTTATTCCAAACAGTTTTGAAGTTTTACGATATTTTTTCTTCACATAGTCGTATATTTTCACTATGCTACTCCCCGGCTCAATAAATCATGAATATGAACAACACCTGCAGGTTTATTATTTTCAATTACAAATATATTTGTAATTTTTTTATCATTCATTATTTTTAAGACTTCAGAAGCCATTAGATCTTTTGTAACCGTTTTGGGATTTTTTGTCATCAAATCTACGGCTTTTTTGTCAAAAATTTCTGCAGACATGCATCTGCGCAAGTCACCATCTGTAAGCATTCCAGTCAGGCAGCCGTCAGAATTTATAAAACCAACACAGCCTAAACGTTTTGAAGTCATTTCCAATAAAACGTGCTGCATATCGGAATTTTCATCCAGTAACGGAATATCTGCACCTGTATGCATTAAATCGGACACTCTTTGCAATATAGAGCCTAATTTACCTCCGGGATGCCTTGCATTAAAGTCCGCTTTTGTAAAACCTTTTCTTTCAATTAAGCAAGCTGTTAAAATATCTCCGAGAACAAGTGTAGCTGTAGTTGAGCTTGTTGGTGCTAGACCTAAGGGACAGGCTTCACCGTTATCAGGCAGCGTTAACACGACATCACCGGCTTTACCTAAAGAACTATACGGATTTTTAGTAATACATATTAATTTAATTCCAAATCTCTTACAATAGTTTAAAATATCTATTAATTCACGAGATTCACCGCTGTTAGATATTGCAATTACAACATCGGTATCTGCAATCATTCCTAAATCGCCGTGGCTGGCTTCAGCAGGATGAACAAAAAACGCAGAAGTTCCTGTAGAAGCTAAAGATGCAGCAATTTTTCTGCCGATATGTCCTGATTTTCCCATACCTGTAACAACAATTCTCCCTTCAGTATTCTGCATAATATCCAGAGCAGCAGTTAATGAAGAATTCAAATTTTCACGAAGCATTAATAAAGTATTAAGCTCAGAGTCTATTGTACGCATAGCACAATTTTTATCAGAAATTTGTTGTATATCCTCTTTATTTTCAAGTAGATTTGGCATTAAAGCTCCTTATTAACTTTATATTCAATACTAAATTTCTCATTCCTATCTTTATTTACTGCATAGGCAGTATTTAATCCGCTTGGTTTTCTGTCGTTAACAAGTATTCTCTCACCGAAAGGCATATCACTAATCAGATAATCATAACGAATATTGTTTGACTTTAAAAACTCTTTAAGATTATCAAGATATTCACCTTTTCGTGCAGTTAACAAAATAACCTTGTCTTCCTGCGGCAAATTCGAGAAGAAATCTTTGACACCTTCAAGCAAAGTATCACTGCCGTCAATTTTGTATCCGTTATGCTTTACAATTGTACCGTCAACGTCAAGTATCCATGTCTTAGACAAAGGTGAAAATTCAAACACTTACAGCACCTCACCTAACTTAACAATTCCGTTATAGAAAGCACCGCATACAGAATCGTAATCTTCCCAAGCATAAGTCGTTAATGAGAGCCAGATGACAGCATGAAGTAATTTAATTTTTTGTTTATCAACATAGGGCAAAGAGTCAAAGAAAAATTCTTCCATATCTGCCCAGTTATTAGGTTTTATAGCGAATTCAACATCTTTGTCTCTGATATCAAGCGTAAATTTCTTCCTGTTAAACTGGTCATATTCACCTTTAATTGAATAATACAGCTTAGCCCAATCATAATCTTCATCACCGTAAAGCTTTGTTTTACCGAAATATCCTCTCGGATCAATTAATATGGGTTTCATACTAAATGTATCAAACATTAAATTTGAAAACGTGCAATCGCCATGAATTAATGAAAAATGTTTCGGATAAATGTTTTTAACAGCTTGCATCAGCTCATCCTTATAAAAAAACACATTCCTGTAATACTGCCCGTTAATTTTTATAAACTCTTTATCGGCAAACGGAATAAGCTTTTCAATTTTCGAAAGTCTGTCAAAAGTCTTATTAACATAATTATCTTCTACATCCTGAATATTAACAGGGATATCAGTTTCGAGAGAATGTAATTCTTTTAAAGCTGAAATTAATCTGCGAAGAACAGCTCTTTTTTGAGTTTTAGTAAGGCAGTCATACTCATAAATATTTTTCCCTTGAACACGTTTCATCGTAAGCGGTTCATATTCATAAATTTCAGGAATATACTCAAAACCGAGTTTTTTAACATGTTTATACCATCCGATTTCATCAACCGCAATTTTTTGCCCCTGTTCATTTATTCCGCGCTTAACCACGACGTCATCTTTAAATTCCATAGAGTTAAACGGCCTGCATCTCGGTGTAGAATCATTGTTATCGGAATAAGAAATTAATGTCCCGATTTCCTTGGAACCGTAAAGATTTAACTCTTTAAATTTTATATCTTGATGCTGTAACCAGCCGACAAGCGCTCCTTCTTCAGGGATTTCTCTTAAAAAAGATTTATTCTCAAAAATAAAAAGCCCCGCAACACCGCTATCTTTGGAAGGAGTTTTTTCAAACTTATTATCAATGTAAGACCAACGGCACTCAAAATCTTTAGAAATTCCAATATAATTTCCGCTAATTTCAGGGATTTTAAAGTTGTCAGAAAGAATAAGATCACACCACATTATCATAAACGGTTCATCATCCGAAAAAGCCGCAATTGCCTCTTTTATACCCGATACAGTGCCCTTTTTTGAAGCTTTTAGTATCTTAAATTTATATTGAGAAGCAAAAACATTTAAATATTTCTCCAATACATCAGTTTTGTAATCAGAAATTATAGTAAATTCGGCATCACTAAACTTTTGAAACGCATAAAATATTATAGGTAAATTATTAACAGGAACAAGGCATTTAGGTTTATTTCTTGTCAGCCCTTCCAATCGTGTTCCTTTACCGCCAGCCTGAATTATGACCTTCATTGTGTTTCTCCAACAGATATTTATTCTCTAATTCGATATACACAACAAAATAAATAAAATGTAGTTGATAGTCAATAGATACAACAGAATAAATAAAATGTAGTGATATTAGTAAAAGGAAATAATCCCGCTTTAGCCATTGATATTCAATACAAGTTTGACAAAAAATTATATTAATATTTGTTCATATAACTTGCAAAATGAACTATAATTATATTAATATAACAACGGATACACTACATTTTATTTATTTTGTTGTAAGTTTTTTTCACTATAAAATAAAATTTGTATAGCTTTCATCGATTTTATCTTGCTCTATTCCGATATATCGCAAAGTAATCTGGGGGGCTGAGTGGTTAAATATCTTTTGCAGCATTACTACATCTTTATACATTTTATAATAATGATATCCAAACGTTTTACGCAGTGTATGTGTGCCGATTTTTTCCTCTAAACCTGCCCTTTCACATACATTATTAATAATTCGGTATGCTGCTATACGGTCAAGTCTGTTTTTAAATATAGTTTTAAATAGGGGGTCATTGGGATTTTTACCTTTAGTATATTTTGCAAGCATCGGTTTTAATTTGGAATTAATAGGAATTTTTTTGAATTTGCCTGTTTTTTTCTCTTTTAATTGGATATAATTTTTTCCTTTTACATCACCTATGTTTAATGCAAGAATATCAGAAATTCTTAAACCGCAATTGGTTCCGATTGTAAACAGAACTAAGTCGCGCATGCTTTGAGCTGCTAAAATTTTCTCAATCTTTCTTAAATCTGACATTTTTCTGATTGGTTCAACTGTTGTCATAAAAATCATCCTTTCATAAATTATTAAGCTCAGATTTGTATACATATGAGCTTATACATCACACCAGAATAAAAAATAAACATGAATATTTTTATCAGAATTTTAAATTATGACAACAAAAAAATATGCCGCAACTCGGAATTGAACCAAGGACACAGGGATTTTCAGTCCCTTGCTCTACCAACTGAGCTATTGCGGCATATTCTTTATTTTATTTTCAAATTTTTATAAACTTCTTGAGAAGGTTGAGGCAATGAAATATTCTTTGGAGTAAATGGTGTTAAATATTTAATTGCCACGTTTTTTATTATACAGGCTGAAAATTTTCAGTCAAGAACTTTTTTTAAGAATTCTGCGGAGCTATATATAAAGTTACGTTGCGCCCTTCAAGCTGCGGTTTCTTTTCTATAACTACAGGCATGTTTTCCAGGTCTTTAACAAATTTATTTGCAAGGTCAAATGCCAGATTTGAATGCTGCATTTCACGGCCGCGGAGCATGACGGCAATTTTAACCTTATTTCCCTGAGCAATAAACTTTTCAATATTTTTTATTCTGACTTGGTAGTCATGAGTATCAATTTTATAACGAATTTTGATTTCTTTAACATCTACGGTATGCTGTTTTTTCTTAGCTTCCTTAGCACGTTTTTCAAGTTCGTATTTATACTTGCCGTAATTGAGAATTTTAGCTACCGGAGGCTCTTGATTAGGATTAATAAGTACTAAGTCCAAGTCTTCATCATAAGCCATTTGTAAAGCTTTTGATGTGGGTACCACACCTTTATTTTCACCATTCTGGTCAATTAATCTGACTTCTTTTGAACGAATTCTTTCATTCATAATTGCTTGATTTTTGTTGTTTCTGTTATCGTTGGCAGCTATTGTTCTATCTCCTATGTTGTTATTACTTGTTTTACAAGTGTCATGGTAGCACAAAATTCTATTTTTGCCACATTTATTAACAAAAAAAGTTTGTAACAAAATGTAAATACAAATTTTAAGCTGACATTTCAATTGAGCAGTAAGGGTTTCAGGCAATTTAACTTAAAGCAGGAAATTAAAGATAAATAAATTTATGCCGATATCATAATTACAAGCTAAATAGATTGAAAGAATAATATAAGGAGTATTTTATGAAGAATGAAGCAGCAGCCGAAAATGCAGCAACAGAAGTGTTTTTAGATTTAAATAACGGAGAATATCTTCAATTTGACATGACACTTCCAATTCAAATTCTATTTGACGATGTAATGAATTTTGTATCCAAAACGGATTTCGAATGATTAGATGAAAGTTTAGAAAAAAAGAACCGGCTAAAATTTTAACCGGTTCTTTTTTTGTTATAAAATATAGTAAAATGTCGATGTTCATGTAATAATAATTCTATTAAAATTGTTTGCGAAGAGGGATATTATATGAAAAAACTTATAAAATTAATGTGTGTTTTTACACTCGGGTTTTGCAGTATATCTCCGGTTTATGCGGGATTTAAAGAACATTTCGATTTAGGGCAGCAATACTTATCGAATTATCAATATTCGGGAGCTATTACGGAATTTAAAAGTGCATTAAGAATAAACTATCTGGATAATTCGGCAAGAATAGGGCTTATTAATTCTTATCTTGCACGCGGCACATACTATGCAAATACTGACAAAGATTATAAAAAAGCTGCGGATGACTACCGCGCCGCATTATTTTATTTAGTATATTATCCTAATGCAAATCAGGTTAAAAATTCTTCGCAGGCAATTGTACAGGTTACATCAAATTTAAACCAGTGTTTGAATACAACGGGTTTTGATACATCAGCGCAAAACAGGTTTTCAACAGCAAAACAGCTGCGTGCCGAGGGAAATTTTGCCGCCGCGGCTTACGAATTTAATCAGGCTTTAGCGGATAAAAGCTTAATTAAAGAGAGTTTCCAACAGACAGGCGATATAATGAAACTTCTGGGAAACAGCCAGAAAGCGGCTGAGTATTATCGTAAAGCCGTAGCGGTTGCACCTTCCGATATTGATTTAAGACTTTCCTATGCGAAAATGCTTGATAAGCTTGATCAGGAAGATGCTGCAGTAGAAGAATATAATTATATACTTTCTAAAACAAGTGATAATAAAGACGTTTTATATTCACTGGAAAGAATATACAAAAGAAAACTTGAAGAATCACCCAATGACGCCGCAGTTACAGCGAATTTAGGTGCAATTATGCAGAAGGCAGGCAATTTTGACGAAGCATTAAGGTATTATTCAAAAGCGGAATATCTTGACCCATCGAATGTAAATACAAGACTTAATGTCGGAACTCTTTATCAGCAGAAAGGTGATTATAAAACCGCAATAACCGCTTATGATTCGGTTCTTATAATCTATCCCGACAACGCACTTGCAAATCTTTATAAGGCACAATCACTTGCCGCAACCGGTGATAAAAAAGGAGCATTAGAGCTTTACAAAAAAGTACTTTCGATTGAGCCCAATAACGAAATTGCACAGGCTGATATGCTTAATATGGTTAAAGATACAATGACTACAGCCCAATTTGTTGATTATATTAAGAAAAATAATCCGAATAATGCGGCAAATATTTTATATACATATGCGCTTGACCTGCATAAACAAAACAAACTTAACGACTCTATCGCAATTTACAACGAAGTCATCAAGCTGACACCGACAAACCCGGAAGTTTATGTAAATCTTGCCATTGCTCAGGGGCAAAGCAAAAATTATGATGCGGCACTTGCCACATTAAACACTGCTAATACAAAGTTTCCGAATAATGCGGAAGTTTCGGACGCCATAAAATCGATAAGTGCACAATCCACGGATGAAAAACTCGAAATTGCCGCAAATTACTACAATAATAAAGATTACCAAAATGCCATAAACGAATATTTGAAGATTAAACCTGCAACTTCAGACACAATGCTGGGTGTGGCATCTGCATACCAGAATATGGGGGATACCGATAAGGCAATAGAATATTACAAACAGGCCTTAAATCTTGCACCGGCAAATTCGGATATAGCATACTATATCGCGGCATTATATGCAGAAAAAGAAGATACAGCAAATGCTAAAATATTCGCACAAAAAGCCATTTCACTTAACAAAACAAACAAGCAAGCTCAAGAATTACTTGAAAGCCTGAATGCACAAATAGCATCGCAAGACCTTGAAAAAGCAATTTCACTATTTGATGCGGGAAAATATACGGAAAGTTTAACCTTATTAAACAAAATTCTTGCAGCAGAGCCAAATGATGCCTATGCTCTCTATTACAGAGGAATGATTTACGACACGCAAAAGAAATATAATCAGGCAATTACGGATTACAAAAAAGCTTTAAGCATCAATCCTGATTTAACAATAGTAAATTACCTGATAGGTGTTGATTACGATATGCTTGAACAATACAAAAATGCTATTTCGCATTACAAAGCATTTACAACAACATATTCGGAAAATGACGACTTCTTGAAATATGCACAAACACGATTAGGCGAATTAAAACAATATGACAAATAACAGAGTTTTACACTTAATTCAAAGCAGAGTATCACTTGCCCCAATGGCAGGAATAACAGATTATGTCTTAAGAAGTCTTGTAAGAAAATACTCAAAAAACTGTCTTTTAACAACGGAGATGATAAGCTCAGAATATCTTGCCCAGACAATGAATGGTCGAAGCGGTACAGAAATACTAAAACGCAATAATGATCACTCTCCGATTTCCTATCAAATAAGCGGTCATAAGCCTCATATGATGAAGCAGGCAGCTGAATTTTTAAACAATTATGCAGATATGATTGATATTAATATGGGCTGTCCCGTAAAAAAAGTCGTAGGAGGACAGGACGGTGCCGCATTAATGAGAAATCCTTCACTTGCGGCAGATCTGGTAAAAGCCGTAAAAGATGGAACGGATAAACCCGTAAGTGTTAAATTCCGTCTGGGATATACTGCAGATGAAATGAACTACGTTGAATTCGGGCAGGCAATGCAGGAAGCAGGAGCAGAATTTATCACAATCCACGGTAGAACACGCTCTCAAATGTATTCAGGTCAGGCAGACTGGGCAAAAATCAGAGCATTAAAAGAAAATGTAGATATTCCGGTATTCGCAAACGGTGACATAACTTCTGTCGATAAAGCAATAGAATGTCTTGAACTTTCTTGTGCTGACGGAGTTGCCATAGGCCGCGGGGCAATAGGAGATCCAACTCTTATTGGAAGAATCGAACACTGCCTGCATACAGGGGAAAAATTACCAATCCCGCCGCTTGAAGAACGAATTGAGATGCTAAAATATCATCTTGATGAAGAAATAAAGCTTCGCGGAGAAAATGTCGGCATAAAATTTATGCGAAAATTTTATCCGTATTATCTTGCAGGCTTTAAAAATGCAAAAGTACTGCGTACAAAACTTGTAACGGAAGAAAGTTTGGATAATATTTTAACCCTTCTTAACTCAACTTATTCTTTTACTGATTGTTAAACATTTCAACAAGAGCTTTAGCTCTGACATCATAACTTCTTATATATTCTTCAGTTTCCGACTTCTTCACTGAAGGAATAGGAAAGTATTTGTTCATTTTATTTATAAAGTTTAAAAATACATTTTTATTAGTACTTAATCCCACTTTTTTAGCAGCCTTAAAAGACTTATTTTCAATTGTTTTTAAGTATTGAATAAGCTTTTTCTGCTGTTCTGTGTTAAGATGATCGTAATATTCAGGATATAGTGTAAAATCACTTATTACAGCTACCATATCCATATAAGAGTTTTGATAAAGAGCATTATCTTTTGCAAAGTAGTCTATAATACCAAGTTTATTTTTTTCAAAATCAACTAGCAGGTTGTTCGGGTTAACAGAATCGGTTTTAAAGCCGGGAGTAACATCACCATGATATTTAGAAGTAATATCTAATACTTTTATTTGGTTTGCCAAATCATCAAATACCTCTTGGTCCATCTGCGAAATTTTAGAAATCTTATCAAAATACTCATTAGCTTGTTCCTGCGTAACTGAACGCGGCAATTTAACATTTTCGTCAAAAATAGTACAAGACCAGTTTTTTATTGAATTCGGTTCCCCTGAGACTTTTTTTAATATTAAAATACCTTTTTTGTCGGGATGCTCCCAGACAGGCTGACCTAAATTAATATTTTCAGGAAACAAACCTATCGGTATTCTGTTAGGATCAGCTTTTTTATTAGGATTTAAAACTTTAAGCACATAATCATCCAGAAAATCAATATTATAAACAACCGAATTAGCACCGCTGCCTGCGATTTTTGTACTATCAGGAGTTAAAAGCAGCTGTTTAAACTTTTCATAATTATTACCAACCGAAAGCTTTGCAACAAGTTCTTGAGGTAATGATTTTGCTAATTTTTCATCAGGAAGCTTGGTTATTTTAATTTCAGGTTCGGGTTGTACTTTCGGAACATTATTAACTTCCTGCGGTTTAATAACCCTGTTATTGACATGAGGTTTACGCCTCAATATATAAATCCCTGCACCCGCCAGACATAAAGCTCCCGCAAGAATAAGGGAATTATTTCGACTTTTTTTATTTTCAATATTTTCCTTAGCTGAACTGTTTCCCCCGCAAGCTGTAAATTTATATCCGGGATACGAGCTTGCAAAAGTATTAAAAATAACTTTCATTTATACTCCTGATTTTTTAGATTTTTGCAAAAAACTATAGTTCAATTATTGTACAAAAATCTAAAATTTCAAGTATAAATTTGTTTTTTACATTCTTTCGGGAGCCGTAACCGCAAGAATATCTTCCAATGCGTTATGAAGAACCGTTTTTACGCTCCAAACAAGAGCAATTCTTGCCTTCATCATTTCTTTATCATCTGAAATTACACGGTTAGCATTATAGAATGAATGGAATTCAGCTGCCAATTCCTGAACATATCTGCAGATTGTATAAACCTGTCTTGTTTCTGCAGAATTCTTAATAACAGACTTATATTCTTCCAATTTAAGGATTAAATGTCTTGCCGTATCAATTGTCGGAAGCACCATATCTGCTTTAAAGCCGCTGATAAGTTGTTTTAATTCTTCTTCACTCATCGGAGCAGGTGATTTTTCTCCTGTTTCGGTATTGAGCTTTTCTGATATGACATTTCTTAAAATTGAACAGGCTCTGGCATGTGCATACTGAACATAGAATACAGGGTTTTCGTCAGAATTCTTCTTCGCAAGTTCAATATCGAAATCAAGAGTTGTATCAATATTTCTCATAGACATCCAGAAACGTGTTGCATCAACTCCGACTTCGTCAATCAAGTCTTCAAGTGTAACCATATTTTTGCGCTTGCCCATTCTTACTTCGTTTCCGTCTATTACAAGATTGACAAGCTGTCCCAGCAGTACTTCAAGTTTATCAGGTTCATATCCCAGAGCCTCAATGGAAGCTTTAACACGTGCAACATAACCATGGTGGTCAGCTCCCCAGATATTAATCATTCTGTCAAAGCCGCGTTCCAATTTGTCAATATGATAAGCAATATCAGCCGTTAAATATGTATTTGAGCCGTCGGCTTTTTTAATAACTCTGTCCTGATCATCACCGTAATCAGATGATTTAAACCAATCAGCACCATCTTTTTGGTAAATTTTTCCGCTTGCTTTTAATTTATTAACACATTCTTCAACTTTGCCTGACTTATGAAGCGATAATTCAGAATAGAAATTGTCAAAGTGAACTTTAAATTTTTCAAGAAGGTCTCGCTGAACTTTTTCTTCATAATCTTTTGCGAAATCGCAAAGTTCCTGAATATCGTCGGGCAAACCTTTATGAGTTTTTAAATATTCTTTAGCAACAGGAATTAAATAATCCCCCGGATAATAATTTTTTCTTTCAATTTCATCTGACGGGAAATCAACATTTTCGCCGAGTTCCTGACGAATTCTTATTGCAAGGGAGTTACCTAGCTTTTGAATTTGAGAGCCTGCATCATTAATATAAAATTCCTGATAAACATCATGCCCGTAAAATTTTAACAGGTTTGCAAGAACAGAGCCCATAGCTGCCCAGCGTCCGTGCCCGATATGGAATGGACCTGTCGGGTTAGCGGAAACATATTCAAGAATTATTTTTTCTGTTTCAACGTTTTGCGGTTTACCGAATTCCTTTTTATTTACAAAAATTTCTTCTACAAGATTTGATAAGATTTTTTTACCGGCCTTAAAGTTTATGAAACCGCCTATAACAGTATATTCATTATCATTTTTGTCTATAAATTCAAGAACAGCATTTGCGATTTGCGGCGGAGCAATACGTGCAAATCGCGCAAGAGATGAAACGTTTACCGCATAATCTCCGAAATCTGTATTTTTAGGGCGTTCGGGATTAAGAGTACCTTTTTTATACTCTGTCATCGCGCCTAATTTACCTTCTTTAACTGCTTGTTCTATAGCTTTTTCAATACTGTTTATAAAATAATCTCTAATCATCTTTTTCTCTCCTGTATATTAATAATAACATAAACAAAAGAGAAATCTGCTTAGTAAGAAATTTTACCTTCACTTAAAACTTTTGCGGCACAATCTATACCTGCTTCTTTTGATTTATCATCAACAGTACATTTTACAAAATCATTATCAGAACCTGCAGGAATAAGCGAACCTTTTTCTTTTGTAACAACGAATTGAAATACATCGCGCCCCAAAGTATTAGGTTTCTTATCACCGTTTACATCAACATAGAAGAAAAATACATCATTACTTGAATTTACACCTAAATTAGAAGCTCCCCAGGTGTCAAAAGAAAGATTAGTTCCGTCAACAAGTCTTACTGCACAATATGTATCTCCAATACCGTTTTCATGTCCGTAAGTATAAACACTTCCGTTAAGAGCCTTTGTCGCATCTTCCGACCAGCAGCCCAAAGCCTTTGTACCACAACCGCAGTCCTGCGCAAGTTTTAAATAAGGTTTGTAATAATTATAAATCTGCTCTGTAGCCTTAAGATCTGCTGTCTGCATGTTCCATAAGTCAGGCGGATTATCTATAGAAGCCATAATAGTAGCCTGCGACAGAAGTGAATAAGCTTTATTTAATCTTGATAGAATTTCCTTTTCTCCAACATTATTCACCAATACAGGAATAGTCATTGCCGATACAACTCCGATAATTCCAAGAGTAATTAACACTTCCGCAAGTGTAAATGCTTTAATCATAAATTCCTCCCGCAATATTATATTTCATTTACATATATATTATACATGTTTTTATATATAATACAAGTATTTTCGTTTACATTTACCCGTTTTTATTTACAAATCTTATTACAGCGTTTTAAAATTTACTTATGTCAACAAATCAAGATATAAGAAACGAAATACGTTCATACATGGTTGCAAGAGGACACACATACAAATCAGTTGCTCTGTTACTTAAAAATAAATTAGGGGAAAATGTTACGGCTCAAAGTTTGAATAACAAATTAGCCCGCGGCTCTTTAAGATACAGCGATGCCAAAAACATCGCCGAAGTTCTCGGTTACAAAATTAAATGGGAATGAATTCTTTGTTTGTAATATAATATTTATATGATGAACGTTCAGAACATTATCGACAGAATAAGAGAAATAATGGACGATGAAACGCTTATTCAGCTGAAAGAGGAGCTGAACAGTTATCACGTTGCGGATTTAGCTGATATTTTTCAGGAATTGAAACCTGAAGAAAGATTACAGTGCTTTAAACTCCTTGACTTAGAAAAAGCTGCCGACTTAATGGAATATCTGCCCCCGCAGATGCAGGTTGAACTACTTGGAGATATAGATGAAAACCTTGCATCACAGATTTTAACACAGCTGCCTCATGACGCAGCAGCGGATGTTTTAGGGGATATGGAAGATGACGAAAGCGAAACTTATTTAGACAAGCTTCCCCATAAATTTTCGGAAGAAGTCAGAGAACTTCTAACATATAACGAAGATACCGCAGGCGGTATTATGAACCCTTCCGTACTTACCGTAAATTCAGATATGAGCGTACAGGATGTGTTAAATCATATAAGAATTAAAGCAGAACAAGATAACATGGAACTTTATTATGTCTATGTAACAGATAAACAAAATCACCTTTTGGGTGTTGTTTCTTTAAGAAAGCTTCTAACTTCTCCTACAAATCAAAAAGTTGAAGACATAATGATTTCCGATATTGTAAAACTTCATGTCGATGATTACAGTGACTTTATTATTGATGAATTTATGAAATATCAGTATAACGCGCTTCCCGTTGTTGACCTCTATAACAGGCTTAAAGGGATGATAACATGGGATGACGTTCATGATTTGTTTGAAGAAGAAACAACCGAAGAAATCTACCAGTCATCAGGTATTTCAACTGAAATAGTCGACGAAGATGAAATTCTTTCAGGCAACGTTTTAAATGCCATAAGAGCAAGAACTCCATGGCTGTTTATTACGCTAATTGGAGAATTTATTGCTGTTAATGTAGGTCATCATTTTGATCATACTATACAGGCACTTCCGATTATCGCAATATTTATGCCGCTTTTAGCGGGCTTAGGCGGGAATATCGGCACTCAAAGTATTACACTTATGGTGCGCGGGCTTTCAACAGGTCAGGTTACGTTAAGCTCTGCTGTTCATCATATCTTCAGAGAAACATTCATCGGATTAATTATCGGAACAATATTCGGCTCTCTTGTAACGGCAGTTACATGGGGCTGGCAGCATAATATGGAATTAGGAGCAGTAGTCGGAATTGCCATGGCAATAAATATGACTATGGCTACAATTATCGGTACATTTACACCGTTTGCTCTCAAAGCAATGAAAGTAGACCCTGCAGTTGCATCAGGTCCCGTTATTGCGACAACTATTGATGTTTTAGGGTTGGCAATATATTTTACACTGGTGTCAACTTTTTTAATTAAGGTTATGTAAAAAGGTAAGAAATATGACAGATCAAATACAAAGAAACAGAAAAGATTTAGACAGAACGCGTTCATTTATTAAACACGCACAGGAAGCAAGGGAAGAACGTTCATCTTTTGCGAAAGTTTTAATAGGAATGATAATTGTTTTTATCGGTGTGATATTAAGTATTTTTGTACTTGCAGATAACGAAAACTTTCTTGAAGAACATTTTGGAGAAAATTCTTTTATTACAAAATTGTTTGAAAAACTGTCTGTCAGTAATGACAATAAAGAACACGCCGATTTTGCACTGCCTTTCGGGTTAAGACGCCAGAATATATTATTTCTCGGAGTTGATGCAAGCAATAACCCTAATGATTTGTGGACAGGAACAAGAACAGATACAATAATTCTTGTAAATATTGATCCGCGTACAAAATCGGTTAATGCATTATCTATACCCCGTGACAGTAAAGTATATCTTCCGGGTGACAACGGAGTTAATAAAATTAACGCTGCACATGCTATCGGCGGAATTGAAATGACAAAGAAAACAATTGAAGATACTTTAGGTGTTCACATCGACAGATATATAATGGTTCATGACAGCGCTGTTAAAGAAATAGTTGATGCTATGGACGGTTTAGACATTTATGTTGAAAAACCTATGCATTACAATGATTATTCAGGAAATCTTCATATTAATTTCAGCAAAGGAGATCATCACCTTGACGGGCAGCAGGCAGTAGAATATTTAAGGTTCAGACATGATGCGCTTGGAGATATCGGAAGAACTCAAAGACAGCAATGGCTTTTAAGAAGCCTGCTGAATAAACTTAAGCAGCCTGCAACAATTACAAAAATTCCCGATATAATCTCAGTAGCGAAAAAATATGTTAAAACCGATATGTCTTTCTATGAAATGTCACAATATGCAGCATTAGCCAAACATATTGATATGGATAAAATAGAAATTGCAATGCTTCCAGGTGCACCGAACCAAAAAGGATATATAAGCTATTGGATTTTAGATCCCGAAAAAACACAGGAAGTTGTTAACAGAGTAATTTACAGAGATAAAGAACAATTTGATGAAGCAGTTCCGATGACTGCAGCAGTGCTTGCATCAGATAGTGCAATAGGAGAGCAAATGTCAGAAAATCTTAAATCTGCCGGAATTGATGTAAAGTGTACAGGTAAAGCTACAAGAGCACATTCTCAATTTATCGCTCATTCTTCCAAAGTTACCAATGATTATTACAATTGGCTTAAGAAAAAGAATGAAGCATTCGGCGGTCTGCAATTTGTATATGATCCTGTAAATTACTATTGCGGAGAAACTGATTTTACAATAATATTATCAGGGAATTAAAGTCCCTGTTTTGTGCCTGTAGCTCAGCCGGATAGAGCGTTTCCCTCCGAAGGAAAAGGTCGTGCGTTCGAATCGCATCAGGCACAATTTTTATTCTTATAAATGTAAAAAATTCTTAACAAGAAGGGAAAATTTTTCTTTTTGTGGTTTATATTATAATATTGCAGATAAGTAAAGGAGTAGAATATGAGTATACCGGCTGTTCAAAACAATCAAACATCATTTAAGGGGAATGTTATAATTAAAAATTTAAAAACCAAAAGCGTTGAAAAATTTATCACAGATACACAAACAGATAAAAAAATTGCAGACAGTTTTGAAAAAGTTATAAATGATAGAATTTTTACTATGAGAAGCAGTGAAGATTGTCTTAAAAGATTAAAAAACTATATAGATACATTTACTGAAATTACCGGTATTAAAATTAAGAATAAACTTGACTATCCTTCTGCCAAAAACTTTAATGCAGAATACAAGTCAGAAGGCAATAAATTAGAAATTCATGTTCCCGAACATTTTAATATAAGCCATGTTTCAGACTAAATTCTAAATCCAAATGTTTTCAGCTCAATATAACGCCCTATGGATTTTAGTTTTTTTTCTAAATCTAAACGTGTAGTTACGGCTTTATTAGGATAAATTTCATATAAACTTCTGTGATAATCATCGGTAAGGTTTGGCATTACAACGTTTGCTCCGCTTTGCAATGCAAGCAGCCGTCCGTCAGGTGCTAACGTTTCCATTGCTGTCGTCGCAGGAATATTAATATCTTTTAATACAATTCTGGTTAAAGCCATTACTTTTATTGCAAGATTTAAATCTCCGCAAGCAGCGTCTTTCAAAGGAGTTTGGGGATGAGGAATAAAAGGACCTATTCCAATCATGTCAGCATCGACTTCTTTAAAAAATAATATATCATCCGCAAGAGATTCAACGGTTTGATTAGGAAGCCCCGCAAGACACCCTGTTCCTGTTTCAAATCCGAGATTTTTCAAATTGAATAAACATTTTTTTCTGTTTTGAAAATCTGCATAAGGGTGCATTTGCTTATACAAATTCTCGTCTGTTGTTTCAATCCGTAGTAAATATCTGTCAGCTCCGGCATCTTTATATGCTTTATATTCTTCCAAAGTCTTTTCACCTAAACTTAATGTTAAAGCAACACCAAGTTCTTTAATAGCGGATATAATTTCGCACATAAGTTTTGTATCAAAAAAATCATCCTCGCCTGACTGCAATACAATAGTTTTGAAACCGTTATCAACACCTTTTTTAGCAATATCAAGAATTTCAGATTTAGAAAGTCTGTATCTTTTTACAGATTTATTCGATGACTGAAGCCCGCAATATAAACATCCTCTTTTGCAAATATTTGAAAATTCAATTAAACCTCTAAGGTGTACACCATCTCCGACAAATTGTTTTCGGATTAAATCAGCTTCTTTAAAAACAGCATTATCTGGCGACTTTAAAATATCAATAATATCTTTTTTTGATAACATCATAATAAGAAAAATATGGTGGCCCCGGCGCGATTCGAACGCGCGATCTTCGGTTTAGGAAACCGCTGCTCTATCCTGCTGAGCTACGAAGCCATACCATTATGTTACAACTAAAATATAATTACTGCAAGCAGTGCAAAAAGAATTAAAGGAATATTATAGTGAATAAAAGTCGGAATACATGTATCTTTAATATGATCATGCTGCCCGTCGACATTTAATCCTGCTGTCGGCCCTAAAGTCGTTCCCGAAGCCGGAGATCCCGCATCACCCAATGCAGCGGCAGCGGCAAATACAACAATTGCTTCCATAGGATTAAATCCCAGCTTAATAAATACAGGCACAAACAGCACCGCAAGAATAGGAATAGTACCAAAAGAAGTTCCTATACCTATTGTTATAAATAATCCTACTGCCAGCATTAAAAATGCAGCCAGAAGCTTTGAACCCATCATAAACGGTATAAGTCCCTGCACCAGTGTATCAATACCGCCCGTTGACTTTAAAACACCCGCAAATCCTGCGGCAACAAGCATTACAAAAGCAACATATCCCATAAGGCCAATACCTTCATTAATCAGTATATCCATTTTTTCGGGATTAATTGCACGCGTTCCGAAAATTATAGTCAAACCTATCAATGCACCCAGAGGAAGAGACTTTGTCCATAGTTGAACAGCCAAAGTTGCAACAGCCGCAAGCAATGTTATATAGTGGCTTCCTGTAAACCTTAAAGAACGTCTTCTTTCTTCCCTGAAGGGAATATTTTCGTATTCTCGCGGCTTTCTGTAAGAAATAAACACAGCCCATAAAAGGCCGCATAACAGCCCGAAACCTAATAACCAGACGGACTGCCACACATCGTTTACGGAAACTTTCATCCCGTTTAATGTCATGTTATCCGCAAGAAGTCTTTGAAATATAAGCCCGAAACCTGCAGGAAAAACAATGTAAGGCGTAACAAGCCCGAAAGCAAGGGCACAGGCAACAGCACGTCTGTCAAGCTTTAATTTATTCATAACAGAAATTAAAGGCGGAATTATAACAGGTATAAACGCAATATGAACAGGAATTAAGTTCTGTGAAGCACACGCAAGCAAAGTTAGAATTAAAAGTAAAATAAATTTATTGTTTTTAATCAAAAGACTTATTCTTTTAGCAAGAACATCTGCAAGCCCCGTATGCGCCATTGCAGCGGCAAAGGTTCCTAAAAGAATATAACTCAAAGCAGTTTCACTGTTTTGTCCCATGCCGTTAATAAAAACATCCATAATCTGCCCTGCATGCATCCCTGCAGCTTTGCCGGCTACAATAGCAGACACAATTAGTGCTAATAAAACATTCACTCTGCACAAACAAAGTACGCAAAGTAATATAACTGCAATTATTATAGGGTTAAATAACAATTCCATATAAAATTACACACCTGCTTTTGCAATTAAATCTTCAAATTTAGGTTTTCTGCCGCAGCATTTATCTTCATCGCAGTAGCCTAATCTTTCACATTTAGGTACAAGATAAGGTTTCAGCCATGGTTCTTCTTTAACGAGTTCATCACACATCATTTTAACCATGGTTCTAATTTCGTATTGTGCACGTGTGCAAAGTCTCAAGTTTGCCACATGTATTAATTCTCTCAAATTCAAACTTACAACAAGAGAGCTTGCAGCCGCATTAGGAAGCACAAATCTTGCGTCCTCTGCGGGGATACCTGCTTCAACAAATTCCTGATACTGCTCGGAAATTTTACTCATAAACTGAACAAATTTTTCTTTTAATTCGGGATTTTTTTCGATAGTAGGAGGAATTATATAATCAAATTGTCCTTTTTCTTTAACATATCTTTGAGATTTTTGAGAAAAAGACATGTGCCTGTGTCTTACAAGCTGATGAGTACATGCTCTTGAAACATTAGCAATTGCAAAACTTACCTGAATATGTTCGATTGTTGAGTAATGACCTGATGAAATAACTCTTTCAATAAGTTTAAGCATTTTTTCTTTATCATCTGTGCTGTTATAAATATTAATCGGATAATCAGCACTGTAACAGGTTCTGCAGGCTGTGTAAACAGTCTTTAACATATTTTCAGGCTTTGAAATTAAATTTACAACAGGCTTGTTATTGTTTTCCATACATTTCCCCTTCTTAATTCTGTAATACAATTATACCACTCTTAATAACAGAATGGCACAATGTAAATTTTTGTAGAGTAAATATTCTACCACGGATAATCCTTATTGATTTTCCATCCGTCATATTGAATAAGAGCTCCGCAAGTAAATGCATATCCGCCTTTATTACAATTATAATATTTACTACGGTCTGTAATTGCAGTCCTTGTCTGTCCAAAACCTTCAAAATATATTCCGGGTTTAACAATTACGGTATCGGCAATATCTTGATTTCCAACCAATGAATCCGTTAAAAGTAAAAGAGAAAAAATATCCTTACCAGTTCTATTAGGTCTTTTATTTCCGTTTAAATCCAGTATTATTCTTGATATAACATAATTATTATAAAGGCTTTGATAAACATAAAGCATTGACCCATCAGACATAACAACAATCCATGTATTATCTTTATCACCCGGGAGCTTATCTGTACCGTTAGGACCTGCAGGCACAACATATTTATTGCCTTCAAGCCCGAAATGTATACCTTTATTTTCACAATCTCCAAGAATACAATAATCAACAATGTTCAAATACGGCAGAATATAATTTTCAAATAAATTATGTCCGTAACCAACATCCCAATCACCTAGAAAACCATTATCCGCTTCAGATAATCTTACAGCTTGAGATAAAGAACTGTATGATTTCTTTAATTGTGTCAATGTCACGTTCTTTTGATATGCTGCCATTAAAACAGGTAAGGTTAATGCGGATACCGCACCGATTATACCTAAAGTTACAAGAACTTCCGCCAAAGTAAAAGCGTGAGTAGAGCTTAGATTACGCCCCCCCCCCGAGTTGTATAATTAAATAAATTTTTCATAATAGCTCCTTTCTTACTTATATAATAATTTTAACATAAATTAAAAAAAATAAGCACCTTTAAAGGTGCTTATTTTTGTAAATATAATGAAACTATTTTTTGTTTCCGTAACGTTTGTTAAATCTTTCAACACGGCCTTCAGAGTCAAGTATTTTCTGCTGTCCTGTATAGAACGGGTGGCAGTTGTTGCAGATTTCAACTGTAATATTATCATTAATTGAACCTGTTTCTATTTCGTTGCCGCAAACGCATTTGATAGTTGTTTTCTTATAATCCGGATGAATTCCTTGTTTCATATTTAACCTCTTTCTTTTTCTCAAGATTCCAAACTTGATTAATTTTAATTTCGACTAATTATATGATACAACAGAAATAAAAAAGTGCAAGCGGAAAAAATCTCATGCATTTGTCTGATGTTAAAATTCTTTAATTTTGGCATAATAACAAAGTTATCCGTTATTAGATTTTTAAAGGTGATATTTAGAATGAATCTGCACGAACAATGTTTATTGAGATATCTTCAAAATCCCGATGAATTGTCATATTCTACAGAAATTTTAAAGCTTAATAATTTTATCCTCGAAAAACAATTTTTACTGAAACATTTTGTTGCCAAATCTTCTGCCTTCAATTATACTGAAAGAATGAAATAGTATAAAGAAGATAGAGGGTTATGTTCAAAAAAATATCTTATGCGATAGGTTTAATATTTTTTGTTATATTTGCTTTTTTAATATTAAAAAGTGCTAATTTAAATAATTTTGTGGATACAATAGAGAACAGGACTTTTGACCTGCGGCAAAGTATATTAATAAATGAAGGTTCAAAAAAAGCCAGCAAAGACATTGTAATTGTTGCGATTGACGATGCGACTTATGAATATATTCTGGATAATTACGGCGAATGGCCTTTACCGCGTGATACTTACGCAAAGATAATAAATTATCTGGAAAAACAAAGTCCCCGCGCAATTGCTTTTGATTTAATGTTCGTAAAATCGCTGAAAAGCAAAAATCAGGCTGATGAAGCACTTGTACAAACATTTAAAAAGTATAATAATCTTTATACTTCAATGAATTTTGACAACCAGTCGGAAGATTTAAGAATTCCGCCGGAGCTGCCGAAAAAGTTAACAATTAATGTCAAAAATAATTCAGACATTGATTTTAATCAGCTTACATACACAAACTGCAGAACTATTCTTGAAGGAATACTAAATGCGACATCCAATATCGGAATTATAAATGTTTCCCGCTCTGATGACGGTGTTTTGAGAAAAATGCCTCTTGTTGTTAAATATAAAAATGACTTTTACCCGCAGCTTGCTTTAAAAGTCGGCTTAAATTATCTCGGAGAAGAACAGACATCATACGAGATAGATAAAAATTCAGAATTTAAACTCGGGGACAGAAAAATATTCCTTGATAAGGACGGAAGTGCAATTCTTAACTGGTATGGTCCGGCCGGAACTTACACTTATATTCCGATGTATCAGCTAATCAAAGCGGTTAACGGAGAAAAAACAGAATTAGATTATGATTTTTCAAATAAAATAATCTATTTCGGAACAACTGCCGCAAGTCTTTTTGATATTAAAACGGTTCCGGCAGGAAAAATTTATCCGGGTGTGGAAGTTCAAGCAACTTATGTAAATAATATTATTGACAATAACTTTATAAGAAAGGTTAACAGAGGATATACAATAGCTTTAAGTATTTTACTTGCATTACTTATTGCGTCGGTTGTATCACGGGTAAGCTCGGCTTTTGCGGCTTCGATGATGTCATTATCGGCTTATCTTATTTATATTCTTATTGCTTATTATTCTATGAAATTTGAACATTTATGGCTTGAGGTTGTATACCCGCTTATTTTTTCAATTGCAGCTTTTACCTGCGCATATATTATTAAATATCTTATTAAATCACGCGATTTTGAACAGCAATACAGACTGGCGACAACAGACGGGCTTACCGAACTTTATAACCACAGATATTTTCAGGAACAAATCAGAATGCAGGTTGAACAGTCAAAACGTTATAACAATAACTTTTCATTAATTATTATTGATATCGACTTTTTCAAAAAATTTAATGACACGTTCGGACACCAATCAGGAGATGCGGTATTAAGACAGGTTGCACAAACGCTAAAAAAGAATGTACGTGCCACTGATATAGTTTGCAGATACGGCGGTGAAGAAATGAGTATAATACTTCCTAATACCGGAAAAGATGAAGCATTATCAACCGCGCAAAAAATATGCGAAAGAGTTGCTAACAGAAAATTCAAGCTCTCGGGAGACAGAGAAACAAATGTAACCATAAGTTTAGGAGTTTCAACATTCCCGTTTGACGGCGATACGGCATCCGCAATTATAGAAGCGGCAGACAAGCGTCTGTATAACGCAAAACATAACGGAAGAAATCAGGTAGGATGAAATTCTTTATTATTATTTTTAACCAGCTCAAAGTCTTTGAAAATACCATAATTACATGAATTGTAAATATTATTTTGTTTATAATTTTTAGAATCCATTTCTACATCTTTTCGGATTATTTTATTCATTAAATAAGGAGTTCCGTATCCTACAACACTTGCCAGAGTTGCAAGATTAATAAAAAAATTTAATGCAGCAATACTTTTAGACTTTCCTTTAAGATTTTTTATCGGAATTGTTCGAGGAATAATTTTATTCATAAATGTTTTAGGTGCATTTTTGTCTAAAATTTCTGTTCCTAAAAATTTGTCAGATACTTTTGCAAGAATACTGTTTATTATAATATCACCGCCGAAAAATACTGTAGTAGCAACGGAGCCACTAAGTAAATTGTTTTTTAATTCCGTTTTATTTCTTGATGCTAAAGCTATCCCCGAATAAGCTAGAAGCATAAACAAAAAAAATGGTAAACGCTTCATAAAAATTCCATTAGTATAATCAAACATATTTGCATTTTTTTTTATAAATCCGCTTAAACCTTTAATATTAGGAGAATTTAGTCCTTTTTTTATACCTAACGGAAGCATAGCAAGCAAAATTATAGCACTTGCAATTATTCCTTTTCTAAGAGGTTCTGTTTTTTTATATTTTGCAGCTCGCTTTTCAACTAACCCCTTATCAGCAAGTTCAAATTCCGCAGAATATCCATCCATGTTTGATTTCTTTTTAGTTAGAGCATTATTACAAAAAGCCATAGCAGAAATAGAACCGCTTGAAAACAACAAATCAAAACTCAATACGGCATTCTTTGCATTAACAAGTCTTTTTCTGACCGCATTGTAATCACCATTATAAGTGTTAATAATTTTAGAATAGTCAGTTTGTTTTTCTTTAGATAAAATTTCTAATCTTTTTTTAAATACATTAGCATCTGTTAAATATTTATTTGATAATTCAATTAAATTACTTTCTTTTGCAAAAATTTTGGGAGTCAGTTTTCCAATGTATTTCATTGCTAGCCGATTAGTTATCGGAATTGTAATAAATGGACTTAAAAAGGCCAGACTATAATTAACCCCAACACGACGAATTCTTTCTTGACGCTCAATTTTATTATTTGCAAGACAAATAAAAGGAATATCAAATGAAGCATCTACCAGAGCTTTGTTAAGAAAAACATTCTCTTCCAGATATGCAGCTGTAGATACACCAACGTTTCCAAACTTAAATTTGTCACTCTGTACTCTATCTATCTTCACATAAAGTACAAAAACAAAACAAAAAAAATTTTTGCTATATTAATAATAAATATAACATGTTAAATATTTTTTCAGTAACAATCAAAAGCTAGATTACCGGAACGTCCACAGGATCAAGCAGTATAACGTTCAAGATTTCTCCTTTTCTTAGATTTACATCTTTACCTTTTCTTATCATATCGGCAATACCGTCATATACATAGTATACACCGCCGCCAAATGCACCGCCTATTGCACAAATTCCTGTCATTAGCTGATCGGCAATAATTACGTCATCAAAAACATCTCCGCCCCATTCAGTTGCGTTTACCGTTATCTCTTTGGTATTTTCCCAATTTTCTTTCAATGCATCTTTATAACCGCGCGAAGAAGTAATTCCGCCGTCATAAGTTAAATCGCTTCTGCCAACAACAGAAAAAGTCAATGGAAGCTGTCGTCCGTTAGGAGTAACAACATGGTCAAAATCCAAATACAAAACCGCTCCTTTTGACATTCTCTTAGAAGGTTCAATCCTCTTTATGGTTCCGCGGACAAGCGACCCCATAGGAAGTATAACATCGGAATCTGCTGTCTGATCAGTCATCATTATTGCGGTAAATTCAGAGCCTGCCTTATCTGTTGTTGTTGAAACAGGGTTCATCATTTGAAGCGAAAACTTTGTCCCGGCAGGAATTCTTTTTGTTTTGGCTTTGGCGTTAAAAGGTGCCGCAGAAACGGTTTGCGCAAACAATAAAAGTGACAACATTATAGTTAAAAATCTCATAGTAACTCTCCTTATTTCTCATACATTTTAGACAATTTTTCATAAAAAAGCAATAGGCAAAATATTAAGAACTTGCGGTAAAAATAAAATATTGCTACAATTTACGTATGTCAAAATCTGATAAAATAGAAGAACTACAAAGTATTCTGAAGCAAGACCGGACAAATTTTCAGGCACGCAGACAGCTTGCTGTATTATTATTGGATTGCGGCTATCCTGAAGAAGCAAAGCTGCATTTCTTGTATTTATCCAAAATTTTTAAGGATGACAGCGGAATTTTTTATAATCTCGGGATTACGTATGAAAAACTTAAAGAGCTCAATAAAGCTGAAGAAGCATATAAAAAGGCAATTGAGCTTGCTCCTGATGAAGTTGACGCATTTTATAATCTCGGACTTGTTTACATTGATAAAAAAAGATACGAAGAGGCTGTTGAATGTTTTGAAAATGTACTTGCAAAAGATAACAACGATTCAAATTCGTATTTTTCAATCGGTCTGTGCTACTTTAAAGAAGGCAAGCTTGACGGAGCAAAATACTATTTTCAGCGTACAATTGAACTTAATGATGAAGATATATATGCGCATTTCTATATCGGTAACATATTAAAAGAGCAGGGGGAAAACGATGCTGCAAGGGAAAAATTCAAAAAAGTCTTAGAAATTTCTCCCGATTACAGCTGGGCATATTTTAATCTTGCATCAATTGATTATGAAGAAGGAGATTTGGACGCGGCTGCCTTGAATTTAGAAAAAACGCTTGAATTAAATCCCAAAGATATTGATGCCTACAGGGTTTATGCAAAAATAATGACCAAATATAACCGTCTTGATAATGCTGCGCTTATAATGGAGCGGTCAATTGACAATTGCGGAGCAAACGGAGATTCTTATTATATTCTTGCTCAAATTCAGAAACTCAGAAATGCAAATGATGAGTATGTAAAATGTATGAATAGTGCTTTAAAGTTTAATAACAGCTTGTCAATACCTCCTAAACTGGTAAAAAACGAGCTGGACAATTTTATGAAATAATCCCGCCTTAAAAAGGCGGGATTATCACGGGCTATTCAGGCATTGGAATTCTTCCGTTCAGAATATCGTTAAGAGGGAATTTATTACCGTCCTTATCTGTTAAAAATGCAATATTATCTTCAACGGTGACCGAAAGTTTTCGTCCGCCGCGGGTTTGGAAATAGTAACTTTCTTCCGTATTTAGTTTGTCTGCGTTAAATGTTAATTCTCCTTTTCTGTTATTGGCCGTAACATCGTTGGTAATTAATTTATTTAAGCCGACAATATCTTGAAAATCGTAGCATTTATCGTATACAGCATCATTTCTGTAGAAGTAATAATCTTTTCCGCCCATAGTAAATTTAGCATCCGTTCTCCACATACTGTTTGCATTATCAGGCTGAATTAAAACTTTATTATTAGCACTTCTCAGATATGAATTATTTGCATAATTCGTTCCTTGCGGGTTAACCATATTCTTTTTGGCAAGCTCCATGAGTGCCGTATCTAAATCACGTACCTGGTTATGGTTCATTGTACCCTTTGTATTGCTCAATTTTTGTATTAGTGCTTCGATTTTCTTATATTCGGGAGAATTTTTTATTTCTTTATTATCGGGTATTGAGGTCATTAAACCGTCGATTGCAGGCTTCATATTTTTATAAGTTTTGTAAGAAACAGATGTTTTGCCGTCCTCGGACTTGATGCTGCCTGCATCAAAAAGCTTTTCAAGCAGTCCGTTTGAACCTGTTAACGAGCCGTTTTCCGTACCTGTCTGCAAATAGGTTTCCCAGGCAGTATTTCTGTCAGCAAGACGATTTACAAGAGCTTCTGCAGCCTCTTTATTTTCAAGTTTAATTAGCCGCGCAGCATCACGGTTCATATCGCTTCTGACAAACGGTCTTTTGTGTTCTTTTTGATAGTCATTTTCAACTTCTTTCTCAACAATTTTAACATTATTATCAAGGAAGGTTTTAACCTTATCACTGTCTTTTGAAGTAAGGTCAGATATTTTTCCGTTATTATAGCTTACCTGCTTTAAGTTTATCCCGTCATCGGTTAAGTTCATTTCAAAATGTCTTACGCCTGCTCTGTCCGAATAAACATTATTTTCGGGATCTACAAGTTTTAATGTTTGATACCTCTTTTGAGCAACACCGTCAGCACCTTTTTCACCGTAGTCCGACGGAAGTGCAATAGCAATTTCTTTTGGAACACCTTTGCCGTCATAATTTGCTCTTTTAGGAACAATGACATCTGTAGTCCAAGTATTGTTTTTGGTAAGTCTTTGAGATGAACCTGTTTCATCAATATTAACTTTTTTACCTGATTTTTCAAATACTTCTTTAAAATCCGGAACTTCTTTTACAGGCTCTTCTACATTGTTTTGTACGGGCTGTTTAACAGGTTCGGGAACTTTTTCAATCCACTCGTTAGTCCCTTGCTGCTTATGATATAATTTTTTATTACCCTCTATATCAGTTGTTGTTTTCGTTAAAACATCATTAACAAAGCCTATTTCTTCTTTTATAATACCGCCATTTTTTGCTATAAGTTTTTCACCTTCATAAGTTATTGTTTGAACTTTAGGATTACTCAAATCTTCTGTTACCCTGCCAAATCCTTTCATATCGGTAATTATTTTTAATTCCTTTTTACCGGTTTCGTCAAATTCTGTGGTTACGGTATTTAAGCAGTTAGCAGAAACGGATTTCTTTTTGATGTTATCTTTTGAATAGAAATCAGTAGTATTATCATCTGCTTTTACGGGATATGTTCCGTCATCGGCCAGCTCTGCAGCTTCGATAGCCTGCAAAGTCCTGTTAACTGACTTAACCTCGGAACGTTTGATATCAAGTCCCATCTTTTTTAACTCACGTTTTGAAAATTTGCCGTCGCCGTCATCAAATTCTTCTTTTAATTTTTCAATATCGGAAGAATAAACGTAAGAATTTTCATCTAACCCCTTGTTCTTAAAAAAATCAAATAAAAGCTTATTGCTTTTTGCCAAATCGGAGAGCTTTACGCCATTAGAGCTGAAAGTCTGCCCCCCCCCCGAGTTTGTCCTATGCCGTTAAAATCAACCATGTTTTACCGCCTTTCTTTATTTGTACACTACATTTTACAAAAACATAAATCGGTCAGACATTATAAAAACTTTAATAAAATTAAATTATATATAAACAAAGCTTAATAAAGAGAATGAATACATCACATAATATACAATCTTATTTTTATGCTAAAATAAAAACTATAAGAATGTATGTGAGGAATTACTTTTATGAAAATGTCAAAAATGTTTGTACAAACTCTGAGAGAATATCCTTCGGACGCCGAAGTTATTTCTCATAAAATGCTCGGCAGAGCAGGGTTTATAAAAAAACTTACCCCGGGTGTATATACTTATATGCCTTTAATGTGGAGAGTATTGAAAAAGATTGAAAATATAGTAAGAGAAGAAATGGACAGAGCAGGAGCTCAAGAATTATTGATGCCCTTTGTACAGCCTAAAGAATTATGGGAAGAATCAGGCAGATGGGAAGTTTACGGACGCGAGCTCATGCGCCTGAAAGACCGCCACGACAGAGATATGTGCTTAGGTCCAACTCATGAGGAAATTATTACAGCCGTTGCAAGAGACGGATTAAAATCATACAAACAGCTTCCTGTTAACTTGTACCAAATACAGTCAAAATTCAGAGATGAAATAAGACCCAGATACGGACTTCTAAGAGGGCGTGAATTCATTATGAAAGACGCATACAGCTTTGACATCGACGAAGCCGGACTTGATAAAGAATATAAAAATATGGCTCAAGCTTACAAAAGAATTTTTGACAGATGCGGTCTTGATACAAAAATGGTTCAATCTGACAGCGGAGCTATAGGCGGAAGCGTTTCACACGAATTTATGGTAATAACTGACACCGATGCGGGTGAAAACGATGTATTCTACTGTAATGAATGTGATTATTCGGCAAATTCTAATCACGCAGTGTCAAACCTTCCCGAAGCTGTAATTGACGGAAAAGATTACTTTAAAGAAACAAAAGTAATTGATACCCCGAATACTCACTCAATTGAAGAATTAAGCAAATTTTTAAATATTCCTGATACATTAATTTTGAAATCGCTTGTTTATATCGTGGATAAAAAGCCTGTTATAGCCCTTATAAGAGCAGATAAAGCTGTTGAAGAAACAAAATTGATGAATGCGGCAGGCGGAATAGAAATCAGAATTGCATCTTCAGCAGAAATTGCCGAGCTTATGGCTGAAAAAGGATTTGATGCAGTACCCGGCTTTATAGGCCCTAAAGGAATGAAGGGAATTACAATAATTGCCGATGAAACTGTCCGTGATATGAAAAATTTTGTTGTAGGGATTAATGAAACGGATAAACACCTTGTCGGAGCTAACCTTTCGGATTTGGAAACAGAATTAACATATACCGACATCAGACTTGTACAACGCGGAGAACTTTGTCCGCAATGCGGCAAACCTTTATTTGTAACAAAAGGTATTGAAGTCGGTAATATATTCAAACTGGGTACAAAATACTCTAAACCTATGAATGCGGTTTATACAGATATAAACGGAAAAACTCATCCATATGTAATGGGCTGCTACGGAATAGGCATTTCAAGAACCGCAGCTGCCGCTGTTGAAGCACACTATGATGAACACGGTATTAAATGGCCGATTGCAATCGCACCGTATCATGTTGTTATTGTTCCCGTAAACATCAATGACGAACTTCAAATGAAAGTTGCGGAAAAAATGTATGAAGATTTAAAATCCGCAGGTGTTGAAGTTGTTCTTGACGACAGAGACGAGCGTGCAGGTGTTAAGTTCAAAGATGCCGACTTAATAGGTTTCCCGTTCAGAGTTACAGTAGGCAAAACTATTAACGAAGGCTTTGTGGAGTACAAAGTCAGAGAAACCGGAGAACAGGAAAAATATACACCTGAAGAAGCTACTCAAAAACTTATTGATATAATAAAAGCGGTTAAGTAATTAACCGCTTTTTAGCAATTATTTTTTTTAGAAGTTTTAGTAAAACTATGAAGCCTATAAATTTTGACGAAATAGCAACTTTGCAGCGTGTAAAACAACATTTTCATGATTGTTATCTTGTAACAAGCATAAACTCTCTAAGCAACTCTACAAACGGACGTAAAATTTTACAAAATAATATTTTAAGAGAGGGTAACGATTTTAAAATAAAATTCAGAAACGTAAACGGAAATCAGGAAGATTTTTTTATTACAGAAAAAGAAATAAATGATTTAACACTCTGCGACAGATTTTTTAACCCCATAGAGTTAAAAGAGCCTCATAATCCTATTATTAAAGCAATTGAAGTTGCAATGAATAAATTATTAAATAAATTTCCGGATAAAAAATCTTTTGTAAACAGGCTTTACAAAACAAATGAGAATTTTGAATACAACAACCCGTCAAGGTTTATGGAAATGTTCACGGGCATAACCCCGTTTAATATTAATGAAAAAAGTTTTAGGATGAGTTTGAGAAAAAACTCAGATGATGCTAAAGGTCTTTTTCAACAAATCGGTAATAACAACAATAGCAGTTTTATTGTCGGGACAGGACACCATTTTATAAAAGGGATGACAAATTGGCATTGCTATACACTTGAAAAAGTTGATAACAAAGCCAATACAATTCAAATTTTTGATAACAGATATCAGGAAACAATTACAATGTCTTTCATGGATGCAATAAAAAAATTAAAATATATAACAGGATATTTTAATGAAAATCTAAAATAATTATTTTTTACGATGTCTGAACGCAAAATATTTAAAAAGAATATAAGTTACGACAGAAGCAAGAAGGATTGAAAAAATCTGTCCTACATAAACATTCTTTGAAATAAATCTTACTATTAACTCAAGAATAACAGCATTGCAAATATAACTTACAACCCAGGTAGTACAGCATTTTAAATATTCTTTGACCCAGCGGCCTTTCGTACAAAATACAAAAAGTTTCTGATTTACAAATGAAAAAACAGAAGAAATTATCCACTGTAAAGCAACACAAATCTGGTAATGTTCCTGCCCTATTAAATATAGGGCTGCGGAAAATATAACATAAGAAAAAGCAGCATTAAAACCGCCTACAAGGAAAAACCTTATTTTATCCGATAAAGTGCACCATTTGTTATACAAAGTTATTACATCTTCTCTGCTCATTAATACGCTTTTCCTATAAGTGAGTTATGTGTATTCATTTCCAGAACGTCATCCAGTTTTGATAATTTAATTTGTTTACCGTATCGCTTTTCCAGAGCCAGTTCAATCAGATAATCAGCAAAATGTGGATTTTTAGGAAGCAAAGACCCGTGTAAATATGTTCCGAATACATTTTTGTATCGTCCGCCTTCTGTTTTATCCTGACCGTTATTGCCGTTGCCGACAGCAGCTTTTCCTAAAGGCTTTGTATCTCCTTGAAGATAAGTTAAGCCGCTGTGATTTTCAAAACCGACAAGAGTAGAAGGTTTTAAAAACTCAGTTTCTACAGTTACATTACCGATAAATCTTTTTTTTCCTGCAACAGTGTATGCATCCATAAGGCTTATTCCTAAAAGTTTATCACCTTCAAACGGCCGGTAATAATGCCCGAAAAGCTGATATCCGCCGCAAATCCCTAGAAAAACAGCACCTTTATCACGTTCGCTGTGAAGAAATTCTTTATTTTTATAGAGTTCCACCGCAACATCCTGCTGCTGCTTATCCTGACCGCCGCCGATAAAATACAAATCATGCTCTTTTATGGTATCACCAACATTGATTTCCTCATATTCAACCTGAATACCACGCCACTCACAGCGTTTTACAAGGGTAATAATATTCCCCATATCACCGTAAAGGTTAAGCAATTTAGGATATAAATGAGCTATAGATATTTTTAAATCTTTCTCTTCCATGCTCTTTAAATTATAGCACATAATCATGTTATAATCTCTATATGATAGATACGCATTCACACATAAATATGATTGAAGGTTTAACGCTTGACGAAATTATTAACAATGCAAAAGCTAACGGCGTTGATAAAATAATAGTACCTTCAGCTTATCCTTCTGACATTGATACGGTTTACGAAATTGCACAAAAATATGATAATGTTTACGGATTACTCGGAGTTCATCCATCAGAGGTTAAAGACTGGGATGACAATTTAATTGAAAAAATCAGAATAATGGCTGACAATAAGAAAATAGCAGGCATTGGAGAAATCGGACTTGATTATTATTGGGACAAAAGCTTTAACGATTTGCAGAAGGAAGTTTTTATAAAACAAATTAAGCTTGCAAACAAGTTAAACCTGCCTCTGTCAATTCATGACAGGGAAGCACATAAAGACACTTTTAATATTTTAAAAGAGCATAATCACGGTTCAAAAGTTGTAATGCATTGTTTCTCCGGCAGTGTGGAGTTTGCGCGTGAATGCATTAAAGAAGGATGGTATATTGCACTTGGCGGAGTTGTTACATTCAAAAATGCAGTAAAAATGAAAGAAGTTGCAAAAGATATTCCGCTTGACAGACTTCTTCTCGAAACCGATGCACCATACTTAACACCTGTACCATTCAGAGGCAAAGAAAATCAACCGGCTTACGTAAAATACGTTGCGGAAGAAATTGCAAAACTTCGAGAAACGACCTTTGAGGAAATTGACACAGTCACAACCCAAAATGCAGAAAGGGTATTTAACCTATGAAAGAACGTTTAGATAAATACCTTACCGATTTAGGCTATTTTGATACAAAAAGCAAAGCTGCTGCCGCAATTCTGGCAGGTCATGTCAAAATTAACGATGAATACATCACCAAAGCAGGATTTCAAATAAATCCTTTAAAAGAATATGATATTCAGGTTAAAACAATGCCTTATGTTTCGAGAGGCGGTTTTAAGCTGAAGAAGGCTCTTGATACTTTTCCCGTAAAAGTTGAAGGAAGAATTTGTTTTGATGCGGGAGCTTCAACAGGAGGCTTTACGGATTGTCTGCTTCAAAACGGTGCAAAATTTGTTTATGCGGCAGATGTCGGTTACGGTCAGCTTGATTGGAAAATCCGCTCGGATAAACGCGTGAAAACGATTGAAAGAACAAATCTTAAAATATGCTCTTTCGATGATATTTATGGGGAAAATGAACCTGCTGCCGACTTACTTGTAAGCGACCTGTCATTTATTTCTCTTACCAAAGTTCTGGAAAATCTGAAAAAACTGCTTAATCCCGGGTTTCACGAAATGGTATGCCTTATAAAACCTCAATTTGAAGCAGGCAAAGAAAACGTTGAAAAAGGCGGAGTTGTTAAAGACAAAAAAGTACACGAAGAAGTCATTGAAAATGTAATAAATTTTGCAAAAAATCTTGGTTACACAATTAATGACCTGACATTTTCTTCAATAAAAGGCCCCTCAGGCAACATTGAATATTTAGTATGGCTTTCAACTCAAAGCGGAAAAGAAACGTTTTTTGATATTGAAGCAATCGTCGAAAACGCGTTTAAAACATTAAATTCTTAAGCTTTTGGGAGCGTTACAAGCGGAGTTGCACCGTACAGGTCAATATATTTAAAGAAGTTCAAAACAACTCCCGGCGGGAAAAAGTAATTGTTATTGGTCGGAGTTATTTTAAGCATGGAATGTGTGGAATCAACGCTTACGACACTTGCAAGATACTGTTTATTTACTGCCGTAAATAAAATATAACCCGTTTTTGACTGAATTTCTTCAATATTAAATTTATTTGCATTAACACTTGCAATAGCCATATAAAACAGCTTGTCCGCAGGCAGAATATATGTTCTTGTACAAGTCTTAAAATCCACATTCTGCGGAGTGATCAGCGTGCTGACAGGAAGCCCTTCATCAGCATTGGCAGGAACTGCAGCTAAAGTCAGCACAAGTAAAAATGAAAATAAAAATTTTATTGTTCTTTCCATGATTCACCTACATTCACATCTACAACAAGAGGAACAGACAACGGCTGGTTAAGCTCCATAGCCTCTTTTACAAGTTTTGTAACTATATCGATTTCGGATTTTACAACTTCCACCACAAGCTCGTCATGAACTTGCATAATCATTTTAGATTGAAGGTTGTTTTCTTTCAATTTTTTAGAAAAATCAATCATAGCAATTTTCATCAAATCAGCTGCAGTTCCTTGCATAGGCTGGTTAATCGCTGCACGTTTTGCGAATTCTCTTATCATACCGTTAGAACTCGAAAGCTCTGTTGCAAGGTAGCGTTTTCTTCCAAAAATGGTTTCAACATAACCTTGTTCCTGAGCCTGCATAACAGTACCTTCCATATATGCCTTCACACGAGGATAAGTTGCAAAATATTTCTCTATAAAAGTTTCAGCCTCAGCATTAGAAATACCGAGAGCCTTAGCAAGGCCGTACTTGCTTTGACCGTAGATAATTCCGAAATTCACAGCTTTTGACTTATAACGCATATCTTTGGTAACTTTATTAACGGGAACATCAAATACTTTTGAAGCTGTCAGTGTATGAACATCAATACCGCTGTTAAAAGCTTCCAAAAGATGCTTATCCTGTGTAATATGCGCAAGCAGTCTGAGCTCAATTTGCGAATAATCAGCGGATAAAATTAATCCGTTAACCCTGTCGCCCGCAACAAAAGCATTTCTTATTTTGTTGCCTTCTTCTGTTCTTATAGGAATATTTTGCAAATTGGGATTAGAAGAAGATAATCTGCCTGTTGCAGTAACCGTCTGATTATATGTAGTATGAATGCGTCTGTCAGTTCTGTCAATTAAGGCTGGAAGTGCTTCTGTATATGTAGATTTCAGCTTTGAAAATTTTCTGTAATCCAAAATTAATTGAGCAATTTCATAATCTTCCGCTAGTTCTTCTAACACGGCTGCATTTGTAGAATAATTGGTTTTACCGCGCTTTTTCTTAGCTTTCAACCCCATACGCTCAAACAAAACTTCCCCAACTTGACGCGGAGAGTTAATATTGAATACCTGCCCCGCAAGCTCATAAATCTTTCCTTCTATTTTTGAAAGCTGATTATTCATTGAAACAGTAAGCCTGTGAAGGTAATTCTCATCAACAGAAACTCCTGTGTATTCCATATCAGCGAGAACAAAGGTTAGTGGAACTTCTACATTATATGTAAGTTCTAATTCTTTTTCATCAAGATTGTTAATCCAGAATTTTGTTAATTCTATTACAGTGGAAATTTCATCAGCCGCATAATTAAGAATAGTATCTGACGGAGCATCCGCAAAATGAATTTGTTTTTTCTTATTTTTCTCAAACGGCGTATACTGAACAACAGCATGGTTTAAGTGTTCCATAGCCTGAATATCCAATTCATGATTCCTTTGCGGGTCTTTTACATAACTTGCCAGAGCAGTATCAAAAATGATACCGTTTGCACAAATATCCAGACATCTTAATATATTAAATGCCGTTTTTGCATTATGTGTTGTCTTATAAACACCTGCATTCTCAAACAGAGGTTTAAGGACAGCCAAAACATCAGTCAATCGAAGTTGATTTTCAATATTTGAATGATTTATCGGCACATAAAAAGTTTTTGTGACCGCGCTCCCGCCTGAATATTTTATATTTTTACAGGCCGAAAAATCAGTGTTATATGCAAAAGAAAAACCAGTTACAAGCGAACTTACCGCACTTCTGACATCAGCGTATATATTAAATGCAATTAAAGACTGTTTTTGAAGTTCTGCAGCCATATCAGCCAAATCGGAAGAATCTGTAATAAGTTTTTTCTCAAATTTAAAATCAGACTCTTTATTGATTTCCTCATTAACGGCATCAGCAAAAAAGCCCAGCTGCAAAGAAGCGTCGGAAGGCAAATTCGCAGATGCTGTACGTTCAATTTTATCAAATGAATACATTATTTCATTAATGTTTTTGATAAATGTATAAAACTGCATTTTCTTTAAAAATTCAGTAACAACAGCAACTTCAGGCAAATCAACTTTTGCTTTATCAATATCAAAATCAATATCAACATCCCTTACGATAGTCGCGAGGTATTGGCTCATTTTTGCCTGCTCTTTACCTGAACAAATTTTTTCTCTGACGGATTTTTCCGCAATATTTTCACAATCTGCAAGAACAGCATCCAGAGTTCCGTATTTGGCAAGAAGTTTTTGCGCTGTTTTTTCTCCTATGCCCTTCACCCCGGGAATACAATCAGATACATCGCCCCGCAGACCTTTATAATCAATAACCTGATCAGGATAAACCCCGAGTTTTTCAAAAATTCTATCCCAGTTATATTCGATTAACTCCCCTTTAGCGGGTAAAATAACCTTTACACAGCCTTCTTTATCAACAAGCTGAAATGCATCCTGATCTCCTGTTAAAATTAATACTTTATGTCCTAGTTCACAAGCTTTTTTTGAAATCGTACCTATAACATCATCTGCTTCAAAGCCTTCCTTAGTATAAACAGGAATATTAAATGCCTTTAAACCGTCATATATTAAATTCATTTGAGTACGCATATTGTCAGGCATAGCTTCACGATTGCATTTATAATCGGCAAATGTTTCCGTTCTGAATGTATGATGGCTGACATCAAAAGCAACGGCAATGGCATCGGCATTTAATTCACTGTTCTTAAGCAAGTCAAAAACAGCCTTAAAAAATCCGTATACAGCCCAAGTGGGAGTACCATCGGATGTTCTCATATTACTTCTCTCTAATGCATAGTATTGTCGGAAAGCTAACGCATGACCGTCAATTAAAATAAGTGTTTTATTATTACTCATACTTATATTTTTCCATAAATACAAGTATTTTACAAATATGTTAAGTATTTTTTCACTAAAAAAGGTGATTTTACAATCACCTTTTCATCAATTTATGCTGTAATTTCTTTATCTTTTACCGTGGTAGGAAGCGGCACAACCTGAGCATTTTTCCGATTTCTAACCATATCTGCCGTAACTACAAACTTTGTCATATCATTCTTTGTCGGAACATCATACATTACATCAAGCATAATTTCCTCAACAATTGAACGCAATGCCCTTGCACCTGTCTTACGCTTTATAGCTTCCTGAGCAATTAAATCTATAGCTTCCGGTTCAAATTCCAAATCAACACCATCCATTTCCAATAAACACTTATATTGTTTAAGAACAGCATTTTTAGGTTCTGTCAAAATCATTTTTAATGTTTTTTCGTTCAACTCGTCAAGAACAGCATAAATAGGAACACGGCCTATAAATTCAGGTATTAAGCCGAATTTTAACAAATCTTCGGGCTGAAGCTTTTTAAGCATTCTGACAGCTGCGGCATCTTTTTCCGCCTGTGTCATCGGAGCTTTTGCGCCAAATCCCACGGAAGTACCTTCGCCGGCTCTGCGTTCAACAATTTTTTCCAAACCGACAAACGCACCGCCGACAATAAATAATATATTACTTGTGTCTATTTCAATAAATTCCTGATGAGGATGTTTTCTTCCGCCCTGAGGAGGAACATGCGCAACAGTACCTTCAATCATCTTTAATAAAGCCTGTTGTACACCTTCACCGGATACATCACGCGTAATAGAAGTGTTTTCGGATTTTCTTGAAATTTTATCAATTTCATCTATATAGATAATACCGCGTTCAGCTTTGGCAGAATCAAATTCGGCATTCTGGTAAAGACGCAAAAGAATATTTTCAACGTCATCACCCACGTAACCCGCTTCGGTTAAAGTAGTAGCATCGGCAACCGCAAAAGGCACATCAAGCATTTTTGCAAGTGTCTGGGCTAGTAGCGTTTTACCTGAACCTGTAGGACCGACAAGCAAAATATTTGACTTTTGTATTTCAACATTATTTTTTAAGTCGGCAGTTTTATTGTGTTTCAGCCGTTTATAATGGTTATAAACAGCAACGGATAAAACTTTTTTTGCATCATCCTGACCTACAATGTATTCATCAAGGTAAGCTTTAATCTCATGCGGTTTCGGAATAGGTTTTTCTTCCGCTGAAGTTTCTGCATCATTACCTTCTTTATCTTTATTCTCAAAAAATTCTTCATCGAGAATTTGATTGCACAAATCAACACATTCATCACAAATATACACTTCAGGACCGGCAATAAGTTTTTTTACCTGATCTTGAGATTTTCCGCAAAATGAACATTTTAATCTGCTATCGTCATGCTTTGGCATTATTAATTCCTTTTACTACTTAATTATATCTCTTGATACAACTTTATCAATCATACCGTATTCAAGTGCTTCTGCAGGTGTCATAATATAATCACGGTCAGTGTCTTTTTCAATTTTCTTAATAGACTGTCCTGTATTAGAAGCAAGAATTTCATTTAAAGCTTTTTTAATTCTGATAATTTCAGCTGCTTGAATTTCTATATCGGTAGCCTGTCCTTGAGCACCGCCTAAGGGCTGGTGTATTAAAACACGGGAATGCGGTAAAGCCATTCTCTTGCCTTTAGCACCCGATGATAACAGGAAAGCACCCATAGAAGCGGCCTGTCCTAAGCAAATAGTTGAAACATCAGCTCTGATATGCTGCATTGTATCATAAATTGCAAACCCTGCAGTTACGGAGCCGCCCGGGCTGTTAATGTACAGCATAATGTCTTTTTCAGGATTTTCACTATCCAATAATAACAACTGAGCAACAACCAAATTTGCTACCATATCGTCAATAGGAGTTCCTAAGAAAATAATTCTTTCTCTCAATAATCTTGAAAAAATATCGAAAGAACGTTCGCCTCTGCTTGATTGTTCAATTACTACCGGTACAAAGCTCATTTTTTTTAACCCTTTCCGCCGATTATCAATCGACTTTTATAATGATAAGAGGTTTGTGCACCTCTTTTACTTTTTACAATAAAATTATATAACTTTACTTAATATTAATCAAAAATGTGCCGTTGTAAATACGGCACATATATTAATTTTGATTTACTATTTGATTTCAACTTTATTGTTTTCCATCAAAAAGTCTCTTACTTTATCATTCATAGCCTGCTGTGAAATAGAAGCAAGAACTTCCGGATTTTGACCGAGCTGCTTAATTAAGTCTTGCGGTTTTAAACCGTAAGCAGCACCTAATTGAGCAAACTTAGTTTCTAAATCTTTTTGTTCAAGTTTAATATTTTCTTCTTTAGCTATTTTGTCGATAACAAGAGAATTTTTAATTCTTACAAGAGCATCTTCATTAAGGTTTTTCAACAACTGATCTTCACCCTGCGATTTTACAAGAGCATCCCAATTGATACCTTGAGCGGCAAGTCTTTGTTTATATTCTTCTCTCAAAGAATTAGCTTCTCTGTCAATCATAGATTGAGGAATTTCAACTTTTGAAGCGTCAATTACTGTCTTAAACACTTCATTTTCAGAATTTTGTTTATTTGTTCTTTCTCTTTGAGATTCCAAATATTTTTGAATATCGGCTTTCAATTCATCAACATTTTTAAAAGGACCTACCTTTTGAGCGAATTCGTCATTCAATTCAGGTAATTTCTTTTCTTTAATTTCATTTATTTTAATTTTAAAAGTTGCAGGCTGTCCTTTAAGTTTTTCATCATGGTAATTTTCAGGGAAAGTTACCTTAATTTCAAATTCATCATTAAGATTTTTACCTACAAGCTGTTCGGCAAAGCCTGGGATAAAGTTTGAATGAGCTAAATCCAAGGGATAATTTTTAGCTTCACCGCCCTGAATTTTTTCACCGTTTGCATAACCATCGAAATCTATCACGGCAATATCAGTATCTTTTGTCGGTCTGTCAATAACGATTTCCTGAGTACTGTGCTGGTTTAAAAGATTATCAATAGATTTTTGCATTGCATCTTCTTCGATAGGTGAATCTTTAACTTCAAGAGTTAAACCTTTATATTGTCCGAGAGTAACTTCAGGTCTCAATTCGGCTTTAGCAGTTACTGTTAAATCTTCACCGATATTAAAATTATAGTTTGTAATATACGGCTGAGCAATAATATCAAGGTTATTATCAACTACTGCCTGATTAATAGCTTTCGGCATCAAATTTTCAATAGCTTCCTGTTTAATTCTTTCCGTTCCTACATGTCTTTCTACAACCGCACGCGGAGCTTTCCCTTTTCTGAAACCGTCAATATTAACATACTGGGAAATTTTTTGAACAGCTTTATTGTAAGCATCTGCAGCATCTTTTGCCGGAATTGTAATATCTAATTTTACAACATTTTCTTTTTCTTTTTCTAAAGTAACTTTCATATCTAAATCCTTATATTAATTAATACATGTGTATTAATCATACCGCAAAAAAGAATTTGTGCAAGTTATAAGCAAAGGCGGGAATAAAATACCCGCCGAAATTTAATAGTTCATTTCCCAGTTATCATTCAATATTTTTCCGAAACAGCCGTAAAGCTCCACACTGGAAGATGCGCAATGAGTATTATACATATTCTCTCTTTCTTCCTTAGTTAAAGGGGCGTTTTCGCCGAAATCATCAATTAGAGCATTACTATATATCATAAGCCAGAATAAATCCCTGCCTTGAATATTAGGTCCTTTAGCTCCGTTAATATCAACACCGAGATTTACAAGTATTTGTCCCGCAGGAGAATAAAGAGGTCTGATTGATGCACCATTAGATAAAACAAAAGATTTTGTTTTGGAAAAACTCGGGACAGAACCGTTAAGTTTATTGTAAGCTGTTGAAAAACATTCATCTGTACTATCACACTCTTTAACAACTTTAAAATAAGATTTTATAAATGTATTTATCTCTTCCTGAGAATTTAAACCTGCTTCCTTAAGATTAAGCGCATTTTTGTCGGTTTGATACTGCAAAAGAGCTTGACTAAATTCATTATAAACCTTATGCAGCTGAGTTACATAAATTTTACGCTGATGATTTTGCATTAATGACGGGACGGTCATTGCAGATACTACACCGATTATGCCTAAAGTTACCAAAACCTCTGCTAAAGTAAATGCAGGAGCTGAGCCTAAAGTCTGCCCCCCCCCCGAGTTTCATAATTAAACAATTTTTTCATAACTGCTCCTTTCTTTAAATTTTATTATAACACAAAACAGCCTCAAATTCCAGAGGCTGTTATTATGTTTCACAAGAGTTTTATGAAGCTTTTACAATATCATATGCAGCTTCGGCATCAATTGCACCTTTCTCTCCGAGTGCTGTACCGCGTTTCGCAAATCGTCCCCGAATTTTTTGAGCAGCTTCTTCTGCATTTATATCATAATCCGATAATCTTGTTTTCATGCCTAACGAATTAAAAAATGTTTCGATTTTATCAACGGCAATATCAGCAGCCTTCAAATCAACAGGCTCATTTACTCCGAAAACTTCTCTTGCAAGTTTCGCAAGTTTTTTAGATTTGCTTACTTTCTGATTTCTCAACAATCTCGGTTCTATAATAGCTAAACTTTGCCCGTGGTCAATTCCGTAAAAAGCGGTCAATTCATGTCCTATCATATGAGTTGCCCAATCTTGCGGAACTCCCAAAGAAATCCAGTAATTTAAACCGCAGGTAGCACACCAGAATACATTTGCCCTTGCGCCATAATCATCAGGATTGGCAATAACTTTCGGAGCTTCTTTTATTAGAGTTCTTAAAATACCGAGAGCCCAATCGTCCTGAAGCGGCGAATTAACATCATATGTGCAGTACTGTTCCATTACATGCACAAAAGTATCAACAATACCGTTTACTGTCTGCTTAACAGGCAGGCTGAACGTAACTTGAGGATCAATTATTGAAAATTGCGGATATAACGGCTCCCACTGAAAAGCGAGTTTTTCGTCTGTAGATATTCTTGAAATTACCGCACCGTTATTCATTTCTGAACCCGTAGCAGGTAAAGTGATTACATCCGCCAGAGGCAATGCGTCAGTTACGGGATTTTGCTCTATCATAAAATAATCATAAGCATCTTTTTCACCGTAATATTTTGAGGCCGCAGCAATAAATTTTGTACCGTCTAAAACAGAACCGCCGCCGACAGCCAGCAGAAAGTCTATGCCTTCACTTTTTACAATATCAACAGCTTTCATCAAAGTTTCATACTTCGGATTGGGCTCAATACCGCCGAACTCCAAAACATCATAACCTTCAAGAGCATTTTTTACCTGTTCATATACGCCGTTTTTCTTAATTGAACCGCCGCCGTATGTTATTAAAATCTTTTTTGACTTATCTATAAGTTCAGGAAGTTTTGCAATAGTACCCTTTCCAAACACAATACGTGTCGGACAATAAAATTCAAAATTATTCATAAACAAACTCCTTTCAGTAAAGTTATGTTAGTATAAATTTTTAATATTGTCAAAATAAAACATGTTTTTGATACAATATCTTTCGGAAGAGGAGAAAGTATGGAATTTATCAATTCAATTTTAGGGTATTTAATAAATTTTATTGAACATATAATAACGCTTATGGGTCCCTGGGGAATAAGTTTGCTTATGGCAATCGAATCGTGTAATATACCGCTGCCGAGTGAAGCTATTTTGCCTTTCGCGGGTTATATAGTCAGTAAGGGAGAAATGAATTTTCACGTAGCGGCATTTGCAGGAGCGTTCGGCTGTGTTCTGGGCTCAATACCTTCATACTATCTCGGCTATTTCGGCGGCAGAAAGTTTGTTGAAAAATACGGTAAATACTTTTTAATCTCACATAAAGACCTTGAAGAAGCGGACAAGTGGGTTGAAAAATATGGAGATTGGGCATTTTTCTTATGCAGGATGCTTCCTGTAGTAAGAACATTTATTTCTCTTCCTGCAGGAATTTTAAGAGCTAAAAAAAGAATTTTCTTTACTTTAACCTTCTTAGGGTCTCTTGTTTGGAGTTACCTGCTTGTATATGTAGGGGTTAAAATGGGCGAAAATATGGAAGCTTTCAAGCATATATGGCATAAATTTGATATTGCAATAGTTGTAATTTTCGGAATTCTTGGAGCCTTATATGTTTACAAACATGTTAAACATTTAAAAGAATCATAATTTATTCAGAATAAAATCTCTGAGAACCGCAGCATGGTTAATCTTTTCATCTTTTGCCGCATATATAAGCGAAACTTTTTTCGTTTTTAAAATATCAATAATTTGATTAACCGCACTGTTATGCCTTAGTTCCTCAGTATATTTTTTAGTAAAGTCCTTAAATTTTTCAGGCTCATGATTAAACCACTTTCTTAAATCGGTGCTTGGAGCGACATCTTTAAGCCATAAATCAATGTGAGCATCTGTTTTAGCTTCGCCGCGCGGCCAGAGCCTGTCCACTAGTATTCTGTAACCATCGCTTTTTGAAGGAAGTTCATAAACCCGCTTAATTTGTAAATTATTCATACAATTATAATAAGTAATAAAGAATTTTTAACATTAGTCGTTAAGGCAAATCGCCATTATCATCAATATCATCTGATTTATCTAAAAATAATTGTTCAGCCTTTAAACTAACATCACGACTATTACAAACGCTGAACTTTTTAAATAAACTGGCTATATGTGCCTTTACAGTATGTGTCGATATAGAAAATTTTTCAGCAATTTCATTATTACTATAACCTTCCATGACAGCTTTTAATACTCCAATCTCTCTTTCCGTTAAGTTAGGTAGTTTCCCTTTTCCTAAAACCTTAACTTCAACCATTACTTTATTATCTACAGATATATGAAAATATTTCTTAATAAATTGAATAAATCTTTCAGAATTATACATATAAAACAATTGTTCCGTTTCATCATTAAATTCTTTTATTAATTCAACTCTACAGCCTGTATTTTTGTGTTTTACAATGGTCCACCAATCTTCTTTAACATCATCTGTAATAAAAATTATTGGCTTTCCCACGCACAAAACATGGTCAATAATTTGTTTCCATATAATCAAATCACCGTATTTTTCTCTCTCAGACTTTTTATCTTTGTCCATATAACCGGGCGGAATACTGTTTTCATATCTGGTCTTTCCCTCTTTATAGACATATTTTAACTGTTCGTCAGTATATGGAGAACCAACCTTATTCTCATATAAGCCGGAAATTTTTTTTAGAATAAAATCATTGTCCCGTAATTTAGGCTGTTTTTCCTTATCACGGGAAATTGAAAGTAAAATGTCTTTAAAAGAGGTTTCTATAACTTTTAAAATTTTACTGTTATCTGCATCTTCCCAGGACGGATACCTCATATTCTTAATTTCTCTTTGAATTTTATCAGAATACTCTTTAATCAATTTCTCAGTTTTATCATATACGCACTCGACCTCATTGATAACAGAAAGTCTGTTTTCGTGGTATTCCCAGCCGATTTGGTATGGAATCCATAAACGTTCTTTTAATTTTTCTAAAATATAAAACCAGGCATCACGAGTACTATTAGAATATCTGTATAGATTCAAAAATATATTCGTATCAAATACAAATAAAGCATTATTCCATAAAAAATCATATTCAAAATCCTGCATTTTATAATATTCTTTAAATAATTTTTTCATAAATCAGCTCCTTGACAACAAAAAAGCCCTGCGAACAGGGCTTTTAAATGGGGCGTCTGATGGGATTCGAACCCATGCATATCGGAACCACAATCCGAGGTCTTAACCGCTTGACGACAGACGCCATTCGTTACTTTTTTATAATACCATAAACATTATTGAAATCAAGACTTTTTATAAAAAAAGTTCCGCAATTTACGGAACTTTTTTATTTATTTCTATTTAATATTTACTAGCTTATTCTTTGAAACATATAACCAATGCCGCGGGCTGTCAAAATTAATTCCGGATTAGCAGGATCAGATTCAAGTTTTGAACGAAGTCTTGAAATATGAACGTCTACTACACGGGTATCAATTCGATGATCAGGCGGATATGCCCATACATGCTGCAAGATTTCATTTCTTGAGAATGCTTGACCGGAGTTATTTACCAATAATTCCAATAAGCTGAATTCCATACCTGTCAAACGAATTCTTTCATTTTTTCTGAATACCTGACGACGTGCGGTATCTATTTTAATATTACCAGTTGTTATAACATTTTTGGTTACTTTACCTGTCGGAGTAACAGTTTCTCTGTTATTTGTTCTCCTTAATACAGCTTTAACTCTGGCTTCAAGCTCTTTCGGGCTGAAAGGTTTAATAACATAATCATCCGCACCGAGTTCCAAACCTGTAATTCTTTCTGAAACGTCACCTAATGCTGTAAGAATAATAATAGGAACGTCAGAAGTTCTTCTGATTTCTCTTGTAACGCCGTAACCGTCCATTTTAGGCATCATTACGTCAAGAACAACCAAATCGGGATTATATTTATTAAATGCGTTTACTGCTTCTTCTCCGTCTTGCGCAGTATAAACATCATATCCGACCATCTTTAATCTTGTTTCTAAAATTCGTCTAATACTGGCTTCATCATCAGCCAAAAGTATTCTTTGACGATCTTCCGTTTCATTAGGCATTTCCGCGTTTTCAGTCATAGTCTTCATTTCCTTTGTTACAATAATCTAACACCTTTAATATAACACAAATATAAAATATTACAAAATATTGACTTTTTTAAATTTTCTTTAATATTTGTATATATATATTAATTTAATTTTCAAAAAATTGCAAGTACTTTTATAAAAAAAATTTTTTATTTCGCTGAATTATAAAAAATAACCATATGAGTGATGTACAGCTTCATAGTATTAATAGTAATATACAGTTTAAATATAACTATGGAAAATGAAGAAGTAAAATACTATGAAATAATCTCAAAAAATATTAGGAGATTAAGAACTACAGCAAAACTTTCTCAGGAATCTATGGCAGAAAAATTAAGCTGTTCAAGAGAGTTTATCAGCAGAGTTGAGAACAGAAAAGAAAAAGTAAGCTTAAATATGCTTTTAAAGATAGCAAATCTGTTCAACGTAAACCCGAGTAATCTGTTTATACAGTTTTAACAGCTGCAATATTTTTAAATTTTTCTAAATCTTCTGCAGTGTCAATTCCGACAGGAACAAAATCAACTACGGATGTTTTAATTTTCATGCCGTTTTGCAGTACACGTAATTGTTCCAGACTTTCTGCCTGTTCATAAGAACTTTGAGGAAGTTCGGTCATATGTATAAGTGCCTCGCGTTTATATCCGTAAATTCCCAGATGACCGTAAAATTCAGCTTTACCTTCATTTCTTTCAAAAGGAATTTTAGAACGCGAAAAATACATTGCGTACCCTGAATTATCAATTACACATTTTACAAGATTTGGATTATCCGCTTCTTCAGGTGTAATTTTACGAATTAATGTTGATATATCAGCATTTATATCTTCTTTAACATTTTTGGCAACTGCGTCAATACTTTCAGGCTTTATAAGAGGTTCATCACCTTGAAGATTAACAATATAAGAAATTTCCGGATGACGCATAACAACTTCTTTTATTCTGTCTGAACCGCACTTGTGATTAACGGAAGTCATTTCTGCATTACCGCCAAAGGCTTTTACCACATTAAAAATTCTTTCATCATCCGTCGCAACAATAATAACATCTGCCGATTTTGCCTGCTTCGCTTTTTCATATACCCATTGGATAATAGGTTTGCCTTCCACAACTATCAGGGGTTTTCCTTCCAATCTTGAGGAACCGTATCTTGCAGGTATTATTATTGCTGTTTTAGACATATTGTTTCTCCTCTATATAATTTTTTAAAAATAAAACATCTGACGGATTGATATAAAATTGCAAAGCACTAACAGGTGAAAAGACTATTAAATCTTCACGTTTACGCGCAATTCTTTTCCCGAGTAATTCTGCATAACTTTCTGTTTTAATAAATGAAATAAAATTTTTATCAAAATTATTAATAATCAAAGCTCTGCCGCAGCTCGTAAACAGAAAAAAATCGGAATAAACAAGCAGTTTAAACGGAATACTTTGCTGAGGGCTTGAACCGTAATATTTTTTTTCATTACCAAATCTATTTAATGTTATTTTTATTGTTTTAAGCGGTTGAGGAAATTTTTTCTTTAATTCTGAAAAGTTTTCGGGCAAATGTTTTTTCAAAAGATTTCTTGTAATTAATGAAAATATAATATTAAAAATTAACACTAAAGCTATTATGACTGGTAAACCGGCAGCAGCAAAAAAAACTTCCAAACTCATTTCTATTTATCCTGCCTTTCTTACAACAAGCGCAACCCATTGATCCTGATGTACTTCTTCTATTAATTCAAGATTATATTTTTTTACAGCATCTGATACAACAGGCTTTTTCTCGTCCAGAATACCTGATAAAACCATATATCCGCCATTATTCATAAGATTTTTTAAATCACCCATGATATCTGCAAGCACATTATGCAATATATTTGCCAGTACGAAATCAAATTTTTCATTAATTTTATCAGCCGTATTTAATTCAAATAAACATTCAACATTATTTTTTAAAGCATTTTCCTTTGCTACATCAATTACGGTTTCGTCATTATCACAACCGTATACGTAAGATGCTCCGAATTTTTTCGCGCAAATACCTAAAATTCCCGAGCCCATTCCGATATCTGCCGTTTTTGCATTCTCGGGCATATACTTTTCAATTGCTTTCATACAAAGCTGGGTAGTCTGATGAGTTCCTGTTCCAAAAGCACAGCCCGGTTCAAGCCTGATAACAACTTCACCAGCCTTATCATTGTATTCAAGCCAATCGGGAACAATAACAATTTTATCCGTAACGCGTGTAATATCCCATTTTTCTTTCCATTTTTTTGACCAATCTTCATTATGTCTATTGGAAATTACATATTCCCAGCTTCCTAATTCTTCATCAGACAAACCTCTGGACTTCAAAAGTTCACGCTGCTCTTTTAAAAATTGAGATAAATTGTCAGGTTCAGAAGTTAAAAAGACCTTTAAAGTTCCTTCTGTTGTAGAAATCATTTCCAGATCTTTATAAGCTTCTTCCGCCAAAACAACACCTTCACAGGGAAGATTTTCAAAGAAAATTTCTGATATAACATCTTCCAATTCAGGGTTAATTTTTATTTGGAGTTCATAGTAGTTATTCATTATTGTAAAAACACACCCATTTTTCTGAATTTCTGATAACGCTGTTCTTTTAAGTCTTTAACAGAAAGTTTAGAAAGTTCTTCCAGACTGTCAAGAATTGTCTTTTTCATATTCTCAGAAACTTCGTCATAATTTGTATGAGCTCCGCCTGTGGGTTCTTTTATTTCTCCGTCAATAATATCAAACTGCATTAAATCTTTTGCGGTAATTTTCAAAGCATCAGCGGCTTCGGATGCTTTTGAAGCATCACGCCATAAAATAGAAGCGCAGCCTTCGGGAGAGATTACCGTATAATAAGCATGCTCAAGCAAAAATACTCTATCTGCAACGGCAAGACCTAACGCCCCGCCTGAGCATCCTTCACCTGTAATTATTGCGATTACGGGCACTTCTAATTTTGCCATTTGCATTAAATTTACGGCAATAGCACCGCCCTGATTGGTTTCTTCGGCACTTATCCCCGGATAAGCCCCCGGAGTATCAATCAAAGTAACAATAGGTATATTAAATTTACTTGCGTGTTTGAATAATCTCAGAGCTTTTCTGTAACCTTGGGGCTGAGGCATGCCAAAATTGTATTCAAGGTTTTCCTTAGTGGATTTCCCCTTCATAGTTCCGATAATCATAACAGGCTTTCCGTCAATTTTTGCAAGACCGCCTATAATAGCCCTGTCATCCATACCTTCTCTGTCACCATGAAGCTCAACAAAGTCCTCGCAAATATGATTTACGTAATCCAAAAAGTTAGGTCTTTCGGGATGTCTTGCGATTTGTAACTTTTGTGAAGGCTTCAGATTTGAATAAAGTTCTTTCCTGTAATCTTCCGCCTGCTGCTCAAAAGTTTCAATTTCTTTATTAAGATCCATGCCTGACTCCAAACTTATTTTCTTTAATTCTTCAATTTTTTCTTGAATTTCCAAAATAGGTTTTTCAAAATCCAAAACTGCTGTCATTATTCCATACCTCTTACTATGCCGCTGTGTGCATTTCCAAAATCTTAGCCAATGTATCTCTTAACTCTTTGCGCGGGGATACAACGTCCACTTGACCGTACTTCAACAGATATTCCGCCGTCTGGAAATCTGACGGCAGTTTCTGTCTTATGGTTTGTTCAATAACACGGCGTCCCGCAAAACCTATTCTTGCTCCCTGTTCTGCGACTATAATATCGCCGAGCATACCGAAACTTGCCGTAACACCTCCAAAAGTAGGTTCGGTTAAAAGATTTATATATAACAGTTTTTCGTCATCAAGTTTTGAAACAGCGCATGACGTTTTAGCCATTTGCATTAAGCTTAAAGCGCTTTCCTGCATTCTTGCCCCGCCCGAAGAAGTGATTGCAAGCACGGGAAGTCTTAGTTCAATAGCTTTTTCAATAATTTTTGTAACTTTTTCTCCTACTACACTGCCCATTGAGCCGCCCATAAAATCAAAGTCCATAACCGCAACCGCAACTTTATTCCCTTCAATTTCAGCCACACCGGTAATAACGGCATCATTAAGCCCTGTTTTTTCATGAGCTTTAGATAATCTGTCTTTATAACTTTCCGTATCAACGAACTCAAGAGGGTCATCGGGTTTAATTTCCGTAAATAGCTCTTCAAAAGAATTTTCGTCAAAAAGCTGTTTTATACGTGTTCTTGCATTTATTCTGAAATGGTAATCACACACAGGGCAAACCATATCATTTTTCACAAGGTCTTCTTTAAGAAGCTGCGCATCACAGTGAACACATTTAGTCCACAAATTAGGATCCATATCGGATTCAACTTTGCCTTCCAGCTCCCGTCTTTGTATTTGAGCCTGTTTACGTTTTTCAAACCAATCTTGAACTGTCATATTAATATATCCCTTAAAAAATCATTATTATAATACAAGATTATTATACTCCAAAAAAAATTTATAGCAATTTTTTACATTCAGGGGTTTTACAAAGTACACAATGCAAGTAAATACTAATTACCCCCGTCAAAGAAAACAATTATCATTCACACAGCTGCCTTTCAGACGCCTGAACGGAATTAAGCTGTTTGAAGAAATTCATTGCCAATCACCGGCTAAACTTTTGGAACGCGGAAACGGAAGGGATTATTTTGTCAGAATTGAGGACAATTATACGCCTGACGAATTTTATATTAAAATCGATGACATAAATTTTACTCCTGTAGGAGAAAGTAAATTAAGTTTTAAGGACAACAAAACATTATATAATGATAATATTGATATAATAAGCCGCAATTTAAAGCATTGCGGCGCAGGAACAATTATGCGCCTGGGTGAAATTATAACAATGCTTGAAAATGATATTGACAAAATAGAACTACATTCTCTAGGACAGGCTGTATATTTTCACTCAAAATTTAAATTTGAACCTGTTATCAATGATATTAATCAATTAACCAATTATATCCGTACCGACATTCTATCAAGAGAAAACGATAAACGTTTTGAGCAAATTGCCAAATGTGCAAAAGAATGGGAAAAAGACAGTACTATCCCTGCCGCTGAAAGACTTAAACGCGGAAACAAAATTCTATACAATTATCTTCAAACAGTTAACAAATTTAAGTTAAACCATGATGAAGAGTTTCAAATTTATCCCGGATTTGATATGGTGCTCAAAAAAGAAAAAGTAATTGATAACATGGAATATTTTAACAAACTATTTGAAAAATTCGGTATAGATTATCAAGTTAAGGCTTCTGTCTGTTAATAAAAAACTTCCTCATATCCTCTGATATTTGAACATTTTGCAAAGCCATATGATACTTTCTTAAATTTGCAATTGCTTCCTGTTCTTCGAGTAAATCACGTTTAGGCAGTTTTACCGAAGCTTTTACTTTCTCAAATTCGGTCGGGGATTTTCTGTTAATAAATTTTGCAATTATTTCATCTATATTGCTTCCGCCTATACCGTACTTTGAAGCCACTTCTGCCGTATCTGCTCCCTGAGGCAGAGTATAAAGCCAGTTTACGGTTAATCTGTCACCTTCCGATATACTGTTAATCCCTTTTTGATGCGGTGTATACATAATATCGGCAGGGTTATGGCTGTGGCCTAATCCTATTGCATGTCCAATTTCATGCAATATAGTATGGTATACCTCGCCTTCATCCATGTAATCAGCATGAACCAAGCCTTCCGTCAAACCTATTGCAACTTCAGCACCGTAAAGCCTGTTTGAACCGTCAAAATTAAAATAACAGTGCCCGAGAGCTTTACGTTCAACCCTTTTCCAATCAACATTAACGTTAGATTCAAGAAGATTGTTAACGACCTTAAAAGCGACTTTTCCTTTTGCTGCCTGCTCCCACTCATTCAAAGCCCTTATCACCATTTCTCTGTACTTATATTCCTGACCCTGTTTTGAATAAAACTTCATAGGCGCAATATAAACTTTTAAAGGCATAAATGTCCATCTCATTATACGCCCGTTTTTTAAAGATTCAGCAACATAGGTGTATTTTTTCATATTTTTATTATATAATAAATTGCGGTAAAAACCAATTATGTTAAAATGATTATTATAAGATAAAGGGGAGAATTATTTATGAACATTATGCAAATGATGAAACAAGCTCAAGGCTTGCAAAAAAGATTAAAAGACACGCAGGAAGAACTTGCCAATCTTGAAATTACAGGTGAAGCCGCTAACGGGGCAGTAAAGGTTGTCTGTGACGGTCAAGGCAAATTTAAATCCATAAAATTAACCGCGGAAGCAATTAACCCTGAAAATCCGTCATCTGTTGACAATGACACTGTTGAAATGCTTGAAGATATCATTTCATCAGCTATCAAACAAGCCAGTGACAAAGCCGGCAAAACTATGGAAGAAAAAATGAAAGCCGTTACAGGCGGTATTAATATTCCGGGATTAAATTTCTAATGATTTACCCGAAATCAATAGCATCTTTAATAGAGCATTTTCAGAAGTTTCCGTCAGTCGGGCCTAAATCTGCCCAGCGTATGGCATTTTATTTATTAAGAATGCCTAAATCCGAGGTGGAAAAATTTGCTCAAAGTATGATTGAAGCAAAAGAAAACACAAAAACCTGTGAAATTTGCTTCAATCTTTCTTCATCAAGTCCCTGCGAAATCTGCCTGTCAACATTGCGTGATAAATCGACAATATGTGTAGTGGCAGAAACCAAGGATTTAATTGCTGTTGAAAAAACGAACGAATATAAAGGCCTGTACCATGTTTTGCAGGGTTTAATTTCTCCAATGGACGGTATAGGTGCCGATGATATAAGAATTAAAGAATTATTAAGCCGTCTTACCGATGAAAAAGTTAAAGAGGTTATACTTGCGCTCAGCCCTTCAGTTGAAGGCGAAGCTACAAGTCTTTATTTAAGTAAATTAATTAAACCTTTCGGAATTAAAATTTCCCGTATTGCCTTCGGGCTTCCGGTCGGCGCCGATTTGGAATATGCTGACGAAATTACCATCGCTAAAGCAATTGAAGGCAGACGTGAGCTTTAAAAACGTAACGGATAATCCTTGTTAATTTTCCATCCGTCATGAATTATTAAAGCAGTACAAAGATTACGCATTCCGTGATCTTCATTTCCGCAGGCGTTTAAAAGTTCTGCCCTGCTCCTTCCATAGCCGCCGTAAGGTTGCAGTCCGTTTTTCGAAAAATGAAAAGTAAAATATTTCTGCCCTGTACAAGAAGCTTGGTCAGAGGCATTACGGCATTTTTCAACATCTTTTGCATAAGGATAAAAATATATATCAAAACTTGTTCTTATTTCCGCTGTTGAAAAGCGCATTCCGAAAGCACTTCCATCTGAAAATTTTATCCAAACAACATAATCATATGTATCCCGTTCCACAGAAACAGTGTTTAAATATTTTGCCAGATATCTGTTATACCAGTCCTCGGAAGCTGTTAACGACGATAAATCAGGGTCTTCCCAGTATTCTTTTTCGCCGTTGTCTTTTTCAGACATAATAACGGCTTGGGTAAATGTTGTATAAAATTTTTTTAAACGGCTTTCAACTACCTGCTTTTTATGATTATAAATAAGGCTGGGAATTGTCAATGACGAAACAATTCCGATTATACCTATAGTTATTAAAACCTCGGCAAGAGTAAAAGCTTGAGCAGAGCTTAAATTATGCCCCCCCCCCGAGTGACAATATTAAATAAATTTTTCATAAGTCTCTCCTTTCTTTTTTTCATTATAACAAATATAATGACCTTTTTCAACAGCAAAATAATGATTTTGACAGCTATTCAAACAGTAAGGTTGTATACAAACAATGTCCTGACGGACACCATCTCTGTTTCGCAGTATAATCTTTTTGCGGAATGATTACAGTAATCTCATCTATAAACATACCTTTGCTCTCATCGGAAAAATAAAGCACAAACCTGTCTTTGCCAAGTCTATTAGGTTTGCGGTTTCCGTTTACATCAACAATTATGGGAGCTTCTCTATTGCTGTATAAATACCAGGCAAAACCGGAATTATCTACAAATGCATAATTGTCTTTAGTACAACCGAGATAATCAGGAGCTGAAGAGTATAATGCTCCGGCCTGCCCGTCTTCGCAGGACCAGCATTCATCTGCATTGTTATCAAAACAAGTTTTAACGGTTTTAAAATATCCGGATATAGTTTTAAAATTCTCGCCGATATTCTCCGAGGTAGGAGTTGACGTTTCCGAAGTATTATTAATAGGTAACATTTTATAATCAGATATAGCATAGACAAGAGCCTGGTTTATTGCACTGTAAGCTTTTTTGTATGCTGCCTTATACTGCTTATCTTTTGTATGATTTATTAGCGACGGCATAGTCATTGCGGCAACCGCACCAATTATTCCCAAGGTTATCAAAACCTCTGCCAGAGTAAAAGCAAAATTAAAGTTTAATCTTCTCATAATTACCTCCAATTTTTATTGGCTCATAGCCAATGTTATTTATATAAATTATAGCCTAACATGGTTAAATGTCAAACAATTTCTACATTCAGCTCGGGAAAAAAATTTTTCACCTGCGCAAATCACAGAAACTCTCCAGAGAAAAATTTGCGGAGATTGCCGGAATAAATGATTATTATCTGGGGGAAATTGAAAGAGGAGAAAAAAAAGCTTCAATTGATATTTTACTAAAAATCTCAAAAACATTAGGTATAAAAATTCATGAATTACTTAATCTTGAGTAGCCCTTTTATATAATTGCCTTTGGTTTAAAGTTGCGCTAAAATTCTTTTATGCAAGAGAAAACATTAGTAAAAATTCAGAATTTGTTTGTAGAATACCGTACCAATAAAGGGGTTTTAGGGGGAGAAAGTATAATTCACGCGGTTAACGGCGTATCTTTAGATATATATAAGGGCGAAATTTTAGCAATTGCAGGGGAATCTGGATGCGGGAAATCAACACTTGCGAAAGCTATTATCAAGCTGGAACCCGCAAAATCAGGGCAAATATTTTTTAACGGGAAAGATGCACTATCTTTAAATAAAAAAGATTTAAAAGATTTTAGAAAACATGCACAAATGGTATTTCAGAACCCTTATGCAAGCCTTAACCCTAAAATGAAAATTATTGACATTTTGAAAGAACCTCTTGAAATAAATACGGATTACAGTCAGGAAAAAATAATTGAAATCGTAAAAGAAAAAATTAAGCTTGTAGGGTTGGATGAAAATTGTCTGGAGCTTTTTCCGCATGAATTTTCAGGCGGGCAAAGGCAGAGAATTGCAATAGCGAGAGCACTTGTTTTAAATCCGGAATTTATTCTTGCAGATGAACCCGTAAGCGCTTTAGATGTAAGTATTCAGGCGCAGGTCATAAACCTTTTGAAAGAATTAAAAGAAAAATATAATTTGACATTTGTTCTTATAACTCATGATATGAGTGTAATAGAATATTTAGCCGACAGAGTTGCAATTATGTACCTTGGCGAAATTGTAGAATCAGGAAAAACTTCCGAAATATTTTCAGCACCGCTTCACCCGTACACAAAAGCTCTTTTAAGCTCTGTACCGCAAATTAATAAATCAGGGAGAAAAATTATACTGAAAGGCGATTTACCTTCTCCCGCAAACCTTCCGCAGGGATGCAAATTCCATACAAGATGCCCTTACGTAATGGAAAAATGTAAAAACTGTATTCCCGATGAAAAAGGCATTTCTCATAAAGTAAAATGTTTTCTGTATGAATAATCTGTGTTATAATCAGTTTATGGACAGAAAGATTATCACAACAAACAGAAAAGCATTTCACGACTACACTATTATAGAAAAATATGTGGCAGGAATTGTGCTGACAGGAACAGAAATCAAATCAATCCGTAAAAACGCGATTAATTTGAAAGACAGCTTTTGTAAAATTGAAGATAATGAAATTTTTCTGTACAAATGTCACATTTCACCTTATGAACAGGGAAACAGATTTAACCATGAAGCGGAACGTGTCAGAAAACTGCTGCTTAATAAAAAAGAAATTTTGAAAATGCAGACTAAAGTTAAACAGGACAATTACACAATTGTACCGCTGGAAGTTTTTTTAACACACGGCTTTGCAAAAGTTGAAATCGGGCTTGCAAAAGGTAAAAAAGTTCACGACAAACGTGAAGACATTGCAAGAAAAGACCAGAAACGTGAAATGGACAGAGCATCCAAAATCAGATATTAATCGGAGAATTAAATATGAAGGTCATTATTTTAGGCAAAGGAGAAATGCTGTCTAATCTTATAGAAGGCACTATTAATGCCGGATGTGAAATTGCAGGTGTTTTCAGATATGAAAGAACCGTTATGCCTGATATACTGCTTTCTTTGAGAGATTTTTTTAAAAGTTCTCCCGACGTAACATTGATTAAACAGCACAAACTGCACGAAATTAAATGTAAATCGGCAAATTGTGAAAAATTTAAAAAGGAAGTTTTGAGATTAAACGCAGATGTCATTCTTGTCGGAACATGGCGGGAAAAAATAAAAAAAGAAATAACGGATTTGCCGGTAATAGCCTCTGTTAACGTACATCCGTCTTATCTTCCGAAATACCGCGGCCCAAATCCGTATTTACAAGTAATTCTACATGGAGAGAAAAAATCCGGCATTACTTTCCATTTGATAGGAGAAGAATTTGATAACGGAGCAATTCTCGAACAGCAGGAAACAGATATATTGCCGGGAGATACCTCAAAAGAGCTTAAAGCCCGTACTATTTTTCAGGCGAGAAACCTTTGTACTTCAATTCTGGCAAACCTTGCATCTGGGCTTATTATACCTGTTCAGCAGAATGAAAAAGAAGCAACTTATTACCCGAATATTAAAGCAGAAGAAATGATGCTTGACTTTAAACATGAAACCGCGGAACAAATACATGCAAGGATAAGGGCTTTTCATCCCTGGCTTCCCTGCTATGTAACTTATAAAAACAAATATTTTATCCCAAATCCATACAAGTTAAGGATATTGGATGAAGAACATACAACAAAAATTCTCAAAAAAAATAAAATTTCAACACCAAAAGCAGGGGATATTATAAATACAAACTACAAATCCCGTTCAATAACAGTCATGTGCAGAGATTGGAAGTCTTTAAAAATGACCGGTGTAAACCTGTACGGATTTTTTAACCGGCCGTTTACAAGGTTATTTATAAAAAATATACTTTAAAAATTATAATCTCTTCCGCCAGCTTCAATTTTTTCCAAATCTTCAGAAACTTTAGCTTTTACACACTGAGGACACTCGAGAATTTTAACTTCATTTTTTATTAATTCTTCGCCTATTTCCTTTGTTTCCTGCGATGCGTAATCCTCAAGATACTCTTTAAGGGTTAAGATTGCATTCGGGTGGCAGAAGTTATGAATTTGTTTTTCTTTGCAAATTTCCATAAATCTGTCTCCTGTTCTTCCGTTACGATAGCAGGCAGTGCAGAAGCTCGGCAGATATCCGAGTTCCATAAGCCATTTTATAACTTCATCAAGCGGGCGTCTGTCCGAAATGTCAAATTGAGAAGAATTTTCTTTTTCCGGCATCGGATTGAAGTATCCGCCTACACTGGTTTTCGAGCCGCCTGAAATTTGGGAAATTCCGAGTTCGAGGACGCGTTTTCTGCATTCCGCGCTTTCTCTGGTAGAAACAATCATGCCTGTATACGGAACGGCAATCCTTATACATGCAACAATTTTAGCAAAAGTATCATCATCTATACCGTTATCAAATACATCAGGGTCAATATCATCGGCTTTACGAATTCGCGGAACACTTATTGTATGCGGTCCTACGCCGAAAACAGCTTCAAGGTGCTCGGCATGCATTAAAAGTCCTGCAAATTCATAACGGTACAATTCAAGTCCGAAAAGAACCCCGAGACCGACATCGTCAATTCCGCCCTGCATTGCTCTGTCCATTGCTTCCGTATGATATTTATAATTATGTTTCGGACCTGTAGGATGAAGTTTTTCATAACTTTCTTTATTATATGTTTCCTGAAACAGAATATAAGTCCCGATACCTGCTTCATGAAGCTTTTTGTAATTCTCGACGGTAGTTGCCGCAATATTTACATTAACCCGTCTGATTGAACCGTTTTTATGCCTTATACCATAAATTGTCTTTATTGATTCCAAAATATACTCAAGAGGATTGTTAACGGGGTCCTCGCCCGCTTCTATGGCTAGCCTTTTATGCCCCATATCCTGAAGCGCGGTTACTTCATTTTTAATTTCTTCCTGAGTAAGTTTTCTTCGCGGAATATGTTTGTTTTTAGAGTGATAAGGGCAGTACACGCAGCCGTTTACGCAGTAATTTGATAAATATAAAGGAGCAAACAAAACTATTCTGTTGCCGTAATAATCCTGTTTTATTTTTTTTGCCAGAGAAAAAATTTCTTCATTTTTTTCATCAATTTCACAGGACAGAAGAACGGATGCCTCTCTGTGAGTAAGACCTTTTCCCAATCTTGCTTTATCTAAAATTTTATCAATCAGTTCAAGATTGTTTTTATTTTCATCAGCGTATTTAAGCGTTTCAAGAATTTCTTCATGAGAAATAAATTCTTCGGCATTTAGCGATTTTGGATTATACATACACATCTTCTCCCTATCAAAAGCATGATAACCCTGTAAAAAATAAAAGTAAATAGTTATCTTACAACAAAACCGCCGCCGATCAGATGCTTGTCTTCAATATCATAGATAACACCGGACTGACCGTTTGTAACGGAATTCACAGGTTCGTAAAATTCAATATCGGCAAAATCTTCAAAAATTCTGACATGAGCTTTCTTATGTTCCATGTTGTAGCGAATTTTAACAAGTGCATCAAATTCCTGCCTTACAGGTTTGTAAGTAAGGTTAATATCCGTTAATTTTAAATTTTTTCTGTAGTTGTCTTCTTCTCTGCCGACATAAACAATATTTTTTTCCGCATCAATATCAATTACATACAGAGCGTAAGGAGCGGCAATTCCTATGCCTTTTCTCTGCCCTATTGTATATTGATAGCAGCCTTGATGTTCACCCCATTTTTTTCCGGTAAGAATATCAATGAAGTCACCTCTCTCTAATCCGAACCTGTCAGATAAAAATTTCTTAGTTGTCATCGGTTTTTGTATAAAGCAAATATCCTGACTTTCTTTTGCATCTTTGGGAGGCAAATCAAAGTCAACAGCCATCTGCTTAACTTCGGATTTATCATAGTGATATAACGGGAATATTGTTTTAGCCAATTGTTTTTGTCCCAGACGATAAAGAAAATATAACTGGTCTTTATGTTCATCTTTAGCGGGATATAATTTATAAATTCCGTCATTGCATCTGATATCGGCATAATGCCCCGTTGCAAATACATCGGCTTTTAATTCTTCAACAGCATAATCAAAAAGAGCACCCCATTTAATAAATTGATTGCAGATTATACAGGGATTTGGCGTCTTGCCGCTTCTGTAGGAATTGATAAAATAATCAACAACTTTATCGTTAAATTTTGCGGTAACATCGCAAGAATAATGTTTAATAGCTAATTTATCCGCAACACGTTTTGCATTATTTACAACGGCATCGGCAGAAGGAGAATTTACCATTCTGCCTGTTAAACCTATGACTTCATATCCCTGTTGCTGAAGAATAAGCGCGGTAACGGAACTGTCAACTCCGCCGCTCATTGCAACAACAGCTTTTTTAGAAATACTTTCCATATCTAAATTTTAACATAAAAATTGACTTGATATAATTCGGATAGTAAAATTATCATATTAATAAGGAGAGTTTTATGGAAATTAAATCAGTAATATTAGCTGCAGGCAAAGGCACAAGAATGAAATCCGAAACACCGAAAGTCTTACACAAAATATTTGAAAAACCTTTATTGGGTTATGTTTTGGATAATGTAAAAAATATAGTAAATGAATCTTTTGTAATTGTAGGTCATCATGCTCAAGAAGTAACCGAATATGTTGAAAAAAATTATAATACGGCAAAAACAGTATTGCAATCTCCGCAATTGGGAACAGGCCACGCCGTTTCCATGGTTTGCCCGTTAATTGAAAGTTTCGAAGGACAGGTAATAATTCTCTGCGGAGATACCCCTCTAATTACGGAAGCCACTTTGAAAAAGTTTGTGGAATATCATAACTCTAATAATTCTGATTTGACAGTTATGAGCACAATTTTTGAAAATCCTGCAAATTACGGAAGAATAATAAGAGAAAATGACAATTCTTTAAAATGCATTGTGGAAGAAAAAGATGCTACAACAGAACAAAAAGCGGTAAAAGAAGTTAACGCGGGTATATATTGCCTTAACTGGAAAAAAATTAAACCTGCATTCTCACAATTAACAAGCAATAATGCTCAGGGTGAATATTATCTGACAGATATTATTGCCTGGGGTAAGAAAAATAATCTTAATGTTAACGCTTATATCTTAGAAAACAGCGATGAAATATACGGGATTAATTCCCGCTCAAACCTTGCAGCCGCAACAAAAATAATTAACGAAAGAAAATTAAATTCTCTTATGGATAACGGGGTAACAATTGTTGACCCGGCATCTACATGGATTTCTGAAGATACGGAAATCGGTGCTGATACCGTAATTTACCCTTCAACTTATATTGAAGGTAAAAATAAAATCGGTAAAAACTGCAAAATCGGCCCCTGTGCACACCTCAGAGGAGATGTTGAGATTGCCGACAACTGCAAAATCGGTAACTTCGTAGAAGTAAAAAAAGCTAAAATTAGCAACAATACAAATGCAGGGCATTTAAGTTACATCGGCGATGCAGAACTCGGCTCTCATGTAAATATCGGAGCAGGCACTATTACCGCAAATTATGACCCGATTTCAAAAACAAAAAGCAAAACAATATTAAAAGATAATGTTAAAATCGGTTCTAATACCGTTCTGGTCGCTCCTGTCGAAATAGGCGAAGGCACAAATATCGGGGCGGGAAGCGTAATTACAAAAAACATAGGCAAATGGGCACTCGGAATTACTCGTGCTCCGTTAAGAATTATTGAAAATTGGGTAAAAAATAAAGTATAATATAATTATGTAAAACTCCCGCTTTTATGAGCTTTTTTATGGGAGAAGGAATGAAATGAATATTTAATTATTTCCCTTTTACAGGGAATTTTTTTACAAAAATTAATTATTGACAAAAAAATTTGTTTACAGGTTTTACAATAGAATGATGAATACTATAAACAACAGTACAAATAATAATTACAATCTTAATAATATACTTATAGGGGCTGCAGGAGTTTGCGCCGGCTGGGAAGCAGACACTTTAACACAAAAATTCTTAAGGAATACTTACGGCAAAAGGACTATAAAACAGGTAAAAGCTCTGCAGGGTAATGAATTTAAGCAGTATGTACAAACAGCAGTTAATAAAAACGGATTAGACAAAACAAACTTTAAGATTTTAGACTTAAACAAAAATACTGCCGGAGAAATCTGGAAAATCTTTGAAGGGAAAAGAAAACAGCCAAACAAAATCTTAATGCATATATTAAGGCTGCCTGATAAAAAAAATACATTTAACAGTACACTAAACGGATATAACGCTTTTTATTACCCTAAAAAGAAAATTGTTGTATGCAATTTGGACAAATTTTCAATTCCTATTTTCCATGAGATAAGACACAGAATAAATGAAACTTCGCCTAACTTTTTTATAAAAGCATTATCCAAAGTTCGTTCTCCGCTAGCCTTTGCAGGTCCTATCGCTATCTCAATCTGCTCTTTATTTACGGATAAAAAAGATGAAGACAACTCGGTAAGGCAAAAAATAAAAAATAATTGCGGAATATTAGCATCTTTATCAAGATTACCTCTGGTAACCGAAGAATGTATTGCCAATATTAAAGGGACACAAATCGCAAAAGAAGCGGGAGTTAAAGGCGAATTGCTTAAAAAAGTGAAACAATGCCATAAAATTTCAATGACGGGATATATTCTTAGTGCTGCAATAACAGGAATTTCTGTATGGACGGGAAATAAAGTCAGGGATGAAATCTGCAGATTAAAAAAGCACGAATAATAAAATGTTATTCATGCTAAAATTAAATATATGAGTACAAAAGAGATTAAGTGGACTATGTTTGTAATTACGGCTGTCGGCAATTTTATTGCCATGCTGGATGCAACAACGGTTAATCTTGCTCTTTATCCTATGGCTGTGGATTTACATGTTACAATGAGCCGGATACAATGGGTAATGATTGCTTATATGCTTGTTCTTACGGTATTTTTACCGTTTTTCGGCAAACTGGGGGATATTTTTCCTAAAAATAAACTTTATTCGGTCGGTTTCTCTCTTTTTGCACTCGGAGCTTTTTTAAATACTACAGCTGACAGCTTCGGTTTACTAATAGCATACAGATGTCTGGAAGCTCTCGGGGCTTCCATAATGCTTTCAAATGCGCAGGCTATTATTGCAACTATTTTCAAAAAAGAAAGACGCGGAAAAGCTTTGGGGTTAAACGGCTGTATCGTTGCAATCGGCGGAATGAGCGGTCCTGCACTCGGCGGAATTTTAATAAACTCATTCGGCTGGCATTCGGTATTTTTTCCCTGTATACCTGTAGCACTTGCAGGAGCTTATTATGCGTACAAAATGCTTCCGCATGCCATTAAAACTGACAGAAAAAATTTCAAATTCGACTACAAAGGTTTTTTCTATTTTACAATAAGCCTTTTTGCACTACTGCTTGCAATCTCGGAAGGCCACAGCTGGGGCTGGAATTCTCTAAAAATAATTTCACTTGGTGTAATAACTTTAATATTCGGTGTTCTGTTCTATATCAGAGATCACCATATTAATTATCCGTTAATCAACTTTTCCATGTTCAAGATTAAACCGTTTACTTTTGGTAATCTTGCGGTAATGACATCTTACATGGCAATGTATACGAACAGCATTTTGCTGCCTTTCTTTTTGCAGGAAATTTTAAAATACAATGCGCTTAAAACAGGTCTTTTAATTTTACCGTATTCCGTAACTCTTTCTGTTATGGCACCGATTGCAGGAAGGCTTTCGGGAAAATACGGAAGCAGATATTTAACTCTTGCGGGTCCTCTGGTTTACTGCATAGCACTTTTAATGTTTACGTTGTATGATAAAAACGCCGCAATGTGGCAGATTGTTCTCGCATCGGGCATAATGGGGATAGGAAACGGATTATTTCAATCGCCTTCAAATAACGCGATTATGACATGCGTGAAAACGGAAGAACTCGGCCTTGCATCGGGAATTCTGGCATTATCAAGAAACATGGGAAATATATTGGGAGTAGCCGTAACAATCACATTATTCGAAACATTCAGAAACATTTTTCTTGAAACAGGCAAAGTTTACGATTTAGCGTTTTTATCATCTTACAGAACAACAATGTGTTTCGGAATATTTTTCGGGCTTTGCTGCTTAACATTCGCATACATTGCATACAAGCCTCACAAAACTACACATTAAACTTGAAAATTTATTATCAGCAGTATAAAATTAAAGTGTAATATTTACACTAAACAACTTATAAATGGCAGGTAATTATGACAACACAAAATGAAAATATACGAAATATAGCGATTATCGCTCACGTTGACCATGGCAAGACAACCCTTGTTGACTGTCTTTTAAAACAGGCAGGAGCATTCAGAGCTAATCAGCAGGTGCAGGAACGCGTATTAGACAGCAACGACCTGGAAAGAGAACGCGGAATTACAATTCTTTCCAAAAATATTTCAATTAACTATAAAAATACAAAAATTAATGTAGTAGATACCCCGGGACACGCTGACTTCGGCGGAGAAGTAGAACGCGTACTCGGAATGGTAGACGGTGCATTATTAATTGTTGACGCGGCAGAAGGACCGATGCCGCAGACAAGATTTGTATTGTCAAAGGCTTTGGAATTAGGTTTGAAAATTATTGTAGTAATTAACAAAATCGACAAACCGGCTGCAGAACCTTTAACAGCACTCGATAAAGTTTTTGATTTATTTACAGAGTTAACTGACAGAGAAGATTTAATTGATTTTCCTTTCATTTTCTCAAGCAGTTTAAACGGCTTTGCAATAAAAGATTTAGATGATGAAAGAAAAGATATGATACCGCTGCTTGATTGTATCTTAGAAAATATTCAACCGCCAAAATGTGATTCGTCAAAACCTTTCCAATTCAGAGCTACAACCCTTGATTACAACGAATATGTAGGAAGAATTGTAATCGGAAGAATTGAAAACGGAAAAGTTAAATCTCAAGAACAGGTTTGCGTAGTTCATGCAGACGGAAGCCGGGAAAAAGGAAAAATTACAAAATTATTCGGTTTTCATGATTTAGGCAGAGTTGAAATTGAAGAAGCTCTTGCAGGAGATATTGTCGGAATTGCAGGTTTTTCAGATATTCAAATCGGAGAAAGTATCTGCTCAACATCGGATCCGCAGCCGCTTCCGCTTATTAAAGTTGACGAACCGACATTACAAATGAACTTCTCAGTAAACGACAGCCCGTTTGCGGGAACAGAGGGAAAATTTGTAACATCACGCCAGCTAAGAAAAAGACTTTACGATGAACTTGAAAAAAATGTAAGTTTACGTGTAGAAGATACAGAAAGTACTGATGTATTCAGAGTATCAGGAAGAGGAGAACTTCACCTCGGAATTTTAATAGAAACAATGCGCCGCGAAGGTTATGAATTTCAGGTTTCAAAACCGGAAGTTATTTATAAGAATATTGACGGCAAACAATGCGAACCTTATGAAAACCTAATTGTTGATGTTCCCGAAGGTTATGCGGGAAGCTGTATCGACAGACTTTCAGGAAGAAAAGCCGAAATGAAAGAAATGCAGAATAATAAAGGAAGAACAACAATGGTATTCCATATTCCCGCACGCGGACTTATCGGTTTCAGAAGCGAATTCATCAGAATGACGCGCGGTGAAGGTATTATGTATCATACATTCCTGCATTACAGACCTTTTGCGGGAGACATTCCGCGCCAGAGAAACGGTTCTATTATTGCCCATGAACAGGGAGAAGCTATTCCTTACGCATTGGCTCAATATGAAGATAGAGGAACATTCTTTGTAACCCCGAAAACTAAAGTTTACCGCGGAATGATTATCGGTGAATGCAATAAACCTCAAGATATAGTAGTTAATATTTGCAAAACGAAAAAATTAACCAACATGAGAAGTGCAACAGCTGACGTAATGGTAACACTTCAGGCTCACAAAGAAATGTCACTTGAAGAATGTATGGAATACATCGGTGATGATGAACTTGTTGAAATAACTCCTGAAAACGTCAGAATAAGAAAAGCCGACTTAACCAAAAAGGTATACAATTAAAAAAGACCGCTTTAAAAGCGGTCTTTTTTAATAAGTCATTTCCCAATTGTCATTTAATATTTTACCGAAACATCCTGTCCAATTATTATTAGCAGAAGTACAATCTGCAGCATAGTTTGTATCTCTGACATCTTTATCAGGTTTACTTCCATCATCTGACCAATCATCTACAGTTCCGTCATTATAAATATAAATTGCAAATATATCACGACCTGCAATATTGGGTCCTTTGACGCCGTTAATGTCTACATATAAACTTGCAATCCTATCACCGGTAATAAAAGAATCAAATCCAACAGATGCACCGCTGCTAATCGAAAAATAACCGCCACTTAATCTGGTTCCGATTTGTTCTGAATCATTTATTTTTCTATACTCATTATTTGGGGCGAAACAAGGTTCTTGTTCAGAACCGCAATCATTTACAACTTTAAAATAAGATTGAAAAAAAGATTTTAATGCATTATTATCAGTTAACCCTGCTTCTTTTAAATTTAATGCATTTCTATCAGTTTGATATTGAATAAGTGCCTGAGATAACTCATTATAAAATTTATGCAGTTGTGTTACATAAGTTTTACGCTGATGATTTTGCATCAATGTAGGCACAGTCATTGCAGATACTACACCGATTATTCCTAAAGTTACAAGTACTTCTGCCAAAGTAAAACCCAAGCGTGCCGCTTGACCCGACACAACAGGTTTGAACAAACCTTCAAAACTTCCGGAAGAAGCTAAGAAACGCCCCCCCCCCGAGTTGCAATTTTAAATAAATTTTTCATAATGGCTCCTTTCATTATTATTTATTATTATAAATTATTCTCAGACTTTTTGCAATAAAATTGCATTAAATAAAGATTTTTTGTATAATTCAGAAATGGGCAGCTTACAAAAATATTACAAACAATCAGCAACCTATAAAATTTTTTCGGGAATATTTGCCGAGCTTGAAGAATTTCTTGATACACTCGGAAAAATAACTCTTAACGGCATTGAAGTAATAAAATGCATTTTTAAATGGCAGATTGACAAAAAAGAAGTTGCAGAACAGTGTTACAGATTTGGCGTAACTTCACTTCCGATAACGCTGTCTATTGTCGGAATGACTTCAATAATTGTTGCTTCACAGGTTGCTCTGGAAATGGTTAAGCAGGGCGGGAGCAATTTTGTCGGACTTTTAATGACTATGCTTATAGTAAGAGAAGTCGGAGTTATTATGTCGGGATTTGCAATTATATCTATGATAGGCTCGTCGCTTGCTTCTGAAATTGCAACTATGAGGGTTACCGAGCAAATTGATGCTATAAAGGTGTTAAAAGTTAATCCGGTAAATTATTTATTTGTTCCTAGGGTTCTTTCGGGAATTATAATGATGCCTTCCGTTGTTGTAATTGCGTCAGCCGTCGGGGTTATTGCAGGAGCTGTTACCGCAAACCTGACATCAGGACTGGGATACAGAGCTTTTTTTGATTCCGCCTGGCTCGGAATTTATATGAAAGACCTCGGGGTTTGTCTTTTAAAGGCATTATTTTTCGGCGGAACAATTGCACTTATAAGCTGTTCTTGCGGGTATTACGCAAAAGGCGGGGCAAAAGGCGTCGGAGAAGCCACTACAAAAGCGGTTGTATGGTCTTTTGTTGCAATCGTAATATGGGATATGATATTTGCTATAGCATTTTTCTTTTAAAGAGGTAAAATCTTAAATCATGAGTATTGAAGTAAAAAATTTAATAAAAATATTTGATGATAAACGTGTCATAGATGACGTTTCATTCAAGGTTGAGAATGGAGAAACCCTCGCAATAGTAGGATTTTCCGGCTCGGGGAAAAGTACGATATTAAAACTTATATGCGGGCTTTTAACTCCCGACAGCGGGGAAATTATTACATCCGAAGGTGATATTGCTATGGTGTTCCAGTATTCGGCACTGTTTGATTCGCTTAATGTTGCCGATAACATAGCATTTGCTCTGCATGAAAGAAAAGATTTAAGAAATAAATATTCCGAAAAAGAAATAAAAAACATTGTAGCCGAAAAGCTTGAACTTGTAGGATTAAAAGGTATTGAAAACAAATTTCCGTCAGAACTTTCAGGCGGGATGCAGAAACGTGTAAGCTTTGCACGCGCAATTGTAACCGAACCTAATTCAATACTTTATGACGAACCGACAGCAGGTTTAGACCCGATTTCTTCTACGCTTATTGAAGATTACATCGTGAGATTAAAAGATGAAACAAATGCAGCATCTGTTGTAGTTACACACCAGATGTCAACGATTAAAAGAACAGCGGATAAAGTCATTATGCTTTATGAGGGAAAAGTTGTTTTCGAAGGAACGCCCGAACAAATGCTTAGACAGGACAACGACTATACAAGGCAGTTTGTAACAGCATCGCTTGATGGCCCTATGAAAATGATTTCCGAGAATTAAGAAAGGGAAAATATGAATACTGAAAAATTATTTAATAAAGAGGTTATGTCTCTTGAGACTTATATTATGTTTAAGCTTAAAGAGGAAACCGCAAGATTAAAAGACGAACTTACGGCAAAAAACAGAGCACCTATATCACTTTCAATGGGAGCTCCTACGGCAAATCCGCCTGAAACTCTTATAAAAAGATTAAAAGAAATACTCAATGAGGACGGTATTCATACCTATTCAACTCCGAAAGGTGAAACTTATTTCAGAAAAGCAATTGCGCAAAGAATGAAAAATCGTTTTGGGGTAGAATTGGATCCTGAAACGGAAATATTTTCTCTTGTTGGCTCCAAAGAAGGTATAGCAAATCTTGTACGATTTATTACAACCCCGAAACACGAAGAACTTGAAAAAGATGTAATAATGGTTCCCGACCCCTGCTATGCTTCATATTTACAGTTTATTCAATGTTCCGGAGCAAAAGCCTACCCGATGCCTTTGACAAAGGAAAATGACTACCAGCCCAATGTTGAAGAAATTTATAATCAAATAATAAAAGACGGTTATAAAGCAGAAAATATTAAAGCATTATTTATAAATTACCCGAATAACCCGCTCGGAAGCTCTGCAACAAAAGCATATGTCCAATCCGTAATAAATTTCTGTAAAAAATATGATATTCTTCTCGTTTCAGATGCGGCATACTGTGATATGTATTTTACTGAGGATGAAAAACCTTTCAGTATATTTGAACTTGAAGGAGCAAAAGACATTGGTATAGAGTTTTACAGTTTTTCTAAACCTTATGCAGTTACAGGATGGAGACTAGGATGGGTATGCGGAAATAAAGAAGTTGTTCAACGCTTCGGGAAAGGCAAATCTACAATTGACAACGGGATATTTAAAGCTCTGCAGAAGGCTTGCGCTGAAATATTAAATTCAGAAGAAGGAGATAAATATATCGAAGAAAAGAATAAAGGGTACGCAAGAAAACAGGCAATAATGGTAAAAGGTTTTAAAGAATTGGGCTGGCCGATTGATGAAAACACAGTGCCCCACACAACTTTCTACTTGTGGCTTCCGATACCGAAAAGATATGCTTCGGCTTTTAAATTCTGTGAAGACGTTTTGAAGACATCAGGCGTGGTTCTGGTTCCCGGCAATGCATTCGGGAATCACGGAGAAGGCTTTTTCAGACTGTCTTTTGTATGTTCTGATGAGCAGCTTCAAGAGGTTATTGACAGGTTCAAAGCTGACGGTTTTACATTTAATTAAAAAAGGCTCCTTTCGGAGCCTTTTTTAATACGTCATCTCCCAATTATCATTCAAAATTTTTCCGAAACAGCCAAACCAGGTTGTTTCACCTGCAATACAATTATCATTAAAAACATTATCCCTTTGTTCTTTTGTCAAAGGAGCAGCCGGTCCGTTATCATCTATCAGTCCGTTATTATATATATAAACCGCAAATATATCTCTCCCTGCTATATTCGGACCTTTTTGACCGTTAGTATCAAGATAAAGATAAAATATTACACTTGTACCTCCGCTATAGTGAGCTGAAAAAGAAGCTCCGCTGGCTAAAGTCATATAAATTGGTTCGTTAAATGGAGTACCGATAGTTCTTCCGGAAATAGTTTTATATGAAGAAGCAAGACACGGTGTTTGGGTATCTCCGCAGTCATTTACGACATTAAAATATGTCTTAAAAAATGAATTTAGTTCCGCCTGACTTGTTAACCCCGCCTCTTTTAAATTTAATGCATTTTTATCTGTTTGATATTGAATAAGTGCTTGAGATAACTCATTATAAAATTTATGCAGCTGGGTTACATAAGTCTTACGCTGATGATTTTGCATCAACGACGGCACAGTCATGGCTGAAACTACACCGATTATTCCTAAAGTTACTAACACTTCAGCTAAGGTAAAAGCAGGTTTTGGAGCTAAGAAATGCCCCCCCCCCGACTTGTTGAAGTAAACAAATTTTCCATAATGGCTCCTTTCTATTCAAGTAATCATTTTGATTATAACATTTTTCATATATTTTTTCAATAAAAAAATCGCCTTTATAAGGCGATTTTTATGTATATGAAATCTGGCAAATTTAATATATCTTTTATGAAAGTGCCATTAAAGCTTTCACTGAACGTGCATTATCTCTGACTTCTTCATCAGAATGCATTTCAACAGTATCTTCTAAAATCTTCATTGCTTCCGATTTATCTTCCAATGATAAAAGCTCATTGATTGTGCTCATTGCAACAACTGTTGACATGTCATTAATACCTTTGCCTTTATTTGTAATTACTACTTTTAAAGCGTCATGCATGTTTTTCTTTACAAGAGCACGTGCAGTCATTTCTCTTATAGCATCGATTTTAGAATTTGTACCTACATCTTCCAAAATTGAAATTGTTTCAGGGTTAGGATTTAAGCCTAAGCCTTCAATTACGTTTGTTACATCTTTAACTATTTTTTTATCTACCATTTGTCTAATCTCCTCCTACTAAATTTCTGCAGCTTCCCACATAGCTATTTTATCAGTTGCAAGTTGTCTTACAGCAATCATGTCATCCATTTTTGATACTGATTTAGCCGAGACACCTTGAGGTATCAAATCAGAAACAGGAGTTGATAATTTTTCTATTGCTGAGTTGAAAATAGAAACGGCTTTTTCTTTAGCCGGAGTAAAAGAGATTTCAACTTCGTTTAATCTATTTAACCATTTTTTCATTCTGTTTCCAAATGCTTTAGCAGATTCTATCATATTGTGGAATTTTTCACCGATACCTGAAATAGAGCCAACTAATGCGCTTGCTTTTAATTTACCTGTAAAGCTCGGTTGTTCCGCTTTCTTAGAAGAAGATTCAAATACATCTGCAGTCAAAACGTTTCCTTTAAAAGAAGATGCTGCAAAAGGATTTGTTGAATTTGAATTTCTTTGAGTAGTTTGTTCGTGTTTGCTTGTATTAAAAAGTCTTTCACGAATTGATGGGATTGATAAATTTGCCATTGTAATATCCTTTCGTATAACTTTATTATCGACCCTAATAGAATATCATTATAAAAATTTTAATGGCTCAACCTTTTGGAGTATTATTATTTGAATTTCTTATACTTTAGTTGTAAAATAAACCTCAGAGGTTATTAATATGGGATATGAAAATTTAGATAAACTTATAGAAACCGTACGTATATTGCGCTCACCGACGGGATGTGAATGGGACAGAGCACAGACGCATGCATCATTACGCCCCAACATGCTTGAAGAAGCTTATGAAGCTGTTGATGCCATTGTGTCGGGAGACATGAAACATCTAAAAGAAGAACTTGGAGATGTGCTTTTACAGGTGCTTCTTCACTCACAAATTGCGGATGATGAAGGAGTATTTAATCTTGATGATGTTGCAAAAGGGTTAAACGAAAAGCTTATTCACCGCCACCCGCATGTATTCGGTGATGTAAAAGTAAATTCCACAGATGAAATTTTGGACAATTGGGATAAATTAAAACAAGAGGAGAAACCTCACAGAAAATCGGCAATGGACGGGATTTCCAAGTCCCAGTCCGCATTGATGAGTGCTCAAAAAATCAGCAAACGCGCCGTAAAACAAGGTTTTGAATGGCCTGATGAAAAAACGTTATATGAATGTATTCATTCGGAATTTAAGGAATTTAAAGAAGCTGTTGAGGAAAAAGACAGAGAGCACATGGAAGAAGAAATGGGAGATATCTTGTTTGCAGTTGTTAATCTTGCACGCTGGAATAAAATTGATGCGGAACAAGCACTTTTAAAAGCAAATAAAAAATTCATGGCACGTTTCCGTAAAATGGAAGAACTTGCGGAAAAACCGTTAGAAGAATACGATTTCAGGGAATATGATATATTATGGAACCGGGCTAAGGAATGCATATCTGCTGATTGTTAACAAATGTAAACTATCGTTACCCTAAAAAAGCAATTCCTAAATAAAAAAATCCTTTATATAAATATACAGGAAAGAGGATAAGATTTTATGAAAGAACAGGAATTAAATACTTTAATGTCTGTAGTTTCAGACCCTATTAAAAATGTTTATAAGATTGAATCAAGAAAAGATCTGGAAGAAATTCAGCGTATTATAAGAATTTTTAATATCGCTGAAAGCCAGCATAATAAACATGCAATGCTTTCAATCAAAAATCTTGCCACTTTGAGATTAGTTTTAAGCAACAATTAATACTCTTGCCCGAAAACCAATAAATATATAAAAAGCCCTGATTATTCAGGGCTTTGTTGTATTTTTAATTAATAAGTCATTTCCCAATTATCATTCAAAATCTTTGATAAACATCCATGCCACTCAGAGCTGTTATCTGTAAAACATCCAGCTGCACTTCTCTCTCTATCTTCTTTTGAAGGAGGAACATCAGGATCTACATCCATATCATCAATAACACCATTTTTAAACAAAAGCATAAAAAAAGCATCTCTGCCAAGTATATTAGGACCTTTTTGACCGTTAACATCAACAGGAATTGCAATAATTGACTTCTTACCATACGCTTCTATTTCATGATATGTACCAATAGCAGCCCCGCTTGCCAGAACTGAACAATTAGCAGTACAACTAAAAGCAACATTTACACCAGAAATTTTTTTGTATTCATTTGAAAAACAAGGTGTCATTTCTTGCCCGCAATCCTGTACAACATTAAAATATTTTTTCAAAAAGACCCCAAAAGCAGCCTCGGAATTTAAACCTGCTTCGGTCAAATTAACAGCATTCTTATCTGTCTGATATTGCATTAGTGCTTGAGAAAGTTCATTATAAACTTTATGCAGCTGAGTTACATAAGTTTTACGCTGGTGATTTTGCATTAAAGCCGGAACTGTCATAGCAGATACTACTCCGATAATACCTAATGTTACAAGAACCTCGGCTAAAGTAAATGCCGGATTAGGAGCTTTTAGGCTGCCCCCCCCCCGAGCACTGCGTGCGCAGACACTTCAACACAAAAATTGTGAAACTTTTCATGTAATGGCATCTGTTTTGTTTCAAAACTTTTCATAATTGCTCCTTTCCTAATTACTTTTTCCATTACCCATTATAACATATTTTTTAATGTTATCAATATTGTTTTTATGCTACAGTATGTTTGGTTAGGAGATATCTATATGAAAAAATTATTTATAATTATATTTTTGCTTTTAGGAATATTTATACCGTCGTATGCCGCTGATGATAACAAAGCGATTTTACCATCCGAAACAGGTATTGTTGAAAGTATTAAATACGAAGATGCAGAGGATTTAAACCAGGGAGAACAAACTACAAAACAGGTTGTAACCGTAAAAGTTTTGACAGGAAATTTTAAGGGAACAGAACGCATGATTGATAACATGCTTACAGGCAATCCTGCGTATGATATACAGTTATCAAAGGGTGATAAAGTTGTCCTGCATGTTGAACCGACTTCTGACACTGTTTCAACTCCCGACGATGTGGATTTTTTCATTGCAGATATTAAAAGAGATAACCAAATTTTTATTTTTACGGGAATTTTCTTTATATTACTTCTTTTTATAGGCAAAAAGAAGGGGTTAACAAGTATAATTTCAATAATCTCAACAATTGCTTTAATCTTTTTAATGCTTATGCCTATGATATTAAACGGATTTTGCCCGATTGCATCAGCGGTATTAACGGGAATACTTTCTACTGTCATAACAATTTATCTCGTCGGCGGTTTTAATTCAAAAAGTTCGGCAGCAATTATAGGAACAGCACTAAGCTTAATATTTGCAGGCGGTCTTTCAATGCTTGCAATCTATTTCGCACATTTAACAGGGTTTGCGGGAGAAGAAAACATGTTTCTGTATACGGCAAGACCGGACTTAAGTTTTACGGGAATATTGTCAGCCTCTATGATTATAGGTGCATTGGGAGCCTTAATGGATACTGCAGTATCAATAGCAAGTACGGTGAATGAAATTTATGAAACAGACAGAACTTTATCAATAAAACAATTATTCAAGTCAGGGATGAATGTAGGACGCGACATTATAGGAACAATGTCAAATACTTTGATTTTGGTTTATCTGGGAAGTTCATTGCCTCTTGTTCTTTTATCAAGCAACATAGACATGAATAAGTTCTTTAATCTTAATCAGGTTGCAACAGAAATACTTTCAGCTCTTATAGGAAGTATTGCAATATTGTTTTGCGTTCCTGTTACTGCCGTAATTGCGGCATATTTAATTAAAAAACAAAAAGAAAAAATTCATTTTAATTTTGACACAGAAAAAGAGACGAACTAAATAATTCGTCTCTTTTTTTGATTTATTTATAAGTTCAATTACTTAGAACAAGAACATCCGCAGCAAGCTTCAGCTTTTAAAGCATCTGCTTTGTCAGTTCTTTCCCACGGTACATCAATATCAGTTCTGCCCATGTGGCCGTAAGCCGCTAACAATTGATAGAACTTACCGCCGTTTTTAGCAGGCAAACCGCGCAAATCAAACTGATTAATAATTGCGGCAGGTCTTAAATCAAAGTTTTTATAAACTAATTTAGAAATTTCATCATCAGAAATTTTACCTGTACCGAATGTGTCAACCATAATTGAAACAGGTTCGGCAACACCGATAGCGTATGCCAGCTCGATTTCGCATTTTTCAGCCAAACCTGCAGCTACGATGTTTTTAGCAACATATCTTGACGCGTAAGCAGCTGATCTGTCAACCTTTGTAGGATCTTTTCCGGAGAAAGCTCCGCCGCCGTGGCGAGAATAACCGCCGTAAGTATCAACAATAATTTTACGGCCAGTCAAACCTGCATCACCTTGAGGTCCGCCGACTACAAAACGTCCTGACGGGTTAACAAGAATTTTTGTTTCGCTGTCAATTTTAATAGTTTCGCTGTCAAAAACGTAATCAATAACATATTTTTTGATATCGTTTTTGATAATTTCCTGAACTTTATGATTATCTGATATGCCGTTAATTTCAGGATCATGCTGTGTTGAAATTAAAACAGTATGAATTCTTGACGGTTTGCCGTCAACGTATTCAACAGTAACCTGAGATTTTCCGTCAGGTCTTAAGTAATCAACAAGTCCTTGTTTTCTAACTTGAGCCAATCTGTAAGATAATTTATGAGCTAAGCTGATAGGTAAAGGCATAAGTTCGGGAGTTTCGTTACAAGCATAACCGAACATAATACCCTGGTCGCCGGCACCGATATTTTCAGTTTCGGATGTTGAAGTATCAGCATTATCATTTCTGGTTTCAAACGCTTTGTTTACACCGCCTGCGATGTCACAAGACTGTTCATCAATACTTGTTAACACGGCACAAGTTTTGTAATCAAATCCTCCGCCTTCTCTGCCTACATAACCAATATTTTTTATTGTGTTACGAACAACAGACGGAATGTCAACATAACAGTCAGCGGTAATTTCTCCGCAAACCAGAGCCATGCCTGTAGTAACGGTTGTTTCTGCAGCTACACGTGCCTGCGGATATTTTGTCAAAAATTCGTCCAAAATAGCGTCAGAAATCTGATCGCAAACTTTGTCGGGGTGTCCTTCTGTTACTGATTCAGAAGTAAATAAAAAGTTTCTTGGTGTCATTTCCAATTTCTCCTTAATTTGTTTTTGTACCGGCCGGTAAGTTTTTTAATTCCAACCCGGCCACATCATTAAGAAACAGTTTACAACCAAAACTTTTTAAAATCAAATATTGTATGAATATATATTAAATTATATATGAAACGCTTACGGTAATATCATTATCAAGAACATCAATAACAGCCCAGCGGATAATATTTTTAAAAATTTTTGTCAATTTGTCTTCAATATAGTTGTTATCAAAATTTTCGATTTTATTTATTGTTATAATTTCCGATTTAATCATAAAAAAATTATATCAGTAAGTTGACAAAATTCAAATAATAGCAAATAATAAGAAAAAAGGAGATAAAAATGTTTAAAAGAGCTGTTGAGATTGCCCCCCCCCCGAAAAGTTAGTTTGTAATAAGGGGGTCAAGGGATTTACGTTAGCGGAAGTTTTAATTACACTTGGGATTATAGGAATAATAGCTGCAATGACATTACCGTCGATTATTCAGGATAAACAGGCTAAAGAAAGAGTAGCGCAGCTAAAAAAGGTTTATTCAATTTTGAATCAGGCTCATATGCAGGCCGTTTCTGAAAAAGGCACACCGGACGAATGGGGTATGAATGGCATGTATGACAGAGAAAGTCATTACATCTTTGCGACAACATTCAGGCCTTATCTTAAATTGGCAAAGGATTGTATAGACATGCAGCAATCTCAAGTTTCTGCGGAATGCGATCCAGAAGATTTATCATCATTTGTAAATGCCCGAAGTGTTATACTTATTGACGGTACACGTTTAACATTCAGAATTTACAGCGGGATGTGTAGCGCAAATTATTCGGGGACATCCGGCTCCGTCGCACTTCAAAATACCTGCGGTGTTATCAGAGTTGATTTGAACGGAAAAAAAGGACCGAATAAAAACGGAGAAGACAGATTCAGATTTTATTTTACAAAAAGCGGTATTGTACCTTACGGAATAAAAAATTCAGGACTTGAGTTTGAGAAAGCTTGTAATAAAAAAAATGAAAATCCCTATCCGGATTATTCAGCGGGCAGCAATATGTATGCCTGTGCAGCCTGGGTTTTATACAACGAAAACATGGATTATTTGAAATGTGATGATTTAAGCTGGGGCAAGAAAACCAGATGCAAATAAAAAAGAGCTTTTTAAAGCTCTTTTTTATTTATTCAACTGTAACAGATTTTGCAAGATTTCTCGGCTGGTCAACATCTTTCCCGAGGAATTCCGCAATATAATATGCAAGAAGCTGTAAAGGAATTGCCGCAATTATGGGAGAGAAAAGTTCCTGAACATCCGGAACCCGTATTATATGTTCAAATAAATCGTTTAACTTTTCATCTTTCGAATTTGTCAAAGCAATCATTCGCGCGTTTCTGGCTTTAGCTTCTTCGCTGTTTGACAGAAGCTTTTCATAAACTGAACCGTTCATTAAAATTGATAAAACAGGCATAGTTTCATCAAGCATTGCAATCGGTCCGTGTTTTAATTCGCCTGCAGGATAACCCGTTGCGTTAATATAACTTATTTCTTTAAGCTTTAAAGCACCTTCAAGAGAAGTTGCAAAATTTATTCCTCTTGCGATATAAATAAAATCTTTTGTATTGGCATAGGCTCTTGCAACGGCTTGAATATTTTCTTTATGAGCAAGAATTTGTTCTATTTTTTGAGGCAAAAGCATTAATTCCGCTTTTAAAGATGTAAGTGTTGAAGCAGCAATACTGTCTTTAATTTCCGCCATATACAATGAGAGAAGATAAAATGCCATAAGCTGAGCAATATAAGATTTTGTAGCAGCTACAGAAACTTCAATACCGGCGTTTACGGGAATTAAGCTGTCAGCTTCCCTGGCCATTGCGCTGTCAGGTCTGTTTGTGATTATTAAAATATGAGAACCTTTAGCTTTAGCCTGTTTAATAGCCGTTAAAGTATCAGCTGTTTCACCGGATTGAGAAACGCCTATTACAAGCGTTCTTTCATTAGTAACTGTTTTCCGGTAAATATATTCGCTTGAAGCTTCAACATCAACAGCTATTCCGCAAAAGCTTTCTATTAAATACTTGCCAATCATAGCGGCATGTAAAGATGTTCCGCAGGCAATAATTTGAATTCTGTCAAGATTTTTTAAAGTTTCTTTAGTAAGTTTAACTTCATTAAGAATAATATTTTCATCAGGAGCATGCAAACGGCCGACAAGAATATTTCTTATAACATCAGGCTGTTCATGAATTTCTTTAAGCATGAAATGTTTGTAGCCCATTTTGCTTAAAGCAACAGGTTCCCAAGGCAGTACTTCAATTTTAGGGGAAAGCTTATTACCTTCTGCATCAATCATTTGCATACTTTCCGGCGTCAACGTTGCAATCTGGTTGTCTTCAAGATAAACCGCCTTGTTTGTATGTTTTATAATAGCAGGGACATCAGAAGCCGCATAATATTCACCTTCACCAATTCCGACAAGAAGCGGAGCATTTCTTTTAGTAATAACAAGAGTATTTTTGCAGTCATGATGCATTACACACAATGCATAAGCCCCTTCAATTTCTTCCGACGCAAGGCGTACGGCTTCAGTTAAATCTTTACACTCAGCATATTTTCTCGCTACAAGATGTGCAACGGCTTCGGTATCAGTCTGTGACCTGAATACACAACCGTCTTTAGACAATTCATCTCTTAGCTCTTTGTAATTCTCAATAATACCGTTATGTACAACGACAAGATTTCCGCAGGTACAAGTATGCGGGTGCGCATTTAAAAGTGTCGGCGCACCATGAGTTGCCCACCTGATATGCCCAATACCCATTGTTGAGTGCGCAAATTCAGTTTCATGACCTTTAAGCTCGTCACGTAAATTCTGCAATTTACCTATAGCTTTATAAACTTTTATTTCACTGTCGCACATGACTGCAATACCCGAAGAATCATAGCCTCTGTATTCTAATTGCTCCAAGCCGTCCAACAATATATCAACAACAGATTTATTACCAACATATCCTACTATTCCGCACATTATTTCTGCTCTCCAATAAACTAAATACTTTACTTAATATTATAGCATTGAAAACTTCAAAATAAAATTTCCTTACAAAAGTTTTACATCAACTTGCAATATTTTATTTGGTGTAGTATTATTAAGACGGAATTAAGAAAAAGAGGAATTATTATGAAAAAGTTTTTGGTTTTATTGGGTGTGTTACTAATTGGTATGTGCTCATTTGCTGAGGAAGTATATGTCATACGTGGCGTAAATTTCGGCAACTTCTGGAAGAAAAAAGGTATTGATGAAGAAAAAGTTCTTGATGTCGGGCACAAAATTTTAATATCAAACAAAATTCCGAGAAGGGTTCCAATCATTGTTAACAGCTCTCCTAAAGAGCTTAATGCAAATTCAAGCCCGTATACTAAAATTGTAACTATTAATTCGGGGATGTTTCTATACATAGACAATGATGACGAGCTGGCATTTGTGCTTTCACACGAAATTGCACACTCTGTTGAAGCATACGGCGGTATGGTTAAGTATCTGGCAATACAGGCTAATTCTAAAAAATATGAACAAAAAGCTGATTTAAACGGTATTGACTATATGGTGAAAGCAGGATATGACCCGATTGCCGCAATAACAATCAGCAACAAAATATTTGGAGAACCCGTATGGGATTGGGGCTTTACTTCCTCGCACCCGAAAGGTTCCAAAAGACTTTTTGACATGTACAAATACATTTATGTTAAATACCCTCAATATTTAAATTCTCCTTACACACAAACTCCGTCTTACAAAAATTTTGTTTACAGCATGAATAAAGACATAAAAGAATTTCAGCAAAAACAAAAAAGACGTCAGTTAAAGCAGCAGCAAAACGGAGATTTATAAAATATGTTAAAAAGATTATTATTAATTTGTATATTGTTAACGGGAATTTCTTTTGCGGAAGAAGTTCCCGTGACTATAACTCCCATAAATAAAATTACAACTGCGGATAAAACACTGCAGGAAGGAAGCACGGTTGAATTTAAAGATATTAACAGCGGAGAGTTAATAACAGCAATTATAAAAGAGCTTACTCCAAACGGTTTTGCAGGAGAGCAGGCATCAATTCTGATAACTAACTTTAAATATAAAAATTCCGACAAAACTTTAAACGGTCAGGTTTTTATTAAAGGCGGCAGCCATAAAAAATATCAGGATATGGCTGATGCAGGCCTCGTCCCTGTTGTCGGGATTATAAGAGGTGGCGAAGTAATCTTGAAGCCGAATAAAACAAAAATTACAGTATTTTTCAGTGATTACATAAATTCCGAAGACACTCCGATTAAAATAAGACCTGCTCAAAAAATTTCTACCTGCTATGATGAAATCGAAGTAGGAGACAGAATTAAATTTACATCTGTAAAAGATATATACAAAAATAATAAACTTTACATTAAAAAAGATACCCCGGTTTACGGGATAGTAGATTATGTAAGCGATAACGGCTGGTCATACGATAATGCCCAAGTTGATTTTAAAAAATTCAAAACCCGAACCGCAGACGGAAAAATTATAACAATATCAAGTCCGCTGTCAATTAACGGTTTTGATATTCTTCAATATAAAGGAAAAAGAATTGCACAATTTTTTAACTATTGCGGAGTAGCTTTCAGAGGAAAAGAAGTTGAGATTATCCCTGAAAAAGATAATATTCAATTTAATATATGGTTAAGGTAAAAATTCGGAAACCTTATTCAGAAAAACTCTTGAGGCATCCATTGCAACGTTAACGGTATTTTGAGCAATAATCTGCCACCTTTCTTGATTATTATTGTTCGGAAATTCAGAGTTTTTTGAATAATCAACAACACTCATAAAAATATCATCAAAATCATCTGTGATAAATTCTACAGGTGATTTTTTTGAATTTGCAATAAAAGTATCTTCATTGTCATATATATAATCTTCAAAACGTTTATGCATTTTTTGATCACGCCATTTTTGAAAAATGTTCCCTCTTTGAACGTGAAGCCCGACACTCATATCATCAAGAAAATGTTTAGCTCTGCCTGCTTCTTCTGCCATTTCACTGAAACGGCAATATTTAGAAGCCGCAAAAAACTTATCTATATGTTCATTATATTTAGCTCTGGCATTATGCAGTCCGTCAAAATCAAAAAAACTCTCACGAAAACGGAGTAAATTTTTTTCAGGATAATAAAAGTGAGAATTTGAATGAAAACCTAATTCGTCAAAGTCAGGATTAATTACTGAATGTTTAATTATAGGAGCATATTTTTGAAGTTTGGGATATTCTTCTTCAATTAATTTTTGAGCAATTTTTCGGTGTGTACTGTAATTAAAGCCAAAATTTATATCGTTTTGTGTTTTTGTCACTTTCATATAATAATTTTATCCCAAATACAAATAAGGGAACAAATTAAATTTGTTCCCTTAAGATATATTAAGTTATTGTTTATTAAATGTTATTTCATCGTTATCAACATCGATTATAACTTTATCGCCGCGCAGGAATTTCTGAGCAAGAATTTGTTTTGACAGCGGGTTTTCAATCAATTGTCTTATAACCCTTTTAAGAGGCCTTGCACCATATACGGGGTTAAACCCGCGTGTTGCAAGAAATTCTTTTGCATCAGGAGTTATTTCAAAATCAATTTCCTGATCTTTAAGAAGCTTTCTCAAATAATCCATTTGAATATCAACAATTTTTGTTAAGTCCTGCATGTTCAAAGCTCTGAAAAAGATTGTTTCATCAATTCTGTTTAAAAACTCCGGTTTAAATCTGCTTCTCAAAACTTCAAGGACTTTGTCTTTTGTTTCCTCAAAATTTTGCTGTGATACCATAGAGTTCAGAGTATTTTCAAGAATAATATCACTTCCGATGTTTGAAGTCATAATAATCAATGTATTTTTAAAGTCAACCGTTCTTCCTTTAGAATCCGTCAAACGGCCGTCATCAAAAATTTGAAGCATTATATTAAACACATCAGGATGTCCTTTTTCTATTTCATCGAAAAGAACAACCGAATAAGGTTTACGGCGCACAGCTTCGGTTAATTGGCCGCCTTCGTCATACCCGACATATCCCGGAGGGGCTCCGACAAGTCTTGAAACATTGTGCTTTTCCATATATTCCGACATATCAATACGGATAAGCGCATCTTCATCATTAAACATGAATTCTGCAAGCGATTTGGCAAGTTCGGTTTTACCAACCCCTGTAGGTCCCAGAAACAAAAAGGTGCCTATCGGGCGTTTAGGGTCTTTCAACCCCGAACGGGCGCGGCGTATTGCATCGGCAACCGTATCTACGGCTTCTTCCTGCCCGACAAGACGTTTATGCAGAATATCTTCCATATTAAGCAATTTTTGTTTTTCGCTTTCTACAAGTTTGTTTACGGGAATTCCTGTCCACTTGCTTACGACATTTGCAATATCTTCATCATCAATTTCTTCTTTAAGCAGTTTATTATCAACTTTTTCTTTATTTTGAACGGCTTTTAATTGCTTTTCAAGTTCTAAAAGTTTACCGTATTTAAGTTCGGCAGCAGTCTGTAAATCGGTATTACGTTCCGCTTCATCTATTTGATTTTTAACTTTTTCGATTTCTTCTTTAATACCCGCTTCTCCCGTAATTGAAGCTTTTTCCTGTTCCCACTGTGCTTTAAGTCTGGAAATTTTGCTTTCTAAATCATCTATTTGTTTTGTCAAATCAGCAACTTTATTTTTTGCATCTTCATCATCTTCTTTTTTAAGTGCTTCCCGTTCGATTTCAAGCTGAATTTTCTGACGCATCATTTTGTCAATTTCTTCAGGCATTGAATCTATTTCAATACGAAGTGAAGAAGCTGCCTCATCAATCAAATCAATTGCTTTATCAGGTAAAAACCTATCTGTAATATATCTGTCTGACAATTTTGCAGCTGCAATTAACGCGCTGTCTAAAATACGAATACCATGATGAACTTCGTATTTTTCTTTTAAACCTCTTAATATAGAAATTGTATCTTCAACAGAGGGTTCTCCGACGAGTACAGGTTGAAAACGTCTTTCAAGGGCAGGGTCTTTTTCTATATATTTTCTGTATTCGTTAACTGTCGTTGCACCTATTGTTCTTAATACTCCACGCGCAAGCATAGGTTTAAGAAGGTTGCCCGCATCCATGGAGCCCTCTGTTGCACCTGCTCCGACAACAGTATGAAGTTCATCAATAAACATTACGATTTCGCCGTTTGAATTTTCCACTTCTTTTAATACAGCTTTCAAACGTTCTTCAAATTCACCCCTGAATTTAGCACCTGCAACAAGAGCACCCATATCAAGAGATACAAGTTTAACATCTTTTAAACTTTCCGGAACATCACCGCGTACAATACGCTGTGCCAGCCCTTCAACAATGGCGGTTTTCCCGACCCCCGGCTCGCCGATTAACACAGGGTTATTTTTTGTTCTTCTGTTTAAGACCTGAATTATACGTCTGACTTCTTCATCACGGCCTATAACAGGATCTAATTTTCCTTTTCTTGCAAGTGCTGTCAGGTCGGTTGAATACTTTTCCAACGCTTTCATATTTTCTTCTGCATTTTTATTATCCACTTTTTTGTTACCTCTGATTTTTTTCATTGCATTCAAAACTTTATTTGTGTCGACATTATAATTCCTCAATAACAGCTGAATAGGGCTGTTATCAAGTTTGGTCATAGCAAGCAGAATAGCTTCGGCACTGATAAATTCGTCTTTAAATTCCTCTGCCTGCTGTCCTGCCAAGTCCAGAAGCTGATATGTTTTTGCTGACAAAAATACCTGCCCCGAAGGAGGTCCTGAAATTGTCGGGAATGAATTCACAACCGAAACAATTTTATCAATAAATCCCTGATTTAATAATTTTAGTTCGGTTAAATAATCTTTTATCGCACCGTTATCCTTAATCATGGCAAGCATAATATGCTCGGGCTGCATTTCAGAATTTTTATGCGCCTGCATGATTGCGCCTGCAGAATTTAATAATTCCTGTGAATAATTCGTAAATTTGTTAAAATCTGGCATAACAATAACTCCATTTAAAATAACTTATACATTTATTTTAACGTTATTTTCGCAAAAGTCATTGAAATTAATTTTTAATTAATTATTTATATTGACAAATAATAAAATATAATAAATAATAATTAAAAAAAGGAGAGATAAAAATGTTTAAACAAACAGCTTTGAGACTGCCCCCCCCCCGCAAACCTGCCGTTTGACCCGCCATACAGGGGATTTTACAAAATTTTCTAACGGTTTCACACTTGCTGAAGTTTTAATTACATTAGGAGTTATAGGTATTGTTGCAGCACTTACAATGCCGGCACTGATTGCAAATTATCAGAAAAAAAGGACTGTCACACAGTTAAAAGCAACATACTCTATTCTGGCGCAAGCATTTGAAAGAGCCAAAGCTGACTACGGAGATATGGAAAACTGGGGTATGGACAGTATTTACGGCCAGACATCAGGTGCAGACAAGATTTTCAAAGAATTTACAGAAACCTACTTTGTTCCATACGTAAAACCTGTACAAAATTACGGAATAACAACATTAAAGAATATAGGTTATGAAAAGGATATATCTCTGCTTGACGGAAGCAGTGCATATAAATCAGTTAATATTAACTCATCATCTTATATTCTTATTTTACCAAACGGGACAATAACAAGCTTTAGACTTGATGACCACTGTGATGAAATTGAAACAGACAGCAGCGGGAATAATGTTTGTGTTTCGGAAAGATATTATACTTCTATATATATAATAGCAGATATTAACGGTTTAAAAAAGCCTAATACAGTCGGAAAAGATATTTTTGTAATGGCAATGCAATCAAATAAGTTTGGTTTTTACAACTACACTTCTACAGCAAATAACAGAACCTGGCTTTTAAAAGCCTGCAGCAAAGGAAGTATAGAAAACAGGCATTGCGGAAGATTAATACAATATGACGGATGGGAAATCAATTATGATTGGTAGGATTATTATTGTCAAAAGCCGTCAGAAACGCAACAGGTATCATTCCCAGAGAAGCTCCCCCAAAGTATAAAAGCGGTACGGCAATTATTGTAAGAAGCACTGCCTGAAAAGAATTAAAAATACCTTTTGCGGAAATTACCGCAAATGACATAATAACACCGTATAATATTGCACATACAGGACCGTATATCCCACCAAGCCGTGCACCGTCCTCAAATGTTTTTGCTTCCGGATGCAAAAATGCAATTATTACTCCGCAAATCAGACCCGCTGCAAATGCTCCTAATATAGAATAAAACAAATAAAATCCAAAAATTTCCATGCCTGAACGCTTTACGGACAAATCAAATAAATTTTTAAACATAATTCACCCCTTACTTGATTTCCTGCAATATATCGGTTGAATTAAACTTTTTGGATGAGTGAATATTTATGTATTCCTTTAAAAGCTCAAAGCACACAGAACATACCTTTTCATTAGCTTTTTCATCATATTCCGATTTGTAATCAAAATCATACTGCAAACAGGCATTTAAAAAATCCCTCAGCTTGTGGTGCATAACTGTACGTAATTTATAGTTAGTATTACATTCATTACATATAATTCCGCCCATTTGGGGTGAAAAAAACATATTTTCACCTCTTATCGGTTCTCCACAGCATAAACAACAGTCCAATTCTACTCCAAGGCCTGAAATCTGCATCATTTTTAATTGAAACTTAATAACGGCAATCAAAATTTCTATCGTATCGGATGCATTGGAAATCTTATCAAGAGCTTTATACAGAAGTTCGTAAACCTCGTTTGAACAAGGATCATCCTCAACGCCAAAATTACTCACAACCTCTGAAATATACATTGAATAAAAGATTTTATCCATGTTTTGACGTGTTTTGTTAAAAGTATTTAAAGCCTCAGCCTGACAAATCCTGTCAAGACTTTTCCCTTTATAAAGCATAAGCTTATTGGCAACAAGCAAATCCATTCTTGCGCCGAGTTTACTCTTTGGCTTTTTTACTCCCTTTGCAACTCCTCTTATCAGCCCTTTGTCTCTTGAGTACATAACAATAATCTTGTCTGCTTCACTCAAATTGTAAGCTTTAAGATTTATCGCGTCAGTTACGAAATTATTCATACAACTATCTCTGATTTAAATTTTATTTGCCGGAAGAGCCGAATGTGCCGTGGAATACTCCCCTAAACATTTGCTGCAATTCATTCTTATTATCAGAATAAGTCATTGCAACATCTTCCGTTATCAAATCCTGTTCAAATAATCTGTACAATGAAGTATTCATTGTAATCATATTGTTGAAAGACCCTTTCTTAACAAGTTCATAAATTTCTTCAAGCTTATCTTTTTCAATAAAGTCTTTAACCGTCGGAGTTACAACCAAAACTTCGCAAGCCGGACGGCGTCCTGCTCCGTTTGAAATCGGAACAAGTTTTTGAGAAACGGTACCTCTCAAAATAGAAGCCAGCTGGCCTCTTACAAATTCTCTGTCAGAAGGCTCATACATGTTTACAATTCTGTTAACTGTCTGGATAGCGTCGTTAGTGTGAATTGTCGCAAATACAAGGTGGCCTGTTTCAGCGGCTTTTAAAGCTGCTGTTACGGTTTCTTTATCTCTGATTTCGCCGATAAATATAACATCAGGATCCTGCCTTAAAGCATATTTAATACCGTCAGGGAAAGACGGAGTATCAATTAACACCTGACGTTGTGAAACAAGAGATTTTTTATTTGTAAAGATAAATTCAACAGGATCTTCAATCGTAATAATATGCTTCGGATAATTTATATTAACATAGTCAATCAATGAAGCAATTGTTGTAGACTTACCTGATCCCGTAGGCCCTGTAATCAGTACAAGTCCGTTATTCAAAGTTGCAAACTGTTCAATAGACTCTGGCAGCATTAAGTCCGAAACTTTCTTAATATTATAAGGAATAGTTCTTATAACAAGAGCACTTTTGCCAAGCTGCCTGCTCAGATTTACCCTAAAACGCGATACACCGTGAATTTCATATGCAAAGTCCAAATCAAATACAGCATTTACTTTTCCCTTAAAATGAGTAGGGAGCAAAATATCATAAGCAATTGATATATCATCCTCAGATAAAGCAGGCATGTCAACTTTAGTAATTTTACCGTCAATTCTGATAGCAGGGTGTTCGTCTACCTGTAGATGAACATCGGAAGCTCCGACAGCAACTGCTTTTTTCAAAAAAGATATTATATTAAATTTAGAATTTGAGTAATTTTCAGCCATAATGCTCCTTTCAATAAAAAAAATTATATCATTTTTTTATATATCTGACAATAATATATTTAATGTAACAAAACTGTAACATTAAATTCAAAAAAGGAAATTTTCAAAAATAAAATTACTTTATATAAGAGTAAGGGAAATTTAAAATTACAAAAAGGGAAAAATCAATCATCGGATATTAAATAAAGATTAATCAAGTTCTTCAAATGGTTTGAACAAAGATTAAAGGAAAAAGTTTTTTATACTCTCTCTCTTAATATCCTCGTGTTTATTTAATGTTGCCTTCAAACGGCAACTTTTTTTTTGCAAGCGCAGCCGCTTGACCCGCCAAATCTTACACTATACAGCGACTTCCTTATGTGTTTCTATATATTTAACAGCATAAACCGCGCCCACAGCACCGTCAGATGCGGCTGTAATAACCTGTCTTAGCGGAGTTGTCCTTACATCTCCCACTGCAAAAACTCCTTCAACCGAAGCTGCCATTGTCTCGTCCGTCACAATAAAACCTCTTGCATCCTGCTGAAGCTGGCCGTTAATATTTTCAACATTCGGGGTTATGCCTATATAAGGGAAAACACCGTTAACCGGTAAATCTGAAAGTTCTTTTGTTTTTACATTTTCCAAAACTGCTGTTGTTACAAGATTATCGCCTTTAATTTCTTTTACAACCGAGTTCCAGATAAACTCGATTTTTTCATTTTTAAACGCGCGTTCCTGAACGATTTTATCTGCGCGAAGTTCGTCGCGTCTGTGAATTACGTAAACTTTATCAGCAAATTTCGTCAAATACATTGCTTCTTCAACAGCTGCATTACCGCCGCCAACAACAGCAACAATTTTATTTCTGTAGAAAGCACCGTCGCAAACAGCACAGTAGCTTACTCCGCGTCCTACAAATTCATTTTCGCCGGGAACTCCGAGTTTCATCGGCTGCGCGCCTGTAGCGATAATAATAGTTTTTGCTTTAAATTCATATTCATTTGTTATAATTGTTTTTGATTTTAAATCAATACTTTTTATTTCCTGCATAGGAAATTTATTAACACCGAATTTGTCTGCGTGTTCTTCAAATTTTTCCATTAAATCGTAGCCGCCTACTATCTGAAATCCCGGATAATTTTCCAGTTCCAGATAATTTGAAGGCTGGCCTCCGAGCATATTTATATCAACGATTGCTGTTGATACTGCTCCTCTTGCGGCATAAATAGCAGCAGAAAGACCTGCAGGACCGCCGCCTAAAATTATAGTATCAAAATTTAATTGCTCCATTTTCTATCCTCATTTTCCTGTAATACTTGAACCTGATATTTTTTCACCTTTTAAAATATAAATTGCAGTATCTTTTTTAATCAAAGATTTGTCGTGAATTGAAAACGTTTCTAATGTTAAATAATTTACACCGGTAAAAGTATTTCCGTCAAGTTTTAAATCAACCGTATCGGTTAATTTTTTATTTCCGTCATACTCCCCTGTCTTGGAAAATCTTATGATATTTCCGTCAACATAATCCAGTTTAACAGAAGCACTCGCTCCTGTAAACGGGTTGTTTAAATTTATGACGTCACCTGTTCTTGATAAGTTCCAAAAATCTACGGTTACAGGTTTGAAATATAAACTGCCCGATTGTTTATCTATTTTTGCAACTACCCGCCAGCTTCCGAAAAAAGAATTCGGAACTGCTCCAACCATGGAAACACCTGCTTTTAAGGTTTCAGCTGATGTCGATAATCCTATAAAAAACAAAAATAAAATTAATAATTTTTTAAATACTTTCATGTTTTACGGATGCATCCTATATTGCGGACATTTTTTCTTTTAAAGCCTGAGCTGATTCTTCATAGCCCACTCTGCCCATTAATGCATAAGTATAATTTTTTGCCTGCTCAACACCCGGCTGATTAAACGTATTAATATTATATAATTCTCCGGCAATAGCAGTTTGAACTTCCAGCATATAAAGCAGCTGTGCAACATTATAACCGTCAACTTTTTCAAGAGTAATTGTAACGGTTGGTCTTCCGTAATCAGACAGGGCAACTCTTGTGGAATCAGCTTCGGCATTAATCAGCTGATTTATGGTTTTTCCGCCGAGATAGCCAATACCCGTATACTCAAAAATATTAGGAATTTCAAGAGTATTATCAAATTCCGCAACCCTTATAAAGTTTATAACTTTATCATTCGGCCCTTCGTTATAAAGCTGAATTTGTGAATGCTGGTCTGTAGCACCGAGAGCCTTTATCGGAGTAGGTCCGATATGAACGTCATTTCCGTCTTTGTCTTTATTTTTTCCCAAAGATTCCGCCCATAATTGAACATACCAGTCGGAAACATGTTTTAATCTGCTTGAATAAGGCATCATTACAGATAAATTTTTACCTTTTTTGGTATCCATCAAATAATGAATTAACGCATTTTGAGCCGCGATATTTTCTTTAATATCGGTATTTTTCAATGCCAGATCCATATCCTTAATACCGTTCATAATTTCATCGATATCAATACCTACGAGGGCAAACGGCAGTAAGCCGACGGCTGAAAAGACCGAAAATCTTCCGCCGACGTCATCAGGAACAACAAAAGTTTTATACCCTTCCTGTTCGGAAATCTGTCTTAAAATCCCTGTTTTTTTGTCTGTTGTAGATACAATATTATATCTGTATTCGTCGCCTAATTCCTGTTCAAGAAAATTTTTAACAATCATAAACTGCGACATTGTTTCGGCAGTTGAACCTGATTTTGTAATAACATTTACGAGAGTTTTCTTTAGGTCTAGAACCTTTAAAAGCCCCGCAATTGTATCAGGGTCAATATTATCAAGGAAGAAAATTCTCGGCAAATCATTTCTTTGTTCGGGAGTTAAAAGGTTCCAGTAAGGTTTTAGCAAAGCTTCGGTAACGGCGAGCCCTCCGAGTGCGGAACCTCCTATACCAAGTACAAGAATATTTTCAAAGCGGCCCTGCACCATTGCGGCATATTCTTTAACATACCATACTGTTTCTTCGCTGTAGCCGAGGTTCATCCACTGAAGCCATTGCCCCGGTTTATCTTTTCTTTTATTCAAGTCGGCAATAATATGAGCTATAGTATCTTTGTATTTGTCAAATTCTTCATGAAGATTTAAGCCGTTTTCCTGACCTATAATCATTTCATCAGAATATCTATAGTCCAATTTAATCATATTATTTACCCCTCTAAAATAACCTTTCTCTCTCAAATTATACACTTTATACACTTATTATATTGCGTAAAGATTTGAAAACAAGGATATACGGGTGATATTTAATAATTATTTACCGTAAAAAAGAGCCTTTAAAGGCTCTTTTTTTTATTATTTCAAAACTCCGTATGCTTCTGAAATTTCTTTAAAGATTTCTTCAAACTGTTTAGCTTGTTCGGCATTTGCAGCTTTGTCAGGATGATATTTTACGGCAAGCTGCCTGTATGCTGTTTTTATATCGGATGGTTTTAAATTATCACCTAACTGTTGTTCTTTCGGAAGGTATTTATTTAAAATTTCTTTTGCACTGTCTTTTGAAAGATTTGATGATGGTGCTTTACCCCCGCCGAAGAAACGTCGTTTAAATTCTTCGTAAAAATCTTCATCTGACCATATTCCCAGCCGTTTTTCCATATCTTTTAATTTAGCATTGAGAATTTTTCTTGTTTCATCAGAGTAAAAGTGAGGATATTCTACCAAATTATATTTTATAGCTCTATGAAGTGTAAATTCAGGTTGGAAATCAGAAACAACATCACCTATGCTTATTGCAATATCTTCAATTGCTCTATCTTCAATTTTAATTTTTTGCGCAATATCTTTGTCATGGCCTTTTCCAAATAACATATCAATAAATTCTGATTTTAAAATGTTATGATAAATCATTTTTTGTTCAGGTACAATATTTCTTACAGACATAATCTTTGCACCGATTGCACGGAGTCTGATATTTTTCAAAAATTCCAGTTCTTTCGGGTCTTTTACAACTTCATCAACTTTTGATAAATACTGTATTGCTTCATCCCAAAATGCGGATTGAACATCTTCATAGGCACCATTTTCATATTTATTTATGGATTGTTTCATAACATATCTGATAATTTTTCCGTCGCCTTCTTTCATCTTGTTAATTACATCTGCAGATGAAAGGTTAAATTTTGTTCCTGCTTCCGCAATTACTTTTTTAACTTCAGAATTAGCGGTAAATGTTTCAAACGCTTCATTTAAAGGTTTTGCATTAATCATTTTGCTTATACCATCATACATTTGTTTCAATTCTGGTTTCAGCTTATTCTCAACTGTTATCATTTCATCTTTAAAAGCCTTGCTGAGCTGATCATCGGTTTTAATTTTTTCAATAACATTGACTGCATCTCCTCTCGCATTTTGCTGAATTGCAAAATCAACAGCTGCCCTGTAGTATTTTTCATCACCGGTTCTTTTACCTGCAATTGTCAGACCGTCAATGATATGTGAATATTCTACATCTTTAGGTGTATAGTGGGAAAACTTACGATTTGTGGTGCTTATAACAATATCAGCAAGAACTCGTTTGTCTTTTTCTGATCTCAAAGGAAGTTTAAATTTTGAAAAATATGCTTCAATCATTTCATTCAGTTGTTTTAAAACTGTATCTTTATGAACAAATTCTGCACCGCCCTCTGTCTGTAAAGCTTCCAGCTGACGCAAAATATCATATGCCTTTACGGTATTTTTATGATGATTTTCACTGAAAATTGTTGTATTCAAAAATTTCAGAAGCATATCTTCTTTCTTAAGAAGATTTGTTTCTGATTTAATTAAAGCCGGGAAAGTATCATTTAAAAATAATGCTATCAATCTTTTTTCTTTTTCATCATTTTTGGCCCATAAAAGAGAAGTTTCCGACATCGGATTTGGTGCTTTACGCCAAAAAATATCTTTGTAAGTTTTACCTTGCTCTAACAATTGTTCATACAAATCATAACCACATTTTGAGCCTAATATTTCATTTAACACCTTTATAGATTCTTGATTTTCAAAAACATTTAGGAATTTCGGTTGAATAGTATCTTCAAACAATTGTTTTGATTTAAAATCACCATTTACTTTGTATAAATTTCTAAATTCGTTATATAAAGGGGCAACTCTTTCAAAATTTGCATTTTTTGACCAATAAGATCGAAACCCCTTCTTTGGAAGAAAATTGAACGATTTAATAAGAAGTTCTTCTTTCTTTACAGGATCTAATGCACCATTGGCAGCTTTTAATAAATCTTCAGAGACACAAGCAGGATTATCTATCAAATCTCGTTTCAATTGATAATCATATCCTAATATATCTGCAAATTCTTCGTTCCTGCCCCTTTTTAGCAAGGCTATCCGCACCGTTTTCAGCAGCTTCAATAACTTTTGAGCCTCTTCCTTTATAAATTGCAGCCCCAACACCGATAGCGGCTAAAACTGCTGCTGCCAATAAAACTTTATTCCTTTGCTTTTTATCCTCTTTATCTTTTGCAGATGGTTCAAATGTGTCAAAAGTTTGTGTTAATTGAGGTTTAGCTTCGATTTGCCCCCCCCCCGAAAGGGTACACGAACTTGTTTAAAGGAATTAATTGACTCAATCATTAATTTTCTCCTGTAATTTTCCCATTATAATTTTATAAAAACAAAAAAAGAAAAATTTTGCGTTTATTAAAAATATTATTAAGATATACTAAACTTTAGTTTTCACTTTGGGCTGTCTAATCAATTTTTGATTTTCTTCAAGGCGTTTTTGGTTATAACCGTAACCCGCATAAATTGCAACACCCATTAAAAGCCATAACGGGAAATACAATGAAGAAGTTGTTAAAAATTTCATAGAATACACCATCAAACCGCCGCACGTAATTATACCCAGAACAGGGAATAACGGAGAAAACGGGACTTTAAAAGGACGATGTCTGTCAGGATCTGTTTTTCTTAAAATTAAAACAGCGATACAGATTATTATAAATGATGTGAATGTTCCGAAGTTGCAAAGTTCCGCTGAAATATTCAAATCCATAAATAATGTGCAGATTATTACAACAATACCCGAAATCCAGGTTAAAACATGAGGAGTTCTGTATTTTTTATGAATAAGTCTTAAAGATTTCGGCAAAAATCTGTCCCTGCTCATTGCGTACAAAATTCTAGTTGTCCCGAGCTGGTAAATAAGAATTACGGATGTCAAAGCGCACAAAGCACCTATTGAAATAAGCCCCGCAAACCAGTCTTTTCCAATAACACGCATAGCATGCGCAATCGGAGCCTGAGTATCAATATGTCCTAAAGGCACGTTACCCGTTAAAACCAGAGCAACCGCAACATACATAACCGTACAGATTATTAATGTTCCGAGAATTGCAATAGGCAAATCTCTCTGGGGATTTTCGGTTTCTTCCGCAGTTGTAGATATCGCATCAAATCCGATATATGCAAAAAAGATTAAAAATGCACCCATAAAAACGCCTTCAAAACCGTTCGGAGCAAAAGGCGTCCAGTTTTCGGGCTTTACATAAAATGCGCCGACAACTATGAATGACAAAATCATAAACATATTAACGCCGACCATAATACTTGCAAATCTGGTAGATTCTTTTACGCCTTTAATAAGCAAAATCGTAAGCAGTAAAACAATTACCATTGCGGGTAAATTCACGGCAACAGGAATTTTATCAAACAAATAAGGCATCTGCGTATGCGGATCAAGTCCGTATTTATCACAGAATGCAAACATATAGCGATAATCTGTTCTGAGCCATAACGGGAAATTTATAACAAAGTCAGGTAATATATGCTTAAACCCTTTCAGAAATTGAACAAAATACCCTGTCCAGGCACATGCAACCGTAATATTTCCTATGGCATATTCAAGCATTAAAATCCAGCCGACCATCCACGCCATAAATTCACCCATTGTAGCGTAGGTATAAGTATAAGCACTTCCCGCAACAGGTATCATTGCAGCGATTTCAGAATAACAAAGCGCAGAAAATACGCAGGCAATAGCCGCTAAAACCATTGATATTATAATCGCAGGCCCTGCTCCCGAACTTTCTGGACCGCCCTGAATTGCCGAACCTATAATCGTGAAAATACCAGTTCCGACAACCGCGCCTATTCCAAGCACAATTAAGTCAAATACATTCAAAGTCTTTTTTAATTCTGACTTTTTACTTACAGCTATTAATTCATCGGGGCTTTTTTTCTTTAAAGCATTAAATATTATATTTTTTAATTCCATTATTTCATCATTTCTTGTTTTTTAAGTTCTACTTTTTCGTTATGAATTTTGTTTTCGTTAAGTCTGTTTTTAACAAATCCGTATAAAAGATATATTATTGCTCCGACACCTAACCAGACAGGGAATAATAATGCAGAGCCTGACGGCTGCATTGATTTGTAAATCATAAGCCCCCCGCAGCATATTATGCCGAGCGCAGGTGTGACGGGTGAAAACGGAACCTTAAAAGGTCTCGGTCTTTCAGGATCGGTTTTTCGAAGGATTAATACCGCAACACAGACTATAATGAAAGAAGTAAATGTACCGTAATTACAAAGCTCTGCCGCTACATCAAGGTTTAAGGTCAGAATGCCGACAACAGCAAGTATTCCCACAGTCCATGTCAAAAGCGCAGGAGTTTTAAACTTTGGATGTAATTTTTGAAATCTTTGGGAAATAAAATGATCTCTGCTCATTGCATACAGAATTCTTGTTGCTGCCATTTCAAGAACAAGCAATACTGAAGTTAAACCTGCCAGAGAGCCTATTGAAATCAAGCCTGCTGCCCAGTTCATATTAAACAAAGACATGCAATAAGCCATCGGGGCTTTTAAAAATCCCATTGGAACGGCTGTACTCGTATCCTGTAAACCTGTTAAAACAAGAGCAACAGAAACATATACAACAGTTGTGATTATTAATGAGCCTATAATACCTATCGGCAAATCTTTCTGCGGATTTTTACATTCTTCTGCCGCAGTTGCAAGAGCATCAAACCCGATATATGCAAAGAATATTAAAAATGCACCGGCAAATATACCCGCAGCACCGTTCGGAGCAAAAGGCGTCCAGTTTTCGGGTTTTACGAAAAACGCGCCGGCAACAACAAATAAAGCTATTACAGCAAGTTTTATAAATACCATTAAACCTGCCATTTTAGTAGAATCCTTAGTCCCCTTGACCAAAATCATCGTAATTAGCAAAACAATTACTATAGCAGGCAAATTAATACATATAGGAAGCCCGAACAAAGTCGGAATATGAACGGAAGCATCAGCCGCCGCAATTTTAGCGGCACTGAAAGCATCATTTACTAACCATACAGGCGGATGAGCAAGCCATGCCGGAAGCACTTTTTCAAACCCGCTTAAAAACTGTACAAAATGATTTGACCAGGCACACGCAACCGCAATAAACCCGATTGCGTACTCAAGCATTAATACCCAGCCTACCATCCATGCCGCAAACTCACCGAGAGTTGCAAATGTATATGTATAAGCACCGCCGGCAACAGGTATCATTGTTGCAAATTCGGAATAGCAAAGAGCCGAAAAAATACAAGCTATTGCGGCAATTATCATAGAGATAACCAACGCAGGCCCTGCACCGAGAGCAGATCCGTCAGCACTTCCCGCAGCCGCAATACCGACAACCGCAAAAATTCCCGATCCGATAATCGCGCCCACACCTAAAATAATCAGGTCAAAAACTCCGAGAGTTTTTTCCAGACCTTCTGCTTTAGCTTCTGCCAGCATCTCATCAGGATTTTTTATCCTTGTAACTGTCTTTAAAAAATTGCGAGTAAATGTCGCACGGTGAAATTTTTCAGCCATTTATTTTCCTTATGTTATTTGCAAAGAGGAAATCCCATTTCTTCTCTTTGAGCTACGTATAATCTTGCAACGGCAGAAGCCATTGTTCTTACTCTGTTAATAAAGTTAATTCTTTCATCTTTACTGATTACTCCTCTGGCATCCAGAAGGTTGAAAGTATGCGAACATTTCAAAACGTAATCATAAGCAGGCAAAACAAGTTTTGCATTAATACAATTATCAACTTCTTTCTGGTATAAATCAAACATTGTAAACAAAGCTTTTGCATCACTTACTTCAAAATTATATTTAGATTGTTCAATTTCATTTTGAAGGAAAATTTCGCCGTATTTCAGCGTATCATTCCACATAATGTCATAAACAGACTCTTTATTTTGCAAATACATAGCTATTCTTTCAAGCCCGTAAGTTAGCTCAAGCGCAACCGGTTTAACTTCTACGCCGCCTACCTGCTGAAAATACGTAAATTGTGTAATTTCCATGCCGTCAAGCCAAACTTCCCAGCCCACACCTGCGGCACCTAAAGTCGGGGATTCCCAGTTATCTTCAACAAATCTTACGTCATGCTCTTTTAAATCTATCCCCATAGCTTCCAAACTCTTCAAATAAAGTTCCTGAGCATTGTCGGGTGAAGGCTTTAAAATAACCTGAAATTGATAATAATGTCCAAGTCTGTTCGGATTTTCTCCGTATCTTGCATCAGTCGGTCTTCTGCACGGTTCAATCATTGCAGTATTCCAGGGTTCAGGACCCAATGAGCGCAAGAATGTTGCAGGGTTCATCGTAGAAGCACCTTTTTCAATATCATAAGGCTGTTGGATTATACAGCCGTAGTCTGACCAAAATTTTTGTAAATTAAAAACAAGTTCCTGAAAGTTTAAAGCCATAACATATTCCATATATTGTACTAATTACACTCATTTATACACATAGAGCCGCTCCGCTCAGACGTGCTTTTTTCATACTACGTCTAACATATTTAAAAAGCAATTATTATGTTAAAAATATTAAGCTGACAACATATTGCATAATTAAGGCGGATAAATTATAATTAATAAAAAAAGGAGGCTAAAATGTTTGATATTGAAGCGTTAAGGATTGCCCCCCCCCCAGCACTACGTGCGTAGATACACCGGATAGACTGTTTAAGGGGCGCTTTTACAATTTTTCTAAAATTTTCAACCGGTTTTATTTTAAGCGCTGTTTGAAGGCTTTTACATTGGCTGAAGTTCTTGTTACTTTAGGTATTATCGGAATTGCTGCCGCTCTTACAATGCCGGCTCTGATTGCAAATTATAAGGAAAAAGTTCTGGTTTCACAGGTAAAAAAATCATATTCACAGATGCAAAATGCTCTTAAGTTATATGCCGCAAAAAATGAATGTTCTGAAGTTGCTTGTATATCTGATACAAACGGAACAGATGAAGACATTACAAAAAAGCTTTTTGAATCATTCAATGGCGGAGTTTATTGTAATAACAATTCAAATAACAGAGAATGTAAAAATTACGGAATAAAGGCAAATACTCCGACAAGCAACGGTTCCGGGACAGCAGATTATGTAGATTCTTTTGTCAAACCGTTTTTCATTTCCCGTGACGGAGCAACATATAAAGCAAAACAATACAGCAGCTGTATAAGAGAAGCAACGTACGAAATAAAAGATGAAAATGGATTTACTGTAGATGAAGATGGTGACGGCATACCTGATACAGTGACAACAACCGTTGATCTTTGCGCCATTATATATTTTGATGCAAACGGCTTAAAAGGACCTAATCAATTTGGGGCAGACGTTTATAGAATTGATATCAGAAGTAACGGTAAATTAGATCAGGGAAGTTACATTACTAAAACTTTGTCTAATGACAAATTATATTATACTCCGTATAACATCGGCGATAAAATTAATAAATAATTTCATAAATTATATACAAACTCTTCATATTGTGGTAATTTTAATCTAGGGAGAATAAGATTATGGCAGATAAAATTATAATATTTTCAGGGAAACAGTATTCCGGTAAAGACACCGCCGCTAAAATAATGCTTGCTAAAATGCCGGATTATAAAAGATGTGCAATGGGTGACATAATAAAATTAACTTACGGAGCTCAAAAAGGTTTGACATATGAAGAAATTGAACAAAATAAACCTTTATACAGACAGGATTTAATCAATCTCGGGAATTGGGGTCGTGCTCAAGACCCTGATTACTGGCTGAAAAAAATTATCGAACAAGACGGTAATATTATGGTAACTGACGTACGTGTTCCGCATGAGTATGAGGTGTTTAAAAATGCCGGTGCAGTGTCGATAAGAGTTGAAGCATCAAGAGAAACAAGAGCTTCGAGAGGCGAGCTTATAGGAGAACATGATATTACCGAAACGGGATTAGACAATATCAAAGACTGGGATTATGTAATAGAAAATAATTCTGACTATGAAGCATTAGTAAACGAAGTCGATAAAGTTATAAAAAAACTTAATTTCTAATTCTCCGCGGGTAATCATCAGGAATAGTCCAGTTATTTATCTGGATAATTGCAGTACAATAAAGGCCGCTGCCTGTATCACAGGAATATGAAGAACCTTTATAAAGCTGCTTTTTATCTCCTGTCCAAGAGCATTTATAAGGTTCCATACCTTTGTTGTAATGATATGTCCAGGTATCGCTATCAGAAACGGGATAAAAATTAAAGGCAAATAAACATACACCAAGCCCCTCAGGACTATAACCTATACCATACATATCCATACATTTTTTAGGGTTAGACGGATAAAAATACCAGTCACGTGTAAAATCTGTTGCAGGTCTTAATGCGCTCCCATCCGGGAAATAAACAAGAAATGCGCCGTCCGATAAAGTTTCTTTTTTTATTATTGTCATATAAGGAGCAATATACTTATTAAACCATTTTTCGGCTTTATTTGTTCCCTCTATGGGATTTCCTTCTCCGTCAATTTCGGAATTTTTTAAGTCCTGATACCAATCGCGCTTATCACCATAATCAATCTCAGCCATTAATATTGCCTGATTAATCGATGAATAAAACTTCTTTAATCTTGTCTCAACTACTCTATGGTTATGTTTTTGAATTAAAACAGGCAAAGTCATAGCAGATACCACGCCTATAATGCCTAATGTTATCAAAACTTCGGCAAGTGTAAATGCAGGTCTGAAACAGTATCTTAACATATCTAAATTTCACTCCTTATTTATAGTTATATATCCTTATTTTTACACATATATTCCCATAAGTCAATATTAGTATTTATTTTTATTAAAGGGAGGTAAATATGTCTGTAAAAGAAGATGTAAAAACTCTGCTTGCCCGTGAAGCTTTTACAATGACCAAATTAGCAGCTGAAATGACGAAAATATCAGGCAGAAAATATACAATGAAATCTATTTCCGATAAGCTTGCAAGAAAGACCCTCAAATATGAGGAATTCATGCTGATTATCAGTATACTTAAATACAAAATAGAGTTAAAAAAGATTGAAAAATAATCATGCAAAAAGCCTCCCTAAAAACGGGAGGCTTTTTTGTGAAAATAAAAATAATTAAACCATGCCTTCTTTAACGGCTTTTACCGCAGCCTGCACTCTGTCATTTACACACATTTTTTGCAATATGGAACAAACGTGAGCTTTTGCTGTATGAACACTTACTATAAGCTCCTTAGCTATTTCGGTGTTGCTTTTACCTGAGACAAGATGTTTTAAAACTTCAAATTCTCTTTCTGTAAGCGGAACACGGCCGTCAGTATTTGACTTACTGGGAAGAATTCCGATATTATCAATTTTAGGCAAAGAATTTAAAGTCATTTGTGCAACCATAGGATCAATCCAGCACACACCCGTTGAAACATCTCTTACGACATCCGCCAATTTATTCGGATCAATATCTTTAAGGCAATAGGCGCTTGCTCCGGAACTTAAAGCGGCAATAACTTCTTCGCATCTGTCATGTGAGGTCAAGGCAATAATTTTTGAATCAAACATCATTTCTTTACATTTAACCATAGCTTCAATACCGTTCATGCCCGGAAGTCCTAAATCCATTAAGATAACATCAGGTTTATGCCGTTCAATAAGTTTTAAACCTTCAACAGCATCTTCGGCTTCCGCAACTACGTTAATATCGTCATTTGCATTTAATGCGCATCTTAAGCCCACTCTTGTAAGCTTAAAATCTTCTACAATAATTACGCTGATAGGTTTTGTTTGAGTTTGTGCCGCTTTCTGTGTCATTAATTTACCCCACTTTCATAACAAATTGCTTCTACATTGTTTCGACAAGATTATTTAATGATATCTATAAGTGTTAATCCATTACCCAGGTGGCTAATATTATTGTAAAAAATACAATTAATATTCAAATTATACTAAAATTATTTATCATGTTATAATATGTTTATAAATATTACAGTATAAGGGAGTGTAAAAATGTTGGAATTTATCTTCGGAAAAAAGAATAGCAGTCAGGAACCTAAATATATTAAATTAAATAAGATTTATTCCGCCTTAAAAAAAGCGTATCCGTCTGATAAAATTTCCGGCGAAAGGAAACGGGAATTAAGCGGTATGATACAAAAATACGGCTATCTTCCTTATCCGTATATTAAAGCACTGGAAGAGCTTACCCCCGAAGAAATTCTGTTCGGGCTTGAAATAAAGTGGAAAGACAACGGAGTTTTAAAAAATAACGAATTTGAATTTTCAAATGATAAAATAAGCGTTCTTGCAAGGAACAATGTAAAAAATTCATCCTGGATTCAAAAAGAAGGCCATAATATTAAACTTATAAATCTTGCAGGACTGGGAGACGGAAATAAAACCGCTGAGACAGGCAAATTTATGGACTGGCTGAGACAGCTTTTGATACTTCCGACAGGAAATCTGCAAAACAATATCTTTAATACTACAATTTATTTAATACCTTTTCACCCCAGAGAATTCGGTTGCGCTTATTTGCCGAAAAGCTCGGATATAAGCGAAAAACTTTTTGATGAAAACATTGAAAAGCTTACGGGGCTTGATGCAAAAGGACAGGTTCAGACATTTATAATGCTTGCGCAGCTTGCCGGACATCCGGTAATTTATGACATACTTCCGCAAACAGGAAGATTTTCAAAAGCCGTTCTTGCAAACCCTGAAATTGCAAGATGGTTTGATATTAATATATTAAATAAAGAGTTAGATGAAAATATAGACAGAATTGCTAAAAACATGCCGGAATCTTTTGATGACGAAGATGTGGAACTTGTCAAAAATATTTATAAAGATTCGCAAAACGGAACATCCGGAGATTTAAGCTCTCATTATAAAAATATATACGATACCTTTGACAGCTTGATGAATGAAGCTAAAAAAGAGCTTTCAAATGCAATGATGAAAAAAACAAATCAGGAAAAAATCCATAAACATGCCAGAGATATTGTTGCAAAAATACATGGCTTTAAAGTAAATCAAAAACTTAGCGAAGATGATATTACAAAACAAATTGAAACCATTCAGGAATTAATAAAAGAAGGTTTGTGGCCTGCCCCGGGCGGAGCATGGTGTTCCGCAGGAGTACCTGTATATGACAAAATGAGTGAATGCGGAGGATACCCGACATTTAAACATTATGATTATAAAGGAGAAGACGTTACTAATTTTGCAAACCTTGACTGCCAAACTCCATATTACTTCTGCTGCCTTGAAGACGGAAGCTTTAATACTCAGGTGGTTGACTACTTTGTTGATTATATGGTGAATTTGCAAAAAGAATATAATTTTGACGGTTACAGAGTTGACCATATTGACCATATTGTCGATAAGGTTTCCGAAACAAACGGACGCCCTATAAGTTACAGAGCGCCGAGGGTTGTACTGAATAAGCTTAATAAAACTCTTAAAAATAAAATTCCGTATTTCGGAACACTTGCGGAATATATGCTCTGGGATGATTTCCTGAAAGAATACCATAAAGGAATGCATTTTGATCTTTTATGGGGTAATGACATTGTGTCGCAGTGCGAAAAAACTCCTGAAAAAATTACGGAAGATAACCAGCATCTTGCAAATTATAATGTTAATTTTAAAAGCGGTGAAAAGCTTTCTATTTTAAAAACTTATAACAATCAGGACGGAGAATTCAGATGTATTGACCAGTATCCCGGCCAGCTAGGCGAAAACGGAGCTCTTTACAAATGGTTTAAATATAAATTCCTGCCCGGAGGTAAATTTGCAGAACGTCCCGTGCTTTATGTTGACGGAGATGAAAGTTTTACGAAACGGGGAATAGAAAGTGTTATAGGTGAAGAAATTTCCATGCCGAGAGAAAAGCATTATGATTTTTATAAAAAATTTAATGCAATAGATATGTTTGTAAAAAATAACCAAATAATTTGTGATGGTGAAGCACAAATTATTGTTCAGGATGATGACGGTTTTGCAGCGTGGATTATCTCTAAAGTTCCCGGGAAAATTGCTTATCTGATTGTTTCAAATTACAAATACACAAATGAACGCGTAACAATGTTTGATGAAAATAACAAAAGCTACTCGGAAATAATGCATGGCCAGCCTGTTTTTGATAAGACAATAAATCTTCCGTCTGATTATGTAATCCAAAAAGAATATTATATTGACGGAGATGAATTTGTTTCCTCAACATTTGATGCAGAAACATCAGCATTACATTTTGACAGGCTTGAAGCAAGCGAATTCAGAGTTTATGAGTTAAAAAGAGCATAAAAATATGATAAAACAGCTTAGGATAAAAGATTATATTTTAATTGACGAACTTACCGCAAACTTTGACACAGGTTTAAACGTTATAACCGGTGAAACAGGCGCCGGTAAAAGTATTTTGATTAATGCTGTTGATATAGCTTTTGCTCCGCGTGTTTCTAAAGATGTTATAAAACATGACAAAGATAAAGCTGTTATTGAACTTGTAATCGAAAACACAAAACATGATTTAACAAAAATTTTTGAAGAAAACGGAGTTGATAACTTAGGTTCGGAAATAGTTTTAACAAAAGAGATTACGCAGAACGGTGTCCGCTCAAGAGTTAACGGGACGCTTGTAAATCAGGAATTTATTAAAAATTTAAAAGCATATTTTCTGGACATTCACTCTCAACACCAGACTTACGCTTATATGCAGCCTAAATATCACATTAATCTGCTTGACAGCTATGCTAAAGAGTTATACGGCGCAAAACTTGATGCATACAGAGAAAATTTTAAAAATTATCAGCATCTTCAGGCTCAGCTTGAAAATTTAAAAAATGCATCTGATATGACAGAAAGCCAGATTGAATTTTTGCAGTTTCAAATAAATGAAATAGACAGCGCAAATATTCAAAGCCCGACAGAAGATGAAGATTTAAACGCTGAATTGGAAGTTCTGGAGAATGCCGAAAAATTAAAGGAGCTTACAGGCACTTCTTACTGGGCAATCAACGGCGATGACGGTTCGATAATGGAAGCTCTCGGAAAAATTAAACAAAACGTTTCTAAAGCGGCATCAATGGACAAAAATCTTGAAGAACTTGAAAGTAATCTCATAGATACAATAGAAAGATTAAAAGATGCGGGAAGCGAATTAAGAGATTACAGCCAGAGCCTTGATAACGATGCGGAAAGACTTAACGAAATACAGGAAAGATTGTATCTTCTTGATAAATTAAAACGCAAATACGGCGGATCATTGAAAACAGTGCTTGAAACATTCGAAAAATTATCAAAAGAATTAAATGCAATTGAATTTTCAACACAAAATATAGAAGAACTTGAAGCGGAAATTGGACAAGTACGCAAAGAACTTGAACAGACAGCATCGGAAATCAGCGAAAACAGAAAAAATTACGCGCAGGTTCTTTCAGTACTAATTCAGGAAAAGCTTGAAAAATTAGAACTCCCAAAAGCAAGATTTGAAATTTCAGTACAGCCAAAAGAGTTAAGCTCTGACGGTATAGATAACGTGGAATTTTTAATTTCCACAAACGTTTCGGAAGATTTAAAACCGCTTGCAAAAACCGCATCAGGCGGAGAAATTTCGCGTGTAATGCTTGCCATAAAATCGATTTTTGCGCAAAGCGATGATATTAATACCGTAATTTTTGATGAAATAGACACCGGCATCTCGGGTAAAGCATCACAGAGCGTTGCGGATGAAATAGTTGAGCTTTCCAAATACCATCAGATTATTTTAATTACACACCAGCCTATTATTGCCTCAAAAGCAAATAAACACTTCTATGTCAGAAAATCCCAGAGCGATGAAACAAAAGTGGAAGTTTATGTTTTGACGGGAGAAAACAGGATTAAAGCACTTGCGGAACTTGCAGGCGGAGAGATTAACGAACAGTCTGTGGAATTTGCTAAATCATTAATTTTACAATAAAAAAGGAGCGGTTACGCTCCTAATCTTCAATAAAATCTCTAAAATGCTGTAATTCCTTCTTCTCTCTGATTTTGGATAATGCGGAATCCTCAAGCTGTCTTATTCTCTCTTTTGAATACCCCATTATCTCACCTAACTGTTCGAGCGTTTTCGGTATCTCTCCGTTAATCCCGAAACGGCAGGTTATAATTTTCTTTTCTCTCTCTGATAAAGACGCAAGCAAGTCTTCAATACTGCCTTTTAATGCATTATTTTTTGTCTGAACTTCAGGTGAACGATATGACTTATCCTCAATATAATCTCCGACGTTTAAATCATCTGTTACAGGTGTTTCCAGACTTATAGGTTCTTTTATAATTGATTTCTTTATTGTAAGAAGCTGTTTGGGAGTAATCCCGAGTCCTTCCGCAACTTCCAAATCCGTAGGTTCACGTCCGAGTTCAAACGACAATGTTGTATACATTCTTTTATATTTCCTGATTTTATCAGTCATGTGAACAGGAATTCTTATTGTTCGTGAATTATTGGATATCGCTCTTATAATCGTCTGCTTTATCCACCATGTTGCATAAGTTGAGAATTTAAAATTCTTTGAATAATCAAATTTTTCCGCAGCTTTTATAAGTCCCAGCGAACCTTCCTGAACAAGGTCCATAAACAATACTCCCTGCCCGATGTATTTTTTTGCAATACTGACAACAAGACGTAAATTTGCCTGAACAAGTTTTCTTTTTGCAATTTCCGCCTGAGATTTTTTGCCTTCCTTAATCTGTTTTCCTAAAGCTTTTTCTTCTTTTGAATTTAACAATTTAACTTTGCCGATATCTTTCAAGTACATTTGTAAAATGTCATCATCATTTGATATAGAATTAAATGTTCTCGGTTCTTCAATATCGTCATCTTCAAGCTCGATAAATTCGGCACCTTCCTGATATTCAGGTTTAAAATCCTTATACAAATCTTCTTCCAAGTATTTTGTAACAGCCATTAAAATCCCTCATCTTCTACAAATTGTCACACTTTTAATATTTTTGACGTAAGCTTATTAATTTTGTTTCAATCTTTGTTTTGTGTAAAATATAAATTATGGGAATTGTAAATGAGAAAGATTTTATAAACCGCGTGAAAAACTTTTCGGAAACCGCATTTAAACCCGGGGAACGAAAAGATTTAAACCTGCTGGATTCTCATGATTTAAGATACTTGAATTCAGGTGATTTCAAGGCAAATCTTCATATACACACGGAATATTCGGACGGCTCTATGACAGTCAAAGAACTTCTGGATAATGCAGAAAAAATCTCAGAAAAAAACAATGATTTTATTATTGCAATAACAGACCATGACACAATTGACGGGGCTAAAGAAGCGGAAACACTCATAAAAAGCTATAATCATGTAAATATATGTTTTGGCGTTGAAATATCGACAATAGGCATAAATTTTCCCAACCAGACAAAACCCGTTCAAGTTCACCTGCTTGTGTACGGTATAAATCCGCATGACGAAAAGCTCGATTACTTCCTTAAAACAAAAAGAGCATTAAAATTGCAGCTGGCAAAAGATACTATAGACAAACTTAATAAAGCACTTCCGCATTATAATTTTAATATTGAAGAAGCATCAAAATGCCATATTATGATTGCCAAAGGTCAAGACGAAGTTGCGCATGCACTGAAAAAATACACTTCGGGAAAAATCCTGCTTGATTACTACATTCCCGATGCGGAATTTTCTTATGACCTGCCTATAAAAAAATTCAAATATCTTTTTAAAGGAAACGAGCCGTATTACAGAATTTATAAAAAAGCTCTTGAATTATACATCGGAAATGAGCTTCCAGATATTCCCGAAAAAATAGAAAACAGAATTCAAATCGCAAGAGAAATTTACATGCAGGCTCACCCGTCAATCGGAAACATGCTTGAGCCGTTCTCATCTTTTGAAAATGCTGTGGAATTTGTATCGGGGCTTAATTCGGAAGTAATGTCGATTGCGCACCCCGCAAGAACAAAAGCTTACTGCCCCGAATTTTATACTTATTTGTTTGAACACTTTAAAAAATTCGGCAAAGATAAAGCATTATTTTACGAAGGCTGTTATCAATCTTATGAAGGTGAATACTACCAGAAATGGCAGAGTAAAATTGATGAAGCCGCCGTAAAATTTAACCTTATAAAAACAGGCGGACTTGACTCACATGGAAAAGACATTATTTCAAGATGTCCGTATTCTTAAATTTGAGAGGTAATCATGATTAAAAAATTATTATTATTTATATTAATACTGTCCGCTCCGCTTGCTTATGCTGATGAAGGTTATGTAAGCCCTGAAGTTTATGCTGTTAATGAAGCAGATCTGCTTGATTATATTGATGTTCCCCCGCCGCCTAAACCTGATGTCACCTCGGCCGATAAACCGCAAAAAGTAAAAAAACACAGAGAAAGAAAAGTTAAATCCGAAAACAAAACATACAAACGCGGTCCGATTTATCACATGGCAAAATGGTGGACGGAACAAAGCTATAAGCATGAAGACCCGAGCCATGGCGAAAAACATGAAATAAAAGTTAAGCAGCGTATGGAATATGAAAAACAGCTTCTCGAACAACAGAATGAAAAAAACGATCAAAATTAATTGTAACGATTTCTTCATAATTCTTGTGTAAAGCGCAAAAAAGCCCCCCCCCCGTTTTAATCAATATATAAATGTTAACTAAAATATAGGGAAAATTTTATGTCTTTAAAGGTAAATGAAGCAAGTATTTTAAACAAAAAAAATATAAAATTCACATCTGAAGCGCAACAAGAAGTAAAAGACAAAAAATCAGAAGAACCTAAAGAAGAAAAATCTTTTTATGAACGCAATAAAAAAGCTATTATAGCTTTAAGTGCTATAGGAGCAGCAGCTATTGCAATAGGCACTCATCATTATATAAAAAGCCGCAAAATAACAGAAACGGCAGAAGCCGCATCAGATAAAATGACTAAAAAAGGTCAGAATACTTTCAATGAATTTAAAGAAAAACTAAGCCAATTAAGAGACAATGATGATGCTACAAATATTATTAAAACGGCATTAGCAAATGATAATCCCGAATTAAAATTAAAAACCGTTGATATTTTATTACAGGACAACGGTAAACATATTAATGCTAATAACTGGGAAGATATTTTCAATTCATTAGTTAATATTAAACCATCTGAAAATATTAAATCTGAAAAAATATCATCTAAAATAAATGTACTATATGAGATTTTAGGAGAAAAAGATATTGTAAATACTGAAGTTATAGATAAAATTATTACAAAACTCCTGGAAGCTTCAGATGATATAAAATTAAATCTTAGCCAAAAATTAATTGATATTTGTCATAATAAGAGTAAATTAAATATAGAACAATCAAAAAAAGTACTTGATATTTTAGATAATGTCAAACAAGAAAAATTTAATTATCATGTAAATAAAACTATTAGTTATAAAGATTATAGTACATCAGGCTTAAAATACCATTACAACAAAAAATTATATACTGAAACTGAAATTGATAATACATATATTACAGATCTAAAAAATGTATTAAATGGGAATTCATTATCAGATAATGATAAACTTCAGCTTATAGATGATATTTATCATTCTAAAATTATTGATAAGAACAAAACAAAAAAAAGTATGGAGCTTATAAAAGAAATGCTCAAATCTTTTGAAAAAAATAAAGCAGAAACATACTTTGAACCAAACAAAATGGTATCATTTAAACATGACAAATTTTCTTTAGGTTCAATGCTATTTGGACATGCTTATACTTATGACAATTTTAATGTATTCACAACTGAAGAAAAACTAAAAATAGCTCAATTACTAAAAGAAGCTTCAAAAAAAGTTAAAGTTAATACGGCATCCTTAGGCGGCAATGCTCATTACATAAATGATATATACATGAAAGAATTAGATTTAAAAAGAAAAAACTTCTTTGAAAAACTTACTCCTGAAACATCAATAAATGATTTTGATAAATTTATAGATGAAATGCTTGATGGCTATACTGAAGCCAAAGCTCATTTTATCAAAGGTGATGAAATATTTGAAAAATTGGATGAAGGTTTATTAAACCAAAATTTCTCATTATTCCAACTTGATGCATATTTAGAATTGATAAAAAGACAAACTTATTGTCTATTGAATTTTGACACTCAAGGTAGTAAACAAATTGATGGAATATTTGAAAAAATTAAAAAATTCGGCAATAAACATTTTAATACACGCGAAAGTAAATTCCGCAATAATTCAGGGAAAACAAATTCTAATGACTATTTTAAAGACTTTGTAAACAATAAAACGCAAGAAGCAAAATCTAAATTATTAGAATTTTTGAAAAAAGATGATACTCTAAAAGAATTTGCAGAAATTGTAGAAAACAATAAGCTTGATAAAGCTGCTCTTAAAAATATTAAACGAAAATTTGCTGTAAAATACCACCCTGACAAAGCAAAAGATGATAATCAAAGAGCAGAATTTACAAGAATTTTCCAAGAAATCACCAATGCATTAGAAATTTTAGAAAAAGCATTATAAAAAAAACTGTTGACAATAAAATTTGTTTCAGCTATGATAAATCTTGCTGAGGGCGTTTAGCTCAGTTGGTAGAGCGCCTCCCTTACAAGGAGGATGTCAGAAGTTCGAGTCTTCTAACGCCCACCATATTGAAAATAACACTGTTGAACATTGGTTTGACAGTGTTTTTTACTTCTATTGTTAGGTTTTCACCA
>CALUVV010000009.1 GCA_944324305.1 Candidatus Gastranaerophilales bacterium
TGGCACCAATTCTTTATGGTACGGTAACGGTGACGGTAATGTAGCCATCGGAGCTAATTCGAATTATAGAGATAAGACCTTAACCAATTTTACGAACACAACCGCAATAGGTTTTTCCTCTTATGCCGGTGGTACCGGTTCTGTGGCTGTTGGGGCAAATTCTTCTACTTTAAATGCAAAAGCAATAGCCATAGGTAATTCAACTGCCATCGCTGACAGTTCTATATCAATAGGCGAAAAAACAACATCTTCAGATGAGAATGCAATTGCCATGGGTTCCGGTTCAATATCCTCCGGAGACGCTTCTTTATCTTTGGGCAGTTGGTCGGAAGCAACAGGTTATCGTTCAGTTGCAGTTGGACCAAGCGCAGAATCTTCTTCTTATGCGTCTGTAGCCCTGGGTAGTCAATCTGGTGCCAGTGCGAATTATGCAATATCTATAGGAGAATTTTCAAGAGCATCCGAGCATGCAGCTGTCGCAATCGGCGATCAGGCAAAAGCAGAAGGCAGCCAAAGTGTTGCAATTGGACAAAACAGTAAAATAAATGGCGGAAATTTTTCAGCAGCCATAGGGTATTCTGCCGATGCAAGCGGTCACAGTGCTGTAGCTATCGGTAATAATGCAAAGGCTGTTAATAATTATACTACTGCAATCGGAGCAAATGCTTGCCGGTATGTAACAGGGACTAATAAGACCTGTATAGGTGCTAATTCTGGACCTTCCGATCCCGCCCAGCGTTCAGATTCTTCAACTGAAAGCCTATATTTCGGTTCAGCAGGCACCTTCGTACGTAAAGACGGCCGATACAATTCAGCAGTTAATTCTATATTGGAACTTCATAAACGCGGAGATTATGCTGTGGCCGTAGTTAATGCCGATTTTGTAATTCGAGGCGATTTAATAACTATGCCTCGTAAGAAATCTGGCGGCCGCGATGCTCGTTATGGGGGTATGAGGACAAAGTACATTGATAACCAGATAGAATTTGATAATATAGGTGATCCAACTGAAAGCTTTTTCTCTGATCGTCGTTTAAAATATGTTGGAAAAGAGAACCTTTCAGGTTTGAAAAAAATACGCCAATTAAAGGTTTTTAATTATACGTTTAAAAAAGACGAAACAAAAACACCTCATGTCGGTGTAATCGCTCAGGATTTGCAAAAAGTCTTTCCCGATGCAGTCAAAAAAGGTACAGACGGGTTTTTAACAATTCGTTTTGAAGATATGTTCTTTGCAATGATAAATGCAATCAAAGAACTCGATACCCGCATGAGCGCACTGGAAAAAGAAAACCGTGAACTTAAAATCCGTATAGAAAAACTTGAAACAAAAATAAAATAAATTTTATACTGTAAAAAGATAAGCTACCGTGAAATTCACGCAAATATTTATTGTGTCGGGTTAAGCGGCACGCTTACTTTCATTCCTTCTCCCGCTAATTAGCGGGAGTTTTCCTTTATTATGACTTTATTGATTTTTGCAAAATATCCATTAAATGATTGATGTGAAGTTTGTGTAATTATTCTATTGTATTTATGGGGAAAGCTCATCATTACAGACTTGAATAAGGGATAGACAATTTAAGTATGGGAAACGAAAAAATCAACTCAACAGACTATAATGAATTGTACACACAGTACAATTGGTTTGCCAATGCTTATCCGCCTGTTGTACAGGCTTCAAGTGATGAATTTTTTCTCCCAGGTTTAAAATTTATTTTAATCGGTATAAGCAAGAATATTAATACATTAATGGATAAAGATGCTTATTTTGTAACCAAAATACGTATAGATAAACTCCATGATATGTTTTTCAGAACATCCGAAAAAGCTATCGGAATTATACTTGACAGAGCTTTAGGTAAACCGAATTCAAGATTTAACCTGAACAAACTTACTGATTTGGAAGCTAAAATTATTACCGCATTTAATGACTATATGTTCAATGCGACTTCCCGATTTCTAATCCCGCCCCCGCCTGCATTGAAACGTACAAATTTCGATGTGGTGCATTTAACTTTTTTATTGAAAGATGTTGATACAAATGCTGTGGCAAAGTTTATAATTACTTTGCCGGATGTGCTTTTAAACCCTGAAGCCGTAACATCAAAAGGTGATAAATTTGATTACGGCGATTTTGCGTCAAGCATAATTGATGTGGCTGTTAAAGTAGGCTCTACAAGATTTAAACTTATAGATATTAAAAATATCGAAGTTGATGATATTGTAGTTTTTGATAACAGCGATACAAAACACATGGTTCTTAGATTTAAGGATTATGAAAAAGATATTAATTTAAACCCTAATTTGGGACTGGTTATGCCGGTGGATAACGATGGAGGAAATAACGATATGGCAGGAGAAAATACTAATCTTTGGGACAGTATAGAAGTTGAAATGAATGCTCAATTTGATACTGTTAAAATTACTCTCGGCGAATTAAAAAAGATTGAGGAAGGGTTGGTTGTTGACCTGACATCCATATATGATAATAAAGTTACATTAAGCGTAGAAGACAAGCCTATTGCGCGCGGAGAACTTGTTATTGTTAATGACAGATACGGAGTTAAAATAGATGAGGTTATTGCTAAGACGCCTAAAGCCGAAAATAATCCGAATGCTGTACCGCAGCAGCAGGCTGTCCCTGCAGGTTCGGATTTTGCGGATGAAGGAGCTGCTCCTCTCCCGCAGGAAAATAATACAGCCGCTCAGCCTGCAGATGAAGAAGATGAATTTGACTACAGTGACTTTGAGCTTGAGGATGAGGATATATAAGAAACTTTCTTGGAGGGATAATGAGTACTTATTTACTAAATTTCATAGTTTATACGGCGGCAATGGTCGGAATTATTTTTCTGGCTGTTTTTGTGTATAAAAAGTTCTCTTGCTGCGCTTCTTCAAAATCAAAATTTTTAAATGTTGAAGAATGTATAAGCCTTGCACCGAGAAAAGAGCTTTATGTTGTCAGGGCGGGAAATGAAAGGTTTCTTGTCGCATCGGATGTGGGAAGAACTTCTTTAATTTCAAAACTCGATGACAATTCTTCTTTACCTGTGAAAAAACAAAGTGAAAGCAGTGTGGATGAACTGCCGGTAATAGTTGATTTCCCGAGAACTTCTCATAATTCGCAGAAGAAAGTTTTCAAAAATATAATAAATAACATTTAGAGGAATAAAAATGGATACGATAATAAAAGATATGAACCCTGTATTGCAAATGCTGATATTAATGACTGTATTCTCGTTAATACCGTTGGTTTTTTGCTGTATGACAAGTTTTTTAAGATTTGTCATAGTATTTTCAATGCTTAAAACCGCAATGGGAACGCAGCAGGTGCCGCCTTCTATTGTAATCGTGGGTCTTGCAATGATTTTGACCTTTTACACTATGGGAGGAACTTTTCAAAAAATGTATGAAATGGGTTCAGTGCCGTATCACAAAAATCAGAATATTGTCGAGGCTATAAATGAAGGCTCGAAGCCGTTAAAAGAGTTTATGATGAAGCAGACAAGAGAAAGCGATCTGGCATTCTTCATTGAGGCTTCAAAGGGACAGCCGCCGAAAAGCCCTGATGAAATTACGGTCTGGCAGGTCGCTCCGGCATTTATTATAAGCGAGTTAAAAACATCATTTGAAATCGGATTTATAATATTTGTTCCGTTTATCGTATTAGACCTTGTTGTTGCAAATATTCTTCTTGCATTAGGTATGTTTATGCTGTCACCTACGATTATTTCTCTGCCGTTTAAACTTCTTATATTTATTGCTGTAGACGGCTGGGCGTTAATCGTTCAGGGGCTGGTAACGAGTTACAATTAAAGAGGGTAAAAAAGGAGGCTTTAGCCTCTGGCGAGGGACAAAAAGTTTTACAAATATCAAAAAAGAGGATGAAAAATGGAAGTTTTAGTTGAATACTTAGCAAAAGGATTTTTGATAATGCTGGCAATCTCGATGCCATGTGTACTTGTGGCTGCTGGCATTGGTCTTGTTGTAGGTATTCTGCAGGCTGTTACACAGGTTCAGGAGCAGACAATTGCGGCAGCTCCCAAAATCCTCGGGGTTTTCCTTGTTATCGTAATCGGCGGTATCGGGTTTATTAATATGTTAAAAGGTTTTATGACTGACGGTATGGCAATGGCTTTTAATCTTGTTTCCAAAAATGATTCTTATGTTCTTCCGGCAGATTATTTTAAATACACAACGCCTTTTGAACATGAAATGAACGACAAATTTAAAAATCAGCCAACAATAAATGAGATAATGAAAAATCCCGGTAAGGTTCCTTTTATAGACCAGCAGCAAAAAACAAAATACTATGCAAGTCCGCAGACACCTATGCCTAAACCTAATTTTGTAGAAACAAATCAAATTCTGGGAAGATAACGAATGAAAAAACTTCTGGTAATACTTTCAATACTTTTAATTCCTCTACAAGCATGTGCGTTTGAGGATTATATCCTGACGTCTGACAAGCCCGTAATTTCTGTTTCTTCAAGTGATGAGAGCATAGTTTCAGTTCTGCCGTTTTTTACAATTGATAATAACAAAGATACCATAATTGTCAAAGCCAAAAGAGAAGGTAATGCTGAAATTACAATAAAACGCTATGATAAAGATGTTGTTGTAAAAGTTAGTGTTACCCCTGAAAAAACTGTTTTTCAAAGCGGTAATGACGTTACATATTTCCCTCTTGATACTCCCGAAAAAAGCAAAGGGGGTGATTAAGGTTGGAACAGATTATTGAAGAATTGATGAAGATGTTTCCGATGCTTAATGCTTATCTTGCGGCAGGAATATTTATTTTTGCCCGCCTTCTGGGATTTTTCAGGCTTGCACCGGTTTTCAATAGAAAAGAAATCCCCGGAATGGTAAAGATTGCTTTATGTTTGCTTTTGACGGTTATATTAACCTGTGTTGCAAAGCCCGATGTAACAATAATTAAGGAATCGTTTGCTCTTTCAATATTGTTAAATATAGTTGTAGGAGCAATGATAGGCTATATTGCGCAATTAATTCTGCTTGCCGTGGATGCTGGCGGTGATATGATTAATATGCAGATGGGATTGTCTTCTGCAATGGTTTTAGATCCGACTACATCTTCTCAGGTTTCTATTGTGGGAAAGTGTTTTCAGCTTTTAGGGCTTTTGATTTTTATTCAACTGGGCGGTGTTTACTGGCTTTTGACAGCACTTACAAGAAGTTTTGAGATATTTCCTCTTGATGCAACAATAATCCCTTTGCAGCAGATTGTAAATATGGATTATATGGTTCAGCTGTCATCAAACGTATTATTTATGGGACTGCAAATTGCATCTCCAATTTTGCTTGCGACACTGGGACAGGATATTATTCTCGGTGTAATCTCAAAGACCGCGCCTCAGGTAAACGTATTTCAATTAAGCTTTCTTTTTAAACCTGTTCTCGGGGCGGCAATAATGGTCTGGATTTTGCCGATGCTTGTTAATATAATATCTGATTACTTTTTGTCATTCTCTAAAATTATTTAAGATAGTCTTTAAAATAATTGATGTTAATTAGTTCGGCTTCTTTAATCAGATCATTTTCAATCGTAGTCTTCATGTCCTTTTTTATCGGGAATGAATACGGATCGAGGGCAAAATTAGAATAACATTTTTTATTAAATTTAGCTGTTTTATGAAATAAATTGGGTACTATTTCTTTAACTTTGTATGTAAGACCGTAATTAAGCGTTGTACCGTATTTGTTTAATGTTTTGTTATGATATTGCTTAATAAATACGTCATAGTTACGGCTCAATGATTGAATTGCTGGTGAATTTTCAAGAGCTTTTTGAACCTTAGGCGAGACATTTTTGAAATACAGTCCGTTAAAATTTTGGTTGTTATAAGAATTTTTTATTTCCATATTCGGAATAAAAATTGAACAAAAAATTTATTGCTATTTATTCAAATTTTTTACAAAATCTCCGATTGCAAATGCATCTACTGTCCCGACAATTATTTCAAAGTCTTTAATTTCTTCCTGAAGTTCGTCTTTCATGTGAGCTAACAACCCGGGAATGATTATTTTTCTGTTCTTTACTTTATTTGCAAAATCAAATTTTTTTAATGTTTTTGCAACCATTTTTGCAGTAAATTTTTCTGCGGACCATGCTGTTAAAACGCTCATTCCTTCAGCAGGGGTTACAATTAAGTATGACGGAACCGGAAGGCTTTCAAGTTCATTCGCTACGGCAAAAAATGTCAGTGCAAAATTCGTTGTCATAAATATTAATGAGTTTTCATCGGGATTGTTAAACTCATAGATTTTTGACTCAACCTGTAAAGGTTTTTGAGGGTCAGTGAAAATATTTTGTCTTAATGTCATTAAAGCGGTCAGCAAATATTCGTCAAAATCTTCGAAAACAAGCATATTGGCATATTTACAAATATAGTATGATGCCTTTGCACATAACAGATTTTTGTCTTCTGTATGTTTAAAATAAACATACACAGGATTTGAACAGTTTTCATCTTTTTCCAAAACAGCTTTTTTGCGTGTTTCAATAAGTTCATTTGCCGTTGATGAAAATTCTTTGTCAATAATTTCTTTAAGCGGAAGTTTTTTCAGTTCTTCATAAGTAATTGTATCAGGCAGAGTGCCGTTTTTGACAATAATCAAATCAACTTTTAAATGTTCGTTTACACGTGTAATCTCAAAGTTCTTAACGCGTTCATATTTTTCTTTCCAATCGGGGGCTGCCATATCAATTACAACAGCGAGTGCGGTTTTATTGATAAAAGTTTTTTCGTGTCTGTACAAGACATTTTCACCGCCTATTTTAACCCCGCTTATCTCAACTGTTTTTTGAGGCTGTTTGGCATTTTGTTCGCAAATCTCTTTTAAATTTTCAGGTGCATATTTACATTTTTCTATGTCAATATTGTGTTTGGCAAGTTTAAGTGCAAACGCCATGCATGTCGGACAGCCGCATTCTTTACAATTGGTGTGTTCAGCTTTTTTAGCGGCAGGAAGATATTTAAAAATTTGTAACCCTGAAAGTTCCGTCATTCAAGCCCCCTTAAAATTGAAACCGCTTCAGGTTTTGTCAAAACGATGTAATCTGCACCTGCTGCTTTAACCGCTGATGCTGATGCAATTTCAAGATATAAAGAAAGTTTTTCATCTTTTGCTTCTTTTGTTTTTGCCGTTTCTTCAGCCGCAAAAGATATCAGTGGTACATTCAAAAATTTATCTCCGTTTTTCCCTTCAAGCTTAATTTTTTCCATAATACTGTAACCGTATTCAAATCCGTAACCCAAACCGCCTATGTCGGTGTCTGTTAATATTCTATCCAGACCAAGTCCCATATCGGATGTAAGGATATTCATTTCCTTTGCAAGGTTAATATCAATAGGAGTTCGGATTATAAGCCTGTTACCGCTTTTTATGACCGAAGGAACAATACTTTTATAATTATTTTCAGTTGCGGTTCCTATTATGCATTCCCTGTCTGCTAATTGTGCAAGCACAGGCAAAAGCTCCGTATCTACAGTATCATTGCCGCAGCCCCTGAGCATCAAAGGTTTTTCAATACGAGGAAGAAGCTTTTTAAAAGCTTCAATCCCCTTTTCTATATCTTCCGTAAATTTAAGACCCAGTATATCGCAGTCTTTTTTAAGTCCTTCTTCTGCCTTTTCAACAGGCAGTTCCAGAATATATTTAACCCTGTCTTTCACTTTGTACTCTGTTCATTATTTCTTCAAATTCTTTATCATCAAGAGTTTCTTTATCAAGCAGTTCTCTTGAAATTGCCTCAAGCATATCTCTGTTTTCGCTTAAAAGTTTTTTAGCTTCTTCGTATTTATTATCGACAATGCTTTTCATTTCTTCGTCGATTTCAAAAGCAACCTGCTCGGAGTAATCTCTCTGGTGTCCGAAATCTCTGCCCATAAATACATTTTCCTGATTTTTACCGTAAGCCATGTTGCCGAGTCTTTCTGACATACCCCACGCAGTAACCATTTTCCTTGCGATATTTGTTACGTTAATAAGGTCTTGTGAAGCTCCCGTGCTTACTCTGTCTTTGCCGTAAACGATTTCTTCTGCGGCGCGTCCGCCTAATGATACCGTAATTTGTGCAAGAAGTTTTGCTTTATTGGTGTGAACTTTTTCATCTTTCGGCTTTGTCCAGGTTACACCGAGAGCGTAACCCCTCGGAATAATTGAAACTTTATGAAGTTCATCAGCATCTTTTAAAAGCTTTGCCAGAAGCGCATGACCTACTTCATGATATGATGTTAATTCTTTATCTTCATCAGTCATTACTTTGCTTTTCTTTTCAATACCTGCGATTACTCTGTCAATAGAATTATCAATATCGCTCATTGAGATTTTATCTTTGTTATTTCTTGCAGCAAGCAGAGCAGCTTCGTTGAGTAAATTCTGCAAATCGGCACCCGTAAAGCCCGGTGTACGTTTTGCAAGAGTTTTTAAATCAACTTCCGCATCCAGCTGCTTATTTTTTGCGTGAACTTTTAAAATTTGTTCTCTGCCCCTTACATCCGGAGCATTAATATAAATTTGTCTGTCAAATCTTCCCGGTCTTAATAATGCATTATCTAAAATGTCAGGTCTGTTAGTTGCGGCAATTACGATAATATTTGTGTTTTCGTCAAAACCGTCCATCTCAACAAGAAGCTGGTTTAATGTCTGTTCGCGTTCATCGTGTCCGCCACCCATACCTGCGCCTCTCTGGCGGCCTACGGCATCTATTTCATCAATGAATATAATACAAGGCTGGTGTTTTTTAGCCTGTTCAAACAAATCTCTTACACGGCTTGCACCTACACCTACAAACATTTCAACAAAATCGGAACCGCTGATTGAGAAAAACGGAACGCCCGCTTCACCGGCTACAGCTTTTGCCATTAATGTTTTACCTGTCCCCGGAGGGCCTACGAGAAGAACACCTTTCGGAATTCTTGCTCCTAATTTAATATATTTGTCACCGTTTTTCAAAAAGTCGACGATTTCTTCCAGTTCTTTTTTCTCCTCGTCTATGCCCGCAACATCTTTGAACGTTGTTTTAACCTTGCTGTCAAGAAGCATTTTTGCTTTGCTTTTTCCGAAAGACATTGCCTGTGAGCCGCCTGCCTGAATGCTTTTTGCCATAACCGCGAGGAATACCAGAAACAATATGGGCAGCAGTAAATAACTTAATACATTGCCGAGAGTTTTTGAGGATTCCGTTGCTCTGGTAATTTGGATTTCCGCATCCGAAGCATCCAGTTTTTTCATCAAATCAGGGTCAAACGCAGGAGTTAATACTTTATATTTCAAAGCCGGAGCTTTAGTTTCTGTTATACCGAAAGGATTATCCATAGACGGAGCTGCAGTTTTTTTTGTTTCTGCCTGAGGCTGGACTTTCGGTATTGCAATTAAGAAGTCATCAGCTTTTTCTACTTTCTTAAATTCTCCTTTATCAAGTCTTTCAAGAAAATTTGAATATGAAATTTCTGATACCTTGGTAGCGGGACCTGACAAAAATACCGATGATACAAACAGGAGTACAACTATTGCCAGTACTATGTACATTCCTGCGGATTGACTTTTATTCATTGGATGACCTCTCTCTTTCTATAAACGTATGCATATTATAACTTAAAAATTGAAAAATTTCTATACGTAAGAGGATTTAAAGATTTGTAAATAAAATTATTTGTTTTGAAATTACTCTCTTAAATATTTTTTTATATAGGTAAGAGAGAGTGCATATGAAGATAATAAATTTTGAAGCTATTAAAGAAAAAGTCAACAAACTTGATGCTATGGCAAATGTTGATATGACAAAACCTAACAGTATATTTCCTTATAAAGAGGATAAATCAGTCGCTGAAAAGATGCAGAAGTTTTTCGAAGTAGCGGATGGCGGAAATCCGTCATGGAATGTTTAGATTTCGTCAACTGAAATACTTGTAATTCCTGAATTTCTTGCGCTGTCCATTACTTTAACCATGGCACCGTGCGAAGATTCCGCGTCTGTTTTTATCATAAGTCCGTCAGGGTAATTTTGCGCCTGAGATTTTATTGCGCTTTCAAGTTTATCGGCAGAAATTTCTGTTCCCTCGAGATAAAATCTGTCGCCCGCATCAACCGTTATTGTCATAATTTTTGTTTCTTTCTGCTGCTGCTCCTGCGCAACATTTTCGGGTACGGTAAGGTTTAATCCCTGCTGGTCAAGCATTGGAGCTATAACCATCATAATGATTAACAGTACCAGAAAAATATCTGTTAACGGAGTTATGTTGATTTCATTAAAAGTATCACGGTTTCTGCTCATTTTTGTTTTTTCTCCAGATCCTTTTGTTCTTTTTTGCTTAAAGGTTCTCCTGCAACGATTAATTTTTTATACTCGGCATCCTGCGCCGCATTCATAATTTCCATTATTTTTGCGCTTTTAACTTTTTCGTCGGCCTTAACCACAAGTTCGGGTTTTTCAAGCTGTGCTTTTAAAGTTGCAAGCTCGTTTGTTAAATTTTCGTCAGTTACGGGAGTACCGTTAAGATACATTTTTCCTTCTTTGGTTACGGAGACGGTTGCGTTTTTCTGCTCAATGGAAATTCCGCTGTTAATCTCAGGTATCGTAATGGAACTGTCATTGGATTGGAAAGTCGGAGCCACAACCATCATAATGATTAACAGTACTAAGAAAATGTCCGTTAACGGTGTTATATTAATTTCTGTAAAAAGAGCATCTTTGCCCTTATTGGTTTTCATTGCCATTTTTTTTACACAGCTTACGGGTCTGCATAAGCCGCCTTTCGTAGATTTTGTTTTTACTTTCTTATTTTTTGTATTAGAGGCTTTATCCGGTTTATGCACTCGGATAATCCTCGCATCTGTTTTGCTTATAGCGATATATTTGCATTTGAAGGTGTTGTTGATTCATCGTTTGAATCTACAAAGCTTAAGAATAACAATTTGATTAACTGGAAGTCATCTTCGTAGCGTTTAACTATAGATTGGAAAGAGTTATAGAAAATAACCGCAACAATCGCAACGCCTAAACCGAAAGCGGTAGCAATCAATGCTGACGCAATACCTGATGCAACGGCCGCAGACTGATTGCCTTGTGCCGCCAAATCCTGGAATGTAAAAAGAATTCTTACAACTGTGCCGAACAAACCTAAGAACGGTGCAACACCGCCGATTGTACCAAGAATTGTTAAATGGCTTTCAAGTTTTCTTGCTGCTAATGATGCAGCGATGTCAAATGAACGTGAAAAACCGTTTTTTTGTTCAGAAAAAATTCTGACTGCTTCTTCCGTTACTTCTCCGATAACACCGCCGCATTGTACTGCAAGATTTTGAGCTCCGTCAAGATTATTCTTAACAAGTTCTTTTTGCAGTCTCGGAATAAACAGCACAACATCTCTCTTATTTTTCTTATAAAAAGAAAATCTGTTGATAACAACGCCTACAACAAGGATTGAGCATACCAAGATAGGTAATAATACCGGCCAATCCATTTGAATTGAATGTAATAATAGTTCCATAGTTTTTATCCTCTTTTATTAATGTGTTTTGCTTTTTAATATCCTGACGCTCCAAATACGTTGTAATCAAACGTAAATTGAATATCAATACTTTGTCCTTTGAATTCTGCAGGCAGCGGTCTGAAAGGCGCGGTTGCCTGAACTGCATTTATTGCCGCTTTGTCGGCTCCGGGAAGTCCTGAAGATTTAAATACGCTGCAGGAAAGAAGTCTTCCGTCTTTCGCAATTTTGAAAAGCAGGACTACGCGTTTGCTTTCGTTTCCTTTTGGCGGATCCCAGTTCATTTTGATGCGTCTTTGAAGTTCTCTCATATAAGGTCCGAAATCAGGTTCTCTTATTGCATCAATACCAGGTCTGCCGTTCGGATTACCCGGTCCGGGATTTCCGTATCCGCCTGTTCCGCCGCCGCCGCTTTTAGCAAGCTTGCTTCCTGCTCCTCCGGTTGGTGCAAGAGAGGGTGCGGGGGCGTATCTTCCGCTTCCGGCAGATGAACTTCCGCCTGCTCCGCCGCCTTTGGCCAATGCACCGGACCCGCTTATCGGTCCTGTTGTGTATCTTCCCGAACCTGTTCCGCCTTTCGGTACCGGTACCGTAAATGAAGATGACGGCTTTGCCGTTGGTCTCGGTGTTGTCGGCGGTTTTAACGACGGACGTGCTGTCGGAGGCGCGGGTTTAGCCTGTTGAGGTTTCTTAGGCCCCGGTGCGGCTTGCTGCGCCGGCTTTTTGGGTGCAGGTGTCTGCGCCTGCTGTGTAACCTGTTTAACTATTTTCTGCAAAGGATTTTGCTGTTGTGCGGGCTGTTTCGGCGCTGCCTGTTTAGGAGCTGGTTTTGAAGCCTGTTTGGGTGCTCCGGGAGCCGGAGAAGGCATTGAAACCTTTCTTGTCGGGTCGTGGTGGCCGCCTGCACGTGAATTTATATCAGCACGATAAGGAGTTTTTTTGTTAATTGGAGTTTCCTCTTTATCAACAAGTACAAATTCAATATCATTCATTTTGGGTTTCGGCTTTTCAAAGATTTTGAATGTAATGCCCATTAATGAAAGGATTAAGACGATTAAAGCCCAAACACCAACTGCTGTCGGGTGAAGAACAGCCGAAATCAAAATTGATTTTTTTAAGCTTATTTCTTCATCGTCTTTCAAGACAGCAGGTGTTACATAACTTGACTTTTCATCAAGATCATCGTCTTCTATAAAATTATCTGTATATTTTCCCAATAATGACATTCTTTTTTCTTTTTATACAGTTTTTGGCTGTATTGCTCCCCTATCTTTATCTAATCGCTTTATAATTCTATTTTAAAACAAAAATAAAATTATTACCCGATTTGCTAGTAATTGTTATTAAACATTGCGGGGTTAACGGTAATCGGTTGGGTAAGTACAAGTTCAATCGCTGAATTAGCAGGGATTTCAACATCATTACCTTTATCCCAAAGTGATTTTACAAGCCCGCCGCCGGCACCTACTGCAGTGGCAAGAGCTGTACCTTTACCTATATCGCCGCCCGCAAGCGGTGAGATTATAACTCCGGCAAGAGCACCTGCACCTGCGCCTACGGCAACATCTTTACCGTAATCTTTTGCAACATCAAGTTTTGTGCCGCCGACTAATACGCCTGTATTATCAGTTGTTTTTACAACTGCTGAAATCGGAATTTGAATACCGTAAGGAGTTACGATTTGAGTAAATCTCAAAAGCAGTTTGCCGTTCATACTTCCATGTTTGGCTTTGGAAACTTCAAGCACTGTTCCTGTAACAGAGCTGCCTGCAGGGGCTACTAAATTCCCGTTATAATAAAAGTCAGAACCTAATGCAAGTGTTACATTTTGACCCAATGTCAGGTTAGCGGAACTCAAAGGGGTTGTTACTACGGCAGGAATTTTTTGTCCCGCCGGAACTGTTACTACACTGCCTTTAAGGGTTTGGTTACCGCTTACCGTTTGAGTTGGATAATAATTTTGCTGATATAACGGTGCCGGATTATGCTGGCTGTAACCAAAATTCGGTGCAGCAAATGCAATACCCGAAGTTAATACCATTGCGGTCAAAACTAATCCTAATTTTTTGTTCATAATCTGCCTTTCTCCTTATTTATATTATTGTATTTTACAATTTATATTAAGTCAATTTGTTACGGTATGAGTTATTTCGGCGGGTGCGGTAAGCATTATAATCTCATTTGAACCTGACGGTATTATTGTATGTGTCCCCATTTTTCTTTCTCCCGAAGGACGCAGCTGAATAGTTGTTCTTTTTACTCTTTGCTGTCTTTGCGCCATACCTATATATTTTGAAGGCTCGGAAATTCCGCCTCCGAACACGTTGTTATTTGATGTGTAAAGATAACCTTGAACGGGAACTTCAAAACCGTCAGAATAAATCATTTTGGTTATTTTTATTTTCATAGCCGCATTTGTACCGATAACGGGTGCGTTTATTTTTTCTATATAGCCGTAAAATTCCGTATCCTTCGGTACGACGTCCGTTTCATGGATATATAAATCATTTGTGGCAATAAATTTTACTTTATAACCTTCGGAACAGGTTTGTGTTGAAATTTCCTGAGTATTCATTACGGGAATAAAGGTTCCCTGAGGGATTGTAATTACATGATAATCACGTAATTCAAGCTGAACATTCGGAAGCTGCTCCGCTTGAGCCTGCGGTATAAATAATAACATTCCAACTAACACGAGTAATTTTTTCATAATTTATATTATAACAGTTTTTTCGCTATTATCAATATAACGATATTCAAAAAGCTTTGTTCATTTTATTACAAATGTAAACATTTTAAATATTCATGCAATTTTTACGGAAAAAATTACTTTATATAAATGTAGTGTAGTAAAAGGTGAATTATTGTGTTCAGTGCAGTAGCATCAGGAATATTTGCATATCGTAATGCCGACAAAACCAAAAACGGTGAAATCGGAAGAAGTGCCGTAACTTTAGGGCAGACCGCAGGTCTTGTTCAGGAAGTAGCTAAATATGACGGAGTTGCGGCTAATACTGCCCGCAGTGCACTGAGTGTATTTTCTGACCTTGCAAAACAAAATAAAGCTTTTGAGTATGCGGGTAAAGTTACGCAATTTGCAGTAAACAATGTAAACCCGCTGATTTGCGCATCAGGTGTTGTTAAAACCGCAATGGCGGATGATAAAGTTAAAACCGGTATAACCGAGGCTGCCGCATTATCGGCAATGTTTGCGGGAGAAGGACTTATAAAGCTTCATTACGATAAAGCAGCAAACTCTAAGGCGGTAAAAGATGCTATAACAAAAATGTCTAATACCGTAGTTGTAAAGCCTGTGTTTGAATACCTTGAAAAAAACAAACTTGGCGGGAAAGTCGGAGCCGTAATTAAAGGACTTGCTTTTGTGGGCGGTTCAATGGCATCTTATTCCGTAGGGCAAAAATTTGGCGGCGGTATTGCAAACCGCGTTGAGGCAAATTTGGGTTTAAAAAAGACCGGTCAAAAAATCAATCACATGACTTAAGAACTTTTATAACATAATGTGTTATAATAAATTGTGTGAAGAAGATTGTATTACTGTTTTCAATTTTTTTATTAAACGTTTTTTTTGCAAGTCCTTGTTTTGCAATCAAAATAGGACTGCAGACTGATACGGCTTCTTCTGCCATAGGTACATCCGTTAAGGGAACAATTATTGACGCAAATACAAATCATACTATTTGCGATTTGGAGGCGATGAAGGGATATGAAATAAAACCTTACCATAACCTTATGGCAATACTTTACAACGGCACCTATTACAAAATAAATTCCGATAATATAGTAATAAAAACACAGTCTCCCGGCTTTGTAAGTGCAAAAGGCAAATGGTACCGCGGAATTATAATGATACAGAATAAAAACGGTAAATTGACGGTTATCAATAATGTTCCGCTTGAAGATTACATAAAAGGCGTCGTTCCGTCGGAAATGCCCTCAAGCTGGGCTGCGGAAGCTCATAAAGCTCAGGCTATTGCCGCCAGAAGCTATGCTCTTGCAAATCTCGGCAAACGGGCAAGATACGGCTATGATTTAAAGGATACGCCTGAGGACCAGGCTTACGGCGGAGCTTCCAAAGAAACTCCCGATACTAATTATGCTGTCGAGCAGACAAAAGGAATTGTGCTTACTTATAATATGAAAGTTATAAATGCCTATTACTCGGCGTCCGCAGGCGGGCAGACAAATGTTGACAGCTGGGGCGGAAGCCTTCCTTATTTACGTTCTGTTCCGTCCTTTGACGATAATGTGAAAAAAAACGGACATGGCGTAGGGATGTCTCAGCATGGGGCAAATAATCTCGCAAAACAAGGCTACAATGCATATCAAATTTTGCAATATTTCTATAAAGACGTGAAATTTGCAAGAGTTAATCCCCAGTCTTATAATTAGCAAAAACTCTTGCAATTCGGGTATTTTATCTGCTTTACCACCCCGAAACTCAATGTATATTTTAAATTTATTATAATTTTTTTGAAAAATACTTGCCAAATTTAAATAAAATGCTATAATAATCTTTGTCGAAACATAAGCATGCGGAGAGAGAATGGTTTCAATTACTGTATGCGCAAGGTAAAAGGAGGTTCATAATGAACAAAGAAGAATTAGTAAAAGAAGTATCAAAGAAAGCAAAAGTTTCTCAAAAAGCTACTGCTGACATCATTGCAGCTACTTTAGAAACTATCGAAAAAACTGTTTCAAAAGGTAAAAAAGTTACATTAGTAGGTTTCGGAACATTCGAACCGCGCAAAAGAGCTGCAAGAACAGGCAGAAACCCTCAAACTGGCGCTCCTTTGAAAATTGCTGCTAAAACAGTTCCTGCTTTCTCAGCCGGTAAAAAATTCAAAGAACTTGTTAAATAGGAGCGTAGCCGCTCCACCCGTCAAATAAGTCTTTAATGAATTTTACGGGTTATTTTCAAAAGCAGAGTTTGAAAACAACTCTGCTTTTTTAATGCTTTGTTAAAAATGTTATAAATTTATCTCCGTACTTTTTCTGTTTCAGAAGTTCAAAATTTGAAAAGTCTACATTAGTAACATGCTCAAGAATAATTATATTTGACGCAATATCTTTTACAGCGTTAAGACTGTGTTCATAAATTCCCGAAAAATACGGAGGGTCAATATAAATTACGTCAAAATTTTCATTCAGCGCAGGAACAATTTTTAAACTGTCACCTACTTTTAATTTCGGCTGCGGATTAAATTTTTGAAAATTTGATTTAATAATCTTTGCGGCTTTAGGGTGTTTTTCTATTGCGCTGACTTTTGAAAATCCTCTTGAAAGAGCTTCAAGCCCCATAATTCCCGAGCCTGCATACATATCAAGAAATGAGCTTCCTTCAAAGTTAATCATTGATTGCAAAGTGTTAAAAATGCTCATTCTAACCTTTGAAAGTGTCGGCCTTGTAATACTTTCATCGGGAACCGCAATTTTTTGACCTTTAAATCTGCCTGCTGTAATAATCATATTAACTATTTTACAATGAATAAGATTTGATGTATAGTTTTGTTGTATACATTTTTAATCGGAGCTATCATGGAGAAGCGGGAAAATAAAACAGAGGTTATAGTTGTAGGCGGGGGACCTGCGGGAATTTCCTGTGCAATTACAATTGCGCGTGCGGGAAAAGAGGTTGTTCTAATTGAGCGCGGAAGATTTTCGGGAAGTAAAAATGTTTTCGGCGGTGCGATTTATGCACAGCCGACAAGAGAAATCTTTCCGGATTTTGAAAAAACAGCTCCTCTTGAGAGAAAAAATATTGAACATAAATTTGCGCTTTTAGGTGAAGATGATGCAACAGTGATTTCATACAAAAAGAAACCTGAAAACCCTGTAAGTTATACGGTTGTGAGAGGAAAATTTGACCGTTGGATGGCTGAGCAGGCGAAAAATGAGGGCGTAATTCTTGTTGAAGAAACCGTGGTCAGGGAATTAATCGTTCAAGACGGATTTGTAAAAGGTGTAAAGACCGAACTTGAAGATTATTATGCTGATATTGTGGTGCTTGCCGATGGAGTAAATTCTCTGCTTGCAAAACAAATAGGGCTTCGCGGGAATTTGGCTCCGGAAGATGTTGCGTTGAGCGTTAAAGAAGTTATAAAACTTCCTTCAGAAGTTATTAACGACAGATTTCATGTTAATGACGATGAAGGATGTATTTATGAAATATTCGGCGGTCCTATGCTCGGAATGCTAGGCTTAGGCTTTATGTATACAAATAAAAATTCTGTCAACATCGGGCTGGGAGTTACATTGAGCGAACTGGTTGACAGAGGCTTGAAACCTTATGAGCTTCTTGACAAATTAAAAAAGCATCCCGAAATAGCTCCGTTAATTAAAGACGGTGAACTTCTCGAGTATTCGGCTCACTTAATCCCCGAAGGCGGTTATAAAAAAGTTCCGCTTCTTTTCGGTGCGGGTGTTATGGTTTGCGGAGATGCCGCAATGTTTGTAAATAACATGCACTGGGAAGGCACTAATCTTGCTATGATTTCAGGAAAAATAGCCGGAGAAACCGCGGTAATAGCACTGGGAAAACAGGATTTTTCCGAAACTGCTTTATCACATTATCAGGAAGAACTCGAAAATTCTTTTATTATAAAAGATTTGCGAACATATAAAGACCTTATGAGCGGAGTGCATGAAAGAGTTGGTGAGTTTTTGGGATATTACCCCAAAAAGATTAATTCTTTCTTTGAAATGTTCACTTCAGTTGACAGTGTACCTAAGCGGGAGAAATATCATAAATTTATAAAAAGTATTTTTACGGACAGAAAAATTTCCGACTTATTTAAAGATGCATGGACTGCCGTTAAATTATTATGGAGTATTTTAAAATGAGCGATTTGGAAGATAAATTATATACAGTTAAGTATACACCTGATGCTGTTTCTCATTTGCTGCCGGTTCAGGAATGCTGCAGGATATGCAAATCAAAAATTTGTACTATTGTTTGCCCTGCAGGAGTTTATGAATGGGACGAAAATATGCGGAAACTTATCGTGAATTATGAAAACTGTCTTGAATGCGGTGCCTGCAGAATTGCCTGCGAAAGTTCATCATTGGGATGGGAATATCCGAAAGGTACAAAAGGGGTAACTTTTAAGCAAGGTTGAGTACTTGACATATTATGCGAAATTCTTCATAATAGTCTTATTAATTTATTGAAATAAGGAGAGGCATTATGAAAGAAGAATACACAAATCAGCAAAGACGCTGGTATGATAAAGACCCTGTTTTGTCGCAGGCTGTTAAAACACTTGAAGAAACAGACGACGAAACTCAAATCAGAATTGCTTTAAATTTAATAAAAATTATTATCGAGCATAATATCGAAGATGAAAAATTCGAAGCTGTTGAAGATATTATAAACGCTGTCGGTTCAGGACTTGACGATAACAGAAAAGGCCGCTGGTATGATATTGACAGTACATTGAGGACGGCAATGAACATGCTTCAAAACTGTCCTGCCGCAACACAGCGGATTATTGCCAAAGAAATGGCTAATATGGTATTGGAAAAAATTAAAAAAGACGAAGACAGCGAGGATGAAGAAGCCTAAAAAGTTATGGCTTTTACAAGCTTGTATATTAATTCAATTTTATCATCAGATGCATTTTTAAAGATATCGTTCATTTCTTTAACAAGTGCATCTTTTGTTTTCTTATGTTCACAGTAGAATAAATCATAAATTCCAACATTAAAAATTTTAGAGATTTTTTGTAATGTTTCAAAAGTTGTAAAACACGCTCCGTTTTCAATCCTGCAAATTTGTTTCGGATCAAGACCGATGAGTTCTGCCAATTGTTCCTGTGTTAATTTATTTAATTTTCTAAGCTCTTTCAGTCTTTTACCGAATAATTTCAGTGAGTTCATTTTTTCTCCGTGTTGTAATTTTAAAATATAGTGTTTAAAAACTTAATCCCTTTAAATATTAATTAAACTTGACAAATTGATATTTAATGTTAAATTATTCATGTTTAATGGTAAAAATTTGAGAAAATATACCTTTAAATGAGTATTTTATTAATCGGAGCCGCTTTATGAAGAAGATAACCTTAATGTATGATGCTACTGTTGTTTGTAATATTTTAACCAAGAATTCATCCCGCAGCGGTATCTTTTTTGTAGCATATAATGTTCTGTTGGAACTTCTCAAACGCGAAGAATTTAATATATTTTTGTATGGCGATAATATAGTTAAGCTTCAAAATGTAATTGAGAATTATGATGAATTCGCGAAATGTAAAAGATACAGATTTTCATTTTTAGATGATACTATTATATTTTTGAGTGATTTAAAGAAAAAAGTCAAAAAGAAATCATTTAATATTTTTTCAAGAATGTTTTTATCACTGTTTATATCTTTCCTTAAAAAAATAAACAAATTTTATATAAATAATTTTAAGAAATTGGAAGATATAGATGTTTACTTTTCCCCAATGAAAGCTGTTCCGAAATTTATATTCAAGTGCAAATCAATAAAACGATTTACTATTTTGCACGATACAATTCCTCTGGTAAATGATTACAGAAATAATGCAGAAAAACATGATTGGTATCATAAGTTAGTATCTTCAATTAATTCTACTGACAATTATTTTGCTAATTCTCTTTATACAAAACAAGACTTTATAGAGTATGTTCCTAAAATTACTCCCGGAAAAATTACCGTAATTCCTCTGTCTACCGGTAAATCATATTTTAAGATTGATGATATTTATTATATTAGTCAAATCAAACGAAAGTACGGAATTCCGACAGATAAAAAATATATTTTCAGTCTGTGTAATTTAGACCCCAGAAAAAATTTGATATTTGCTATAAAAAATTTTCTGAATTTTACTGAAAAGCATAATCTGGATGATTTTATTTTTGTGCTGGGCGGCAGTCATTTTAAAGATTTTGAAAAAATATTGAACAATAATATAGAAAAACTCGGAGAGAGAAAAAATAAAATTTTACGTATAGGCTATGTAGATGATGAAGATATGTCAGCTTTATACAGCGGAGCGGAAATGTTTGTTTTTCCTTCGCTATATGAGGGGTTTGGCATTCCGGTTCTCGAGGCAATGAAATGCGGACTTCCCGTTATTTGTTCAAATACAACATCATTACCTGAAGTTATAGGTGATTGCGGTATTCAAATAAATCCTTATTCAGATAAAGAATTAATCGAAGCTATGGAAAAAATGTATTTTGACAAAGAATTTAGAGCGGAATGTATCAGAAAAGGCTTTGAACGGGCAAAATTATTTACCTGGAAAAAATGCGGAGATGTTATTACGAATAAAATAATAGAGGAATTTTCATATGACGCCCGATAATAAAAAGTTACTTTCAATATGCATACCTACTTATAACAGAGACTGGTGCCTAAAGGACTTAATAAAAGTATTAAAAGAACAGATTACAGATGAACTGGAAAACTGTGTCGAGGTAATTTTTTCGGATAACTGTTCCGTTGACAATACAAGGAAATTGCTTACGGAATATGCAAAAGAAAATTCCTATGTAAAATATTACAGGAATGAAGAAAATATCGGATTTGGCAGAAATTATTTAAAATGCGCTTCTTATGCTTCGGGAATTTTTACATGGATTCTGGGAGATGATGACCTGCCTGCATCCGATGCGGTGAAAGAGCTTACGGACATAATCCGAAAAAGACGGGATGATGATATTATTCTGTTTAACTTTACTCAAAAAGATTCCGACATGATAAAATCAAAAAAAGATTTTATTGGCCTTAGCGGAGAAAGCCGTGAGTTTAAGCTTTCGGATGACTGCGAATTGCTAAACTATTTAAAGAATGCTCAATACTCCAGTGTATTATTTTCTTATATAAGCAGTTATATTTTCAGAAGCTCGGGATTTTCTCAAGACAATGTAAAAGAAAAATATAAAAATCATCCGTTTACCCACCTGTTTTATTTGTGGGCAGCAAGAAAGAACAGGCTTAATGTCTTTTATCTAAACAGGATTTTACTGTTTAACAGAAGCGGTAATGACCGTATAAGCGATAACTTATACGATATTGTGAATGTGTTTTTGTCAGGGATTACTGATTTGTGTGATGAGTTCTTTCGCAACAACAGTATTTTATATAAGGCTGCAGCTGATGTAAGTAAAAATTTTGACGCTGCCTGCGGAAAAATTTTTATATTAAAATCAGTTAAATATATTAATAATACACAGTTTTTCGATTTGGCAAATAAAGTGAGAAAGTTAAATTACCCGAAAATGTTTATATTTAAAATGTATCTTAAAAGGTTTTATTATCATATATTCTCGCCGTAACTTTTGTTACGGCTTTTTTTATAATTTAACTGTTCTGAGTATCATATAATATCTGTAATCGCCCCAATAAATTACTACTGAAATGAAATTGTCTGCCAGATCCGTAGTTTCTAAAAAAGTATTCGGTGCGGGCTTACGCTGGGAACTTCTTACATATTTCCCGACAAAATCAAAGAATTTTATCTGGAATTTTTGTGACGGGGTCAATTTAGGTTTAGGCAGATTTTCGTCATAAAATCCCATTGGGACTATTTCTCTGTTATAAGCGGGAATTATATATTTTACCTGCCCCTGTTCTTTAAATAAAATATACCAGTTTCCTTTGTGCTGGCGCGGTGTTAAAAGATAATAACCCGGTTCTATTGTTATATCTTTGAAATAAAGCGGTGATGTAAGCCTGAAAAGCGGATAAGGCGACCATGAAGTATGCTGAATATCATACATTTCTCCGGGGTCTATATTATGAACATATGAAAAATCAGGTTTTTCCAGCTCCCTGTATATTTGTTCGTAATCCGTTTCGGCAGCACAAACACTTATACCGAGAAACATTATGCATAAAACTGCTAAGATTTTTTTCATACTTTCTATTTTAATGATTTAGTTGAAAAATGCAAGCTTTTTTTGTGATAAAATACTTTATTATAATTATCAGACTATATAGGAGAGAACAAATGCTTAGCGGACCATTTTTAGACAGAAACTGGATAGGACAAAACGCGGATTATAACTCTGCCGATATAATTATGCTCGGACTTCCGTTTGACGGAACCGTTTCATATCGTTCCGGCTCAAGATTTGCACCTGAGCAGATAAGACTTGCAAGCTGGGGATTAGAGGATTACTCTCCGAGATTTGACAAACATCTTGAGGATGTGAATTTTCATGATGCGGGTGATTTGGAGTTTCCGCTCGGCAATACTTATAAGTCTTTGGAACTTATTGAAAAAAATGTTGAAGAAATTTACAAAGACGGAAAAAGAGTTTTCGGAATAGGCGGAGAACATCTGGTTACTTTGCCTGAAATCAAAGCTGTTTCAAAGTTTTATAAAGATTTGGCAATAGTTCATTTCGACGCTCATACGGATTTAAGAGAGGAATATCTCGGGGAAGAGATGTCACATTCCGCAGTAATCCGCCACGCTTCAAAAATTGTCGGTCCCGAAAATATTAAGCAGATCGGTATACGCTCAGGCATGAAAGAGGAATGGGAATTTATGAAAGAGCATAAAACTCTTATATCAGAATATTCCGAACTCGATGTTTTAAAGGGTAAGAAGATATTTGTAACAGTTGATTTGGATGTTCTTGACCCGTCCGTAATGCCCGGAACGGGTACTCCCGAAAGCGGCGGTATGCAGTTTAATGAGCTTATCGGGTGGTTTGAATATTTGAAAAACTTTGATATAATCGGAGCTGATGTTGTGGAACTCGCGCCAGATTATGATGCTTCGGGAGTTTCTACGGCTGTTGCGACAAAGGTTATACGTGAACTTTTAATGGTAATGTAAATGGTACTTGATAGAATTAACTTTTTAAAAGACGAAATAAATAAAGCTAATTATAAATATTATGTTGAAGATAACCCTTCAATAAGCGACTTTGAATATGATCAAATGTTTGCGGAGCTTAAAAAGCTTGAGGAAGAAAACCCGCTGTTTATAACGCCTGACAGTCCCACACAGCGTGTAGGATCGGTCAGCGAGAAATTTTTTCCGCATAAACATAAATATCGTTTATACAGCCTTGATAATACTTATGAATATGAGGATTTAGAGGACTGGTATAAAAAGATTGTGAAAGAATACGGCGGACAGGAACTCGTATGCGAGCTTAAAATTGACGGGCTTGCTATGGCTTTAACCTATGAAAACGGTATATTTGTACGCGGAGTAACACGAGGCGACGGGGTTACGGGCGAAGATATCACAAATAATCTTAAAACCATAAAAGCAATTCCTTTAAAACTTTTTGAGCCTGTGAGCGTAGAAGTACGCGGTGAGGTTTATATGCCGAAAGAGTCTTTTGAGAAGCTTAATGAAGAAAATTTGAAAAACGGCGAGAAACTTTTTGCAAACCCGCGAAATGCAGCTGCAGGTTCAATAAGACAGTTAGACTCCTCTATTACGGCAAAAAGAGATTTATCAATGTTTTGCTATACCGCAATTTTTACCGGAGAGGTTAAAAATCCGCCAAAGACGCATTATGACAGCATAATGTATTTGAAAAAGCTCGGCTTTAAAGTTAACCCGAATGTCAAACTTTGCAAAAATGCTGATGAAGCTGTCCAATACTGCAAAGAATGGGATGAAAAACGTTTCGGGCTTGACTATGCAACAGACGGTGTTGTAATTAAAGTTAATGATCTTCTTGTACAGCAGGAAATGGGCTTTACATCCCGTGCTCCGAAATGGGCTACTGCATTTAAATTTCCGCCTGAAGAAGTGACCACAAAGCTTTTAACAATAGAAGAAAGCGTCGGGAAAACAGGTGCAATTACTCCTATTGCAATTCTTGAACCCGTTCAGCTTGGGGGTAGTACGGTCGGACGTGCCAGCCTTCATAACTTTGATGAAGTCGGAAGGCTTGATGTAAGAATAGGTGACAGAGTTTATATTAAAAAGGCTGCTGAAATTATTCCGAAAGTTGTTAAGGTTATTGAAGATGAAGAACATTATAAACTTCCCGAATATACGCCGCCTAAAGAATGTCCTTCCTGTCACAGTGAACTTCATATCCATGACGGTGAAGTAAACCTTTATTGCGACAATGCCGACTGTCCCGCCAAACGCTGTGCAAAGATTGAATTTTGGGTTTCCAAAGATGCTATGGATATTGATAAAGTTGGCCCTTCAGTAATCGAACAGCTTTATAATAAATGTTTTATAAAAACACCTGTTGATTTATATAAGCTTACAATGCAGGACTTTATGCAGCTGGATTTGGTTAAGGAAAAATCAGCGTATAATATGTATACGGCAATTCAGGAAAGCAAAAATAAGCCGCTGTCCCGTATGATTACGGCATTTACAATTAAAAACGTAGGTAAAGAAACCGCGGGAGTTCTTGCAAATGAGTTCGGAACTCTGGAAAATCTTATGAATGCTTCTGAGGAAGATTTATCTAAAGTCGAAGGTGTAGGCGAAGTTATTGCTAAAGATATTCATGAATTTTTCAGAAAACCGGAAAATATTCAAATGATTGAGGAATTAAAATCTTTAGGTGTCGAGCCTTCTCCCCCCGTTCAAAATATTTCTGATGAATTTAAAGGAAAAACATTTGTTTTAACGGGAACATTACAAAATATGACGAGAGATGAAGCTTCCGAAAAAATTAAACAAATGGGCGGAAAGACCTCATCTTCTGTATCTAAGAACACATCTTACGTTGTTGCCGGAGAAAATGCAGGCTCAAAATTAGACAAAGCTCAGAAATTAGGTGTTATAATATTAACAGAAGATGATTTTCTGAACATGATAGGTTAGAAAGTAGGATTTATGAAAAGAAAAACGAGGATTATACAAATATCAGGCCTGAGAGGACTTTTGATGGTTATTTTTGTTGTAACCTGTCTGGCTGCAGGCTTTATTGCATTTCCTGCTATTGTTGCAATGCACATATGGAATTTTGCGGCTGGATTAATCGCAATCCCCGCAATCAATGTATGGCAGGGCTTAATGCTCTGGGCTATAGCTGCTATTTCAGGTTTTATTATTAATGACAGAAAAAAGTTTCTCATTGCTTTTAAAACTCCTGACAGATTAAGCGATAAGGAGATGAAAACACTGCTTGAACGTATGAAAATTCAATCTCAGGCGCAGGCTATAAATTCTATGATTTTGAAATCCGGTGATATTAAACCGGTTGATAAAGTTGATAAATCTGATGAAAAATCAGAAAAAGAAAAGGAGAATGTATGAAAAAAGTTTTATTATCAATTACGGTATTAAGCTTGCTTTTAGGATGCGCATCGCTTTCTACGCAGGCAGTGACATCGGCCGTTGAAAGAGGATACGTTTCCGTAAGTTCGTCTGCAAATACCGAACTTACACCTGACATTGCAGATATTTCCATTGCTGTTCAAACCTTTGATTCAAAATCATTACAAAAGGCTACGACAGAAAACAAAGAAATTTCGGAAAAAGTAATCTCTGCCTTAAAAGGAATGATTAATCCCGCAAACGGCGACTATGTAAAAACTATGGATTACAGTGCATCTCCGCTTTACAGTTATTCGGGAAGCAAAAGAAACTTTGACAAATATCAGGTATCAAATACCGTAGTTGTTCATACAAAATCAATTGACAAAGTAGGTGCGATGATTGATAAAGCTATTTCATCAGGAGCTACAAATGTTGATAATCTTGCTTTATCCGTTTCAAAATACGATGACCAGTGTAATGAACTTTTAGTTACTGCAACTAAAAAAGCCCAGAGCAGAGCAAATATTCTTGCAAAAGCTGCTGCCACAACAGTAACCGGGGTTCGTTCTTTGAATGTAAGCTGCAGTGCAAATAATTCAGTAACACCTCAATATCGTATGTTATCTGCAAACATCGGCGGTGCTGATATGGCGGAAGCAAAAGCTGCTTCAACATCGATTGAAAAAGGAGTAGTTAAGATATACGCAAATGTTAACGCTACATTCTTTGTAAAATAGGGAGCGTGCCGCTCCACCTGCTACTAGGGTTATGCATAAGTATTTATATAATCAAGCTCAGAAAAGAGCTTGATTTTTTTATCTTAATTTACGATAAGAAATGATTTTAAGCTTCTTCCTGCTCCGTCGCCGACAGATGTAACATTATATTTATTCATATAGTTCATAGATGTTGAACTTCCGCCGTCAAAAGCCATTGCTCTGTCCCAGCCGAGACTTTTTACGTAATCATGAACTTCATACATATCCATCGGATGTTTGTCGGTAATTATTAAAATATGAGCATCATCGCCTTTTAAACCTATAATTGTTCTTGCTGTTTTATGCAAAACAGAACAGCTTTCGCGGATAACTTCGCCGTCTTTTTTTACTATAAATGCTTCTTCTTCTAACCTTAACTGCGGATATACCAGAGGACCGCCCTGTGCCGAAGTTATTATATTACAGCCGAAATCAACGGAACTTTTATGAGGTACTATTTCATAATGGAATTTTCTGTTATCGCATTCCACAACTCTGAATTCCGTTCTGTTTAATATTTTATCAAGGTTTTTCATTAAAAACGGATTTCGTAAAAGATTTTCGTTAACTAACGGGTCGTCAACAGTGTTTCTGTCGCTTACAACATAAGAAATTGATTTTTGATTTTCAGGGTCAAAGTAGCCCGCATTTACTGTTAATTTTGCCTTTGCGCGCTGATGGGCTTCCTTGTTTGTGATAAGACTGTCAGAACTTATAAATTTAACATGTCTCTTAATTTTTTCACCTTTTAAAACAATATGATAAATTCCGTCATTGTATGTAATATCAATCGGCGGAACTCCTGCTTTAACTAAATTTGCAGAGATGAATAATGCAAAAACCAAAATTAATACTTTTTTCATATTATAAATCCTTTGACTTGTAAAATGCTGCAATTGCGCAGAGAAACGCAAACGGCGGGAATATTGCGGTTATAAACGGATGCAATACACCTTTTTCTGCTAATAAATCGAAGAACGGCAGAGTTATATAGTATAAAAATATACAGCCTATTGCAATTGTAAAACCGACCAGTCTTTGTTCTCTCGGTTTGCTGAAGCCTAATAATGCTCCCATAATTGCAAGAAGCACGCATACAAACGGATGGAAAAATCTTTGCAGATACTTGTTAAGCATATATCTGTATTCTTCATCCAGCCCCTCTTTTTTCAGGAGTTTTATGTAATTATGCAAATCTCTGTTATTGATTTCACGTTCTTTTTTTACGGAATATGTCATAAGAATAAATGCGTTTTTTGCTGATTCGCCCTGCAGAATGTCCATTTTAGGTAATTTGTTTATCTCTGTAAATATTCCGTCATTTGAGATATCATATTTTGTTATGTCGTATAATTCCCATCTGTCAGGGAAATTCTTGCCCGTTTTGGCATAAAATATATTTTGAAGCTGATGAACATCTGTGTAACGTTTTTTGGAGAAATCCAAAACAATTACATTATACATTGTGTCTTTTGAAAACTTAGATACGACTACAGCCTGTGTCGGCACGTTATTTTTGTCTTTCTGGGTGTAAATGTATTGTGTTGATATGTAACCGCCTTTAAGCGCTCCGGCTTTATTTACCGAATACGGTATAAGCTTGTCGCAGGTTACAAAGCACAGCCATGTTACAATCAGGCTTAATACCAGAACAGGAGCAATAATCCTTTGAAAAGACAAGCCCACCGCCCTGAATATTGTAAGTTCGGAATCTTTGCTTAATTTGTCGAAAGTAAAAAGTGTTCCCAGAAGCAGACCGACCGGAAATGCTTTCCCGAGGATTTTCGGCAGTTCGTAAAAAATAACAAGTACAGCAGTTTTAACTCCGTAATCCCCTGCAAGAGTTTTCTTGATGGTATTTAAAAGCATTTCGGGAGCAATCCAAACAACCGTAAAAAGTAATATTGCAACAAAAGTTGCCATCATTACCTGATTAAAAATATACCTGTCGTAAATGGTGATTTTCGGAAATAATTTCATTACAGAGCAAAATCCTTTCCTAAATAAAATTCTTTAGCAACAGGGTCATTCGCAACATCAACACTTTTACCCTGAATTTTAATTTTTCCGTCAAATATTACATAGGCTCTGTCGGTAATTGAAAGTGTTGCTTTCGGGTTGTGGTCGGTAATCAATACCCCTAACCCTTTTTCTTTTGAAATTTTTCTTATATTGTCTTTGATATCTCCGATTGCAATCGGGTCAATACCTGCAAAAGGTTCGTCAAGCAGCATAAAATCAGGGCTTGCCGCAAGAGCTCTTGCTATTTCTACCCTTCTTCTTTCACCGCCTGAAAGTGAAACAGCAGCGTATGAGCGTAATCTCAAAATCCCGAATTCTGTCAAAAGTTCTTCTAACTTTCTTTTTTTCTCATTGACAGTTAATTTGTCATTCATTTCAAGAACAAGTTTAATATTATCTTCAACCGATAATTTTCTGAAAATTGAAGCTTCCTGCGGAAGATACCCGATACCGGCTTTTGCACGTTCATTCATCGGCCAGCAGGAAATATCTTCTCCGTCAAGAAAAATATGTCCTTTATTCGGCTTTACAAGTCCCACTACCATATAAAACGTTGTAGTTTTCCCTGCACCGTTCGGCCCCAGCAGACAAACAACTTCGCCTTTGTTAATATCAAAAGTAACATCGTTTACGACGCTTCTGTCACCGTATATTTTAATCAGGTTTTTAGCTTCAATCCTCATTGCATACCCCTTCTATCTATAAGAACATTTTACTTGAAAAAAACTTATATTGCAATTATATTGAAACTTTTCATAATATCTGCTAAAATAGTAATAAACAAAAGAAAGGAGCAAAAAATGAAAATATTTCAAACAGTCGGGGGGGGGGCAATTCTGTAGCTCCCTTTGGAGGATTTACCCTTGCGGAAGTACTTGTAACATTAGGAATTATTGGAGTGGTTTCTGCAATGACAGTACCTTCTTTGATGCAAAATCACCAGAGAAAAACTTATGTTACACAACTGCATAAGGTTTATAACGAAATGCAGCAGGCATTTTTACAATATATGACCGACAAAAATGCTATAGATTTGCGTGAAGCGGGTTTAACCAGCGCGCAAGAAGCACAAAATTTTATGAAAAAATATCTTAAAGTTGTGACTGATTGCGGAGGACTTACAAAAGAACCGTGTATTTCTGAGACGTACAAGAATATGAACGGTACAGCTGCTGCGGGGATGAACGGTGCTTGGGACGGAGCGTGTACTGTACTATCATCAGGTGCAAGTGTATGCATTGACCATGCTTCCAAATATTCGGGAACTGTTGAAGGTAAAACATATTATTACGGTGCTTTTATGGTTGATGTAAACGGGTTAAAAGGTCCTAATATTGTCGGCAGGGATTTATTCAGAATGTATTATTTCATGGACGGTACAATAGATGAGTTTTCCGGTAACCCTTATTGCAGAAAAGAAGGACTATGCAACGGATCAGATTTAAAAACCCTAAGAGAAAACAACTTTAATGCTTCGTGTGCTGGAAGTACCGATGGTATCGGATGTTTCGGTAAAATCCTTAATGACAATTGGGAGATGACATATTAACAATTGTAAATATATATTATATATATGTTTAGGATATCTGTGCTTGTGGAATACATAAAGTATAAACCATTTTCTTTTTCTTTATTTTCTCCTACACACACATTAACCTTTTACCAAATATGAGATTGGCCGTTAACAGCGGCTATTTTTATGAAACAGCTTAATAAAAACTTAAAACCCGCAGGCAAAGTCATAGTCGCGGATTGCAGGCAGACACAACTACTCCGTTTATCATTGTGTCTGCCTGATGCTTTAGTACATTCCTATAATATTTCTTACTTCATTTAAAATTTTGCGTGCTTCAATTCGTGCTTTTTCGGAACCTTCCTGAATAATTTTTTGAACTTCTTCAGTATGAGCTTCATAGTAGCGTCGTTTTTCTCTTATCGGGGCGAATTTTTCGTTAATTAATGCCCCGAGCTGGCGTTTGCAGTCGGCACAGCCGCGCAGTCCTTTTTCACATTCGCATTTTACGGTTTCAACCTGTTCTTCGGTTCCGAATATTTTCCAGTATTTGAATGCAACTTCACATTCTTCGGGATGTCCCGGGTCATCTTTTCTCATTCTGCTTCTGTCGGTAATTGCGCTCATTATTTTTTTAGCTGTAACTTCTTCCGTGTCGGAGATTTTAATATCATTTTGGAAAGATTTGCCCATTTTGTTACCGTCAAGTCCGCAAATTAGCGAACAATGGTTAAGAAGCGGTTTAGGCTCTTTGAAAAATTCCGTTTTGTATATGTTATTAAAACGTCTTGCAATATCTCTGGTAATTTCAATATGCGCAACCTGGTCAATTCCGACCGGAACTGCCGTTGCATTAAACATCATTATATCAGCGCTCATTAATACGGGATAACCCATAAGGCCGTAGCTTATTTGAGAATTTGCTCCTTCTTTTGTACGAAGAATTTTTGCCATATCTTTTAAGGTCGGGTCGCGTTCCACCCAGTTTTGAGGGGTTACCATACTCAAATAAATATTTAATTCCGCAATTTCAGGAACTAAAGACTGTACATAAATAGTGGAAATATTCGGATCAATTCCGCATGCAAGCCAGTCGATTACAACGTCTTTTACATCCTGCTTTAAATTTTCTGTTTTATCGTATTTGGTTGTAAGAGCGTGCCAGTCAGCTACAAAGAAATAACTTTCATATTCATGCTGCAGCTTAACCCAGTTTTGTATTACACCCAGATAATGTCCGAGATGTAATTTCCCTGTTGATCTCATTCCTGATACAATTCTTTCTTTCATAGCACACCCTTTCTTTTCCCTGACTATTATATCAAAAAAAAAGATGCTTTTAAAAAACATCTTTTTTGCTATTCCTTTTTTCCTAATTTCCTATTGATTATCTAACGACTTGTGAAACAAAGTTTACTGCTTCAAAGAATGAATCTTTTACAAATTCTTTTGCCAGAGTTGAGATTGGCCTGTTTTCAATAACATCAAATACGTAATAAATCGGGTCTTTTGAATTATTAAAACGCATTCTTCTGTCTTTTTGAGCAAGATAGTTGTAATCTTCTATATTAAATTCTTTTGCTTCAACTTTTCTTTTACGCTTTCTTGTTAAAGCTCCGAATTGGCCGTTGCCGCCTGTATTGTTATTTGATTCTGCTGTTGTCGGTAACATTTTCTTTTTCTCTCTCTTTATTTATCTCTTACATATATATAAAGTATAGCCTTCAAAAAAAATTGCTTTTTTTGAAGGCATATTGTTAACATTTGTTAAAGAAATTGTTTTACTGGCCTAATTCAATTATATCGCTTGCATTAGCCGTTAAATTTTTTCCTATGGCTTTTTCAAGAGAAGCTTTTGCGGAATTATACTGATACAAAGCGTTGTAATAGCTTAGCTGCGCCTGCTGGTAGTTAATCTGTGCATCTTTAAGCTCTGTGGGATTGGCTTCGCCGACGCGGTATCTTCCGTATGAAAGCTCATAGTTTTCTTTTGCCTGCTTAACGCCGAGCATTGCAACGGGCATTTGATTTTTCTTTTCTTCCAAAAGCAGATAGGCGTTTTGAATTTCCAGATAAATCTGGTTTTGTGTATTTTTTGCATTGGCAATTTCTTTGTCATACAAGTATCTTGCTTCCTGAATTTCATTTTTAATAAGCATTCCGTTTACAGTCGGAAAATTTAAGTATCCGCCGATATTATAACCGTGGTTGTTAGTCCAGCTTTTTCCGCCGACCTGAAACTGGCCTTCAACTGATAAAGTCGGGAAATACGATTTTTTTACGAGTTTTAAGGTCTGATTTGCACTTTCAACTTTAAGTTCGGCAAGCTTTAGTTCCGGTCTGGCATCCCTTGCAATTTCTATAGACTTATTAAACGTTATATCAACGGGCTGGTATTTTAAACGTTCCTGAACATTGTATTTATCAATGAACGGAACACCCATAACGTTATTTAATTTTGCAACTGCGAGATTTACAGCGTTATCTGCCTGAATAAGCTGTAATTTAGCATTGCTCAGGTTAACCTCGGCTATCGTAACATCAACTTTGGGGTTCATTCCTATTTCATAGAAAGCTTTTGCCTGATTATAAAACATTTCAAATTTATTAACCGTATCTTCGGCAACACGTCTGTTTTCAAACGCATACAGCAAGTTATAATATGCATCCTTTGTCTGGTAGATTACATCATTAATAGTTGCTCCCAAAGTTGTTTTATAGGCTTCGTAATCCAGACGTTTAATCGTTGCCTGATTTTGGGTTACACCGAAGTCATAAAGCATCTGCTGCAGGGTTACCTGCCCGAGTATATAGTAATTAAAAGTAAGGTTTCTTCCTAATGCGTCTGACAATTGCAATTGACGAATTCTTGTATAACCTGTCTGCCAGCTTAATTGCGGAAAGTAATTTGACCAGACCTGTTTAATTCTTGCGTCAGATGCCAGAATATCATGGAATGCCGCGTTTATCTGCGGATTGTTGCCGAGCGCAAGTTCAATGCATTTGTCGAGTGTCATATCTATATTTTTTTCAACCGAACCCTCAATTATAAAATCTGCTTTATCTGTTTTTTTAGGCAAAACTGCTTCTGCAGCAGGGTATTCTTTTTCGTTTACTTCGTTGCCTATGTCCTGACAAAAAGCATTCACAGAAGTAAGCCCTGTTATTAAACATAATAATATGATTTTCTTTAACATTTAGTTATCCTTTTTTTTGAAGTTTTTTGCTCTTTGAGCGATATAGACTTTTAAGTCTTCAACAAGAACGAAAAATGCGGGAACAAGAAATGTTCCGATAAACGCAACAGCCATCATTCCGCCGAATACCGTCATACCTACGGAATTTCGGCTTGCGGCACCTGCGCCTTTTGCAAATACAAGCGGTAAAAGCCCGAGAATAAAAGCGATGTTTGTCATCATTACGGCTCTGAACCTTAACTTGGCAGCCTGTAATGCGGATTCTTTAATCCCCATTCCCGACTGGTGTGCATCTTTAGCAAATTCAATAATCAGAATTGCCTGTTTTGTTGATAAGCCGATTAACATTACAAGACCGATTTGCGAGTAAAGGTCAAGAGAATATCCCGAAACATACTGGAAGAACAATGCTCCGACCAATGCAACGGGAGATATTAAAAGTACGGCAATCGGAAGCATCCAGCTTTCATAAAGCCCTACAAGGAACAGGTAGATGAAAACAAGCGACATTGCAAGGATAGGACCGATTTGCCCGCTTGATTCTTTTTCCTGCAGCGAACTTCCTGACCAGGCGTAACCCATATCTTTCGGAAGAACTTCTGCGGAAAGGTTTTCCATAGTACTCATTGCCTGACCCGAGCTTACGCCGTTACGCGCCTGACCGTTAATTAATATTGAAGGATACATGTTAAACCTTGTTAAACTGTAAGGCCCTACAATATTGGTTATATTAACGAGGGCAGACAGCGGAACCATGGTTCCTGCCTTATTTTTAACGTATATTTTGTCAATATCGGCAGGTTTTTCTCTGAATTCTGAATCCGCCTGTAAATATACACGATATACACGACCGTATTTATTAAAGTCATTGACGTAAGATTTGCCGAAATAACCTGAAAGCGCGCTGTAAATCTCAGAGATATCAACGCCCTGAGCAAGTGCTTTATCTTCATCAACTTTTATAAGCAATTGCGGTAAGTCAGCGGTAAATGATGTATAAACCATCTGGAAATCGGGACTTTTGTTAGCTTCTCCGATAATCTTCTGCGCTTCCTGATAAAGCTCCTGAGGAGTTCTGTCACCTTTGTCGAGAAGCTGGTATTCAAAACCGCCGAACATACCCAAACCTGAAATTGAAGGCGGAGAGAACGAAGCAACAGTCGCTGACGGGTAATTCGCAAATTCCTTTTTAATCTTGCTTAAAATACTTTGCATTGACTGGTCTTTGCTTTTACGTTCAGACCAATTTTTCAGCTGCGCTACGATTAAGGCTGTGTTTTCTCCCGAATAGCCTACAAGGTTAATCGTCGTATCAACGCCGTCTATATTTAAAATTCTGTTTTCAACTTCTGTCGCGACCATTTCAGTTCTTGAAGCCGAAGAACCGTCGGGAAGCTGTATTTGCGTAAATACTGCACCTTTATCTTCAGTAGGCAGAAAGCCTTTAGGTATAAGATAAAACATTCCGGCAGTAAACAATATAATTCCCGCAAAAAGAGTTATAGTAATTTTCGGGGAATTAATAAATATTTTTACGCCTTCAAGATACTTATCTCTTATGCTGTTAAACCAGTCGTCAAATTTTTGTATAAACTCAAAGTCTGCTTTTTCCTCGCCTGATTTTAAAATCATAGCGCACAATGCAGGGGCCAGAGTTAAAGCAACAAGAGTTGACAGCCCGATTGAAGATGCAATACACAGCGCAAACTGTCTGAACATCTGCCCGGTAATCCCTGACATAAACGATACGGGAACAAATACGGCCATTAATACAAGAGATGTGGCAAGTACTGCGCCGAATACTTCTTTCATTGTCACTTCGGTTGCATCAACGGGATTTTTGCCTTCCTGAATGTGCCTTTGCGTATTTTCAAGTACAACGATGGCGTCATCTACTACCAGACCTACGGCAAGAACCAGTCCGAAAAGGATTAGCAGGTTTATTGAAAAACCGAGAATATTCATAAATATAAATACACCGATTAGCGAAACAGGGATTGCGCAGAAAGGTATAAGCGCGGCTCTGCCGCTGCCGAGAAACATATAAGTTACGATACCTACAAGAACAATTGCAAGTCCTATGGCATTTATAACTTCTTTAATGGATTCTCTTACGAATTCCGTTTCGTCACGCTGAATTTTATATTCAATGCCTTGCGGGAAACTTTTGCTTAATTCTTCCATTTTTGCTCTGATTTTATTTGAAAGATCAATCGCATTTGCTTCGGGGAGCTGGCTTATTGAAATAATAGCGGAATCCTTGCCGCCGATACGTGAGAAATAAGAATAACTTTCCGCACCGAGTTCAACTCTTGCGATATCTTTAAGCTTGATTTGAGAGCCGTCTGCTTTAGAACGAATAATTATATCTTCAAACTCGGACACATCTTTTAAACGTCCTTTAGTTCTCATTGTAAGCTTAATCATTTGTTTGTTCTTCATCGGTTCGACACCGAGGTCGCCTGCGGGAACCTGCGTGTTCTGGGATTGAATTGCGGCATTAACTTCTGAAACGGAAACTCCGAGGTTTGCCATTTTCGTAGCATCGAGCCAAATTCTCATTGAGTAATCGGAAGAACCGAATACTGCAACTTTACCTACCCCTTTGATACGTGCAAGTTCGTCTTTAATATATATTGATGCGTAGTTTGCAATATATAAAGAGTCATAAGTATGTGTGGGTGAGTTTACCGAAATCATCATTAAACCCGGGCCGCCCGTAGATTTTTTTACGGATAAACCGTATCTTCTTACTTCTTCAGGCAGACGCGGAGTAACAAGCTGGAGCTGGTTTTGAACGTTTACAACCGCCATATCGGGGTCTGACCCGATTTCAAAATACAGAGTAAGCTGATATTGACCGTTTTGTGATGTCGATGACATATAAATCATATCTTCAACACCGTTCAATTGCGCTTCAACAGGTGCGGCAATCGTGTCTTCAACAACGTCCGAACTTGCACCCGCATAAGTTGCGGTTACAACAACCTGCGGCGGAGTGATTGACGGGTATTCTTCCAGAGGAAGCGCCGTAATCATAAGCATACCTGCAAGCATTATCGCAAGTGATATTACTATCGCCAGTTTAGGGCGTTTTATAAATAAATTACCTTGTTTTTCGTTTTCCATTATATCCCTTTAAAATTATTTCTTTTTGTTTTCTGTAACCTGTTCCTTTTTAATTTTTTGCATATCTTCTTCGGAGACAATTTTGACGGGTTTACCCGGAGTAACTTTTTGCAAGCCTTCGGTAACAATTCTGTCGCCTTTTTTAAGACCTTCATTAATAATCCAGTTGTGGCCGTTTTGTTCGCCTGTTTTTACGTAAGTAAGCTGCGGAATGTCATTTTCATCAAGTTTATAAACATATTTGCCCGCCTGGTTTTCAAGTACTGCCGTGACAGGTGCAACAGGCACATCTACAGGGTTGTTGGAATATAGCTTAACCGTAACGAATTCTCCGTGGATAAGCTGATTATTCGGATTTTGGAAAGTTGCCCTCATTGTAACCGTACCTGTAGACTGGTCTACTTTATTGTCTTGAAAGTCCTGAACACCTGTAAGAGAATATTTGGAACCGCCTGTAAGCAATAATTCTACTTTTCTGTTTTTGTTATTAGCTTTATCGGCATTTGACAGTGCCTGAAAATCATTTGAATCAAGCGGGAACGTTACGTATATCGGGTTTGTGCTGTTAATTGTCGTCAAAGCTCCGGATGTCGGCGAAACATAGTTTCCGACAGTAACATTAATTATCCCGACTTTCCCGTCTACTGGAGATTTAACATTAGTATAACCGAGGTTTCTGTTAGCATCGTTGTAAGATGCCTGCGCTGACGCAAGCTGTGCTTTCAGTGCATCTCTTTGGGATAAAAGCTGATCATACTGAGCTTTTGCAATATAATCTTTTTTTACAAGCTCAGCAGCACGCGCAAGCTGCTTTTCCGCATAAGTAAGCTGTGCCGTCAGATTTTTAACGTTTGCTCCGGCAACATTTGCCGCATTTGAGTATTCTGCAGGTTCTATTAAAAATAAAACCTGGCCCTCTTTTACATAATCGCCTTCTTTGAAGTAGCTTTTCTGCAAATAGCCTGAAATACGTGCTAAAACATCAACTCTGTATTTGGAAACAACCCTTCCCGGTGCTTCAAAACTTCTTATAACGCTTTGATTTTCAATCTCTTGAACCGTAACCGAAGGTGCAGGTCTGTTTTTCATTGCCTTGCCCTGCATGAAATTTGAAAACATTGAAAATCCGAACCTTAGTAATATTGCCGCAATAATTACGGACAAAAATATTATAATATTTTTTTTCATTGTCTCTCCCTGTCTGATTTACTGAGTAAATGTTGCTTGTGTTGTTTTTGCAACACAATTATTTTACTATTAAACATGACCCCATGTCAACAAGAATATTATAAAATCCCCCGAATGTTTATACCCGTTGTTTTCTGTTATTCTGGATAGCTGAAATTATATCTTTAATCAGGTGTAACTCCTGAATAGTAGAGGTTTGAATAAGATTATATATATCTTTACGCAGTTTGTCATTTGTTTCGGGTGTTATATTAAAAAATTCATTGATATTTATTTCAAGTATTTCGGCAATTTTGATAAAAGTTTCTATGGATGGGAACGAATTTCCGTTTTCGATAGTACACATATGCCGTGGTGAAATATCAATTTTTTCTGAGAGCTCTTCCTGAGAAAGCCCTTTTTCCACACGAATTTGCCGTATTTTTTTACCAATGATTTCTTTATCCAGTTTCATTATAAACCTCTACTAAAATATATAGATAAGTTTAAAATGATATAATGATATTTATATCAATAATCTTGACAAATTGATATAAATATCGTATAATACCCATGTATACAAATTACGAAAGGTGGAAATGATTATGAGATTATCAAACATGAGAGGTGCTTTCACATTAGCGGAAGTTTTAATTACACTGGGTATTATCGGGGTAGTGGCTGCAATGACTATGCCTACATTGATGAATTCAACACAAGGGGCGCAATACAAAGCGGCTTATAAAAAAGCTTTATCCGCAATATCACAGGCTGTGACACTTAATGTGGCATTGGATGACTGGAATTTGGCAGATTCTACTGCTGCAAGTACTTGTGCTTATCCTTCAAATTCTATAGCTGCTCTGTTTAATTCAAGAATGAATATTGTCAGATGTGAATCCGGAGCATTTAAAGGTTCGGACGGAACAAGTAATTATGCAGTATCAGGAGCTTCAGGCGGTGTTGGCGGAACTGCAACGACTACAACAGGAACTGCAGATAATATTACACTGTTTTTTAATGACGGTATTATGTTTACATTTCCTGCAAGCGATACAGCGTGCACCCAAGATGAAACAAAGTCTGGTGGACCTTGTTATGGTTTCATTGATGTGAACGGGGTTAAGGCTCCTAACAAATTTGTAAAATGTGATAATTCAGGTGCTGCAGGTGATAATTGTCAATCAAAAAGTCCTACTGATGTTTATCCTGTAGTCTTTTATGATCAGACAATTCTGCCAAGTTCTGTTGCGGCAAGAGCTGTATTGTATGCTAAATAATTAACAGTTTTATAAATCGAATCTTTTTGTAGACCGGAAAATCTTTTCACGCCGGTCTTTTTTTTGTGCTGCGCACGTAGCCACAACCAAAGTTACCGCTTAATATGAAGGACTATTCAAGTCGTTCAAAAACTCAAGCACTTTTCTCAATGCTCTGCCGCGATGCGAAATATTATTTTTTTCATCTTCTGACATCTCAGCCATAGTTTTTATACCCTCTGTGCCAATATTCATTTGACTTATAATATCCCTGTCAGTCGCTGCGCTCCCGTTTTTAGTATCTTTTGGTAGAAAAACAGGGTCATAACCGAAACCATTTGTACCGAATTGTTTATAAGCAATTTTTCCATGGCATTCGCCGCGTGTTTGAAACAGAATATCTCCATTGGCATCAACTAAGGTCATAGCACATACAAACTTAGCCTTGCGGTTATCAAAACCTTCAAGTGCTGCAAGAAGCTTATCAATCCTTGCCTGCGGTGTTGGGGCGTATCTTGCCGAATGAATACCGGGTGCTCCGCCAAGAGCTTCAACACATAAGCCCGAATCATCCGCAAGCGATATCATTTTACTGACGCGTGCTGCTTCTTTAGCTTTAATATATGAGTTTTCTTCAAAAGTTTCACCGTTTTCAACAGGGTTAAAACCGTCAGACGGTAAAACAAATTCAATCCCTGTATTGCCTGCAATTTCCTGTATTTCTTTTAATTTATGCGCATTACCCGTTGCGAAAACTATTTTCATTTTTACTATTTCCCAAATCTTCTTTGCCTGTTTTTGAATTCCTCAACCGCCTGTGCAAGCGAATTTCTATCAAATTCAGGCCAGTACTCTTTTGTTACAAGAATTTCCGAATATGCAATCTGCCACAAAAGATAATTTGAAATTCTCTTTTCACCGCCTGTTCTTATCAGTAAATCAGGATCGGGAATTCCTTTTGTATAAAGATTATCGGAAATTGTACGCTCCGTAATCTCATCAGGATTTATACCCTTTGAAACTATAGATTTAACAGCGTGAACAATTTCATCTCTTGAACCGTAATTAAACGCAATTTGTAGATGAACGCCTGTGTTATTTTTTGTTGTTTCAACGGAATTTTTAAGGATTTTTTGTAATTTTTCGCTTAATTTTGAAGTATCGCCTATGAACGAAATTACAACACCTTCCGAATGCATTTCGGCAAGCTCGTTTTGTAAAGTTATTGCAAGAAGCTCCATTAAAAAATCAACTTCTTCTTTTTTTCTGTTCCAGTTTTCGGTTGAAAATGCATATACCGTAAGATATTTTATCCCGAAATCTTTGCAGGCTCTGAGAGTTGATTTTAAAGCATCTACTCCTTTTTTATGACCCACTGCCGACGGTAAATTTCTCTCCTTTGCCCAGCGTCGGTTTCCGTCCATTATTACGGCAATATGTTTTAAATCGGTTTCTTTTACAATTTCAGCCGCGGTTAAATCTTTTTCTTGAGTTTTCATAACTCTAATTATATTGCAAATATGTAAAATATCAACAAATCCATTTGTAAAAATATTTGTTTGTGTGATAATTTTCATGAGGCTAAAATTATAATAGCGATGTACACAATATAAAAAGGAAAACAAAAAAATGGCAAGAAAAACTCCATTAGAAAAAATCAGAAACATTGGTATTGCCGCTCACATCGATGCCGGTAAAACCACTACTACTGAACGTATCTTGTTTTACACTGGAAAAACTCATAAAATCGGTGAAGTTCACGATGGTGCTGCAGTTACCGACTTTATGGAACAGGAACGTGAAAGAGGTATTACAATCCAGTCTGCTGCTGTTACAGCTTCCTGGAAAGGACACCAGATTAACGTTATCGATACTCCGGGACACGTTGACTTTACTATCGAAGTTGAACGTTCTTTACGTGTATTAGACGGCGTTGTTGCGGTATTCTGTGCTGTAGGCGGTGTTCAATCTCAATCTGAAACTGTTTGGAGACAGGCTAACAGATATGAAGTTCCCCGTATGGTATTTGTTAACAAAATGGACAGAACAGGTGCTAACTTCTATCGTGTAGTTGACCAAATCAGAAACAGATTAGGCGGAAACGCTCATCCTATCAGATTGCCTATCGGTGCTGAAGACCAATTCAAAGGTCTTATCGACTTGTTTGAAATGAAAGCATATATCTATACTAACGATTTAGGTACTGATATTCAGGTTGAAGATATTCCTGCCGATATGGCTGATCAGGCTAAAGAATACAGAGAAGCTCTTGTTGAAGCAATCTGCGAAAATGATGATGCTTTAATGGAAAAATATTTTGAAGATCCTGAATCTTTAACAGTTGAAGAATTAAAAGCAGGTTTAAGAAAAGCGGTTTGTGATAACAAAATTGTTCCCGTAACCTGCGGTACTGCTTTCAAAAACAAGGGTGTTCAATTACTTTTAGACTCAATCGTTGAATTAATGCCTTCTCCGGTTGATGTAAAAGCTATTGAAGGTGAATTGGAAGACGGAACTAAAGTTGAAAGACATTCTTCAGACGACGAACCGTTCTCGGCTCTTGCTTTCAAAGTTATGACTGACCCTTATGTAGGACGTTTAACATTCTTGAGAATATATTCAGGAAAATTAACTTCGGGTTCTTATGTTCTTAACGCTACAAACGGCAAAAAAGAACGTATTTCAAGATTGGTTCAAATGTATGCTGACCAGAGAATTGAAGAAAATGAAGTTTATGCAGGCGACATCTGCGCGGCTGTAGGTTTGAAAGACACTACTACAGGTGATACATTGTGTGACGAAAAATCTCCGATTATCTTGGAAAGAATGACTTTCCCCGAACCTGTAATTTCAGTTGCTATCGAACCGAAAACAAAAGCTGACCAGGATAAAATGGGTATCGCTCTTCAAAAACTTGCTGAAGAAGATCCGTCATTCCGTGTTAAATCTGATACTGAAACAGGTCAGACAATTATTTCCGGTATGGGTGAACTTCACTTAGACATCATCGTTGACCGTCTTTTAAGAGAATTCAAAGTTGATGCTAACGTTGGTAAACCTCAGGTTGCATACAGAGAAACTATCAGAGGAAATGCTGATCAGGATTCTAAATTCATCCGTCAATCAGGCGGTAAAGGTCAATACGGCCACGTTAAAATCAGAATTGCTCCAGCAGAAGAAAATGCCGGATTTGTATTCGAAAACAAAATTGTCGGCGGTGCTATTCCTAAAGAATACATCGAACCTGCAAGAAAAGGTATGGAAGAAGCTCTTGAAGGCGGTATCTTAGCAGGCTTCCCGATGATTGACGTTAAAGTTGAACTTTATGACGGTTCTTACCACGAAGTTGACTCTTCCGAAATGGCATTCAAAATCGCAGGTTCTATGGCTATTAAAGAAGGCTGCCGCAAAGCTAAACCTTGTATCCTTGAACCTATGATGAAAGTTGAAATCGAAGTTCCGGAAGAAAATACCGGTGATATTATCGGTGATATTTCTTCACGCCGCGGCCGCGTTGAAGGTATGGAACCTATTGAAGGAACAGGAATTCAAAAGATTAATGCTATCGTTCCTCTTGCAGAAATGTTCGGTTATGCAACTGATATCCGTTCAAAAACTCAAGGACGCGGTACATTCTCTATGGAATTTAAATGTTACGAACAAGTTCCTTCTAACATAGAAAAAGAAATTATTGAAAAATCAGGCGTTGTTGCTAAAGATTAATTTCTTTAAGATAAATTTAAAAAAGAACCGTCAATTGACGGTTCTTTTTTTTTATTATGAGAAAATTTTGAAAGTTGATTCCACGTTCTTATCTACTATATTTTTTACTGAATCATATTCTGTTTGTAATGCGCTGTGTTCTGTATCTAACTTTTTCAATTCAAGATCGAGTTTTTTGTCTTTGTTTTCAAGATCCTGCATATCCTGGTTATATTTGGATTCTGCCTTGGCTATCGCTCTTTCGTCGGCTACTTCCTGAATGCAGTTGTCTTCTGATATTGTTGTTGTTTTAAATCCTTTATCTGTTGTTGAATAATATTCTAATCTTAACGAACCGTCTCTTAAAGCAGCTTCAAAAGTACTGTTATCTTCCAGCGGAGATTTTTTTACTGTTCCTTTTGTGCCGGTTCCTTCATTAATATAAATATGATTGTCGTCAGCTTCTGCAGGGGTATTGGTGTATGTAAAGTACCCTGATGACTGAATTTTATTAAAAATATTTTTGTAGTAATTTAATGTTGTTGTATTATCACTGTTTGCTGCTGTGTTGTAATCATCAGCATTAAATTCCGTACTGAAGTTATTTTCACCGGGTCTGTTAACTCTGAGATATGCTTCTGTAATTGCCATTGCATAATCGTATAATTTACGGGATTCGTCGGTTGTTCCCTCGTAGTTAATCGGACCGCTGATATTGTTGCCGTCTGCGTCAACACCTGTATAGCCTGCATAGCCGCATCCTACTGCTGTTACGCCCTGACCGGCTTTAGCCTGCTCAGCTGTAATAACATTTCCGTTTTTGTCTATGTATTCACCGTTTTCATTTGTAACATAAAGTTCGTTCCAGCTGAAACCGAAGTCATGTTCTTCATCGCCCAGATTAATTCCGACTGTCGCAAAATATGCATCCCAGGCTTCATGAATTTTTTGTTTTGCTTCTAAAGTTTTGCTGTTTGTATCGTAAGCATCCGGATCATTCGGATCGGCATCAATTTCGTTACCGTCTTTATCAAGTTTTTTCCATGTTTCATCGTTTCTGTTAACGCTTAAATCTGACTGTGAATATGCTTTACCGTTTTGAGCAACGGTTGCACCTGTAAGATTTGCGAGAAACTGGTTATAATTTCCGTTAGATTTTTCATATGCTTCTGCAATGTCTGGTGTAACAAGAATTCTTCCTTTTGTATCTGTTACAACATACTGCTTTGTATTTTCCGCCATTTGCAATCCTGTCATAAGGCTGTATGAAATATCGGAATAAGTTGCTTCTGCTCCGTTAAAACCTGTTAATACCGTTAATTTTGTAGCTTCAAGTGCTTCATTGTATTCATTGGTAATTTGCTGCGTCTGATCTGATAAACGCTGCTTTGAATAGGAAATACTTTGACCTGAATTTTCATTGTTGGTCAATCTGGCTGTTATGCTTAATAGTCTAGCTTGTGATGCTGCCATTCCCATAATTTTTACCCTTTCTGTAGGTTTTGGTATCGGAACCTTAATTTCCTTTCAAATAGTACTTGTAATCATGGTTACGGCAAGATTTATTTATTTCTTTAGAAATTAAATATAAATGTTAACAATTTGTAATAAAAAATGAGCCTTATATTAAGGCTCATTTAACTTATTTTACTGCTTCTCCGCATTCACAGCAGATGCCGTCTGCGTCAAGTTTTCTGTATTTCCAGCAGCGTTCGCATTTTTCGCCTTCTGCCTGTGTTACCCAAACTGTGTATCCTTCTTCCGTATATTCATTGAGCACATTTTCGGGTTTTTCACTTGATACATAAGCCTGTGAAGTAATAAATATGTTGCATAATTCAGCTTCATTAGCTTTTAAGACAGTATCATCATCTGCTTTTATGTAAACAGCAGCTTCCAATGAGCTTCCGACTTTTTTATCGGCACGCAAAGGTTCAATTGCTCTTGTTACAACTTCTCTTGCTTTTAATATTTTAGAAAAATCTTCTTCAAGCTTTTGATTATGCCATTCTGGTTTTACTTTAACCCAGTCAGAAAGAAGAATACTTTCAAGTCCGTTTTTCTGACATTCGGGCACGCTCATCCAGATATCTTCCGCCTGATGAGGCATTACGGGAACAAGCATTCTTACAAGAGTTTGTAATGTTTCATACAGTACTGTCTGACAGGCGCGGCGTGATAATGATTTTTTACCTGCCGTATAAAGTCTGTCTTTTACAATATCAAGATAGAATGAACTTAAATCAACAGCGGCAAAGTTTTGCAATTGTTGAAAATATTTATAGAATTCGTAATTGTCGAATGCCTCTGTTACACTTTCGATTAAGTGATTTAATTTATGAAGCGCAAATTTATCAATTTCTTTTAAGTCGTTATATTCAACATAATCGGTTTTAGGGGCAAAATCAAACAGGTTGCCGACCAAAAATCTTGAAGTATTTCTTGTTTTCTTAAAGATTTCCGCAAGCTGTTTAATAATATTGTTTCCGATTTTTGTATCGTTTCTGTAATCAACGGAAGCTGCCCATAATCTTAGAATATCAGCCCCGTAAGTTTTGATAATTTCATCGGGTCTTATGTAGTTTCCTAATGACTTTGACATTTTTCTTCCGTCCTCGCCAAACACAAATCCGTGAGTAAGAACAGATTTATAAGGAGCAATTCCCTGAGTAGCGATTGACGTTAAAAGTGATGACTGGAACCATCCTCTGTGCTGGTCGGAACCTTCAAGGTACATTTCAACAGGAGTTGTGCCTAGTTCATCAGAACGTTTGTTTACAACAGCACGCCAGGTTATGCCTGAGTCAAACCAAACGTCCATGATATCATTTTCTTTTTTAAAGTGTGTTTTGCCGCATTTCGGGCATTTAAATCCTTGAGGAAGCAGTTCTTCGGCTGAATATTTAACCCATGCATCCGAACTTTCTTTCTCGAAAATTTTGGCAACATTTTCGATTGTTTCGTCTGTAACGATAACTTCTCCGCAGTCCTCACAGTAGAATACGGGAATTGGCACACCCCATGCACGCTGGCGTGAAATACACCAGTCAGTACGTCCCGCAACCATGTTTGATATTCTTGCTTCTCCGCCTGAAGGTATCCATTTTACTTTTTTTATTTCTTCCAAAGCTTTATCTCTAAATCTGTCTACCTTAACAAACCACTGAGGAGTTGCTCTGTAGATTACCGGATTTTTGCATCTCCAGCAGTGCGGGTAACTGTGGTTTATATCCTGTTGAGCCAGTAATGCTCCGCAGTTTTGAAGTTTTTCAATTACAATAGAATTTCCTTTGTAATACGGAACACCTTCTAAATCTTTATCTTTAACTGCATCAGTCCAAACGCCTTTACTGTCTAACGGTGAAAATACTTCAATACCGTATCTGCATCCGACTTCATAGTCTTCAAGACCATGTCCCGGGGCTGTATGAACAGAACCGGTACCGGCATCAAGCGTTACGTGTTCTCCTAGAATAATCGGAGATTTTCTGTCAACAAGCGGATGCTTTGTATTTAAAAGTTCTAAATCCTGTCCTTTGCAAGAGCCGAGAACTTTAATATCTGTTTCATCCCATTCCACATCTTTTAAGAAACTTGCTAAAAGTTCTTGAGCGGCTACATATATATCGCCTTTATACTCAAAGAAAGTATATTCAAATTTCGGGTGAACACTTATTGCCATATTTGACGGAATTGTCCAGGGAGTTGTTGTCCAGATTACTGCATAAACATCTTTTCCTTCTGAACCGTCAATCATATTGTTTATTTTGTTTGTACTTTCGTCGTCAAACTTAAATCTTACATAAATAGAGGTTGATGTATGATCAGCGTATTCAACTTCCGCTTCAGCAAGAGCGGTTTCGCATGATGCGCACCAGTATACGGGTTTCAACCCTTTTTCAACATACCCTTTCTTGTACATTTCACCGAAAACTCTTACCTGTTCGGCTTCGAAATCAGGATTAATTGTCAAATAAGGATGATCCCAATCTCCGAGAACGCCCAAACGTTTGAATTCGCTTTCCTGTCCTTTTAAGTTTTTATGGGCAAATTCGCGGCATTTTTGTCTTAATTCAACGGGTGTTAAAGCGTTTCTTCCGCCTTTAATATTTTTTACCACCGCATTTTCAATCGGAAGCCCGTGGCCGTCATATCCGGGAACATACGGAGTATAATATCCTGCCTGTGCTTTGTATTTTAATAAAATATCTTTAAGGATTTTGTTAAGAGCAGTACCCACGTGAATTTTTTCGGAGCTTAAATAAGGCGGTCCGTCATGCAAAATGAATTTATTTGCTTTATCACGCTGATTTATAATCTTATTATAAATGTCATTTTCATTCCAGAACTTTTGAATTTCAAGTTCTCTTACGGTAGCATTCGCTCTCATTGCCAGAGTAGTTTGAGGCAAGTTTAAAGTATCTTTATACTCTTTTTTTGTACTTGTTTCGTTACCCATATTACTTATCCTTCTTTTATTTTTTCAATTGTATGCTGAATGTCGTTTCCAATGCTTTCCCGCTTGGACTGTTCAACAAATTCGTTCATTTTATCGTAATCAAATTCTTTTTCCCAGCGTGCAATAACAACCGTTGCAACACAATTACCTACAAGGTTAATCGCGGTTCTTCCCATATCGAGAATTTGGTCAATCCCTAAAAGGATTGCAACGCCGAGTATCGGAATGTTAAAGCTTGCAAGAGTTCCCGCAAGAACGATTAAGGCAACGCGCGGAGCACCTGCAATCCCTTTACTCGTAAGCATTAATGCAAGCATTATAATTACCTGCTGGTTTAAATCAAGATTTATTCCTACAATTTGAGATGAAAATAAAACACCCATCGCAAGATAAATCGTACTTCCGTCAAGGTTAAACGTATAACCTGTCGGCATTACAAAGCCCACAATATTTTTCGGAACTCCGAAACGTTCCATAATTTCCATTGCTTTAGGAAATGCAGCTTCCGAGCTTGCAGTGGTGAACGCTAATAGTGCGGGTTCCTGTACCGCTCTTAATAAATTTCTGAATGAAATTTTTACAATCTTGCATGCAATAAAAAGTACCAGAAGCACAAATACCGCAAGCGCAAAATACATTGCTCCGATTACTTTAAAGTAGCTTTTTAATACCGATAAACCGTTAGCACCGATAGTTGATGCAATTGCCCCGAAAATACCTAAAGGAGCAAAATACATAACATATTCGGTAAATTTAAACATTATTTGAGAAACAGAGTTTAGAACATCAATAACAGGTTTTGCCGCTTTTCCGACGGCAACCATTGCAAGAGCAAAGAATATTGAAAATACTACAATCTGCAATAAGTTACCCTGTGCCATTGCATCAATTATGCTGGTCGGGAAAATGCTCGTAACCATTTCACTTATTGACGTATGCGCCTGTGTGGCTGCCATAAGCCCCGCTTCCTGCATATGGATTGCGTGCGGAGTGTTTCTGGTTACAAATCCTACACCCGGCTTAAATATATTTGCCATTGTAAGACCTATTATCAGAGCCAGTGTCGTAACTATTTCAAAATAAATTATTGTTTTTAATCCGATTTTTCCTAAGCTTTTAGCATCGCCGTGTCCTGCCACCCCTACAACAAGTGTGGCAAAAAGCAAAGGTGCTATAATCATTTTAACCATTCTTAAAAATATAACTGCGAACGGTCTCATCTTAACTGCAAAGTCAGGGGCAAAATGACCTACAATGACACCTAAAATTAATGCTAAAAATATCAGGGCTGTAAGTTTTGAATGTTTCAATGTAATACCTCGTTTAACATTATATTATAAACATAGACATGTGTATAATTTCCTGTAACGTTTCGTAAAAGTTTTGTAACAAGTTTACCCATGCCAATATTAAATTGATGTAATATTGTTGAATAGACATGTTGAAAGGAATATAATAATAAATATAAAGTAAGGGGAGGTTAATGTGACAGATACCACATGTATGGAAAAGTTGAATTTATCGGACAATGCAATTAAGGTTCTTGAAAAAAGATACTTAAAGAGAGATAAAGAGGGAAACTGTGTAGAAACTCCTGCGGATATGTTCAGACGTGTTGCTGATACTATTGCGTCAGGTGATTTAAAATTCGGAAAATCGCAGTCGGATGTTGATAAATTATCCGACAGATTTTATAAAGCTATTACAAACAGATATTTTATGCCTAATTCTCCTACATTAATGAATGCGGGCAGAGAATTGGGACAATTGGCAGCCTGCTTTGTTCTTCCCGTGGAAGACAGCCTTGAAGGTATTTTTGAAACAGTTAAAAATACTGCGTTAATTCATAAATCAGGCGGCGGTACAGGTTTTTCTTTCTCAAAATTAAGACCTAAAAACAGTGTTGTTCGCTCAACTATGGGTGTATCATCAGGTCCTGTTTCATTTATGGAAGTGTTTAACGCTGCAACCGAAGCCGTTAAACAAGGCGGTACAAGACGCGGTGCAAATATGGGTATTTTAAGAGTTGACCACCCTGATATTTTAGACTTTATCGAATGCAAAAGCGATAATAATAAATTAAATAACTTTAATATTTCCGTTGCTATTACAGATAAATTTATGGAAGCTTTAAAAGCAGGAACGGATTATGAATTGATTAATCCTCAAAACAATACCGTTGCAGGTAAATTAAGTGCTAAAAAAGTGTTTGACATGATTGTTGACGGCGCATGGAGAAACGGTGAGCCAGGTATTATCTTTATTGATAAAATGAACGGTGACAACCCGACACCGCTTGTAGGACAAATTGAATCTACAAACCCTTGCGGAGAAGTTCCTTTGCTTGCGTATGAAGCTTGTAACTTAGGGTCTATAAACCTCGGCAGAATGGTGGATAACGGCGAAATCAACTGGGATTTACTCGCTGAAACAACAAGAACTGCTATCAGATTTTTGGACAATGTAATCGCAGTTAATAATTACCCGCTTCCGCAGATTTCCGAGATGGTTCAAAATAACAGAAAAATTGGTCTCGGTGTAATGGGCTGGGCTGATATGCTTATGAAACTCGGACTTTCCTATGCTTCTGAAGAAGGAACACACCTTGCAGGGCAGATTATGGAATTTATTGATTACGAATCCAAATGCGAATCAATTGAACTTTCAAAAGAAAGAGGTAAATTTAATAACTTTAAAGGCAGTGTTTATGACGCTCCTAACTATCTGTATAACAAATACAAAGGTAAATCAGCAGGAAAAATTTCCGATGAGCAATGGAAAGAACTTGATGAGCAGATTGCAAAATTCGGTATCAGAAATGCGACAACAACTTGTATTGCGCCGACAGGTACAATTTCAATGATTGCATCGGCATCAGGCGGTGTTGAACCTCTGTTCGGTCTTGTATTTTCAAGATTAATTATGGACGGAACAGAAATGCTTGAGGTTAACCCGATATTCAAAGATTATGCTGTTGAGCATGGCTTCTATTCCGAAGCATTGATGAAAGAAATTGCAAAAACAGGTTCAGTTGCACATGTTGACGGAGTTCCTTCTGGTGCAAAACATATCTTTGTAACGGCTCACGATGTATCTCCCTACTGGCATGTTAAAATGCAGGCGGCATTCCAGCTTCACACAGATAACGCGGTTTCTAAAACAGTTAACTTTGAAGAACACGCTACACGCAAAGATATTGAAGAAGCTTATATCTTAGCTTATGAAAATAACTTAAAAGGTATAACTGTTTACAGAAACAATTCACGCCAGTTCCAGCCGATGAACCTCGATGACAAAAAGAAATCGGAAGAGGCAAAAGCTGAAGAAGCTGTTGTTGAAGAAGTATCGGAAGAACCGACAGGAGAAATTAAAACGGTAAAATGTCCCGAATGCGGCAACGAAATTCAAATGGCAGAAGGATGTTTTATCTGCCTGAAATGCGGATATTCGGGATGCTCATAATTTAATATTAATAAGAGAGAGCTTAAATACTACCCCGAAAATAAGGGGTAGTATTTTTTGTAAATATTTGTTAATATTTGATTAAAAATTGGCATTTTTTTTCTTGACGTGTTTTCATGAAGGCATAACAAGTGTGTAAATTTTGAAAGGTAAAAGTTTATGGCAGACAACATGACAATCGGACCCGCATTAGCAATAGGCGGTAACAAAGTCGAAATGACCCAGCAGGGTAAAATTCAGGTTACTAATCCTCAAGGTAAAATTAAAACTTTATCTCAGGATGAATTCAAAAAACAACTGGTTAAAAATGCAGACAAAATTGAAGCAGGACAGGATTTTGAATTCAAAAAAGACAATAAAAATGTAAAAGCCGCAGCAGGTATTGGCGGACTTCTTACAGCTGCTTATGTTGGTTTAAGCCTTGCCGTCGGTAAAGGTAAATTAACAAAAGCCGTTGCTGAACAAGGTAAAAAACTCGGCTTTATGAGTCAGGTAAAAAATGTATTCGTTGCAATCGGTGAAAGCGGTGTTAAACTTTGGAACAGTATTACCGGAAAAGCAGTTAAGTTAAAAGACAAATTAACTGGTAAAACTGAAAAAGCAGCTGAAGAATTGCAGAATAAACGTTATGCAACTTACTCAAAAGAACAGGCAGCAAATGATGCTCACAGACATCATGCAGCTACTTTTGATAAATCTCATTTAACTTCTCTTCAGCGTGATGAAATGATTTCAGATGCTCAAGCTGCTTTTGCGAATTATGATCCTGCTCAATTTAAAAAATCAAAAGTTTTAGAAAATGCAGGCTTAAATAATAAACAATATGATGTGGTTAAAGAATATGCAAACTCTGCAGAAAATGTAAAATTAACAAAAGAACAAAAAGAAATTCTTCCGCATTGGATACAGGATAAAGAATCTTGCCAGAGATATGTAAATTCTATAGAAGCAAGTTTCGCTAAAATTGATAAACAGTTTGCTCAATAGAATAATCACTAAAAATTTTAAAATTTACACATAAATATAAATCACTCCTTTAATTCAATAGGAGTGATTTTTTTGTTGTATGATAGACTTATGAAAGTATCCGTTGTTACAGCAAGTTATAATTATCAGGATTACATCAAAGAGGCGATACAATCGGTATTGAACCAGACGTATAAAGATTGGGAGCTTATTATTGTTGATGACTGTTCAACGGATAATTCCATTGAAGCTATAAAATCTTTTAATGATGAAAGGATTAAATTATTTGTTAATGAAAAAAATCTCGGTTTGCAGAAAACGGTTAAGCGCGGGATTGAAAACGCTTCGGGTGAATGGATTGTTTTTTTGGAAAGTGACGATATTTTAAAACCTGATAATGTTGAAAAAAAGGTCAGGATTGCTCAAAAATATAAAGATGTAAATTTAATTTTTAATGACTGCGAGTTTTTCGGCGATGAAGAAAAGGTTAGAGATTTTACAATTGCTTTGCAGAAAACCCGCTCTTTGCTCAGAAAAAAAACTTATCCTCAAAATATGTTTTATAACTTTTATCTCAGCAATAAGATTTTTACATTTTCATCGGTAATGGCCAGGCGTGAAGATTTACTGAAAATAAGTTTTAATCCTCCGATGGATTGTCTTCTGGATTGGTGGCTGTGGGTTCAGCTGGCTTACGGCGGGAAATTTTATTATTTGCCTGAAATATTGACTGAATGGCGTTTGCATACAGACAGTTATATTTATAAATCAAAGCATAATTCACCTAAACAACTGCAGATGAAAATATATTTTGAAATGTTTAAAAAATACAAAAATCCTCTGATACTTTTGTTTATTCCGTTTGCTCAAATTATCTGGCACTTGCAGCAGATTAAAAAGAACACTAAAAAGCTAATCTTTAACAAAGGGAAATAATTTGTTTATTAATATGGCAAAGGGTTTTCGTATTGCAAAAGGAAAGTTTGCAAGAGCAGAAAATATCAGTTTTTTTATTCCGAACGGAATTTTTTTGTTAATATTTCTCGGCAGATTTATTAAGTTTTTCGGGTAATCTTCGAGTAATGTTTCATAATTTTCAATCGTTGCTGCATCAGTATTTTTAAGGTCAAAAAGAGATTTTTTTATAAAAGGCATTTTATATTTTTCTATAATCTCACGCCATTTTAAAATCGTTACGTTATTAATATTTTCGTAAGCATTAATAAAGGTTTTATATTTGAAACCTTTTTGAACAAGAAGTTCTGTCAGACCTATTTCATAATTTGATATAACAAGTTTTTTACTTTCTTCATGTTTTATTGAGTTTACAAAATCTGCAAAAAAGTCTTTTGTAAAAACATTTTTTCCAAACACAATAAAATAACTTTGAATGTGCGGACGTTTGACAAAGAAATGCCCTATATTTTTTTTGTATCCGTAATTATTTTTTGTAATTCCCCAGAAATCACAATCATTCATATTATTAAAAATATTTTGAAGCGGATACAAAGGCCCGTAACAGCTGTCGTTTGCAAATATAAGCTCATCAAACTCATTTAACCTTTCTTGAAGATGCAGAAAGCCTCTTTTATACGAACCGAAATCGTACTCATTATGTTCTTCCGCAATAATTTTATCTGCAAGTCCGTTTAAACATTCCGCATTTTTCAAATTACAGCAGGAAACAAATACTATTGTACCGGCAATCTTTTTAAGTTCCTTTAAATAATAAAGAACATAATCCTTTACAAAACCGTCTTTGTCATAATGTGCAAATACCGCAGCTCTTTTCATAGCCAAATTATAACATAAAATATGATTTGTATTTCAAGGCGGTTTATTGTATTATTCAGTTATAGAATTATTAAATGAGAGGGAATTATAGAAAATGCAAGTATCATTAAACTGGTTAAACGAATTTGTTGATTTATCTGATATAGAAGTTGAAAGAATTGCTCACGAACTTACTATGAGCGGTTTGGAAGTTGAAGCTGTAGAAGAATTAAAGCCGAAATTTACCAATATAAAAACCGTTAAAATAGAAAAAATTGATAATCATCCGAATTCGGACAGACTTCATCTTGTAACCGTAAATACAGGAGAAGGATTAAAAACAGTTGTTTGCGGCGCTCAAAATATTGCGGAAGGTCAGATTGTTCCTTACGCATCAGTAGGTTCGCAGGTATTGGACAGAAAAACCGGTGAAATGTTTACTTTAACCCCCGCAGTTATCAGAGGAGTGGAATCTCAAGGGATGCTTTGTTCCGCAGATGAACTCGGTGTTTCAGAACGCGGTTATCAGGAAGAAGACGGAATTTTAATCCTTAACAGGATTTTTCCTGATGTAAAAATAGGTGAAAATGCTGAAGATGTTTTAGGATTTGACAAAGATTATATCTTGAATGTTGCGCCTACTGCAAACAGAGGCGACCAGATGTCTGTTATCGGTGTTGCAAGAGAATTAAGCGCAATTTTCGATAAACCTCTTAAATTTTCTCCGCTCGAATGCACAAGAGATTTGTCAACTGACAGCTTTAAAGTCGAAATTATTGATAATGACGTATGTAAATATTATTCGCTCGGCATTTTGAAAAATATTAAAATTAAGCCGTCGCCTGACTGGATGCAAAAAAGACTTATTGCATCAGGTGTTCGCGCTATTAATAACGTAGTTGATATTACAAATTATGTAATGCTTGAGTATGGAACTCCTTTTCACGCGTTTGATGCAGATAAATTGGACGGATACTTGTGCGTAAGACGTGCAAAAGAAGGTGAAAAAATTGTTACTCTCGACAGTGTGGAAAGAGAATTGACAACCGACAGCGTACTTATTGCCGATAAAGATAAAGGTGTTTGCCTTGCCGGTGTTTTCGGCGGTGAAAATTCCGAAATTGACGATAACACAAAAAACATAGCATTGGAAGCTGCATATTTTACTCCCGCAAGCAACAGAAAATCCGCAAGAAGCGTCGGTTACCGCTCTGAAGCCTGCGCAAGGTTCGAACGCGGAATAGATATTGAAGCAATAAAACCTGCTTTAATGCGTGCAATGCAATTGATGACCGAACTTGCGGATGCGGAAATCGAAGGAGTTGTGGAAGCAGGTAAAAATGAACTTGAACCGATAGAAATTACTCTGAGATACGCTCAAATTAAAAGAATGCTGGGATGTGAAATTGCTCCTCAAAAATGTGTTTCTATACTTGAAAAACTCGGGTTCAAAAAATTGGGCGGAAATGATGCTGCTGCAAAATTTTTGGTTCCTTCGTTCAGAGCAGGTGACGTTACAAGAGAAATTGACTTAATTGAAGAAATTGCCCGTATTAACGGCTATGACAAAATTACACCGACTTTGCCGCGCAAAAATGAAACCGCTGAAATTTTATTGGAAGAAAAAGTTATTAAAAAAGTTAATGAACTTATGCTTTCATCAGGGCTGAACGAAATTATCACAACTTCATTAATCGGCAAGCCGCTGCTTGATAAATATATGCAGACTTATGATGACGCTAAGGCTGTTAAAGTTTTAAATTCGGCAAGCGAAGAGTCTGCAATGCTCAGGCAGGGTATGGCGGCAAGTGTTTTAAACTGTTTGAAATATAATTACGATAACGGTCAAAAGACTTTCTGGGCGTATGAAACCGGTAAAACTTATACAATTGTCAGCCCTGCGGATGAAAAATCATCAGGAGTAAAAGAAACAAGAGTTCTTGCAGGTGTTTTGACAGGTGAAACCGAAAATTCCAAATGGCAGGTTAAAACTCAAACCGATTTTTATACTGTTAAAGGTATTATTGAACAACTCTTTGATGAACTCGGGGTTGCTAAAAGGATTAAGTTAACACCTTGTGAAGATGTTGATTATATGCATCCTTACAGAAGCGCAAAAGTAAATGTGCTAGGCAAAAATCTTACACCTATCGGTTATTTCGGACAAATTCATCCGCTTTTAAAAGATAAGATGAAAATTAAAGGACAGGATGTTTTCATGTTTGAAATTAATCTGGATGAAATAATTTCTATTGTTAAAGAACACACTGCAAGATATAAAAAACTTCCGCAATTCCCTGAAGTCCGCCGTGACCTGGCATTTGTAATCAACGAAGAAGTTAGCTTTGATGATATTCAAAAAGTTATTAAAGGAGCTGTTCAGCAAAATATATTTAAAGGAAGCGAAGTTTTTGACGTTTATCAGGGCGAAAATATTGAAAAAGGCTGTAAAAGTCTTGCTTTTCGTATAAAAATGCAGGATGAAAATGCTACATTGACTGATGAAATTATCGAACGGCAGATGAATAATGTTCGTGCAAAACTTCAGAAGGCTTATGCTGAAATTTCATTCAGAGAATGATTTTTTCTTCAAAAGGGGAAATAATTTATGAAAAAACTTTTCTTAATATTAGCTGTAATGTTACTTATGCCTGTGCAGGGCTTCTGTGATAATGTTGTTCCGCAGTATGTCAGCATTGAACAGACAAATACATTAGGGCTTTATCAGGCACCGAGTGAGATTGTTCTGTACAAGGAGCCGACGCAAACTGCTAATATTGTTCACAGTATAAGCTGGATAGGTGAAAAGATTTTTCCCGAAAGCGTTAAAGCTAAAGATTTATTTGTAGTCTTTGTCCCGTCAAAAAATTTGGGCTTGCTGGCCGTAACCGATGAAACAGAAGATTGGGTTCAGGTGATTTATAACAATTCAACAGGAGCTAAAGGCTGGATAAAAAAAGATGACCCGTACAGATTTATGAGCTGGATAATGTTTTATAATATGTACGGAAAAAAATACGGTTTGACGCTTTTGAAAGAAGCTCCTGCAGAAGCGAAAGATTTGCATACCTCTACTGATGACAAATCACAAATTGTCGGTACTATTAATATGCCTCAAAAGATTAATTTAAACGTTATGCGCGGGAATTGGGCACTTGTCAGCGTGATGGATATAGACAGAGTGCCTAAGACCGGTTATGTAAGATGGCGTTCTGATAACGGGGTGAAATACTATTTCCCTGCAATAAAATAGTTAATATTTACCGGCTGAATATCTTTCGTAATTCAGTTTTCCTGTTCTCATAGTGTCATATAAACCTCCGTATCCCGAGTGCTGATCTAATTTCCCCGGAGTAACGGCAAAACTGTAGCAGTCATACCCGTATTGATTTCTGCCTTTCTTCGGACCGTTTATATCAAAAAATATTTCGGCACAATGCTGTGCAGTATAGTACTCGGGGACAGGTTTCCCATCTACTAAATTAGTGTAATTCCCGTTTTCATCTTTTTCATAGCGTGCATATGTAGTTTCGCAATTTCCTTTCCAGCTTCTTTTTCCAAACCATATTAATGTCCCGTCATTTAATATGACCCTGTCCGAATTTACAGTTGTTATTTTAACATTTCCGTAACCATCATTTGTACGAGTTTTCGGCATTACTTTATATGTACCTCCGCAGCCTTTTGAAGCGGAAGAACATTTTTCTATTACATTCAAATACTTAGTAAAGCCCTCTAATTGTTCCATAGCTGATAAATCCGGATTAAATTGTTCGGCATAATCTGACGTACCAAGCTCTGCTTTTCTTAAATCAATGGCGTTAGCAAGCTCCGAGTATGTGCGCTTTAGTTTGTTTACCATAACCATTTCATCATATTTGGCAATTAATCCCGGTATGGTTAAAGCTGCTGTTACCCCGATTACACCCAGTGTTATTAAAACTTCCGCAAGAGTAAATGCATTTGAAAATGTTGTTACATCGCTGTTTTTTCGGGGGGGGGGCAGTTCAATGCTTTAATATAATTCATTTTTAGCTCCTCTTACTTAAATAATATAAAATTATTATTTACTATTTTCCCTTTTTTGTCAACGTCTATCTTTACAATCTGAAAAAAATACTCGACAATAATTTGTGTTTATTGTAGTATAGGCTTACTTGCGAGATATAAATAGAAAAGGAGATATAAAATGCAGGTTATATTAAAAAAAGATGTTCAAAACCTCGGCGAAGCAGGCGATATCGTTAATGTTAAAGACGGTTACGCAAGAAACTTTTTGCTTCCCCAATCAGTAGCGGAAGTGGCTACTAAAGGTGCTTTGGAAAACAGAGAAAAGAATTTGGCAAGAATTAAAGCTAAACAGGAAAAATTACACGCTGAAGCTTTAGAAACAGCTAAGAAAATCGAAGAGTTCGGCAAACTTGAACTTTCTGCAAAAGCAGGCGAATCAGGTAAATTGTTCGGTACTATCACTACTAAAAAATTAACAGAAGAATTACAAAATAAATCAGGTATCGAAGTTGACAGAAAAAATGTTTCTTTGAACGCTCCGATTAACAAAGTCGGTGAATACACAATGTTAATTAAATTAACTTCTAAAGTTAAATGTGAATTGGCAGTTGTTGTAACAGCTTCCGAAGTTCTTAAAGAATCTGTTGAAGAAGAAGCGGTTGAAGAAACTGAAGAATAGGTGCAAATGGCTGAAAATTCTAAATTGACACTTGAATGCTTAGCAATAGGTTCTTTACCTCATATCAATTTAGAAAATGCAATGGAACTCGTTAAAAAAGATTTTAACAAAATTCCGTTTTGGCCTCAGCTTACTAAGATTAATAAAAACGAAGACATGATTTTTCAATTTTTGGAAAATATGCCTTCGTTTTTTATTGACAAAGATACAGGCAAAACTTATCTTGAGACGGAAAGCGATAAGTTTTTCGAAGATATAGAGCAGTTTTTTGCGGATTATGAGGAAATCACGTCCGATATTACTTGTGAAGCCCTGGATAAATATGCAATAAATTATTCCTGTGCATTTCCGGAATTCATAAAAATCGTTAAAAATACAAAACCTGTTTATGCAAAAGGACAAATTGTCGGACCTTTTACTCTTTCAACAACTCTTGTTGATAAATCAGGCAAATGTGCTTTTTATGATGAAACCTTGAAAGAAATTATTATAAAAACGCTTACATTAAAGGCCTTATGGCAGATTAGAGAGATTAAGAAAGCCTGCCCTGATACAGTCCCGATAATTTTTATTGATGAACCGTCGATTTCACAGCTGGGAACTTCCGCTTATATTACGATTTCATCTGACGAAGTTACGGAGATGATAAAAGAAATCTCGGATTTTATAAAGGCAAACGGAGCTTTAAGTGCAATTCACTGCTGCGGCAAATGCGACTGGAATATGCCTGTAAATGCGGGTGTTGATATTATTAATCTTGATGCATATACATTTGCACAAAATTTAAGTCTTTTTAGCAAAGAATTGGAAGAATTTCTTAAAGCAGGCGGTAAAATTGCGTGGGGAGTTGTTCCGACACTTCATCCGGAAGTTTTGGAGAAGGCAGATTTAAGTTCTATGATTTCTGTTTTTGATAAAGCTGTTAAGTATTTGACGGAAAAAGGTATTGATGAGAAAATTATTATTGAAAATTCTCTTGTTACACCTTCTTGCGGTGCAGGGGGCTTGAGTGAAGAACTGGCTCAAAAGGCGATGGATTTGACGAGAAAGCTATCAGAGAGTTTGAGAGAAAGGTATAAAGTTTGACTTTTAAATTAGCAATAACAGGAAAAAGCGGAAGCGGAAAAACTACTGTTACAAAGGCATTTTTAAGAATTTTTCAGGAATACTTCCCTGAAAAATCAATTCTCTTGTTCGATAATGATTTGACAAGCGAGTTAGCTCATAGTTTCGGGCTTGATATTCGAAATACGATTTACGGTATCAGAAGCGGAAAGCATGAATATAAAACAGGTATTCCCGAAGGCATGTCAAAACAGGAATTTGTCGAATGGGCAATGGAAGATATTGTTGTTTCACTTGATGAAAACGTAGATATTATTGTTTCATGGTTTGTGGGCTCCAAAGACTGCCGCTGCCCTATTACGGGACAGATTAATGATGCTGTTCTTAAGCTTATAGAAAGATACGATATTGTAATTTTCGACTGTGAATTTGATTTGAAATACTTAAATCAGCTTGTGGATACGGATATTGATACAACGATTATTGTCGCAAACCCGACTGATGAAAGTGCTCATCTTGCAAAACGTATAGAAGAATTCAGTGCGAAATATGCTGCGGGAAATCAACTCGGTGTTGTAATAAATAAGGTTGATAATACAAATTTGCCTTCGGTTTATGAGCTTTTAAAACGTTTTGACCTTGACGTGCTCGGCGTAATTCCCGTTGATAATGAACTTAAATTTCATCCGATGGAAAGAGATTCTAAAATCATTCAGGATGCAATTAAACAGTTTTATTTCAGATTAAATCTTCCGCAGGTCAGAGAGTAGGTAAAATGGCAATAATTTTAGACGGTAAAAAATTAAGAGATAAAATATTCTGTGATTTGAAGGCTAAGCTTGATAAAATGCCTGAGAAACCGACACTTGCTGTTATTCTCGCAGGAGATGATCCTGCAAGCCAGATTTACGTGCGAAATAAGAAAAAAACTGCTGAAAATCTCGGAATAAATTCTGTTGTCATAAATTATCCGTCTGACATTTCACAAAACGAACTTCTGTCAAAGATAGAAGAACTTAATAACGATAACTCAGTAACAGCAATTCTTGTTCAGCTTCCTTTACCGGAACATATTGATAAATTTAAAATTATTGATGCAATAAAGCCTGAAAAAGATGTTGACGGATTAACGCCGTATAATATGGGGAAACTCTTTGCAGGTGAAGAGCCTTATGTCTATCCCTGTACACCAAAAGGAATATTGCTTTTATTAGATGAATATAACATTGAACTTTCCGGTAAACATGCGGTTGTAGTCGGCCGTTCAAATCTTGTGGGCAAACCTGTAGCTCAAATGCTTCTGCAAAGAAATGCAACAGTCACTATGTGCCACAGCCATACAAAAAATCTCTCCGATATAACAAAAACTGCTGATATCATTGTGTCAGCAGTAGGGAAAAATGTTATAGGGGAAAAAATGTTAAAATCTGATTGTGTTGTTATTGATGTCGGTATTTATAGAGACGAGAACGGGAAAGTTCGCGGCGACGTTAATTTTGAAGAAGTTTCAAAAATCGCCGCATACATTTCACCTGTACCGGGCGGTGTAGGCCCGATGACGATTGCATCATTAATGCTTAATACCGTTGAATTATTTAATAGTTGAACTTTAAGCGGGACGGGGCGTGTGAAAGTTTTGCGGCCCCGATTATGCTTTAGCCGTTAACTGCCGATTAAGTTCAAGCTGCAAGATGTTTTGATGTTATTGTTAACAAGGTTCTTCAAGCTGGAAATTTCGTTTTCCATTAAGCTTATCTGAGAATCTAAGGAATCCTGCCTTGTTTCCAGATACGACTCTTCCTGCTGTAACGCAATGTAGGTCGGATCATCATCCGGATCAGTGTCATAGTCCTCAAGCTCCTGTGCTCTGTAACCCATTTGTTTAGTAATATAGTTTGCTCTGCTCATTACTAATGTTTGTTCGAATTGCAGCTGGCTTTTCTGCAACGTAAATAAATTTTTCTGTGCATCAATTGCTAAAAAAGTCATCTCGTCTCTCCTTATTTTTTGTTTTTATTCTCTCTTATACATATAAAGTATTTTAAAAAGTTTCGATTTCATAAGTTAGATTTTTCGTTACAATTGTTAACATTAAAAAAGACGGTTTGCTGCAAACCGTCTTTCTGTATATATTTTGATACTTTGTTGAATATTAACGTTTTGAGAATTGGAAACGTTTTCTTGCACGTTTACGTCCGTATTTTTTACGTTCTTTAACGCGCGGGTCACGTGTTAACAATCCTTCTAAACGTAATACATTTTTGTATTCTTCGTTAGCTTTTACAAGAGCTCTTGAAATACCATGTCTGATAGCTCCGCATTGTGCAACAACACCGCCGCCGACTGCTTTAACTCTTACATCGTATTTTTCCTGATTATCTGTTAATACAAGAGGTCTGTATACTAACATTTCAATTGCAGGTCTGTTACCGATATAGTTTTTTAATGTTTTACCGTTAACAAAAATTCTGCCTTTACCTTTAACAAGTTTTACAACCGCAATAGAGGTTTTTCTTCTTCCTGTAGCCATGATTTCCTTATCAGCCATTAGTTGTTACCTCCTTCTTTTTCAAGTACGATTGGTTTTTGAGCAGCGTGCGGATGTTCTGATCCGTTATACACTTTTAATTTAGTGAATTGAGTATCTCCTAAAGTATTGTGTTGAAGCATGCCTTTAACTGCTTTTTCAATTAAACGTCTTGCATCTTTTTCACGTACTTCTTTTACGCTTGCTGATTTTAAACCACCCGGATATCCTGTGTGGTGATAATAAATTTTATCAGTTTCTTTTTTACCTGAAACCAAAACTTTGTCAGCATTGATTACGATTACGAAATCACCTGTATCAACGTTTGGTGTATATTCAGGTTTATTTTTTCCTCTTAAAATATTTGCAATTCTGGTAGCCAATCTGCCGAGAATTTCTCCTTCAGCATCAATCAGATACCATTTTCTTTCAACTTCAAGAGGTTTTGCTGAATATGTTTTCATATTTTTATTTTCCTTCTTTTAGTATTTTATTAGTACTCTACTTTCATTAATGTCAGCCCGTAAGGACTGATTGTTTGCCCCGCTTTTTTTCTGTCGCAAGCCTCAAGAACCTGTTTCATATATTCTGCGGAACGGTTATGACCTTCTATTTCTAAAAGGGTTCCGACGATAGTTCTTACCATATTATAAAGAAACCTGTTTCCTACAATATCAATAATCACAAAATCGTCTTCTTTTTTACATTCGGCTTTTTCTATAAAACAGACCTTGCTCGGGTTCAGCGTTCCGGAACTCTTGAAACTTGAAAAATCATGCTCGCCGAGAAGATAATTCAAAGCTTGCTGCATTCTTTCAATATTGATGTCATATTTTATTCTCATTAAATCTCCGTCAAACGCGTTTTTGCATTTACGATTAATAAAAACGTATCTGTAATGTCTGCGTTTAGCCGATTTTTGAGCATGAAACCTGTCATCAACCTGTTTCAAATCACTGACTGAGATATCTTTAGGCAAAATTTCATTGAGTTGGTAGACAAACTTTGAAGCAACAATAGGTTTATCTGTGTCAAAATGAATTACCTGTCCTTGTGAGTTAACACCTCTGTCAGTTCTTCCGGAAAAGACTGTTTTAAATTGCCGGTTATTATTTTCGGTATCACCGAATATCAATGTACTGATTGCTTTTTCAAGTTCTCCCTGTATAGTCGGGGTATTTATTTCTATACCGTTTTCAAATTGAATTTGGCTTCCGGCATAGTTTTTACCGATATACTGAACCTGAAGCGTATAACGCATAGGCTTATACCAGTTGGATTAAAGCCATTTCAGAAGCGTCGCCGCGTCTTGGCGGTAATCTGAATATTCTTGTATAACCGCCTTGACGGTCAGAATATTTTTTGCCGATGATTACGAAAAGTTTTCTTAAAACTGTTTCTTCAGCTAATTTTTTATCAGCAGAAGGTGTTTCAAAAACTTCGCCTGTTGCTAAATCCATATATTTTCCTGTTTCTTTGTCAAAAATGAATTTAGCTGCTTGACGGCGTGCATGTAAGTCGCCTCTTTTTGCAAGGGTGATAATTTCTTCCGCATATGGTCTTAAAGCTTTTGCTCTGGCCATAGTTGTTTTGATTTCACCATGTACAAAAAGTTCGGTTGCTAAGGAGCGTAACAAAGCATCTCTTTGATCCTTTGCCTTTCCCAGCGTATGTTTTTTAGTTTGGTGTCTCATTTCTTTATTCCTTTATTTTTTAACATAGCTTACGATTTTGAATTCTGCGCTTCTAACAATTATGTATATATTCAACTAAATTGGTATTAACGCTTTTTTCAATTAACGCACTCAAAGTATATTCTTATATATAATCTTGTGCATTTAGAAACTTGTCTTCTCGCATCTGTTTTGCTTTGAAGATTTTTCTATTTTTTTTATACTTCTTCTTCAACTTCAGGGTTTGGAGCTAAGTCTAAACCGAAATGGTGAAGTCTTTCGATAACTTCGTCAGAAGATTTCTTTCCGAAGTTTTTAATATTTAACAAATCATGTTCCGATTTTTTCAAAAGTTCAGCCATTGAGTTAATGCTTGCGCGTTTCAGACAGTTATATGCTCTTACTGAAAGTTCCAATTCTTCAATTGTCATTGTAGGAGCGTTTGTATCGTCTTCAACTTTTTCTTCAATAGTCATTGAAGGTGCGATTACAGGCTGACCTGTGATTGATGCGATTTGCATGAAGTGGTCAATCAAAAGATTTGAAGCCTGGCTTAATGCATTAGTTACATCAATTGAACCGTTAGACCAGATTTCCAGAGTTAATTTGTCAAAGTCGATAGAATCACCGACACGTGTGCTTTCTACAGTGTAGCTAACGCGTTTGATAGGCATGAATGTTGCATCAATAGGAAGAACATCAATTGAAACGCCTTTAGAATCTCTGGGAACGTCGTGAGCCACATAGCCTTTACCGGTTTCAACAACGACGTCGGCGTGGAAGCTTCCGCCATCAGCAACCGTACAAATCAACCAGTCAGGGTTAACAACTTTAACACCTGCAGGAAGCTGGATATCACTTGCGAGTACTGCACCCGGACGATCAACATCTATTCTTAAATGTTGAGGTTCTTTGGAATCAGTTTTTACAACCAATCCTTTAAGGTTAAGCATTACATCAATAACATCTTCCAATACACCCGGAATTGCAGTGTATTCGTGAGTAATACCTTCTATTCTTGCTGAAGTAACAGCTGTTCCTTCAAGGCTTGAAAGAAGTACACGTCTTAAAGAGTTACCGATTGTTGTACCAAAGCCTTTTTCCAATGGTTCGATTACGAATTTACCGTATTGTGAACCGTCAGAACTTGTTGTTGTATTAACACATTTAATTTTCAATTCCATTTTTTAATCTCCTAGTTGTTGTTAACTAATGGTTTGACAGTTTTCGCTGTCTTGCTCGCTCGCGTTTAACGGGTCTCCGGCTCTGCTTGTCTTTGCCTTCGCAAAGTCAACTCCAGCCTTCGCCCTTAGCTCGCTCACGCTATTTAGAATAGTACTCGATTACAAGTTGTTCTTTGAAGTCAGGGTCTAATTCTTCTCTTTCAGGAATTCTGTCGAAAGTGATTTTTAGAGCCTCTTTATCGATTGTCATCCAAGCCGGTGCGCAAGCCATGTCAATCATTTCTGTTACGCCTTTTAAAAATGCGCTGCTTTTTGATTTAATGGTAATTACATCACCTGCTTTTACAAGGTAAGATGGAATGTCAACTTTTTTACCGTTAACAAGAACATGACCGTGGTTTACGATTTGTCTTGTCTGTTTACGTGTAATACCCAAGCCTGCTCTGTAAAGAACGTTGTCTAATCTTGATTCAAGGATTTGTAAAAGGATTGTACCTGTTACCCCTTTTCTTCTTGCTGCTTCTTTATAATATTTAGCGAATTGTTTTTCACTTACCAGATAAGTAAATCTGATTTTTTGTTTTTCTGCCAAGTGAATAGCATATTCAGAAAGTTTTTTTCTTACGGCGCCATGCTGGCCTGAAGCAGTTTGTCTCATAGAAGAAGTTAATTTTCTGTTAGACAAATCTTTAACTTTTTTATTTCTGAATAATTTATTTGATGGTCCTGTATATCTAGCCATTTTTTAATTTTCTCCTTTTGGTTGTGGCAGGGCATCTATGGTTTGCTGTTTTGGCTTTTAAGCAAGCCCCTGCCGGTTATATTTCATTTACTCTGTATCGTATTAAACACGACGTTTTTTCGGCGGGCGGCATCCGTTGTGAGGAATCGGAGTTACGTCTTTAATTAATGTAATTTCCAAACCTGCAGCCTGGATTGCTCTAATAGCTGTTTCTCTGCCTGAACCCGGCCCTTTGATATGAACTTCAACTTTTTTCATACCCTGGTCGATTGATTTTTTAGCAACAAGTTCAGCTGCTGATTGAGCTGCAAAAGGAGTTCCTTTTCTTGCGCCTTTAAAACCTGTAGCACCTGCTGTTGCCCAAGCAATAGCATTACCCTGAGTATCTGTTGAAGTTACGATTGTATTGTTAAATGTTGATTGGATGTGTACAACACCTTGCAATACGTTCTTTTTTTCTTTTTTCTTAGTTTTTACTGGTCTTGCCATTTTTATTTCCTCTATTTTTATAAATTAATAATTTTTACTAAACTGTTTTCTTTTTAGTGATTGCTAAGCCTTTTTTACCGCGTCTTGTTCTTGCGTTTGTTTTTGTTCTCTGACCGCGGCAGGGAAGGTTGCGTTTATGTCTTAAGCCTCTGTAAGAACCGATTTCCTGAAGGCGTTTAATGTGTAAAGTAACTTCACGGCGAAGGTCACCTTCGATGTGGTAGTTAGCCAATTCATTTCTTAATAGTTTAATATCTTCATCTGTTAAATCATCTGTTCTTAAATCAGGTGAAATTTTTGTAGCATCAAGAATTTTTTTTGCTCTAGTCGGTCCGATACCGTAGATGTATGTTAATGCTATTTCCATTCTTTTGTTACGAGGTAAATCTACCCCTGCTAGTCTTGCCATTTTTCTGTTTTCTCCTTTTCTTGGCTTGCGGCGCGGTTTCGGATTGTTATTTTTTATCCGGCAATTACACTGCCTTTTATTTTTATAACTTGTGTTTCCTTATTTCCGCCCCCGGTTGTTAGATTTTTTTGTGTATGAGGGTTAAATACTTCCTCACCATTGACCGTTTAAGTCCGTCAATTCAACTATTTTTAGATTGTATTTGTCATTCGCTCCATTTTATTACATAAAATTTCCGCTCATTTCGTTGCGCGCCGCTTCGAGTTCGTTCACTCCGCTCTACGCAAAATTTAACCTTGTCTTTGTTTATGTTTAGGGTTTTCGCAAATTACGGCGATTCTGCCTTTTCTTTTAATACATTTGCATTTATCGCACATTGGTTTTACTGATGATCTGACTTTCATTTTTCTTTCCTTTATATTGTGTTTGTACGTGAGATTTATTTTAGGCGGAAGGTAATTCTTCCTCTGCTTAAATCATATGGTGTCATTTCAACTTTTACTTTATCGCCCGGCAAAATTCTTATGAAATTTTTTCTTATTTTGCCTGAAATGTGGGCAAGTATTTCGTGGTCATTTTCGAGTTTTACGCGGAACATTGCGTTCGGCATTGCCTCTAAAATTGTACCTTCTAATTCTATAACGTCTTTTGACATGTTTTCCTCATTCGGTTAAATTCGGCTGTTAAATATACACCTATTTTCAGGCGTTACTATAATCATACTTGCAAAATATTTGTTTGCAAGCGGTTTAGACATGTTTACGGGCAAAAAATAATTTAATTTTTATGAATGTTTTTCTAAAAACGGCACACTAACAATGTTTACTTGAATCTTAAAAAAACATTATTAAAGCAACTTTTCGGATATTTGTAAAAATTTCTTAATAATTCTAATTATTTAATGTTTAATTAAACAATTCACTTGCAGCGATTTTTTTTGCCCCAGCCTAATCCGTCGCAGTGAAGATAATCCATGTTTTCATTATAAATAACTCAGGCGGTGCAGCCGTAACCGTTATACGCGCCTTCTTGACCGTGTACGCAATATTGCTCAAAAGGTCTTCCCGTATCTCCTTTGTAGCCCAGAGACTTTATTCCGTTTTTCGTTATTCCGAAAAAGAAAATATCTCTTCCTACCGCATTGGGTCCCTTGCTCCCGTTTAAATCTATTGATAAATATCCGCATGAATTATTATTTGAGCAGGATGACGATGATGCATTAAGAAAGGTAGTTGTCCTTCGGTTGTAAGTTTTGATTTTTTGTCCATTCCATAAATAGGCTTAATATTAGTCCCTTTATGTTTTGTAATGTGTATAAATTGTGAATATCTTGTCCAAAAAATGTCTTTGTCTTTAGCGGCAACTTCTTCTTCGGTTTCTTTTGCGGAATACTCTTTTTCTTATAGCTTTGAATATGACTATATCCGAATTGTTAAATTTCAAATTATAATTATTAACTTTTTTTACAAATTTTATATTTTCTGAAATCTGACGGGAATAATATACTTAATAATATTAGAAGTAATATTAAGGAGAGATTCTATGGCTATAAAAGTTGACGGTATTGAATCAGAAGACGAATTGAGGCGGGCTCAGGCCGCAGCTCAAGCGCAGGGAACCTCTGTTACAAATTATAACGAATGGGCGCAAATTCTTCAGGAATTTCAGGAAAACGGCATAGAATCAACCGGTTCGTATTCGGGAGACAAAGCGCGGATGCAGGAAATTCAGGCTGCGGTTGAAGAATATGCAGCACAAGTTCAGGAACAGGAAAGAATTCAACAAAATGCTCCTGATAATAAAGAAACCGAAAAAGTTCAAAAATCTTCCGAAACAGACCGAAATCAAGAGATGAAAGCAACTGTCGCAAACGCAACAAGTTCGCAGATAATGGCAGATTATATGAAGTATTATCATTTATTAATGTAAAAAACGCCTTTTAAAGGCGTTTTTTTTAGAATGTTTTTATACGGTTTAAAGGCCAGAAAAGAAATACTGCACGTCCGATAAACCTGTCTTCCGGAAGTAATCCCCACCACCTGCTGTCATAGGAATTTCCTCTGTTATCACCCATCATAAGATATTGATGTTCGGGAATTTGCACAGGTCCGCAAAGCATATCTTTTGTACAGGGTTTATCATAATATTCGCTTCTTATATATGGTTCATGAAGTGGCTCTCCATTGATATAAACAATACTTTTGCCTTCTTTATCGGTTTTAATTTCAAAGATGTCTCCCGGAGTGGCAATTACCCTTTTTATGTATGCAACATCTTTACAGAAAAAACCGGTAAGACGTGAAAATACTTTCCAGGGTGTATTTTTAAGCTTTTCAAACGGCGGGTAAAATACCATTATGTCACCGCGTTTCGGGGTTGAATAAAATCTTGAAAACCTTTCAACAATAATTCTGTCGCCTTCTATCAGTGTAGGGCGCATCGATGCCGAAGGTATCCAGCGGATTTCACCTATAAAAAATCTTATTATTATAACCATTACAACTACGAATATAATGGTTTCTATGGTCTCTCTTACAATTGGATTTATTTTAAGATAATTTTCTTTGACTTTTTGTATAAATTCTTTTGTTTTATTCATTTCTGATTAATCCTAAAAGCTCTGTTAATGCCGTTTTATATTTATTATCTTCTATATGATTTATTGCGCGAAAAGCATTATCTATGTAATTATTTAACAAAGAACGAGTTTTTTCAATACCGTCTGTATAATTTTCCGTACATCCCGCATAGATTACGGGAGCGGTATATATGCCGTCATTCAAATCGGTTTTTGTTGTTTGAATATTGATTAAGTCATCACGAATTTGAAAAGCTATACCAAAGCTTTCGGCAAATTCTTTTCCGTTTTCTGATGAATTTGACAGCAGCAAACTCCCGCATACTGCTGTTTCAAACAGTTTTGCGGTTTTCTCAGCGGTTTTGTCAAGATATTCTTCTATTGTCGGTATTTTATATTTTGTGAATTGCTGTTTTATTTCACCGTGCGACATACAGGCAAGTGTATCGGAAAACATCTCTATAAGAGGAATTAAGTTAAGTTTCGCAAGTCTGTGAAGCGCTGTTGAAAGAAGGTAATCACCTGAGATGACAGCTAATTTGTTGCCGAATTTACTGTTTAATGTTTGAGTATTTCGTCTTATGCTGCTTTCGTCTATTACGTCATCATGAATAAGCGACGCATTATGTACGAGTTCAATAACTGTTTGCAGCATAATTTGTTTTTCGTCGATATTAAGCCCGAGAGACTTTAAATATAAAAAAGATACCAGAGGTCTTATATGTTTTGACGGAGCATTCAGCAATTCGAAAAGTTTTGATTTCAAGGGCTCTTGAATGTCAACGCCGCATGTTAAGCCTGCTGAAACCTGTTTTATTTCTTCTTGCACAATATCAAGAATTTTAGAATATTTTTCACGAAAGCTCATAATTAATATTTTAACATAAAATTTTTTTATAAAACTATACTGCAGTGTTGATTATAAGGCTTATAAAAAAAGAAAAACGACTTGCTTGCGCTTGTCGTTGGAAAATCAATAGGAAAAAGGGAAAGGAAAAATTTTTTTTATTTTTAATAGGGCGGGTTACGCTCCTAACCAAAGGTTTTAAATGTGCCTTCTGTATTTTTCTCAATAACTTTTTGAACTGCATCCATTTCTGTTGAAATTGCGTCCTGTTCGGTATCGAGTTGTTTTAATCTTAATTCAAGGTTTTTATCCTGAGCCTGAATAATTTCGATTTTGGCGTTAATTTCGTCAATAGCCTGATCATATTCATATTTTTCATATTCATACTGGTTCATTGCATCATTATATGCATCCTGATCAGTAATTGTGGAAGTCGTTAATGAATAAGTTATGCCGCTTCCTTCAATAGGATCACCGTTTTCATCGTATTGTGGAATGGTTATATTGATGTAACGTCCCGAACTGTCCTTTTCAATTTCGCAGCCTACAGAAGCTTTTACTTCTTCTGTTTTTGTTTCACTGCCTATTGTGTAACAGTTGATATTAGATTGAGAGTTGCCGTTATCATCATAATTTGCACCTTTCAAATCCGATTTTTTATAGAAATACGGACTGTATTCTCCTGTAGATGTGTTTTTGACATATCTTACAAGGTAATCATCATCACCGTATTTACTTTTTAATAATTTAATATATTCTTCTTCTTCTTTCTGCAATTGTTTAATCTGGTCAGCAGATAGAGATTCAAGGTACTCGTCAGAACCGCCTGTCGCAGAATCATATGTACCGTCAGCTTTTGTCGGGATAGTTCCTAATGTTCTAAGTGTTGTTGCCCCGACTTTATAAGGTCCGTTTTCTTTATCGGTAGTATTAACAATGCTTGTAGAAGCACCTACAACTGAGAAATCATCAGTCCATTGTCTGATATAGCTTACTGTATATGTTCCGTCAGGTTGTGCAATCATTGCTGTAATTTGGTTTGTTAATGCTCCGTCCTGGAAGGAGTACACAGTTTTTGTGTAGTCGTCGACAGACGGCGGAACAGGTACTGACATACCCAACAAATCGTTGTAGTAGTTAGCAGACTGGTTTGACAATGTTGTTCTTTGCTGGTTAATCTGTTGACCTTCAAATTCAACATTGGTTTTTCTGGCTGTCAGACCTAAAAATCTAGCTTGTGACGCTGCCATTCCCATTGCTGTCGAACTTCCTTTCGTTTACTTAGTACTCTTATCCATGTTATCGACACATGGGATTTAAAACTTTAATCATGTTACAAATCATGTTAAGAGTTTGTAACATGTTATTTTTGAGGCTGGTTTCTGAAACGGTCTGAAATGTACGACAGGATTGCTCCTCCGATTTCTTCGTCAGGGTCAAAATTAGAGGTTTGAGGACGCAGTGAATTTTGAATTAACATCTTTACAAGCGGGCCGAATGCATCGGGAACCTGTGTTTTTCTGTAAATTCCCGCAAGGTAAGTTTGGATATTAGGTGATGTTGTATTGTTAAAACGTGATAAAACAGGGTACATTTTATCAATTCCTTTAACCCCGTTATCGAGCATGGAATTCACTATATGCAGTGTTTCTACAATTTGCGCTTCATTGTTTGAATGAGCTAAAATATCTGCAAGATAAGGCAGTGCAGCTTCTTTTTGAGAAACAAAACAGTCAACTTTGTTTTTGTCAACGATTGTATAATTTCTGTTTCCTTCAGGAAGCCTGCAAGGCAAATATTGATTGTGAATGTTATATGGCTGAATATACATTTAATGCTCCGATTTATGAATATACAAAAGGCGGTCCGTTTTTAATCTCAAATAATATATTATCTGCAATAACTTTCAACTCTTCTTTAGGTTTTCCGTTGTCTGCCTGTTTGTAGAATTCGTCAACAAGAGGTTGTATTGCAGCTTCTTTTTTTGATTTAAAGTTTCTGAGCTCGGTTGAAACAAGTCTGTTTTGTAATTCGACTTCGGTTTGTGCATTAAGTTTTTTCACCTGAACTTCTTTAATTGCATCTCCAGCGAGCTTTCCGCCGTAACTCAGAGCGGTGAGCCCCGTAATACCGAAGAATAACTGTTTAAACTGCTTGTTTCCTGTATCTAGAAGCCAGTTATAGAAAAATGCTCTGTAGTCGTCAACGTGAGAATAGAAGGTCGGTTTCGGGGTTCCGTCGCCGCCTATGGTTTCGTTTACTTTTGTTGTTGATGTTTCGGATTTTTTGATAAGCTTTTGTGTAAATTCTTCGGCTTCCGCTTTATCCCAGTTCAGGCCTTTCATATATTCTTTAATTGTTGCTGCGTTTGCATCTATGGATTGAAAATGCGCTTCCAGAAGTTTCTTGTCATTTTCTTTTGTAAGATTGGTTGATTTTTTTACTATGTCTTTAATTATGTTTTTTCTGTCTTTTACATAATCTTCCAGCAATGCTTTGCTTTTGGTTAAGTTTTTAAGCGATAAAAAGCCTAAGCCGATTATTGCAGCTACTGTTCCCGCTCCGAGAAGAAAATAATTCAGGCTGTTATTTTTTTTATTGTTAATATTTTTATTATCGTTTTTCCCTGTAAAACGAAGATGTTTGCCGAAATTCGGAAGGATTTTTTCGTTATCGTCAGAAAGATATCTGCTGAATTCACGTGCTTTTTCAGAAAGCATGCTTCTGGTTATCTGAATTTTTCCCGCAAAAGACTGGGTTTCTATATCAATTAATTTTTCCTGCATGTCTTTTTGAATATCTGCTTCGCGTTTTTTTACCCAAACATCTTTAAAACCGTCAAAAAATGTTTTTCCCATAAAAGCCATTGCACTGAGGGTTAACACACCTATGCCGGCAAGAATAGTTTTTCTTGTGGGGCTTACGACCATTTGAAACATTGCTTGAGTGCCTTCATCATTTACCGCAAGGTTTCTGGTAACATCTGAAATTCTTTTTTCATTGGAAATTGTCGAATTAATTCTTGTATTATGCTTTACAAACGCCGAAAGCAGAGCGATAGCCCCCATAACTCCTGTTGCTACGGCACTTATCGGAAGAATACTTTTTTCTGACGAACGATTTTTTTCATATAGTCTTGACGGCATCTTTGAGCTTTCGGAGATTACCAGAGTGTCGCATGTATCTTCAAGATTTACTTTGCAGTCGGGACAGTCTTTTATAAAGTTGTTTACCAGAACACCTTCTTTAGTTTCTGTATTTGCGCGTTTTTGTGTTGCGGTAAGATTTTTTTGCTGTCTTAGTGTTTCACTGTCACGAAGCGGAATTATTGTCATTTTCTTCTAAATCCTTTTTTGTTTCTTCGGTAAGCTTTTTATATAAATCATGTATAAATGTTTTTAGTTCAAAAGCTTTTTTTGTTTCATCAATTTGCTTGTCATCGTTGTCGGCATCAAGAGGTTGGAATATTGAGAATAAAGATTTTACTTTCTTTTTCAAATCTTTAAAAGCTTCCGATATTTTCTTTTCGACAGATGCTTTTAATTCGCCTATCATTGCCGTTAATTTATCCGAAATGTCAGCCAGTTTTTGCTGTAATGTCTGAATTGCATTTGAGATAGCTGCAGGAATATTTGCGATTGTTCTTACAATTCCGCCGAGAACCGTATTTAATACAAAGTTCACGGGTTTTGCAATTATTGCGGGTGTGTTATTCGAAAAGAACCCTGCAATGTCAGCTAATTTTTGACTTGAATTCATTAATGCATTTTGGAAAGCCTGAATGTTTTTTGCAAAATTTTGTGCATCCTGTTCCCGTTGAAGCTTTGCATTCTGCTGGGCCTTCAAAAATGCTCCTATTGCGGCGCATTCATTCCAGCTCATTTCACCGGGTTTTGCGGAAAAGTCTGCTTTTTTCATTCCGCCCCCCATGCCGTTACAAATCGGGCATGCACCTAAAGGCAATCCGTGCGGGCATGTTCCCACTCTTGCATTATTAGTCTTTACGGCTGTCAGTGACATTAAAAAATCCTCTGGATAATTCTTAATTCATTAGAGGACAACTGAGAAAAATATATCTTATTCCCGATGCTCGCAGGAATTAAGTTTTTCCGAGTATTCCGGCTTTTACGGTTGCGGCACAGCTGGAGATGTCCACTCCATTCCCTCTTTATGTAAAAATCGTAAAATAAGAAAATAATCATGTCAAATAAATCTAATGATTTGTTGACAAATTTTAAACAAAGTTATAAAATAATAAATACTTCTGTAAGGAAAGCATGGGTGAAATTCCCACACTGGACCGCAGCCGTGTCCTCTGTATAATGTTTTAAAACTTATACATGACCTCCCGAGAAAACGGTGAGATAGTCGGAATGCTTACTGAGGTTAATGTTACCACGGAAATCTGGGAGAAATGTTTATTATGAACAATGTAATTTTGACCGACAACAAAGTTGTCAATTTAGACTCTGCTAAAAGAGCTTTTATGTCCAATCCTGTTGCGTCCGATAGAGATGCAAATTTGAATTTGGTTGAAGGATACTTGAAACAATTGGATTGGAAAGTTAATGAAAATTCAAATATGTCTTATTCAATTCAGGGCTTAAACAATTATATAGCTTCTGAAATCAGCAAGCAGTACTGGCTGAACAGGATTTATCCCGCTGAAGTCAGAAATGCTCATCTTAACGGAGATATACATATACATGATTTGAATATTATTTCTGTTTATTGTGTCGGTTGGGATTTAAAGGACTTGTTAACGGAAGGTTTTACGGGTGTAAAAGGAAAGATTGAAAGTGCTCCTGCAAAACATTTCAGAACAGCGTTAGGACAGATTGTAAATTTTATGTACACTATGCAGGGAGAAGCCGCAGGTGCACAGGCTTTTTCAAACTTTGATACACTGCTTGCTCCGTTTATAAGCTATGATAATCTTGATTACAAACAGGTTAAACAGGCAGTACAGGAATTTGTTTTCAATATGAATGTTCCGACCCGCGTCGGTTTTCAAACTCCTTTTACCAATATTACAATGGATTTAACGGTTCCTTCTTACTATGCGGATCAGCCTGTTATTATCGGCGGTGAATTGCAGGAACGTACATATAAAGAATTCCAAAAAGAAATGGATATTCTTAATAAAGCATTCTTTGAAGTTATGATGGAAGGCGACAATTCCGGTCGGGTATTTACTTTCCCTATTCCTACTTATAATATTACAAAGGATTTTGACTGGGACAACAAAAATATTGAAGGTTTGTGGGAGATGGCTGCTAAATACGGAATTCCGTACTTCTCAAACTTTATTAATTCAGATATGTCCCCAGAAGATGCACGCTCAATGTGCTGCCGTTTAAGAATTGATAACAGGGAGCTTGAATACAGAGGCGGCGGTTTGTTCGGCTCAAATCCTCTTACAGGTTCTGTGGGAGTTGTAACAATTAATCTCCCAAAACTTGCGGAAATTTCTAAAACCAAAGGAGAATTCCTCGAAAAACTTTCTCAAAAAATGGAAATCGCCAAAGAAAGCCTTGAGATTAAGCGTAAGCTGCTGGAAGATTTGACAGACAAAGATTTATATCCTTATACAAAATTCTATTTGAGAGATATTAAGGCACGTTTCGGAATTTACTGGAAAAACCATTTTTCAACAATCGGTTTGATTGGCATGAACGAGGCTTGTTTGAACCTTCTCGGAGATGATATCGGAAGCTTTAGAGGCAAGCAGTTTGCACTTGACGTAATGGACTTTATGAGAGCTAAAATCGTTGAATTCCAAAAGGAAACCGGTAATAATTATAACCTTGAAGCAACTCCGGGTGAAGGTACATCTTACAGATTAGCTAAACTTGATAAAGAAAAATACGCTTACTATACAAATTCCACACAGCTGCCCGTAAATTATACGGATGATATATTTGAAGTTCTTGATCATCAGGATGATTTGCAGACAAAATATACAGGCGGTACTGTAGTCCATATCTATGCGGGTGAACGAATTCAAAGTACGGAAACTATGAAAAATCTTGTTAAAAAGATTTGTAATAATTACCATCTGCCTTATTTTACATTCTCGCCGACTTTCAGTATATGTCCTAACCATGGCTATGTTGCAGGTGAACATTTTACCTGCCCTGATTGCGGCGCGTCATGTGAAGTTTATTCACGTGTTGTAGGTTATATAAGACCTGTACAGCAGTGGAATAAAGGCAAAAAGAAAGAATTTTCGGACAGAAAAGAATTTGTAATAGGGGAATGCCAATGCAAATAGGAGGAGTACAAAAAACTTCCCTTTTGGATTATCCCGATAAAATAAGCGCAATTGTTTTTACATACGGATGTAATTTCAGATGCGGTTATTGCCACAATCCTGAATTAATTGTAATGAAAAAAGAGCCGGCATGGACAAGTGCCGGTTTTTTTGAATTTTTAAATTCCAGAAAAGGGAAACTTGACGGAATTGTTATTACAGGCGGTGAACCCTGTCTGCAAAACGGATTAACTGATTTTATCAAACAAATAAAAAATATGGGATTTCTGGTCAAACTTGACACAAACGGAACATTTCCGCAAATTTTAAAAGAAGTTTTACCTTTTGTTGATTATGTTGCAATGGATATTAAAGCTCCGCTTTACAAATATAAGGATGTTACTCAGGTTAATATTGACACGGAAAAGATTAAAGAAAGTATAAATATTATTATGAATTCAGGAGTTGACTATGAATTCAGGACAACCGTTGTTAAATCACAGCTTGATAAAAAAGATTTTATTGCAATAGGCGAACTTATTAAGGGGGCTAAAAAATACTATTTACAAAAATTCATACCTTCAAAAACTCTTGATAAAAGATTAATGAACGAAAAAACTTATTCAGACAAAGAATTTTCTGATATAGTTGATATTTTGTCTTTATATACCAAGAATGTTTCGTTCAGGTAATTTATATCTTGAAAATAAAAAAAATATAGTTTATAATGTAAAAAACAAGGAGTGAAAGTATGAAAATTTCAGTATGTGACTGTGGCACAAAAGTGTCACGGATTAATGTTGGTGAATTCGGGGGGGGGGCGCCTCTAAGCCTTAGCAAACGGGCTTTTACAGCGTTCACTCTGGCAGAAATGATGGTTGTGATGCTCATAATGAGCATAATTTTAGCTGCCATGGCTCCCGTAATGACGACCCGTAGTAAATCGGACAGTTCGTCCCCGTGGCGTTATTCTCCGGAGAACTTATCCGATGCCTATTTCGGTGCAGGCGAAAGCCAGATAGCATTGATAGGCCAGCCTAATAAATTGGAAACTGATGACGCAGCTCGTTTAATATTGAATACAAGTTCTTCATTACCAATCCATTTGTCCTTTAAACGTGACAATACCACTGTCGGCCGTTTGCAGTTTGTAGATACTAACCTGGTTTTAGGCAGCGGCAGTATGGACCATTTAACAACTGGCGGCAGTAATAACATCAGTATCGGTCCCAACAATTTAACTCAAGTAACAAGCGGCGACAGTAATATTGCTATCGGCGATAATGCTCTAATATCAAACACAAGCGGCAGAAGTAATATCGGTATCGGTACAACTCTTTCAAGTAATGTAGATGGCAATAATAATGTCGCCGTTGGTGATGATGCCTTAACCAAAGCAAACAGTACCTGGAATGTCGCTATCGGGAAGAATGCTTATGAGTTAGGTACGGGAGGCAGCAATACCATAGTTGGCGGCGATGCCATGTCTGAAGGAAGCGGAACAAATAACGTTGCTGTCGGCACCAATTCTTTATGGTACGGTAACGGCGACGGCAATGTAGCTGTGGGAGCCAATTCTAATTATAAAGATACAACCTTAACAACTTTTACTAATAGTACTGCTGTCGGTTTTTCATCATATGCAAGCGGTGACAGTGCAACCTCTATCGGTTATTTGTCCACAGCTAGTGCACCAACCTCTATAGCAATCGGTTCATCTGCGACCGCATCAGATACTGATACAATAGCTATCGGTAATAGTGTTACAGCTGATGGTGAAAGTGCTATAGCCATAGGTAGTAATGAGGTAACCCATACCACTCAGGCTCTAGCAGATAAATCTCTGGCAATAGGAGATGGTGCTTATGCATCCGGAGAGTATTCAATAGCTTTTGGTGCAACTACAGAGGCATTAGGAACAAGAAATATATCAATAGGAAATAATGCATCAACATCAAATACTGATACTATAGCTATAGGCGTCCAATCACAAACTTCAGGCTCATCAAGTGTAGCAATCGGACAAAACAGTGTTGTAACTGGCGGTAATTATTCAGCAGCCTTAGGTTATTTTTCAGATGCAAGCGGTCACAGTGCTGTAGCTATCGGTAATAATGCAAAGGCTGTTAATAATTATACTACTGCAATCGGAGCAAATGCTTGCCGGTATGTAACAGGGACTAATAAGACCTGTATAGGTGCTAATTCTGGACCTTCCGATCCCGCCCAGCGTTCAGATTCTTCAACTGAAAGCCTATATTTCGGTTCAGCAGGCACCTTCGTACGTAAAGACGGCCGATACAATTCAGCAGTTAATTCTATATTGGAACTTCATAAACGCGGAGATTATGCTGTGGCCGTAGTTAATGCCGATTTTGTAATTCGAGGCGATTTAATAACTATGCCTCGTAAGAAATCTGGCGGCCGCGATGCTCGTTATGGGGGTATGAGGACAAAGTACATTGATAACCAGATAGAATTTGATAATATAGGTGATCCAACTGAAAGCTTTTTCTCTGATCGTCGTTTAAAATATGTTGGAAAAGAGAACCTTTCAGGTTTGAAAAAAATACGCCAATTAAAGGTTTTTAATTATACGTTTAAAAAAGACGAAACAAAAACACCTCATGTCGGTGTAATCGCACAGGATTTGCAAAAAGTCTTTCCCGATGCAGTCAAAAAAGGTACAGACGGATTTTTAACAATCCGTTTTGAAGATATGTTCTATGCAATGATAAATGCAATCAAAGAACTCGATACCCGCATGAGCGCGCTGGAAAAGGAAAATCAGGAGCTGAAAGCGCGTATAGAAAGATTAGAAGCAAAGATTAAATAAAAAAATATTATGAAAAGTAAGCTGCCATATAGGCTGCTTATCTTTCATTCCTTCTCCCGCTTAAATAAAAGCGGGAGTTTTTCTTTTTTATTTTCCTGTAACTTTTCTTAAAATTAACCTTTCAGGTATTTGAATATTTACTGTTACTGGAGTAGAATTAATTTATGGCAGTTGAGGAACAATTATATTCTGACATCCCCCCTACAAAGCTTAGGAATAAGGAGGAGAAATTTAAACCGGCGAAAACAAGCAGGTTCTGGCTGTGGGTTGCAAGCATGTTTTTCTTTAATATGCTTCAAAACCGTTTTTATGCATTCAGATACAGAGGAGCTGAAAATTATTTCGACGGTGACACAAAAGTCCCGACTATTTTATTTGCACCGCATTGTAACTGGTGGGACGGAATTGTATTTTACAATATTACTCACAGAATTTTTCATAAAGAAATTCGTTTAATGGTTGAGGAACTTAACAGATTTCCTTTATTAAGACGCGGCGGAGCGTATTCTGTTAATAAAAAATCTCCGCAATCAGCTATGAAAGCTTTGCAGTATTCTGTTGATGTTGTGGGTGATTTGAGAAATATGCTTTGTATTTTTCCGCAAGGTATTATCAGACCTCCGCATTTCAGACCTATCGAATTTCAAACAGGACTGGCTTATATTGCTCAAAATGCAGTTAAACGTTACGGCAGAGTTAACCTTATTCCTGTGGCAATAGATTATTGTTTCTTTAGAGACAACAGACCGGAAGTTATTGTGGAATTCGGTAAAAGAATTGAGTTGTCATCTGATATGAGACTTGACAGAAAAGAATTAACTCATATGTTTGAGCATGCGCTTGAATATGTTTGTAATAATCAGTTTAAAGAAATTTCGCAAGGTGATATTACAAAATATAATATTCTTTTTAAACAGCATTTAAAATGGTACAGAAGAATTGAACAAAGATTAAAAAGTATTGATCTTCCGCCTGTATCAGGTGTATAAATATTAAAAAAAGGCCGGAATAAAATCCGGCTTTTTATGCATTATATCTTTTAAAAGATTTTTCAATATTTTTTGATATAGTGTTCTTGACTGTATCATACTCTGTTGTTAGTGATGAAATTTCAGTATCAAGATTTTTCATTTTTAAGTCTAACGTTTCTTCTTTTGCATTTAATTTAGCTTTTTCTGTCTGATATTTAGCTTCTGCCTGAGCGATGGCCGTGTCGTCTGAGATTTCTTTAATATATGCATCAGTAGAATAATTACCCTGATAATAGTAACCGTCATCTTTCATTTTGGATATATACAGCATACCGCTTTGAAGCATTTCTTTTAGATATTCATTGTCGTCAATTTTGTTATTTTCTGTCCATCCGTTTGCACATATTTGATTGAACAGAGCATCATAGAATGTTGCCTGGCCCAAATCGTCACTGGAAACTTCAGAACCTGTTTTAATTGTAAATTCATATAATGTATCATTTGTTACAAGCTTGTTATCTTCTAACTTACCTGCTGAAACCTGATATTTCGGACTTCCGTCTGTATCCTTTTGTGAAACACCGCTCATTGCTTTTGCAAATAATGTCAAATAAGCCTGTGCCAAATTATTCAGGTTAATTGAACCTTGTGAGTGACGTTTTTTTACTGCAACGTGTGCACCGTGTTGGGTAACGCTTGAAAATCCCATATAATTTTGGTTATTAGCTTGTTCTTCATTTCTGAATTTGTGAGTACGATGAGCTGTCCCTTTGTGATTTGCAATATTGTATATAGGGGGAGTTGAACTGCCATCGTCGCCTGTATTTAAAATTAATTTTACAATTTCTTCATTTGCATAATCAAAGGCTGCCTGAGTTCCTGCATCAATATTTAATACGCTGCCTAATGTTTCTTCCAGCCAAGGTACGAATGATTCTATAAGATAATTTGAAATTATCTTAGCTTCTTCATTTACGTTTTTACTTCCATTACCGCCTTGGAAGGATAATGAAATTTCTTTTGTATTTGTTAATAAATCATAAATATTAATATCATAAGTGTCTTGACTTGTATCATTTCTGATATCGTCCGGATTTTCTATCCATGATTTTCTATCATCACCTTCAGGTATCGGATTTGAAAAATTGAACTGATTTGTGCAATTTTCTTTTAAATAATCAACTAAATCATTTATATTTCCTGAAGTTGTTGTTACTGCAACGGTAGCACCACCGCCAAAACCTGCTTGCTGGTTATATGGCAAGCTTAATATTTTTTCGGCAGTATTCTTTGTAAGTAAACCGCTGGTGTATAAACCTTCGATAAATGCATTACGCATGCCTTCAGATGGCAATGTGCCTAATCCTTCCTGCGGAATGCCTGCTGCACGGGCAGCAGAAGCATATTTACTGTTTAATGTTACTCTGCCGAGTGCATCAGTTATTGTTGTCGGCAAGTAGTCATTTAATGTGGAAGGTGTCATTAAAAGACCATAAGACAACGGGGTTGTTGTATCTCCGGTGCCGTAATAATCATATACTAATTTGGTTTGATTTAATGAATTTTGATATTCGTTTGAAAGGTCGGAAAGCTCTCTTGCTAAAGCAATCTTTTGATGAGAAAGCTTCATAGAAGCATATTCACAGTCAGATTTCCTGCCTGTTATCGTTAATAATCTAGCTTGTCCTGCTGCTAATCCCATTGTTTAAGATTTTCCTTTCAAAACCAGTAACGTTCATGTAGTATTACGGAATTTCTGTATTTAAACTTTAAAAAACAGTCAGTTTATGTAACATTTGTTTACAATTGTGAAATCAAGTGTAATCAAGCCCCTATTAAGTTATGTAAAATTACTACTTTTGTAATATAAACGATTGATGAGATTTTTTATAAAAGTGGTATAATATAAGTAGAAGGATGAATTGAAAATTAAATTTATAAATTAGTTTCGCAGCGGGTGCGGAATTGTTATCAGCCGGTAATTATTTTGTTATATATACAAAATATCAGAAAGGCAGAAAAGAAAATGAGCAACCTACAATTTCAAAACGATTTAGACCGCTTAACAGAGGTCTTGCCTGACAAAGTCAGAAGGTATATTTCCTATGAGAAAATGGAGGACGTTATAGAAATTGTATTGGATATCGGCCGAACTCCTGAAATAAGGCATTCGGGCGGCAGAATTGAATACCTTGGTTCGGAATTTGTCACGGAAGAGGATATTAACTATATAACGAGCCGTATTCAGGAATTTACATCTGATAACCGTTCAGGAATCCCCGGGACACTCCACAGAATTAGTGCAATAAGAAACAGACAAGGCAAAATTATCGGTCTTACTTGCAGAATTGGCAGAGTTGTTACGGGGACAATTGCTTGTATAAAAGATATTTGTATGATGAATAAAAGTATCTTATTTTTAGGCCGTCCCGGTGTCGGCAAAACTACAAAATTAAGAGAAATTTCAAGGTTGGTTGCAGATGAACTCGGAAAACGTGTTGTAATTGTTGATACTTCAAATGAAATTGCAGGCGACGGAGATACGCCTCACCCTGCTATCGGGCATGCGAGACGAATGCAGGTTACACAGCCCGAGTTTCAAAAAGATATTATGATTGAGGCTGTTGAAAATCACACTCCCGAAGTTATTGTCGTTGATGAAATAGGTACGGAAGCGGAAGCTCAAGCCGCACGTACGATTGCAGAACGCGGGGTTATGCTGATTGCAACAGCCCATGGTAACAGTTTGGAAAACCTTATTAAAAACCCGACTTTATCGGATTTAGTCGGAGGCATTCAGTCCGTAACTTTAGGGGACGATGAAGCAAAACGCAGAGCTTCTCAAAAAACAGTTTTGGAACGCGAAAAACAGCCGACTTTTGATGTGGTAATTGAAATTCTGGACAGAAATACTCTTGCGGTTTATAAAAATACAGCCGAAGCAGTTGATTATATATTGCGCGGCTGGCCTATAAGGCCCGAAATCCGCAAGGTTGACAAAACTTATGATGCTGAACCGCAGCAGGTTGAAAAACATGAGCCTGCTATTTCGGATATTCCCGGAGAAATTAATAAGCTTGAACAGAAAATTCAGCCCGAACACAATACAGACAGTTTGAAATTCAGTTTTTCAAGGCAAAAATATGTGGAAGAAGTTAAAGGCTTTAAAAAAATATATTTGTACGCCGTTTCAAGAACAATTGTCGAAAAAGTAATCGAACGCTTGAATTTAAATGCAGAGATTACCCGAAATTTAGATGACGCTGATATCGTAATTGCACATAAAAACTTTATAAAAGGCGGAGCAAAAGTTTTAAGCGTCGCAAATGATTACAGGCTTCAAATCTTTTATGTAAAGACAAATTCAATGGCACAAATTCAGAAAGTTTTGAAAGAAGCTTTACAAATTACAGAGGCGTCGGAAACCTTATGCGGATATTATGACGATGCGGAGCGAGCGCTTGATGAAGCAAAAGCCGCAATTAATAAAATTCTTGCGGGGGCAGAGCATGTTGAACTTACGCCGCAAAACCAGCACATAAGAAAATTACAGCATGAACTTGTCGAGCAGCATAATTTGGAAAGTAAATCTGTCGGCGAGGGAAGCAACAGGCATTTGAAAATTGTCGGCGGTAAAGATTTTCATAACTAAAAAAGACGGGAATTTAATTCCCGTCTTTTTATAGCTGTATAGTTTCGTATGGAAACCCGTTGGGAAAGGGACTTCGTCCCTATTTGCATCCGAGAGGACCTTCTTCCTCTTTGCTGTGTTTAAATTCGATTACCGCCTGAGCTGCCGCAAGTCTTGCTTGAGGAACTCTGAACGGTGAACAGGATACGTAGTTTAATCCTATTCTGTGGCAGAATTTAACAGATGCGGGGTCGCCGCCGTGTTCTCCGCAAATTCCGCGTTTCAGGTGAGGTCTGACTTTTAATGCTTTGTCCAAAGCAATTTTCATTAATTGTCCTACGCCTTCCTGATCAAGAGTTGCAAACGGGTTTGCAGGCAGAATTTTTTGTTCCACATAATTTTGTAAGAACTTGCCTTCCGCATCGTCTCTTGAATAACCGAATGTCATTTGAGTTAAGTCGTTTGTACCGAATGAGAAGAATTCCGCATACTCTGCTATTTGATCAGCTGTTAAAGCAGCACGAGGAATTTCAATCATTGTACCGAACATATAATCAACTCTTACGCCTTTTTCGTCCATTACTTCGTTTGCAACACGTTCAAGCACACATTGAACCGTTTTCAGCTCGTTAACATGCCCTACAAGAGGTATCATAACTTCAGGTTTAACGTTTAAGCCTTCTTTTTTCAAGTCACAAGCGGCAGTGAAAATTGCTCTTACCTGCATTTCGTTAATTTCAGGGTAGGTTAAACCTAAGCGGCAGCCTCTCAAGCCCATCATCGGATTAGATTCTGACATTGACTCTACAAGATTAAGCATTTTTTCATCTTCTTTGTAGTCTTCACCTTTAGCCTTTTTAGTTGCAACACGGGCAATTAATTCTTCCTTGTTTGGCAGGAATTCATGCAACGGCGGGTCAAGAAGTCTTATTGTCATGGATTTTTCGCCCAATGCTTTAAACATAGCATAGAAGTCGCCGTATTGCATAGGCAGTAAGTGGTCTAAGGCTTCTTTTCTGGCTTCTGGAGTTCCTGCAATAATCATTTTTTGAACCCACGGAAGTCTGTCAGGATCCATAAACATGTGTTCCGTACGGCAAAGACCAACACCTTCGGCTCCTAATTCAAGAGCTTTTGCAACATCAGCAGGTGTATCTGCGTTTGCTCTTACGCCTAAAAGCTTCACTTCATCTACCCATTTGAATAATTTTTTGAAATTATCATCCATAACAGGCGGAATTAAATGAACTGCGCCTTGCATAACTTCACCCGTACCGCCGTCAAGAGAAATAATATCATTTTTATGATAAACAGTTCCGTCTGCGGCTGTTAAAGTTTCATTTTTAAGGTCAATTTTCAAATCTTCCGCACCTGCAACGCATGGTTTTCCCATACCTTTTGCAACAACAGCGGCGTGAGATGTCATACCGCCTCTCAGAGTCAAAACACCTTGAGATGCAATCATTCCGTGAATATCATCAGGGCAGGTTTCAATTCTGACTAGAATAACTTTTTCTCCTGCTTTTCCGCGTTCTGCTGCTTCTTCGGTGTCAAATACAACTTTTCCGACAGCCGCTCCGGGGGATGCTGCAAGACCCTGTGCAATTTTATGTGCTTCTTTTTTAGCTTGAGGGTCAAAGTCAGGTAAAAGAACTTGATATAACTGGTTCGGGTCAACAAGCTCGATTGCTCTTTCCTTGTCGATAATTCCTTCTTCCGCCATTTCTACGGCAATTCTTACGGATGCTTTTGCTGTTCTTTTTCCGTTACGTGTCTGTAAGATATATAATTTACCTTTTTCAATCGTAAATTCCATATCCTGAACATCTTTATAGCCTTTTTCAAGTTTTTTTGCAATATCTACATATTGTTTATAAAGTTCAGGCATTTCATGTTCAAGTTCCGCAATCGGTTTTGGGGTTCTGATACCTGCTACAACGTCTTCACCCTGAGCATTTGTAAGATATTCCCCGTAGAATTTATTTTCACCTGTTGACGGATTTCTTGTGAACGATACGCCTGTAGCGCAATCGTCGCCCATGTTGCCGAACACCATTGTTTGAACGTTTACTGCAGTACCGTAATTGTGGTCGATTTTATAGTGGTTTCTGTAAGCTACGGCACGCGGAATATTCCATGATCTGAAAACTGCTTCTATTGCTTCTTCAAGCTGAACATACGGATCTTGCGGGAATTCTTTCCCTGTTTCTTTTTTAATAAGCTCTTTATAAGGTTCGATTAAAGATTTCCAATCATCTGCAGTTAAGTCTGTATCTGATTTATAGCCTTTTTCTTCTTTGATTTTGTCAAGGTAATCTTCGAATTTTTGTCTGTCAATTTCCCACGCTACAGAGCCGAACATGGTTAAAAATCTTCTGTATGAATCATAACAAAATCTGGGATTGTTGGTTAACTTAATCATGCCTTCAACGGTTTTATCATTTAATCCTAAGTTTAAGATAGTTTCCATCATACCGGGCATTGAAAGTCTTGCGCCTGAGCGTACTGAAACAAGAAGCGGATTTTCAGCATCACCGAATTTTTTCCCTGCCTGTTTTTCAACATCGGCAAGTGCTGATTTAACTTCGTCCATTAATCCTGCAGGCATTTTATTGCCGTGATTTATATAATCCATGCAGGTTTCTGTCGTAATAGTAAGCCCCGGAGGCACCGGTAAACCTAAATTTGTCATTTCCGCAAGGTTTGCACCTTTACCGCCGAGCAGGTTACGCATATCCGCATTACCCTCTCTGAACAGCCATACGCGTTTTTCAGTCATAGTTCATCTCCTTTCTTAACTATAATAAACACTTTTCAATGAGTTAACTATAACATGAAAATAACTAAAACAATACGTTATTAAAATTATTTTTTGAAATAATCGCAAATTAAAGTTTTTTTACGCGGAATAAAGTTTTTGATGCTTTCAAAAATCTTATTTTTTTGCGAATTTTCAAGTTCTTTTTTCAGGATTGCTTTTTCCAAAACGACTTTATTGTATAAATCAGAGCACACCGAGCTTTTCTCAACGTGCTCTTTCAATTTTGCCAGCTGTATTTCTTTTTCTCTAATAGATTGGATTAGTTCTTTTTTCACGTTTGAAGACCTCTCGAACTGTACCATATTAGAATAAGACTAATTTGTGATTTTTAAATCGACTTTTTAGTTGATTTCAGCTTATGCGGGTAATAAATCATACTCATAGCCTATTTTTAAGGCTTTAATATTTAGCGGCAGCAAGTTTTTTCTGTGCGGAGGAATAACCGCATCAAGAGCCTGATTTAAGGCTTCAAGCGAAACAACTTTTCCTGCCTTGGCAAGAATGCCTAAAGCCAGAATGTTAGCCATTTTTACATTGCCTAAGTCTTCCGCAAGTTTCGTAATCGGTGCGAAAAGATAGTTAATATCCGTTCTTGTTTTTATCTCTTTTACAAGTGTGGAATTAGCTATCATCCAGCCGCCTTTTTTTATTTTCGATAAAAATCTGTCAAATGATGCCTGATTTAAAGCCACTATAAAATCGGCATCAGATTTATTAACTTCACTTACTTCTTCATCACTCATAACTATTTCGCAGTTAACCGTTCCTCCGCGCATTTCTGCACCGTATGAAGGGTACCATGTTACGTTTTTTCCTGCAAACATAAACGCGTTAGCTAAAACTTCTCCGGCTAATAATACGCCTTGTCCGCCAAATCCTGCTATTATAAAATTCTTTTCACTCATTATTGTTATTTCCTTTTGTATCTAATTTTGAGATGTCAAATCTTTGTATATTCCGGGTTTGAATACCGGCATCATTTCATTTCTTACTCTTTCATGTGCTTTTTCCGGTGACATTTTCCAGTTTGTCGGGCAGGTTGAAAGAATTTCAACAAACCCGAAGCCAAGACCGTGAATTTGTACTTCGAAAGCTTTTTTGACAGCCTGTTTTGCTTTTCTGATATTTGCGACGGTATCAAGCGATACTCTTGCAGAAAATGCAGTTCCGTCACAAAGCGCAATATGTTCGGCTATCTTAATCGGATATCCGTAATATTCGGTATTTCTTCCTGAAGGAGAAGTGGTTGTTACCTGTCCCAAAAGAGTTGTAGGACCTAACTGACCGCCTGTCATGCCGTATGTTGTATTATTTATACAAATTGCGGTAAGGTTTTCACCTCGTAATGCTGCGTGCATGCTCTCTGCAAGTCCGATTGACGCAAAGTCTCCGTCGCCTTGATAGGTAAATACAACTTTGTCGGGTCTTGCTCTTTTTATTCCTGTAGCTTCTGCCAGAGCTCTGCCGTGCGGAGCTTCCAGAGAATCTACATTTAAAAAGTCGTATAAAGTAACAGAGCAGCCGATTGACGCGGTAAGAATTGTATTTTCTCTTATTCCCAATTCATCAAGAACTTCTGCCACAAGTCTTACCGCAACTCCATGGTCGCAGCCGGGGCAGAACGAATATTTTACGTCCCCTTTTAATGATTCGGGTAATTTAAAAACTTGTGTTGCCATTATAATAATTCCTCAATTCTTGTAACTATTTCCTTGGCGGAAGGCGGTGCGCCTACGCCTTTGTTTATTAATTCCACAGGGCATGCTCCGTTTACGGCAAGCCTTACGTCATTTATCATTTGTCCCATGTTGACTTCCACGGTTACGAATTTTTTTGCTGTTCTTGAAAGCTCCTGCAATCTCTTTGACGGGAAAGGATAAAGTGTTATCGGTCTTACAAAACCTGCTTTAATTCCTTTTTCCCTGAGCATTTTCATTGCGGTTTTTACGTTTCTTGAAGTGCTGCCGAAGCTGACAAGAATAATGTCGGCGTCTTCGGTGTTAATTTCTTCCCATTCGGTTTCATTTTCTTCAATTGTTTTATATTTTGCGTATAATTTTTCGAGGAACACGCATTGATTATCGGCAAGAGGTGCGTATGAACGGATTATTCGTCCGCCGCGTCCTTTTGCTCCGGATAATGCCCAATCTGACGTATCAACTTCGGGATACGGATAATCATAGAATTCAACAGGTTCCATCATTTGTCCCAAAAGTCCGTCAGCTAAAAGTACTGTCGGATTTCTGTATTTTTGAGCCAGATAGAATGCTTTGTATGTTAAATCTACACATTCCTGAACGGTTGACGGAGCCAGTACTATAAGTTTGTAATCTCCGTTTCCGCCGCCTTTTGTTGCCTGAAAATAGTCGCCCTGCGACGGATAAATATTTCCAAGCCCGGGACCGCCTCTCATAACGCTTATAAGCACTACAGGCAGTTCGTCGGCCGTTGCATAGGACAAGCCTTCCTGCATAAGTGCAACCGCACATGAAGAAGATGAAGTCATTGCTTTGACACCGGTTGATACTGCACCTATAACCATATTAATTGCTGCGAGTTCGCTTTCTGCAGAAACATATGCTCTTTTTAATTCCTGCATTTTCCCGCTCATAAATTCTCCGATTTCACTCTGCGGGGTTATGGGATATCCGAAATAACACTGACATCCTGCGAGCACTGCTGCATTGGCTATTGCATAATTTCCTTTTGTTAATACTTTTTTATTTGTTAAACATTCCATATTACTGATTTATCCTTTATAAACTTCCGTTATTGCCAGATCAGGACATCTGGCTGCGCACATTGCACATCCGAGACATTCATGATCAGGGTCATTAAATTCTATCACGTGAATTCCCAGCTTATTTGTATCACTTCCTATTTTTAATAACTTTTTTGGGCATTCATTTATACACAGATAGCATGCTTTGCATTTATCTTTATCTATAACTATATGGCTCATCTTAACCTCTTTTATTTTTGCGTGTCTGAGTAATATTATACCACTTAATCGTAAAAGGGGACACTTTATCTTTACAATTGTAATAATAAACGTTAACAGTTTGCATCGTTTCCTATTATTCTGTTAATATATATAAGTAAAGAGGGATATTTTTTTTAAGAAAGAGAAACAAATGGCACTAACTGTAGATGAAATCGCTGAAATTCTCAACGCTATGCGTGTTGAAAATGAACATAATGTTGAAAGTTTTGAAAAAGTTTTGACGGGGATTAATGCAAAACTTGAAATTATGTCAGAGGACAGCGAAGCTACCGATTTAATTAAATTGTATATTTCCGAACTTAAAAAGGCGGCAGAGGACAGACACAGCACTGCAATTGAAAAATTTAACAGTCTTGAAAACTCTTTTAAAAATCTCCTATCTTCACAGGATGAGCTTGTTAAAACATCGGAATTAACTGATTTATTCCATGTTCTCAGCTCCAATTTTGATAATTTTACAAGCGAAGCTGCCAATCAGAGAAATGCCCTGCATCAGCTTGATGAAAAGATTGCTTTGATTAATGACAAAACATTCAACAAAGATGAACTTGCCGCTTTAATAAGTGATTTTTCTATAAATTTATCTGATATGAATTCAAGCGTGGAGCAGTCTTTTGAAAATATTCAAAGTGCTCTTGCGGAAGCTGTTGCAATTATCAAAAAATCAGATACAACAGCGCAGGTTAATACGTTAAGAGAAGAAATTCAATCGCTTTCATCAGATGTTAACTCTATTCCCTCAAGGATTTCTTTTACAGAGCTTGAAGATAAAATATCTTATTTTCAAAATCTTATTGACACAATTAAAACTGTTGTTGCGGATACTTCCGTACAAAGCACGGGAATAATTTCGGATAAATTTAAAAGTCTTGAAAATTCATTTGAAAACATTGTAACCGATGCTGATTTCGCCGGCTTTAAATCGGATTTGGCAGACTTTGTGCAGCGGATTATTGATAATTCTTCCGCGCTGAACAACAGCCTGTCGTACAGTACGGAAAGAATTGAAAGTATTTTAGCCACAATTAATAGTCTTGATTACCGTGAAGATTTTGCATCAATTAACGGAAAATTTAAAGAACTGCAAAATGCGGTAAATACTCTTACGGGTAATAATTCATCGGAACTTGAGAAAATAGAGCGGAAACTTGAGGAAACTCTTACGGATGAAGATTTTTCGAATTTTAAACGGGAAATTACGGACTATGTTCAAAGAATAATAGATAATACTTTTATAATCAACAATGATTTGATCTATAACAGAGAACAGGCTGAAGATATAGTTAAATCAATTAATTCTTTAGATTATAAAAGTGATTTTGAAGGTATTTCAGCCAAAATATCGGAACTTGAAGATGTTTTGAAAAGTATTTCTCAATCAAGTAACTATGAATTCCAAAATCTTGAAAAAACTCTTGCATCTATCGTAACCGATTCTGATTTTGCAGGTTTCAAAGCGGAACTTGCGGATTTTGTTCAAAAGATTATTGATAATTCTTCAGCTTTAAATAAAGACCTTGCATACAGTACGGAACGTATTGAAAGTATTTTATCAACCATAAACTCGCTTGATTACAAAAATGATTTTGAAAGCATTGAACAAAAAATTAAAGATTTGGGAAATATAATTAACTCTGTTTCAGATGCTAATGAATATGAATTTTCAAATTTGGCAAAAACTTTATCTTCAATTGTAACTGATGCGGACTTTGCAGGCTTTAAAGCCGATTTGGCGGATTTTGTTCAAAAAATTATTGATAATTCTTCTTCTTTAAATAATGAATTATCGTACAGTACCGAACGTATTGAAAGTATTTTAACTACTGTTAATTCAATGGACTACAGAACTGATTTTGAGGGTATTGTATCAAAGATATCGGAACTTAAATCTGTTGTTGATGAAAATTTACTAAATACCGGTTCGGTAAATTCATCTTTAGCTCACTATTCAAATAATGTTTTGAACAGGATTGATGAACTTGAAACAACGCTGTTAAATGTCGGCACTAAGGATGACTTAATTACTTTCAGACAAAATTTTACGGAATTTGTTGAAAAAATTCAGAGCGAAACTTCCTCGCTAAATTCCGAATTGTCATACGGTGTTCAAAGAATTGAGAATATTTACGACGCGGTTAATTCTATATCTTTTAAAGCTGACCTGAGTGAGGTTGAAGAAAAAATCGATGAATTAAAAGAACTGGTGGACTTGGTTTCATCAGACAGTTCTGCAGAGTTTGAAAATATTCAAAAAACTTTGTCAAATATCGTAACCGATGCTGATTTTTCCGGTTTTAAAACGGATTTGGCGGATTTTGTTCAAAAAATCATTGATAATTCAACTGCTTTAAATTCCGAATTGTCTTACAGTACGGAACGCATTGAAAATATACTAACTACGGTTAAAGCTCTGGATTTCAGGGATGATTTTGAAAATGTTATTTCAAGAATAAATGATATCAGAGAGGCTTTTGAAGAAGGTTCAAAAATAAATTATACAAATCTTTCATCCGAAATTGCCGTTCTGTCAGAAAAAATAGATAGCAGTTTTTCAAATATGGATGAAAAACGTCAGGAAGTGTATGGGGATTTAAAAAATGAGCTGGGCGAAATTCTTTTAAACCTTCATAACTTAACCGAAGCCGACCCGCAAAAATCCATAGATGAATTAGCAGGCCTTACCGCACAGATATCGGAAAATATTTCCGCATTGAGAAACGGCATAGGTGCTGATATACAGGAAGATTACGGTGATTTGAAAGCAAGTCTTAATGCGGTGATTGCAAATCTGCAGATTGTTAAAGAAGATATTTTATCTAAAAACGACATTTCTTCCGATTTATCAATACAAAATTTTGAAAAGTTAGAAAACCTGCTTGCAGAACAAGTTAAAGCTTTTAATGAATTGCAGACGGCAATTGCCGAAAGTGATAAACTTGAAACTTCGCATGTTCTTGACGCATTAGACAAAACTTCCGTTGAAATCACTGATTTGATTGAAGGTATTAAAGAAAATGATAATTCTAATTATGAAGCCGTAAAAGAATATATCGAAGAATTAGCAGCAGGCGTTAATAATCTGCAGACCGAATTTAATACTATATCAGAACAAAATATTTCAAAAGTCGCTTCCGATATAAACGGTATTTCAGATACGGTTGCTTTGTTCAGAGAAGAATTTAAACAGTCAGTAGAAAGTAATCTGGAAAATTCCGCAAAAATTATTGACAGCGTTTCTGTTCTTTCCGAACGCGTCAACGGCATGCAGGAAGTATTGTCGGGAAATTCGAAAGATAATCTTGAAACTCTCCGAAATCTGCTTGAAAATTTATCTCAAAAGCTTGCGGATGATATTGAAAGACAAAAGGAAGCTTTTAATCTTACAAACGAAGAAGGCGACAGGAAAAAATTTGAGGCGCTTAACAAGCTTTCGGATGACATTAAAAATATAGAAACATTACTTAATTCGAGTACCGAAATATTTAAACATGCGGTTAAAGAAAATATTTCCGAAGTAAAAGAATACATAAGCGAAGCTAATAATTCTATTTACCAGTCACAGATATTGAGCGAAAATAAACTTGCCGCAAAATTAGAAGCAATAGAAGTTTTATATCAGGAATTTGAAGCATCCGTTTCGGGCGTAAACTCCGGTATTCAAAATGTTCTCGAAAATATTACATCGCTTGATGCAAGTGAACAGAACGATATTATCAAACAGGAACTGGATAATATTGCTTCTTCATCTTCTTTGCTGATTTCGGCTGTTAATGATATAAACAGACAGAATGACGAACTTTCAAATATTATTTCTAATATTATGGAAACTGTCTGCAAGAAAGAAGATATAATCTCCGTTTCGGATAAGTTAGATACATACGCTTCAATAATGACATCTTTAAGAGAACTGGTCTCCGATACAAAAGAAGAAACCGGATTAACTCTCAACAGATTATTCGAAAAGCTGGAAACATCTTTTTCTGCTGTTGTTACTCAAGCAGATTTGTCCGATTTCAAAAATAACCTTTCGGATTTTCTTCAAAAAATTTCTGATAACGCTGATATAATAAATTCTGATTCGGCAGTTAACAGGGAAAGAATTGCAGAAATATCCGATAACATTTCCAAATTGGAACCTGTTGATTATTCTTATGATCTCGAACAAATTTCTTCAAAAATAGATGATTTGTCGGAATTATTCGAAAATTCTTCAAATAACAATTTTGCGAATTTAAGTGACAAAATCGACGAAGTAAAAAATGAAATAATTAACAGCAATAATTCTGAATTTATTAATAACAAATTTGAAGATTTTTCGGGTATTGTAACTTCCGTAAAAGATATAATTTTAAATTCACTGAGAACAAATTCAGATGTAATTGACGAACAATTTGCGAAATTCGAAGATATATTTTCTCATCTGGTAAACGAAGAAGATTTTACAAATTTCCGTACGGATTTTGCGGATTTCATTCAGAAAATACTTGATAATGCAACTGTTCTTCATGTAAATTCCGATGCTAATAAAGAACAGCTTTTGGAAATTGCGGAAAAGATAAAAACTTTTGATTATTCGCAAAACTTTGAGGATATTACCGAAAGATTAAATGAATTAAAAATCTCTTTTGAGAATAATTCAAAAACGAATTATGAAAATATTATAAATGAGATTAATAATTTCAAAGAAGAACTAAACAGCAGTATTGCAGATGCGGATAATAATAAAAAAGAAAAGCTTGAAAGTATTAATGCGGAACTTTCGGATATTTCCTTAAATATTCAGTTCCTCAGAGATTTCTCATCGCAGAAATCTTCGGAAATGCTAGAAAATATTTCGGGAGAATTACACTCCGTTATTGATGATTTAAAAGAAACCGTTAATCTGGGAACAAGATTGGATATTGAAGATTTGAAGTCTTCAATTGCTGATATAACAAATGAAATCAGCAATATGAAAGATGATTTTATTCAAAAATATGATTCCGGGACATTTAATGTTTCATCCGGATTTGATAACGTAAAACTTTCTATGGAAAATCTTGTTGATGCATTTTCTTCATTCCGTGATTTATTGAATGAAGAAGCCTCGAAAAATTCCGAAAGCTTAATTTCTAAAATTAATGAGATTACATTTAAAGTTGATGAACTTATAAGTGAAATACATATAACCTCATCTGATTATTCTGACAGAGTTCTCGGGGCAGTAAATGAGATTGCATCTAAACTTGATGCTCTTTCTGACGGTTTTACCGATGAAATCAGCGAAAATATGTCGGCCTTTAAAGAAACATTTTCGACATTATCGGAAAATCTTCAATCAATGCATGGAGAATTTTCACAGCAGTTAAAAGATAATCATGAACTCCAGCTTTTTGAATTGAAAAGTATTTCCGGAAACGTAAACGATTTTAAATCGCATATTGATGAAGCAGCGGAAAGTTTGAAGGATTATATTTCAGAATTAAATCTTGCCGCTAAATCGTCAAAATCTTTAAGCGACAGCAAGTTTTCCGAAAAACTTCTGGATTTGGAAGCTGCCATGATGCATTCTTCCGATGTCTATGAGCAAAAGATGGAGCTTTTACAAAGTAAACTTGCGGAGTTTGCACAAATTATTGAAGGAAGCGCATCTGACACCGAGGCAAAAATAGCTTCATCAGTGGAAGAAATTACTGACGTTAAAGGCGAATTGACTTTGCTTAACGATTTCTTAAAAGCCGTAAAACTTTCATCAGATGAAAAATTTACGGAAACGGTTGCAACGGTTGAAACCGGTATCGGTAATATAATTAATAACCTTAATGACGTTAGTGCTTCAATAATTAACGGCATTGATATAAGCGTAAAAGAAAATATTTTATCTGTTGAAGATAAATTTGATAATTTGCTGCAGGTTATAAAAGATGGCCGTTCAAATAATCTTACGGCGAATATTGAAGAAAAAATTTCCGAATTAAAACAGGAAATAGGACTTATTAATACTGATATTTCCGTAATTCTGCAGGACAAATCAGACAATATATTGAATTGTCTGGATGAAGTAAAGAGCGGTATAAAAGAATTTTCCGATGTTGATTTTGCCGGAATTCTTGCGGAATTAAAGTCACAGCTTGAAATATCTTTTATGAATTTCAGCGTTGACGTTAACGGAGAACTTGCTGCAAGCACCGAAGCCGTTACGAGACTTGAACAGGCGTATAAAGAAACGTTTAACAGAATTTCCGTTATTGAAGATTGCGTAAGCGACAAAATTCAAGACAGCATTGAGCTTTTAAATGTTACCGTTGAAACCTGTGCCCGTGATATTAAGCACTCATTTGAAGAAAAACTGGATGATTATATCGGTGACTTGAGAGCACAGCTTGATGTTGCTTTAAACAACACAAAAACTATTGATAAAATTGACGGACTTAAAGATGAATTATCCGTCAAAATAGATGCTGTCATGAACGAACAGGCATCACTTGCGGAAAAAACAGAAAGCATAAATAATATCGGTAACAGGCTTGACCAAAAACTTGATGTTCTTGTTGAAAGTACTGATGCTGAAGAAATTTTGAATTCGTTAACGGAAATAGAACTGAAAGCGGAAGAAAGAGGAGCGAATATTACTGAAATTATTAATTCGCTGAGTTCAAAGATTGATGTGATTGCAAATGATTCTGCTTTGAAACTCGCGCTTTCAACTGTTGCTGCGAAAATTGATGCAATTTCGGATAACAAAACACTTGATATAGCTCTTAAAATGATATCGGAAAAAGTTGATGTTATCGCCGCAGACAATTCTTTTGAAGTTATTCAGGATACTTTAGAAAATTCATTTAATGAAGTTAATTCAAAGCTTGATGTTATTGTTTCCGATAATTCTGTGGAGGAACTTAATAATAATATTAGAGAAGCTTTTGACGGATTGAATTCAAAAATTGATATTCTCGCGGCTGATTCGTCCGTTGACGAACTTCATGAAAAAGTTGACGTACTCTCTGAAACTGAAGATAAAGTTGCCGAAATGCTTTCCGCTTTGCATGAAAAAGTTGATGTTCTTGCAATGGACGGCAGTGAATTTGATCTTGAAGAAGAAATTGATGATATCAAAGATTTAATTTTTGAACAAAGAAAGTATTTTGAAGCTACTTCAGATGAAAAAGCGGCTGCAATTGATAAATATTTAAGGGATGTTCTTTTAAAACTTGATAATGTTGATCTGGAGAAAAATTCCGAAGACATTAAAGAAAGTATAATGAACGCTCTTGTTTCTCTGTTTGATCAAATATCATTTGTCGAAGAAACTGAAGAAATTAAAGATTTTGTTGAAGAAAAAACCGATGAAATAAATCAAAATCTTATAGAAGTTCAAAATCAGCTGAGACAAATAGCAAGCTCAAATGATGATTTTGACTATTCATATACATTGCAGGATGTTGAAACAGATATTGCAAAATTAAGACTTGCAATCAGCAATATGTCAGGCAATGACTTTGAAAGTCTTTCAGATGATATTAAAAAAATTGTTACTTCGGTTGAAGAACTGGAATCCACGCTTACTCAAGATCAGGTTGTCGACCTGAAAGGTGATATTGAAAAATTAAACGAAGATATTTTAAGCATCAGCTCAAGAACAAATAAGCTTCTTTTAACATCCGATGAATCATATAAAGCCTTAAATGACGGGTTAAATAATTTCAGCAGTCTTGTTTACAGGCTTGAAGACAGAATTAATTATCTTGACAATACGGAAATAAGCGAAAGACTTGAAAGAAAAATAGATAATATTCATTCAATGTCCGTAGCTTCAGCGAATGCTGATAAGGTATTCCATCAGGTAATGATGTACCTCGGTGAATGGATTGATTCAACTACCGAAAATATTTCAAGTATTACGGAAAAAACATCTGAAATTGCAGGAATTAAAGATGCTATAAATGAACTCAGAGAGATAATTCCTGAGAAAACTTCTATGCTTGATGAAATTGAAAATAAATTTGAACAGCAGGAATTGCGTATTGACAGATTAGAAATGAAAATAGAGAAAATTTTATCGGCACTTGAAGAAAAAGATGATATGATGTTAAATAGAAAAGTGGATAAAATTGAAAAATTATTATCCAGACTTGGTACTAATATAGAAAAGCTGACATCATATGTTGATGAAGAATAAACTAATCTCTGATTTAAAAAAGAATATTCCCGCCTCAAATGTTCTGAATACATTGGAAGAACGCTATGCATATGCTCAGGATGCAACAAATATCAGGCGGATTAAAAATCTGCCGGATGCTGTCGTGTTCGTCGAAAATACCGAACAGGTGCAAAAAGTTGTTAAACTTGCAAATAAATATAAAGTTCCTGTAATTTGCAGGGGTGCAGGCACTAATGTCGTCGGAGCATGTGTGGTTGAGCATGGCGGAATAATTCTGAATTTTTCAAAAATGAATAAAATTCTTTCAATCAGCAAAGAAAATATGACGGTTGTTGTTGAACCCGGAGTTGTTCTCGGGTGTTTACAAAAAGAAGTTGAAAAATTAGGATTATTTTATCCGCCTGACCCGTCAAATCTGGCAGTTTCAACAATAGGCGGCAGCATTGCACAGGCATCAGGCGGTGCTAAGTCTTTTAAATACGGTACAACTAAGGATTATGTTATTGATTTAAAAGTCGTAATGGCAGACGGGCAAATATTAAAAACAGGTTCCGGCACGATTAAAAATGCTACGGGTTACAACCTGAATACTCTTTTTGTCGGCTCAGAGGGAACATTGGGAATTGTTGTTGAAGCAACTTTGAAATTAATTCCGAAACCGCAGAGTAAAAAAGTTATAATGGCATATTTCGATACGGTAAGGGAAGCTGTTCTTGCAGTAAATGCTATTATTGAACAGAGAATTTATCCTGCTACAATTGATTTTATGGATAAAAATGCAATTCAGACAGTTGAAAAATTTTATCCCGCAAATCTTTTAACTGACAAAGAGGCTGCACTGGTTATTGAAACAGACGGCTTTGAATGTTCCATGAAATATCAGGAAGATATTATTACCAGAATATTGAATACCTGTAATGCTTCTGAAATTCAAGTATCGCATAATGATGATGAATATAATAAAATTTGGACTGCAAGACGTTCTTCTATGGGTGCATGTGCAAAATTAAAACCTAATGTAACGACGGATGACGTGATTGTCCCGCGTGAAAATCTGGAAGCTCTTGTATTAGGTATTCGCGCGATTTGTGAAAAATATAGTCTTGAAGTTTGTATGGTCGGGCATGTAGGCGACGGAAGCGTTCATCCGCAAATTCCGATAAATTACAATGATGAAGATGAATATAAACGATATAAACTTGCAAAGGCGGAGATTTATGATTTGACAGCTAAACTCGGAGGAATTTTGTCAGGTGAGCATGGAATTGGCTCTGAAAAACGTGAACATATTCACAAAGTTATAAATTCGGTTGCTCTGGATTACATGCGGCAAATCAAAAAAACTTTTGACCCGAATAATATTTTGAACCCTTATAAGATATTTTAAAATTAATATGGATAAAAATGAACTTATTAAATACTTTAAATCTTTGGGCTTAACAGTTCATACAACTACAAAAGCGCGCGGGCATCAGGGATTTTTTTTGAAAAACAGAATTGATATTTCAAAAAATATTCCTGAAAACAGAATTGTGCCTACACTTTTGCATGAGTTTGCCCATTATATTCATTCAAAAATAGAGCCTGATATGAATAAGACCGGCGGAACACTCACCATGCTTTTTAAAGATGACAGCCGTGTTTTGTTTGATGAACTTATTAAAGTCACGAATTTTGTTGACCCGAATTCTCTTTGTATCAGACTTTATGAACATAAAGACAGGGTTAAGTCGAAAATTAAAGAATATGAAAATATTATAAAAATATATTATCCGAAATTTATGCGTTCGAAAAAATTTAAAGAATTTGATAAATATATTAAAAAGTCCGATGCGAGATATCTTTTAAAATATGACAGAGTAAAACTTATTCGGGGCGGTTTTTTCCGAAAGACAACTAAACTTTATTCAATTGACAATATTGAAAAAGATTTTACAGACATGCCAAAAGCGTTTGCGGCATATATCAGGCTGAAATCTTATCAAAAAAAGCAGGCAAGAATTTCCGCCAGAATTAACAAATTTAAAAAATATTATGAAAAACCGGCTGAGCTTTTTGCAAGATTAGTTGAAGGTCTTTACCTTGACAGGGAATGGGTTGAGGCCATTGCCCCGAATGTGATGCCACGGTTTTATAAATTACTTAATGAAGGATATTATTTTGAATTAAAAACTATACTCTTCCGTACATGTCTTCGTAACGGATAATGTCTTCCTCAATAAGCGGATCGCCTTTTTGAACTTCTATAATTTCCAGACCTTCTTCATACGGGTTTTGAAGTGAGTGAATGGCTTTCAGCGGGATATCAACGCTATGTCCCGGAGAAAGAATTAATTCTTTTCCTTCCAGTACAACTTTTGCTGTTCCTGAAAGTACAACCCAGTGCTCGCTTCTGAAATTATGTGATTGTACGGAAAGCTTCTGACCGGTATTTACATGAATTATTTTTGTCAAAAATCCGTCGCCCTGGGCAATAACAGTGTAAAATCCCCAGGGGCGGTATACTGTTTTATGCACAAGATGCGTGTTGTCATTTTGTTGTTTCAATGTTTCATAAATTTGTTTAACATCTTGTGTAAGGTCCTTTTTGCAGGCAAGAATTGCATCTTCGGTTTCGACAATAACTGTATCTTCAAGCCCGATTGTTGCAACAAGTTTTGACGATGAGTAAACAAATGAATTTTTGGAATTTTTATCAAGAACATGACCGATAAATACATTTCCATGTGTATCTTTATTGCTTACGTCATAAATAGACTGCCAGGAACCTAAATCATTCCAGTCGCTTTCTAATTTAACGAGCGCAATTTTGTCTGATTTTTCCATAATTGCATAATCTATGGAAATACTCGGCATTTTATCAAAATTAATAAACGGGATTTCATTTGATTTTGAGAAATCAAATTCTTCGGAAATTTTTGCAATATCAGGAGCATGCTTAACTGTTTCATTAAGCAGTACAGATGCTTTGAACATAAATATTCCGCTGTTCCAAAAATAAGTGCCGTCGTGAAGATATTTTTTTGCGGTTTCCAAATCAGGTTTTTCAACGAATTCTTTAACCTTAAATCCTTCTCCAGTTTTTTCGGAAGTATTAATATATCCGTAACCTGTTTCAGGATAATCCGGCTTAATCCCGAATGTTACAATGTAACCTTCCTGCGCAAGTTTTTCTCCCTTTTTAACAGTAGAGAAAAATTTGTCATTATCTTTGATTAAATGGTCGGACGGAACAACAATAATAACAGGATCCGAGGCGGATTTTTGCATTATGTATTTTGCGGAAAGAACAATTGCCGGAGCCGTATTTTTTGCAACGGGTTCCGATAATACCACAGGTGAAGAACTGATTTCGGAAAGCTGCATGCGGACATTTGATGTATGCTTTGTGTTTGTAATACTTATAATATTTTCCTGCGGCATACATTTATTAAGCCTTTCAAAAGTGGATTGCAAAAGACTTTTATCCGAATTCAAATTTAATAACTGTTTCGGGTATAATTCTCTCGATAAAGGCCATAATCTGCTCCCTGAGCCGCCCGCTAATATAATTCCGTACATTTAACCTCCTGATATATTTACATTTATTATACTATAAAATAAAAATTTTTATTATCTCTTGCGATTTAATGTAAATTTTCTTTATAAAACTTCTCTTTTAAAAGCAAATATTCTTAATTTTCTTGAATAATAAATGATTTTTTGCTAAAGTATTATAAGAATGTTTGAGTGGGATTTGAAAAAGAAAGTAATAGCCGGAGCTTTAGCCTTTGGATTAATTTCCGCAGGGGTTTATTTTTCAGTGATATATCAACCGCCTGCAAAGACAGATAAAATTTATTCTGCAGCTCTTTCAGATTTTGAAAAAGGAGATTATCAGAATGCATATTATCTTTTTTCGAAAATAAGCATGTTCTCTAACCTTAAGCCGATTGCCATTTATCACAGAGCAGAATGTGCCAGAATGTTAGACGATGACAGATCAGAAATTAAACAATACCAGTTATTGTTTAATAATTATCCAAAACATAAACTCAGTATCCGCTCGCGTTACCTTGCAGGTCAAAAATTGATAAAAGACAGACCCCAGCTTGCAAAAAAATATTTTGAAAATATTATTCATAATGCCCCTGATACGGATTATGCTATTGCTTCCGAATATTATCTCGGCGTAATTCTGAAAAATAAATATGAAAATGCTAAAATAGTTCCCCAATCTGCTGTTGATGATATCCAAAATCATTTCAGGCATTATATTGAAAAGGCTCCTGCGGGAAAACTCGGATTACTTGCGGTAAATGATTGGCTCGATTTTTGCGATGATATTTCAAAAGATGATTATTTGCTTATGGCAAAAACCTGTTATCTGTTCGGTGAATATGAAAAAGCAAGGGAACTTATTCATAAAGCAGATATTAATGAAGCTTGGGCACTTGATGTAAAAAATTCTTATGCTTTAAAAAATTATCCGAGAGCTAAATTTTTAACGGAGAACGGACTTCAAAAGCTTGCACAATATGTTTCCGAGGATGAGATTATTGAAGCAGTTGATATTTATACGGGGCTGTCCGCTTCCAAACCTCAAGCCGTTGACAGGCTGCTCGGACTTGCTCAAGGTAAAGGCAGGGATTATTTGTTGAGCTTAAAATGCCAGAATGTTTCTCAAAATGACAAAACAACATGCTATAGTCATTTATATCTTAAATACCCTGACGGAAGATTTTCTGCTGATGCTCTCGCTAATATCTTTTTTGCAAAGATTAAAGCCCATGATTACGAAAATGCTCAAAAAATCGGGCGTGACCATCTGAAAAAATTTCCTAATGCTAATTCATCTCCCATGGTTATGTTTTGGATGGGAAAAATTGCCGAAAAAACTAACAGTTATGAAGAATTTTCAAATTATTATAAAGGTGTGATTGAAAGATTTCCCGATTCATATTACGCATACAGGGCTTACCTTAAACTGAGCGGTTTTAGAGGACCATTGATAACAAGTTATATTAATCCTCAGCCCGTTGTATATCCTTATAAATACACACGCAATAATATTATAGTAAAACTTGTGGAATTAAAGGACTATGATATTGTCAGCGAACTCGGCGGTAATGATGAATTTATTAAAAGCTGGGTTTTGTATAAAAAAGGAGATTATTCACATTCCATGCTCGTTGCACGTGATGCAATGGATAAAATTCAGAATAAACCTGACAAATATGATTTAAGATGGCGTCTTGTTTATCCCGTAATTTTTTATGACGGAATTAGAAAATACGCTGACGAAACAGGTAATAATCCTCCGCTTATGCTTGCATTGACAAGAGAAGAAAGTTATTTTGACCCTCTTGCCCAGAGTATTGCCGGTGCTAGCGGTTTAATGCAGCTCATGCCCTCAACGGCTAATGAAATAAATGTAAAATATAAACTCGGACTCAATATTTCTGATGCTCTTTTCAATCCAGATAAAAATATTAAACTGGGAAATTATTACTACGAATTTTTGAGAAGAAATCTTGAAGGGTATGATATTTCATCTGTTGCCGCTTATAACGGAGGAATAGGTTCTATCAAGAGATGGAAAACAACTCTTCACTATAATGATACAGACGAATTTGTAGAACAAATTCCTTACTCCGAAACGCAAAATTATGTGAAAAAAGTTTTCAGAAGTTATTGGAATTATATAAGAATATATAATGGAAATAATTAAAAAAAACGACCTGTTTTTAAACAGGTCGTTTTTACATGCTTTTTCGGGGGCATGCTTATATCATATTTTTTCTGATATTTTCTTTTTGCTTATCTATCTTTTTAATTCTTTTCTCAATAGATTTAATTTGCTTGCTTAAAGCTTTTCTTTCAGCTTTTATTGCAGTGTATTGTGCGTCTACATCAGAATATTTTGTTTTGTAGTTAAGCAGTTCATTTCTTACATCAACCTGTGCATTGTCAAGTTGAATAATAGCATTCTGCATTTTCACGTTTCCTGCAGGTTCTTCATTAACCGTATTAGCCTTTGGTGTAACAGGCGAAGCTACTGGCGCTGCAGTTGTCGCGGATGTTCTTACAGGTGTGCCGTAAGCCGTGTCATCAAAATTTAATGGTGTAAATGCGTTTCCGTCTGCAAATGCCGCAGCTGAGCATGCCAATAAAATTGATAGAGATAATACACAATTTCTTAAAGTTTTTTTCATGCCAATTCTCCTTTATTGCTATATATTTATTAATTCGATAATTATATATGAACAGTATATATTACGTACCTTAAAAAAAACTCATTCAAAAAAATGAAAAATATTCGGAACTTTTTTAATCCTCATGCGTCATAGAATTTGTGTGCATTTTTATATTATGAATTTTTGTAAATGGCTTAAAGTGGCGCTATAACTGACTTTTTAAAAATTCTAAAAAAACTTGCAAAAAACATGGAAACATGGACTTGATTTAAAATTTTCTTTTGCATACAATAAAAGACGTGCCCAGTGCACAGCGAACATTCAAAATTCTTAGTTAAGATAGTTTAAAAAAAATAAATAAAACCTCTTGACAAAAGAAATTGATGATATAAGATAAAAAATGCAGATGACACTAGCAATTAGAAATAAATAATTAAATGCATCTGACTTATATATAAAAAAGGAAGTAAACCCCGATTTAAAAATTAAACAATAAATTGTGTCTGCGGTTGCAGAGCTCGTTGAAAGAGCGGTCGAAAATCCAATCAGTACCTTGACAACAGAATAGCTGAAAACATAATACTTTGTTAATTCAAAAAAACGAAATGATGAGGACAGTCTAT
>CALUVV010000010.1 GCA_944324305.1 Candidatus Gastranaerophilales bacterium
AATAAATGATTTATAAGTTTTTTTAGACCAAGACGATAGTTTACAATTTTTTATTTCCATAAATAAATTTATGGCATCAATTAAAGTTATATCGGAATTTTGGGACAAAATATTTTTATCAATTATTTTAAATATTTCTTCTTTTTGTATTATTCCGACATATTCAAATTCGTTTTTGAATTTTTGAATATTATCAGACTGATCTAAAAAATTTCTAACTGTATCAATCTCAAGTCCTGTAAACATAACAATATCTTCAAGAGTAAATGTTTTGAGTCTTTTGGCTATTTTTAAAATTTTATCAGTCATCTAAAAACCTCCTGAATTATATTTTTATCAATCAATTTTATTCCATTTACTAGAGCTATATTTTCTAATGTGTTAATCATTTCAACAATCTTTCTAAAACTTTTTGCTTTTTGATGAATAACGCTTATTACTTCTTTTGTCATATCAACTTCTGAAATTTCGTCTACAATTTGCTTTATATCTGAATATTCAAATTCTGTATATTGATAAATCTCTGAAATTCTATCAAATAAATGTGTATGCTTTTTTAACTTGTGTTTAGCTAAACTCATTCCAACCAGAACAATTGGAATTCCAGTCTCATCGTGCAAGTCTCTTAATGTTTCTATTGTCTTAAAGTCACTTAAAAGATAATCAATTTCATCTACTATAATCATTTGAGGCTTATTTTTTAGCACATTTACACATTGTCTAAAAATATCAGCAGTAAAAAATCTTGGAATTTCGTCAAGTTCTTTTGCAAGTTCTTCTAAAAACCATTTTGTGGTCATTTTATTAGTTGCTCTGATATAAATTGAATCAAATTGAAAAGATAAATACAAAGCTGTTTTTGTTTTGCCTAATCCAGCATTACCATATACCAAACCAATTTTTGTAATATTTTCCGGTTTATTTTTTAAATCTTGAATCAGGTTTATAAATCCTTTAACATTCTTAGTATGTACAAATTTGGGTTTCATATTCCAAATACTCCTTAGATTTCTTATAGCTTGCAAGCCAAGCTCTATCCTCATTACAAGTGCACCCATATTCCAGCAGATATTCATATTTTTCTCTGCTAGTTCTAAATAATGGTTTAACTTTTGGATTATACTTTTGAGGTTTTTCTTTTGTTTTCTTAATTTTTGAAGATACTACTGCGGTATGTACTTCTTCTTTTCCTTCTGCATGTTTACTCTCAATAAGGTTGCACGTAGCCTTTTCGCCACTCTGGTCATAATCCTCAATATCACACTTTAAAATTTCTAAATCTTCAATATTCAAAAACTCCTTGCAGGCTTTTATTGTCTTGTTTTTAAGCTGTTTTTGCTTTTGTATTTTTTGTTTGTAATCTTCAATGTCTTCTATTTCACCTGTATAATGAGCCAATGGGTGTGTTAAAGTAATTCTATCCGCACGGCACAAAAATTTGCCTGACATCGTATAAATATTGATATAGCTTAAATCAAAAAGACTGTATTTTATGATTACTTTTTGTCTTATTCCGTACAAAGCATCATTAAAATACCAACTGTTTAAAAATCGTATTCCCTGACTTGAAATTGTTTTTATTTCTTGAGCTAACATCAAATCATCTAATTCGTTGTTATTTATTTTATCTTTATTAACACCCTTAAACATTTCTTGAATAGTTTTTGATTTATCATTTGGGCAAGGCAAAGAATTTTTATATAAAAGCCAACTATTAATCATTTGAATTGTTTGTTGAATTGTAGGGATAAATTCTTTATGAATTGCGCAATGAAATTTCTCATTCCTTTTTAGCCTTGCAGGCTTATTTTCTATACTTGTTCCAATGTAACTTGGTAACAGCTTTTCAAAACTTTCCTGCATTTCAAGAAAGAATCTTTCAATAACTTTAGTCCTTGCATTATATGGGTTTGCAAAAATTGTTGTTATTCTAAGTTTTTCATAAATTCCTTTTAACCCTATTTCACAGAATGCAGGGCTACCCATAAAATATTTACCCCTGAAGGCTCTGCCATTGTCTAAATAAACAAATTTTGGTATTTTACCCAAATTTAAAATTGCGTTGCGAAGTGCTGAAGCAATATTTTGAGTATTTTCTTCAAGCATAATTTCATAACCTACCAATGCAGTTGATTTCCAATCCAGAAAACCGATTAAAGTAGCTCGACAAGGTTTGCCGGTAAAAGGATTAATTACTTGAAAATTCAATCGTTTGCCATCAGCTACTAAAATTTCACCGACTTCTATTTTTGAAATATCTCTTTTAATATGAGGAATAACCTGTTCTTTTAGAGCTTTTTCACCTTCTCTTAAAAGCGTCCATCTGTCAAAATAATTTGACTTATACCAATTAGCAAATCTTCTAAAAGTTGGAGGAGCAGGGATATATTCTCTATTGTGCATTTTTAGGACATATTGGGTAAGTGAGATTGCTTTTCCTATGCTGAATTTATTAGGATTAAGTAAAAATTTTAGAAAAATTTGTTTTTCATATTCATCAAGTTTAGTTCTTGAATAATCCTCATAATGATACCCTGGAATTAAAAGCTCATAATTTTTACTGTTGCCTAAAACTCTTTTCCATCTTTGAAGGGTGCCTATTGAGACTTTTCCAATTTTTGCATAAATTTCGGGATAAAGAGTATTAGAATTGTAAGCACTTAAAAAATTTGAATCAAATTGTTTTTTGCATACCTGAGGTTTTCTTTGATCTTTCCATAAATTAACCAAATTAAACCTTGCAAGGGCAATTATCTTTGCTTTATCTGGTTTATGAAAATCAGCGATAATCGGTAATTGTTTTATTGACGTGATTGAAACAAGTTTAGAATAATATTTTTCTTGTAAATCCTCTTCTATACTCGATAAAAGAATTTCAAAACTTTTTCCGCCTTTAACTTTTATTTCGCGAGTTTGATATTTCACCTTTGAAAGCCTAATCGCTCTGGTGCTTACACCTTTAAGTTCTGCTAATTCTTGAATTGTAATATATTTTTCTTTATTCATTGCATAAACATCTATCACTCTAAATTCGGAAGAATGGAAGTGTTTCAAATAAACATTTACCCCTTTTGTATCATTAAGACACACTCTAAACCCTTGCAGGACTTGAACTATCAAAAAACAGAGTTAAAATAGGTGTACGCAAAATGATTTAATTGTAAGGAAATTACCCCTATGAAAAGAGAACTAATAGAAAAAATAAAAATACTTGAACAAAAAATGTCCAAATCTCCAAACAATGGAGGTAGTAGATTTTTGTATAAGCGTGAGAGAATGATAAGATTTCAACTTTTAATAAGGAACTTACCTCAAAAGCAACTGGCAAAACATTTGAAAATAACTGAAAGCTATCTTTCAAAATTAATCACCGGGGAAAGATACAGCCAAGATTTTGAAATTTTTATTACTAAACATCTTGAAATAAATTATTGTTTTATATGAATAATAATTTAATAGGTTGCGTAATTTAATAAAATTTATTTCTTGTTATTTTCACTATTATAAGATTCAACTATTTTGTATATATTTTCTAAAAAATCAGTAGCATCCTTACCATTTTTTAGTTGTTCTTTTTTCAAATTATACTCATTATTTATTCTTTGTATAATATAATTTTTATAATCAGGACTTATCCAAGGATTTTGCATAACTTGTTGTATTGCTTGATTATATTGAAAATCAGTTGAATAATCTAAACCGCTAAATAAAGCTTTAAAAAAATTAAAAATATCTTTATCTTGCATATACACTCCTTTTTTTTACTTGTAGCTTCCGACTTTTCTGCCGTATTTGTCGTATTCTGTAATTCTACCTGATGAGTCTTTTTTGAATGAACCTACTTTTTGACCGTATTTATTGTATTTTGTTGTTACACCGTTAGAGTTTGTTTTGTAACTCCCAGTTTTCTGACTGTATTTGTCGTAGGAATTATACCCGGATGAAGTCTTTTTGAAGCTTCCTGTCTTTTGTCTATATTTGTCATATTTATTATACCCAGAGTAAGTTTCTTTATACGAGCCAGTTTTAGAACCGTATCTGTCATAAGAATTATATCCCGATGATGTTTGCTTGTAAAAACCTGTCTTTTGACCATAACAATCATAAGAACTAACTGCAAAAGCAATATTTGCAGAGAACAACATTAATAATAAAACTAAGAATTTTTTCACATTTATATCTCTTCAACTATTTTAGCACTACTATTTATTTTATTTAAAAACTATTGTTGCAAAAATAGAATTTTCTATTTTTATGCTATCATAAAAATAGCTCTGGAGGTTCTTAATGGCTTGTAACAGTACAGATACTAGGTTTTTTACAAATTCTGATGGTTCTAATTTGTATGAACGTTTTAATCATACGCTGAAAAATGCTCAGTATTTTGATGCTCTGGTGGGTTATTTTCGTACAAGCGGTTTTCATAGATTATATAAATCTTTTGATAAAGTCGAAAAAATAAGAATATTAGTTGGAATCAATGTTGACAGGCAAGTTTTTGATGCTATTGAAACTATTAGACAGCAAAAACTGGATTTTAATTCTCAAATTAAAATAAAAGAACAATTTAAGGAAGAAATAAAAAGAGAATTTGAGAATTCTGAAGATACAGAAAATGTTGATTTTGGTGTAAAAAAATTTAAAGAGCTTTTGCAAGATGGGAAATTAGAACTTAGAGCTTGTCGCGAAAAAAATATCCATGCAAAAGTGTATATTACAAGATATAATGAGGATATGCCAATATATGGTTCTGTAATAACAGGTTCAAGCAATTTTACTGAAAATGGATTAAATGCCCAGTATGAATTTAATGTAGAGTTAAAAGATACCCCTGATGTAAAATATGCCTTAGAAAGATTTGAAGAATTATGGGAAAAAGCCATCCCGATATCAGATGATTATATTGATGCTATTGAAACAAAGACTTGGCTAAATGAAAAAATAACACCGTATGAAATTTATTTAAAATTTTTATACGAATATTTTTATGATGAAATTAATATAGAGAACATTTTTACAAAGGATGATTTGCCGGATAACTACTTGAAACTTGATTATCAAGTAAATGCAATCGCAAAGATTGACAAAATTGTGAAAGAATATAATGGTGTATTTATTTCAGATGTTGTTGGCTTGGGTAAAACTTATATTGCAGCTATGTATGCTAAAATTTTAACAGGAAAAATTTTAGTTATAGCACCTCCTCCAATCATTCCAAACTGGATAGGTGCATTTAAAGATTTTGAGATAAAATCTAAGAATTACGATATTGAATCAAGCGGAATGTTGCACAAAATTGCAAATAGAATTGAGAAAGCAGATGCTTGTGGTGAAAAGTTATATGATTATATCTTCATAGATGAAGCTCACAGATTTAGGAATGGAAATAATACTCAATATGATTTAATAAAAAGAATTTGCTTAAATAAAAAAGTTATTTTAATAAGTGCTACTCCTCTAAATAATACATTTTTTGACTTTTACCATTTAATTTCTCTATTTCAAAATCCTGTTGATAGTGATATACCTGGTTTACCAAATTTAGAAGCATTTTTTGCGAATAGACGAAATGAAATTAAAACTATAGAAAAGCAATGTGGAGGTAAAGATTCTTCTGAATATATAAATGCAGTAAAAAGAGTTTCTCAAGAAGTTAGAGATAAAATTCTTAAATATTTAATGATAAGAAGAACCAGAACGGACATAAAGAAATATTTTCAAAAGGATATAAAGAAACAAGGTTTATTTTTCCCTGAAGTTCAAACCCCAGAAAGGCTTGTTTACGAATTTGATACACATACAAATGAAGTATTTGAAAAAACAATAAAAACAATTGGAACTAAAAATACACCAAAAAATGAAAAATTAACCTATGCAAGGTATGCTCCGAAAACATATTTAACAAATAAACAATTAACTGCTTTTGAAGAAACTCAACAAAGAAATAGTGTGGGCTTTATGAAAAGCCGTTTGGTAAAAAGACTTGAAAGTTCCAAATATGCATTTGAAATGACATTAAAACGTTCAATCAAGTCTCATGAAAAAATGATTAAAATGTATGAATTGGGCTCTATCTATATTAGTAAAGATATCAACGTCCTGGACTATATTGATGACGATACAAAAACAATAGAAGATTTATTGGAAAAAGGCAAAGAAAAAGAACTTGAAATATTTTCTTCAGCTGATTTCAGCGAAGATTTTATAAAAAATATTAAACAAGATTTATCTTTATTAAAAGGATTATTATCAGAATGGCAAGCAATAAAGCACGATTATAAACAAGAAGAATTTATAAGTCAGCTTCATTTGAATAAATTATTGAAAGATAAAAAAATAGTAATTTTTACAGAATCCGCAGAAACTGCTGAAAACTTATATAATACTCTCAAAGATGAATATGGAGGTTCTGTATTATATTATTCTTCAGGGCAAAAAGATGAATTAAAAGATGTTATAAAATATAACTATGACCCAAATCAAAAAGAATATGAACAAGAAGATAAAATTAAATTATTAATAACAACCGATGTATTGGCAGAAGGTATAAACCTGCATCGTTCAAATATTATAGTAAATTATGACTTACCTTGGAATCCAACCAGAGTCTTGCAAAGAGTAGGGCGTGTTAACCGTGTTGGGACAAAACACGACAAGGTCTATATTTTTAACTTTTTCCCAACATCAGAAACGGATAAACAATTGGGTCTTGAAAACAGTATTATTGCAAAAATTCAAGCCTTTCATAATGCATTAGGTGAAGATGCAAAATATTTAAGCGAAGAGGAAGAAGTTGAATCATATAATTTAAGAGGGGAACAGTTATACAGGACTCTAAAATCTAAAGAAACATTTAATGAAGAAGATGAAGAAAGTCCTGAATTAAAATATATTTCCATATTAAGAGACATAAGAGATAAAAAAACAGAGTTATATGCGAGAATCGCAGAGCTTCCTAAAAAAATAAGAACTGCAAGATTTAATGAAGATATTACAGCAGATTCTTTAGTAACCTTTTTTAGAAAGGGCAAATTACGAAAATTCTGCATTACAAAGGGAGATGCATCTGTTGAAATACCTTTTGATGAGGCTGTTAAATATTTTGAATGCACTCCACAAGAAAAGGTGAAAAATTTACCAAGTGAATATTTTGATTTTCTTGCAAAAAACAAGGAATTATTTGGACAACCTATTGATACAGAACCAATGATGGTGCGAAAGGGACGTTCTAAAATGGACAAAATAGTTAAAGACCTGAAAGGACTTTTGAATTGTCCAAAATATACACAAGATGAAAAAGCTTATTTACAGACTGTTATCAATGCATTTGGCAATAGAAAAATCGCAGAAGCAATAGCTAAAAATTTAAGTAATTTCTTTGAAAGTGAATTTGATGATATTAAATTGCTTGCAGGCATAAAATCAATTGTTCCAGACATTTATTTATATCAAGATGATAAAAACAAACCCGGAAATCCTGCTCAAAAAAGAGAAATTGTACTGTCTGAATTTTTATATAAGAAAGGAGAATAATGGTTAATAATTTCAATAAAAATATTGTAAATGATACTTTTAATAGAGAATATAATGAAGATCAATTTAAAATTTTTATACATGATTTATTACCTGATGCAGATTTTACAAAAGAAGGACAAATACAATTACCGAATGAGTATAGAGAATTTATAAAAAGTGCAAAACGTATTTGCAAATATAAATATTCAACATCTGAATTTGATGAAAATGTACTAACAGTATTAGCAGTAAAGCTTAGAAAAACTACTTCTGTCGACAGAGCTCGAACAGCACAAAGAAATTTTGTTGCTAGATATCTTAATAATAGCCGTAATTACTTAATGGACGCAGCATTAGTTGCATTTTATTCTGAAGATTCTCAAGGCGAAATTTCTCCTGACTGGCGATTTTCTCTTGTTCAAATGAACTATGTTACCGAAATTGTTGAGAAATCTAATGGTAAAAAGAAAAGAAAAACAGCAGTAGAACTCACTCCGGCTAAGAGATTTTCTTTTCTAGTTGGTTCTTCAGAAGATACTCATACTGCACAAAGCCAATTTTATCACTGTTTAGAAAAATCTTCAAAGGGGGAACAAATAACTCTTGAAGATTTAGTAGCAGCATTTGATATTGAAAAAGTTTCAAAAGAGTTTTTTGAGAAGTACAAAGAATTATATGGGAAATTGTTAAACGAATTAACTAGGCTCTATGATACAGATAAAGATATTAAACGAGATTTTGATGAACATTCAATTATAAAAGAAGATTTTGCAAAAAAAACAATGGGGCAACTCGTATTTTTATACTTTATTCAAAAAAAAGGTTGGCTTGGAGTTCCTAAAGATGGAATTTGGGGACAGGGTGATAAAAAATTTTTAAGAAATGTTTTTGAAAAAGATAAGCGTTATATATCAAATTACGATAATTTTTTTAATGATGTATTGGAACATTTATTTTATGAAGCTCTTGCACAAAAAAGAGAAAATAATGATTGGTTTGATAGGTTAAATTGTAGAATTCCTTTCTTAAATGGAGGTTTATTTGAACCAGTTAACGGTTATGAATATGAAGTAACCAATTTAACTATAGATAATGGTATTTTTAAAGATATTTTTGATACTTTTGATTTATACAATTTTACAGTGAAAGAAGATGAACCATTAGAAAAAGAAGTAGCTGTTGACCCTGAAATGCTCGGTAAAGTTTTTGAAAATTTGCTTCCTGAAAATACAAGAAAAGGTAATGGGGCATTTTATACTCCTCGAGAAATTGTACACTATATGTGTCAAGAAAGTTTGATTAATTATCTTTATAACAAATTAAATACCAAAATAGTCAAACTTTCCTCAGAAAAACAAGCAGAACAGCAATCTTTATTTAAGAAAAATAAAATAAAACAAATGGTTTTAACGGAAGAAATTTTCGAGGAGAATTTTTCTAGAGAGGATATTTCTTTTTTAATTCGAAAAGGTGATTCTATTTATTCTAATTCAAATGTCAAAGAAACAATGCCTGATTCAATTATAAATTCGGCAAGTATTATAGATGAAGCTCTTTCTACAATAAAAGTTTGCGATCCAGCGATAGGTTCTGGTGCTTTCCCTGTTGGAATGATGAATGAAATTGTACGTGTTAGAGCGACATTAAGTAAATATATAGGAAAACCAGATAGAGCTGTATATGACTTAAAAAGAAACGCCATAGAAAAATCAATTTATGGTGTTGATATTGATCCAGGTGCAGTAGAAATAGCCAAGTTAAGATTTTGGCTGTCGTTAGTAGTTGATGAAGAAAATACAGCAAATATAAAACCTCTTCCAAACCTAGATTATAAAATAATGCAAGGAAACTCGCTAATTACTAGCTATGAAGGTATTGATTTTGATGAAATAGTTGCAAATCAGCCAACGGAAAAACAACTAGATTTGTTTGCATCTAAAAGCGAAAAAATAACTGAAAAAATATCTCAAAAGCAACATGAATTTTTGAAAACCCCATATGCAACAAAAAAAAGAGAAATAAAACAAGAAATTGAAGATTTAATTATTGAACTTGTTAAAACAAAATTTGAAGAAAAAGCAGAAAAAGAAGGGAAATCAAAAGATTTCTACGAAGAAAAGATTAGAAATTTCGCACAAAATAAAGGAAACAGAGATTTCTTCCCATGGCAACTGTTTTTTGCAGATGCGTTTGATAATGGTGGCTTTGATATAGTAATAGGCAATCCTCCATATGTACAGTTGCAAAAATTTAAAGGAGATCCTGTTCAAAAATTATATAAAGATGCTGGATTTAAAGTTCATGATTCAAATGGGGATATCTATTGTTTATTTTATGAAAAGGGCATTGATATTTTAAGAAAAAATGGCTGTCTTTGTTATATAACTTCAAATAAATGGATGAGAGCAGGTTATGGTGAAAAATTAAGAACTTATTTTGCTACTAAAACAAATCCTATAAGATTAATTGATTTTGGGGGAGTTAGTGTATTTGAAACAGCAACAGTAGATGTAAATATATTATTAGTTCAAAAATCACAAAACCTTCGAAATACAATGGCTTGCACTATCGAATCAAAAATGAAACGTCTAAATAATTTGAGCGTTTATATTAGTCAAAATTCTATTCCGCAGAAGTTTGATTCTAGCAGTTGGTGTATTTTAAATCCGATTGAACAAAGTATTAAAAATAAAATAGAAAGTATCGGTACACCGCTAAAAGATTGGGATGTAAATATATATAGAGGTGTACTTACTGGTTTAAATGAGGCATTTATTATAGACGGTGCCAAAAAAGATGAATTAATCGCAAAAGATCCAAAAAGTGCCGAAATTATACGACCGATTTTACGTGGCAGAGATATTCAAAGATATTCCTATAATTTCGCTGATAAATGGTTAATAGCGACCTTTCCGAGTCGACATTACAATATAGATGAATATCCTGCAATAAAGGAGTATTTACTATCCTTTGATAAACGAATATTGGAACAATCTGGAGAAAAAAATATCGATGGTATTGAAGGAAACAATGCAAGAAAAAAGACTTGCAATAAATGGTTTGAAACCCAAGATAGTATAGCTTATTGGGACGATTTTTCTAAACAGAAATTAGTTTGGGCAGAAACTATAAAAATATATTTTTATGGAAGAAGAAATTATCCTCGTTTTTGTGCTGTAGATGAAAATTTTTATCTTGATAAAACAACATTTTTTATGCCATTAGAAAATAATTTATATTTTTTAGGTATTTTAAATTCAAAATTATCTGAATACTTATTAGATAATGGCTATTGTAATTTACTTGGACCAGGTAGTAGAGGATTGCAAAAAAATCTTATAGAACAATTTCCAATGATCCAACGAAATAGGAATAGTAAAATCATACAACAAATCGAGCTTTTATTACAAAAAGTTTGGCAGACAGAAATTGATAATGATACGCAAATTGAAATAGATGAATTGGTTTTTGAGTTATACAATATTACTCAGACAGAAAAATCATATATCTATGAACTTATGCTAAAAAACACATAGTAATCATTTAATACGACTATTTATGATTTTTATTTCTTCATCAGAAATTTTATATATTTGATAAATTAATTTCTGTATTTTTCCCTCATTCGTATTACTAAATTCTTTAATCTGACTAATAATTAAATTATTAATTTTTTCTAGTAATTCTTCTTCTATCCGAGGTATTGTAATTTGTTCTACATATTGATTTGATAATCTAAAACCAGTATCACCATATTCATGTACATTTAATTTTGCCCAAAAATAAATTAAATCTGAGTTTAAAACAGCCAATAACCAATATTTCTGGCTTCCAATATTACTCAAAAAAGCCATACTATCTAAAACAATCATCTTTGGTTCTGTAAGGCAGAAAGTTGGTTTTTGTGTAATTCGTTGCCAAGAAATTATTTGTCTATTAAAATCGTCCATATAAGCACAACATCTCAAATTATAAGGAGTGTCACCTTGGTCATCTCTTTTGACTAATTTGTCATAGTAATTATCTAAATGTTCTTTTATAGCAGGATATTCATTAATATCGATTCGTTTTTGAGTTTTGCTTCCATTATGGGTATTAATAATCCATTTATCAGCGAAATTATAGGAATATCTTTGAATATCTCTGCCACGTAAAATCGGTCGTATAATTTCGGCACTTTTTGGATCTTTTGCGATTAATTCATCTTTTTTGGCACCGTCTATAATAAATGCCTCATTTAAACCAGTAAGTACACCTCTATATATATTTACATCCCAATCTTTTAGCGGTGTACCGATACTTTCTATTTTATTTTTAATACTTTGTTCAATCGGATTTAAAATACACCAACTGCTAGAATCAAACTTCTGCGGAATAGAATTTTGACTAATATAAACGCTCAATTAATTTATAATGTATCTCTTTATATAATTAGAAACAGTAATTCTATGTACACCAAGAATACGAGCTATTTCACTCTTAGAAACCTTGCCGTTGTATAATTCCCTTATTTTTTTATCTTTTGATGATAACTTTAAATAACTACTTTTTGCTCCTTTAGGACGACCCAAAATTGTGCCTTCAGCTTTCTTTCTTGCCAATGCTTCTTTTGTCCTTTGAGAAATCAAATTGCGTTCTATCTCTGCTGATAATCCAAATGCAAAAGCAAGAACTTTGGATTGTATATCATCCCCTAACCTATAACCATCTTTTATTGTCCAAACTTTGCATTCTTTTTGCATACAAATATTTAAAATTTCCATAATCATAAAAAGATTACGACCTAATCTGGACAACTCAGAACAAATAATTAAATCATCTTTTTTAACCTTTTTTAACAATTTTCCTAAAGCTCTTTTATTATAAGCTTTTGTTCCAGATATTGTTTCTTCTATCCAACCATTAACAATTAAACTATTTTTTATAGCATATTGTTCAATTTCAAACCTTTGATTTTCAACTGTTTGCACATCTGTGCTAACTCTAATGTACCCGTATATCATAAACTAACCTCCTTTAATTAAATTTGTCTATGATATATTGATAACTATAAAACAATCTAACAAGATTTAATTTAATATTATTTTCTTAAAAATCTTTCGGTCATATTAAGGATTTCTTCAAAGTCGTCATTTCTAAGTTGTAAATAAGGTCTTGTAGGTATGGTTACAGATTGATTTTTACCGGCTTGGCCTCCAAGTTGATGAATTGCAGCATAATCAAGATTTGAACCAATAACAGCAGAATCATTGTCATAAAATGTGCTAATGGGAGATAATAATCTACTTAAGCCATTCCAGCCTTTTTTCTTCTTGTTTAATTCTTTTGTAATAAGTAATAATTTGTCTTGATATTTAATATCTTTCGAGTAATGAATACGACACCTAAAAAGGAGGTCGTATGGAAGAAGGTTTTGTTTTAAAGAAGAAAGAATTTGAGTTTTTAAAAAAACTATCTGAAGATATTTATAACACAATTGTTGTAGCAGATTATTTCGTATCTAATCAACCGGAAATAGAAGAATTGTGGAATCTTTCCCCTATTATAAAAGATCTAAGAAAAGATTCTGATAAGTTATGTACATTTTTTATTAATTATGGAGCTAAAGATTCTATCTCTAATGAAAATCTAAATATTGGAGATAAAATATGATTCTAAAAAACAAACTTGCTCGTGAAATATTAGAAATAACATATCCTGAATTTAGAAAAAAGTTTGCAAAAGAAATCCGGACTGCTTTTGAAAGTTATCGAAGAACACAATTAAATAAGTATTCTTATAACTTTAAAGATGATAATTCTATGGAATACAATTTCTACTTCCAATTACAATGGAACTTCAATCACTTTGGAAATTCTAATTGGTATATTGAAAATATGTAATTTTTGAACATTTATTAAACAGTTGTTAAACGGTATTTAAATACCGTTTAAATTTCTCTCATTTTTCAAAATCTTTTTAATAATAAGTATTTTTTGTCAAAAACTTTCCTACTTGCATGTCAAACTCGCGATACTTTTTCTCAAAATCCCTGATACACGACATTAAACATTAACACAAAAGATTTATTTGATAGTTAATAAAAAAGGAACAGATAAATTCTGTTCCTTTTTTATATGGAGCGTAGGGGATTCGAACCCCTGACCCCGACACTGCCAGTGTCGTGCGCTACCAACTGCGCTAACGCCCCGTAAATACTATAAAAGAGCCTTGCGGCTCTTAATTTAATGGTGGAGGTTAGGAGATTCGAACTCCTGACCCCCTGCGTGCAAAGCAGGTGCTCTACCAGCTGAGCTAAACCCCCACAAGAGTTCTTATTTATTTGTCACATTATTTATTGTACATGCTGATTTTTTTTTGTAAAGACCCTTTTTTGTAATTTATTTCTTTTTACAAAAAAAAGCAGCCAAAATATATCAGGCTGCCTTTTTTTATGTTTAAATTTATTAACTACATTGAACAAACCATTTCTATTTCGTTTGATGAAACCACATTTGAAAAATTGTAGTTTTCTACCAAATCTCTTTGTTCAAAATAAATACTTTCATCTAATACTAATTCATCACATTGTTTCAGTGTTAACAGTGAAAGATGTTTAGCTGATTTTGAATCTGTTATTAATTTATGTACTTTCAGATTTTTAGGTAAGGAAGATATTTTTGTTCCTCTAATATTAAATACATTTGTTCTTATATCAGTATTTAATTTTTCAATATTGCTTTTTTCCATGTTTAAACTGTCTGTCCAAATATGCTCAGGTAATTTACCGATTTTAGCACCTGACATGTTTACTGAATTTGCATCAATAGGTGTTTCTATTTTTTTAATCTCAGCACCTGACATGTTTAAAGTATCAGACACCCATCCGATTGATAATTTGCCTATTACACATTTTGATAAATTCAGGCTGCCTTCAATGTGACCTAATTCAAGACTTTTGATTTCACACCCTGATAAATCAAGGTCACCGCCTTGATAATTGTTAATTAATTCCTGATAATCTCTTTTCATAAAAAAACCTCCAAAATTTTATATTTATATAATATACATATAAATATTATAAATTTTATCCTCCGGTTAAATGTTTTTTTTTAATTATTAAAAGATTAAAAACTTTTCAAGTATATTCAAAATGTTCTGTAAACGTTGTTTATCATGGAAGTACAACCATCCGATTAAGGCTTCAAAAGCCGTTGCCTGACGGTATTCTGCTTGAATTTGACGTCTGCCCACAGGTATTGAAAGATTTCTTGCACGACGGGATAATTCTTTTTCTTCATCTGTTAAAAAATCTTCAATACTACGGAGTAATTCCGCTTGAAAAGATGCTTTCACTTTATCTGTTGTGATTTTGTGAAGTTTTTGGGCATTTTCTGTTATTTTTGTTGTTTTTTCCCTAACATATAATTCCCAGACAGCGTCACCTATATAAGCATAATTTCTCAAATTCATTTCTTCCATAAAAAGAGTGTACTACAAAATGTTGAATAAAGTAAAACATTATGAGATAATTTTTTCAGAAAGAGAGAATTTTATGAAAAAACAAGTAATAATGTTCGTATTATGCGCAATGCTTTCAAGTTGCTGTTCAATCGGAGCGGAAACAACGGTTTTTGCTGAAAATCAAAGACCTGACTGCGGCTGCTCCAAACAGACAAAATGTCTTGATTTAATGACATCGATGTATAATGAACGCGCCACATTATATAATGTATTGAACCTTTCAAATGACCAGCAGAAATGCAAGGATGTCATTGATAAAAAACGTTATGAAGAATTGGGTGAACAGTTCAAATTGTATGAACAGGAAAAATTTGTACTGGCAAACATGTGCAAACATAACGCAAGTGAAGAAGCAATAAAAAAACAGAAAAAAGTTGTAAAAGATATCGAAAAATGCATGAAAAAAATCGGGAAAAAATATGATAAAGAGTTTAAATCCATTTTGAATTCCGAACAAAAAGCAAAATACAATACCGTTAGAAAAATGGAGAAAAAAGAAATTAAGTATTGTATGAAAAATAAAGCATTTTACAAACGTGACCCTAAACTTCGACCCTTTGGCGACAAAATGTATTACGGCGAGCAAAATAATGTATTGTGCCCCGTTCACAAGAAATGGCATATTTTCGGGCTTAAACACAAAACTGAAACCAAATAAATTAAACATATGATGATTTTTTATAAATAATTATTATAATTATTGTATGAGGAAGTTGGCGGTTTTATGTTTAGCAATAATATTAAGCAGTACAAGCTGTTTTGCGTGGGGCTGGCGGAACAAAGATACTAAAAAAAATACTTCTCAGGCAGAAATTGAAGTTGAACCTGACGGGAACGGCTATGTGGGCAAACTTCCTGATTTAACCAAGGGATTTAAAACTTCAGAACCGCAAAATACAAAACCTGTTTTTGAAAAAACAAAAAATTTTAATTCTTCCGAAGAAATAAAACCTGTACCAAGAGAAAACCCTGCATTTGTAAATATAATTTTAAAACAGGATAAAATTTCTCCATATTTAAATGATATTAATGAGCTTTTACCTCAGCTTGAAAATTTGCTTATATGTATTGAAGATAATTATGATGTACAAAAGTTTAACGCTAAAGCATATTTTTTTACCAAGACCGTAGAATTTTTAAAAAACAAGTATGAAGGTTTACCTGAAAGCAGTTATTATTCTTTCCAAAAACTTTTGGAATTAAGCACACATACAAAATCATTGGCAAATTTACGCGCGGAAGCAGAGAAATATCGTCCGTACCTTGCATATACAGGTGCCGGCTATTTATACAATGATAATGTAATTAACGAACAGCTGGAATATTTAAAGACTGAAATTGAAGACACAATTGTAATTTTAAAAGAAGCTAATTAAGTTACCCGCAGAAAAACTCCCGCCCAAATTAAGCGGGAGAAGGAATGAAAGTAAGCCCGGCGGCTTAACCCGCCACTTGGATTACCGTGATATTTACACGATAATGGCTTGCTTATTTTTTCAGTATGAAATTTATTTTATTTTTGCTTCAAGTTTTTCTATTCTTGCTTCAAGTTCATTAATCCGTTTTTCTTGTGCCTGATATTTTAAATCAAGTTCTTTGATTGCATTTATCATGGCAAAGAACATATCTTCAAAACGAATTGTTAAAAAGCCGTCCGTACCTTTTTTAACTGCGTCGGGAAATACTTTTTGCAAATCCTGAGCGATTACACCGACATGAGGTGTTTTAGTTTCGTCCTTTTTAAAGGTATAATTAAATACCTTGAGGTCGCGAATTTTATCTAAACCTGATGTAAATTCATTCCCGACATATTTTAAACGACGGTCGGAAAAAGGGGAAGAAGGAGGGAAACCGGGACGGGTTTCATTATATAATTCCACCTGGTTCTTCCAAGTTTTTGAGCGGAAAAAACCGATGGCATCACCATGCCCGGATTTTCCACCGACTTGGGTCCAGGTAAAGCCGTTTACAACCAAATCAGCATTTAAAAAAGCTACTGCATAATTTCCTTTTTTATGTAATTCAAGAATACCGTTTGTACTTATATCTGTTGAACCAGAAGTGAAGTGACCTCCTGAGCCAAAATATAAACTTTCTGTTGAAGTATCTGAACGCTGCGCCGAATCGCTGGGGCCGGAATGGTTACCGATACAAACCTTATTACTTCCCGTTACCATTCCACAAGCAGCTGTTCCGATAGCAATATTATCATCTCCATAAATATTTGCATTCAATGCTCCTGCACCGATGGCAATATTATGGTCACCGGTTGTAACATTACCCATTACACTCGAAATTACATCAATGCCGTCGCCGTTTTCAGAATATTCTCCGCCGATACCGACATTTTCCGAACCGGTTGTTATCTTATACCCCGCGGCTTTACCTATCATAACATTACCGCGGCCGCTTGTTACGCTATACATACTGTGAGCACCGATTGCGGTATTCTCTTCGCCTGTTTTATTATTGTACATACTCAAATAACCGATGGCTACATTATCCTCTATAAAAGATGAATTAGTACTGCTGGATGCTGCACCGCTGCTGTATAATGCTTGATAACCAACAGCTACATTTTGAGAGCCGCGTTTATTACTTGCTAATGCATTGTAGCCGACCCCTACGTTTGTATTTCCTGATGTATTATTTAACATTGAATAAGCTCCGAGAGCTGTGTTATAGCTGCCGGTATTGTTCTGGGTTAACGTTTCATTACCGAAAGCCGAATTACCGGAACCTGATGTATTAGAATAAAGAGAACTGTTGCCAACAGAAGTATTATAATCCCCGTTTGTGTTGTTATATAAAGAATTATAACCTGTTCCCAAATTATAATTACCTGTAGTATTACTGTGCAAAGCTCCTGTACCGATACCTGTATTATATTTACCTGTGGTATTGTAATATAAAGCAGGTGCACCTAAACCTATATTATATGAACCGGTGGTATTTCTATAAAGAGTATTCTGGCCCAAGGCTATATTATAATCTCCGTTTGTGTTTGAATATAACGGATTGCTTCCCAAAGCTAAATTGTATCTGCCGGCAGTATTAGAATATAAAGCTTGTGAACCTATAGCCACATTACGTTCTCCGGTCGTATTTAAGCGCAGTGACTGATTTCCTAATGCAACATTACTGCTTCCTCTTGTATTATTTAATAAAGTTTCTGTTCCTGCAGCAATGTTATTTTCCCCGCTGGTGTTAGAACGTAATGCTTCATTTCCTAAAGCTATATTATTGCTGCCGCTGGTATTACTGAGCAAAGTATTTGAACCTGCAGCAATATTTTTTTCTCCTGAGGTATTCGAACGCAAACTTTCATAACCAATGGCAATATTGTTTTGACCTGTATTATTAGCAATGTTTATATCACTGTTTCCTAATAATACATTATTACTGCTGTCCATGTATAAACGGCCGACAGTGGTATTATCACGTTTAAAAGATAAATGAAAAGGTAAAGAAGAACTTGAGTTAATAATTAAACGAGCTTTATCATCTGTTTCAAGTGCATTTGGCTGGCCTATCATGGCTATCTGGCTTTCGCCAGCACCAAAATAAGCATCGGATAAATTCTCGGGGGAATAACGCCAGGGAGACGAACTGTCAGCTTTACTACGGGTTGTCATGACGGGAGCCATGGCAGCTAAAATTATGCTCATTATGAGCATGACGACCATCATTTCTGCCAGAGTGAATGCTGTAAAACCTTGACTACAGCGGCTTAGTCTGCCCCCCCCCCGAAATTAAGATTAATAAATATTTTTTTCATACTTTCACTCCTTTTTTTATAATTATAAACGATTTTTAATATTTTTCAAGTAGCAATTATGATTTTATTTAATTCCCCACTTCTCCTGCAGTCTGTTTAATCGTCCTGTACTTTGGAGATTTTGTAAAATATAATTTACCTTTGCCATAAGTCTTTCAGTTCCGTCTTCTTTTCTGAAGGCTATTGCATAAGGTTCTTTCGAATAGCGTTTTGGCAACAATTTAACCGATTTGTCTTTTACCGCAAAACCCAAAAGCACTGTATCATCCGCAACTATGCCGTCTGCTTTATTTTCCTTTAATGCTCTGTATGCGTCATTATAATTTCTGTAACCTATAACTGTAACTTCAGGAACATTTGAACGAAGATTTTTTTCACCGGTTGAACCGAATACAATTATCAGTTTTTTGCCTTGAAAATCGCTTAAAGTTTTTGCTTTGCTTGAACTGTTAACAAGTATTGCCTGCCCCGCAATATAGTAAGGTACGGAAAAATTCAAAATTTGCTGTCTTTGATTTGTAATTGACATTGTTGCGATTAAAAAATCAACTTCGGCCGAACTCAGTTTCATTATACGATTAGATGCGGTAACTGGTACAAACTCAACTTTATTTCCGTCACCGAGAATTCCTTCTGCAATAATTCTTGCGAGGTCTATATCATAACCTGTTAAATTACCTTTATTATCTTTAAAACCGAAAGGTGCAGCATCGTCACGCACCCCGACAATTAATTTGCCGCGTCTGGTAATATTTGCAAAGTCATCATTTATAACCTCTTTCTTACCGCAGCCTGAAAATAATAACAAACAACAAAATAATAATAGGATTATCTTTTTCATAATAAAGATATAATACTTTAAAAAAAACAGCCGAGCAAGAAGACCCGACTATTTTTAATTTATTTAAGTTTTGCTTCAAGCTTTTCTATACGGGCTTCAAGCTCATTAATCCGTTTTTCCTGTGCCTGATATTTTAAATCAAGTTCTTTGATTGCATTAATCATGGCATAAAACATATCTTCCATACGGATTATTAAAAAGCCGTCTGTGCCTTTTTTAACGGCATCAGGAAATATTTTCTGCAAATCCTGTGCAACAACACCAACATGAGGGGTTTTGGTTTTGTCTTTTTTCAAAGTATAGTTAAATACTTTCAATTGACGAATTTTATCCAAACCGGAGGTAAATTCTTTACCTATGTATTTTAGACGTTTATCTGAAAAAGTAAAAGGATTACCGCTGTTAGGAGATTTAAAATAGCCGCGTGATGCGCTTCCAAATTCACCGCTTACCTGGTTTGACGAGCCGTTCCAATCCATATTTATAGGTTCTAATTGTCCGCCGGTACGGCCGATACCGTTTACACCACCTTCACCGTCAAATGATCGGTCATCTACCCATGCCATTGAAGTTACAATACCGCCTTTTACAATCAGTGCTCCGTTAACTACAACAGTAGCAGGTGCAATTGTTCGTCCTCCTGACATTACATAGTTCCAGCCTATGCCGTTATGAATTTCCAAAGGTGCGGCACCATCGTTATATGCTGATCGGCTTCCGATAAATATTCTTTCAACACTGTCACTTGCCCAACTGTCACCGCTTTTAGGACCCGAATTAGCACCTATACAAATTTTATTGGCACCGGTAGCATATTTACAGGCATTGTAACCGATAGCAACGGTATTGCCAGCTATTGCTTTAGCTCCTGCACCTATAGCCGTACTGCCAACGCCGCCGGCTTGAGAAGAAACTGCTATGGATGTACTGTCGAATCCACTGGCATTAGCAGATGGACCAATTGCAAGGTTATCACCACCACTGGCACTAGCAGAATAACCTATAGCCATGTCAAGTAACGCATCGGCTTTTGAGTGATTTCCAATAGCCATTGTAAATAAATCAGAAGCATTAGTTTGATAACCTATTGCTAATGTTTCCTTAGCTCCTGCAGTTGATAAAGAACCCAGACTTACGCTGTAGTCACCTGTTGTTATAGCACCATCCCCAATTGCCACTGATTCTTCACCTGAAGATGTTGTTGTTCTTCCACTTGCAGCACTTCCTATAGCTACCGCACTTTCTCCACTTGCTGTAACATTATTACCTATAGCTATACTATCATTATCTTCGGCACTTGATGATAAGCCAATTGCTACAGAAGAATCACCGCTTGCATTAGAAGATGCCCCCAAAGCTACAGAACCTGTGCCCCCTGCATATGAAGAAAAGCCGACAGCAGTTGTATTTGTAAAATCTGTTAACGTTGTTGTTTTATAATTTGAATTGGCTCCGATGGCTACGTTGCCGTCGCCATTACCGTACCATAAAGAATTTGTTCCGACGGCGACATTGTTTTGACCGCTGCCTTCAGACATGGCATCGCCGCCAATTATGGTATTGCTGCCACCGGTGCCCAATTGATAGGCGTTTCTCCCTACAACTGTATTCCAGCTGCTGTTAGCTCTGGTTAAAGAATCATCTCCTACAGCAACATTATTATTGCCGTCAATATTACCCGTTAATGTTGTTCCTATTCCGATGTTATTACCGCCGCTGGTTGTTGATAACATTGCATTATCACCAATCGCAATGTTACTGCCGCCGCTGGTGACCTGAGTTAAATTATTCGGGCCGATACTGATATTATTACCACCACCGTTTAAATGATCCATACTACCGCTGCCTAAGATGAGATTTGTATCTATAAATTGTAAGCGACCCAAGGTCGTATTATCTCGTTTAAAGGACAAATGAACGGGCAAGGAAGAACTTGCGTTTAATATTAAACGAGCGGCATCATCGGTTTCCAATTTATTAGGCTGGCCGATTAGTGCGATCTGGCTTTCACCTGCGCCGAAATAGGCGTCGGATAAGTTCTCCGGGGAATAACGCCACGGAGAAGAACTGTCCGCTTTACTACGGGTTGTCATGACAGGGGCCATAGCAGCCAAAATTATGCTCATTATAAGCATGACGACCATCATTTCTGCCAGAGTAAATGCAGAATAATACCTTTGCGGCAGTTTACAATATTTCCTCATAAGTTACCCTTTCTCAATACAGAAAACTAACTATTTTTTTTTACAAAAATAGCCGACTGCATTTTTATATTTTATTCTTTCATTCCTTGTAATACCATTATAACCTTTTTTTTAAATTTTGCAACATATATATTTACATTATATGTCTCCGTAATCAAATAGCCCGACCGAATAACCGCTTACGGTAATGTTTATAAAGAAGAATAAAGTACATAATCTAGTATTAGTTTGTTTTTTAAAAATATTTTTGGGGTTTTTAGTAAAAAGCCCATAACACAAGGAGGTAAAAATGACTATTAAAAAACTTACTGTGGCAGCTGCAATTGCCGTTGGAATAGCAACGTGTTCCTTGAATCAAGCAATGGCGGCTTGTCCTTGCGAAGTACCGGAGACACCGGCACCTTGCGCTGAACCCTTACCTGTAGTAACAGGTCCTGCATGTCCGTGTGAGACTGCAAAACCGAACACTTGTACAAAGTGCAAAAAAGCATTACCTGACTGTGACTGCCAGAAGCCGGACCCGTGCGAAGATCCGTGCAAAGATCCGTGCGACCCGTGCGAAACACAGAAAAAATCAGACTGCGGATGTCCTGATGAAATAAGCTGCGACCAACCGCCAGAACCTGCATGTGCTATTTGCCCTCAAACAGGTAAACCCGACAGAAAAGATATGAAACAAGTTTACGGTTACCCGAACGCAATTTACGGAACCAACAACTACGTAGGCCAGCCTGCAAACTCTATCTTTTCAACAGACACACCCTTAGCAGGAACACCGAGAACTTTATCATCAACAGTTAACGGTACAACAGTAGCTTCTCAAGGTCAGGTAACCGGTGCAGCTACCCAAATGCCTTGTCTTAACGAAGCTCCTACAAGACACAACGGTATTCCTATTGACAGAAATGACAGACTAATGGACGGCAACAATTGCCCGATTGACTTCCAGTCAACAAACTCAATTGATGCAGTAAGAAAATCTTTCGTTCCTTACGAAATTCCAAACCAAATTATGCAGACAACAGGTGCTGCAGCAAACCTCGGCGGATGTCAGTTTCCCGACGTCCCAAACGGTTTCTGGGCAGCATGCGACATCGATAAACTAGCTATTAATGACGTAGTGGTAGGTTACCCTGACGGTTATTTCAAACCTAACAGAAATATTTCACGTGCAGAATTCGCAACTATATTAGTTAAAGGCTTCAACCTTGACCAGTGCGATATGCCGCGTGAAGGCTTATTCAAAGACGTTCCGAAAAGCAACTGGGCAAATGCCGCAATTGCTAAAGCGGTTGATGAAGACCTGTTAAAAGGTTATCCCGACGGAAATTTCAAACCTAACCATCCTGTAACAAGGGTTGAAGCATTGACAACAATTGCTAAAGGTATGACTTGCGACATCGATGAATGCAAAGCAGACGAAATCTTAAGCAAATACGCAGACGGCTGCTCAATTCCTAACTGGGCAAAAATTCCGGTTGCAAAATCACTTGAAAGCGGTGCTTTAAAAGATATGCCTAATCCGAACATGATTATGCCTAACAAAGAAGCATCCCGTGCAGAAGTTGCATCAATGATGCAGACTGTACGTGTAGCACTGGGCTACGACACAAACCCGAAAACAGCTAACAATATATGCCCTGCTTGTCCTGTAAACAAAAACGCTTTTGTAGAACAGGAAGAAATCGTTAAAATTCCTACATTAAAAGTAAAAATGATTGACCAGTTAACAGCAAAATCATCTCACGTAGGACAATACTTCAGAGCTAACACTCTTGAAGACGTAACAATTAACGGTGTAACTTATCCATGCGGTTCTACCGTAACAGGTCAGGTTGTAGAAGTAATCAGACCTTCAGGCTGTGATAAAGGTGCTTTAAAATTGTCATTCACCGAAATCAAAAGCGGAAAATGCAAAACAAAATTACCGAAACAAATCTTGCAGGCACAGGTTAACAAATCAAAACAGGTTAACCCTGTAGCAAGACTGGTAGAAATGCCGTTTACACTTGCCGGTTCGCTAATCGGTGTAACAGGCAGAACAGTCGGCGGTATCATTACAAACGTCGGTAACGCCGCAGAAAACGTATCTAACGATGCAGGTTATATGTTAGGGCACGCATTCCAGGGACAATTCGGTGCAGCTGCACGTAACCTCGGAGACGGCTTATGGGAAACTGTTAAGGCTCCTGTTGACGTAACAAGAACCGCATTATCAGGTACAATGGGCTTATTCCAAACTACAGGCGACGAATTTGCTTACCTTGTTGACCCGCGCGGATATAAGATATCTGCTGTAAATCCAAGAGAACACATTACTATTGCGTTTGGCTGCAGCGAGTAACCTCATAATCAGCTGAACACCATTAAAACAAACAGTAATTAATTTGTTCGAAGCCTGAGAAAACCGGTATCTGAATAAGATGCCGGTTTTCTGTTTTTATTATATTCTTAATTATGCTTTCTTCAGTTTCTTCATCAAAAGAAGCAGAGGGATTACCGCAAAGCACAAAGCACCGAATATTCTAAATGAATCTATAAATGCCCATAAAGTTGATTGCTTTATAAGCTGTCCGTAATACGAATATTGTGCCATATACTGCGCAACCGAATGTTCGGCATAACCTGCAAGAGCAGCCGCTGTCGATTGTACTCTTTCTATAAAAGCAGGATTTAACTCGCTTGTCTTGCCGACCATCATATACTGGTGAACCTGTGCAAATCTTGTCAGCATTGTTGCTACAAGTGATGTCCCGATTGCACTTCCGATATTTTTCAAAAGGTTTTGAATACCTGTTGCGTTTGTCATCTGCTCGTTTCTCAATGTATCAACTGATAAATTCATAATCGGAACCATAGAAAGCCCCATACCGATACCCATTACAAAGTTAGGAATTGCAATATTCATATTTGAAATCTGTAAGTTTAATGAACCGAATATCAATGTTGAGCCGCCAAGTAAACTTAAACCTACAGCAACAAGAATTCTGTTATCAATTCTATTTGACAATGTTGCAGTCATAAGCATCGCTGTCATACTGCCTAAGCCTCTCGGCATCATTGTTGCACCGCTTAAAAATGCCGTATATCCGAGCATACTCTGCAAAAATTGTGGAAGAATTGCAAGAGATGCATATAATACAGCCTGAATTACAACGGAAATTATTGTTCCTGCCGAAAAGTTTCTGTCTTTGAATACTGATAAATCTATCAAAGAATGTTTATTGGTAATCTGTGAATGGAAAAACAAAACACAAGCAATGCAAGAAACAGCAAAAGTCCAGCAAATCCATGTTGCATTAAACCAATCCGCGTTGTTGCCTTTATCAAGAACGGTTTGAAGCGTCACAAGCCAGATTGTAAGAAAGAAAAAGCCTTTTCCGTCTATTTTAACATTTTTCTGTTTTTTCGCATACGGCGGATCTTCGACGAGTTTTTGGGAAAGCAAAGCAGCCAGACAGCCGAAAGGAACGTTTATATAAAAAATCCACGGCCATGTCCAGTTATCCGTAATCCAGCCGCCTAAAACAGGACCGATAATAGGAGCAAGGATTACGCCCATACCGAAAACGGACATCGCAATTCCGCGCTTTTCTTTCGGAAAGCTTTCAATAATTATAGCCTGCGAAATAGGCAGGATTCCGCCGCCGCCAAACCCTTGCAGAACACGCGCGAATATCATAAATTCAATATTTTTCGCCATACCGCAAAGCATTGACGCTATTGTAAATGTTAAAATACTTATTATAAAAAAGTTTTTACGTCCGAAAACTTTACTGAAAAAGTCAACCGCAGGGATTACGATACCCGCGGCAATCAAATAGCTTGTTAAAATCCACATTGACTCGTCGCGCGTCGCAGAAAAGCTGCCCGCCATATGAGGCAATGCTACGTTTCCGATTGTTCCGTCAAGTACATAAATGAATACCGAAAGCATTACGGGTATAATCATTATCCACGGATTGACTGATGGGGTCCATTGTTCTTTTATTTCCTGATTTGACATATATCTTTAATTCTCTGCTTTCCTCTCTCCTTTTAATAAAAACATAAAAGGAATTAAAATAAAACAAGCCAAAGCGAATACTTTAAAAGTAGTCATATAGGCACATAGGGTAGACTGCTGGATTAGCTCGTTATAAAGCATTTTACCTGCCATATAAGTTGCGTTCATCATATCACCTGCATGATGAACAAATGAACCTGCATATGTACTTAATTTTTCCATAAATACGGAATTTGAAATACTTAAATTTTTTACAAGAGCGTTCTGGTGAATTTGTGAAAATCGCGAAATCATTGTTGCAACAAGAGAAGTCCCGATTGCTCCGCCGATTGTTTTTAAAAGGTTTTGCAAACCCGATGCGTTTGTCATCTGGTCATTTCTTAATGTTATACAGGACAAGGTAGTTATAGGCATAAAAGAAAATACTAATCCCATACCAAAAATATAATTCGGAATAGCAATATTAAAAGGGTTAATTTCAAGGTTTAAAAGACCTAACATCCAGCCTCCTATCCCTAAAGCACACAACCCCATAATCCCGTATGTTTTGTAACTGATTTTTCCTCCGAGACCTCCGAAAATTAATAATGCAGTAAGACACCCTAAACCTCGCGGCATTATTGCCAAACCGCTTAAAAAAGAATCATATCCGAGCATATATTGAAGCATCTGGGGTAAAATAGCAAGTGATGCAAGTAATACTGCATTAATTAAAATCAACATAACTGTGCCGAAAACATAATTTGAATCTTTTAGAACTTCAAGTTTCACAAGAGGATTTTTGCCCTTAACCTGTGAATAGAAAAACAATACAGCTCCACAAACTGCAACGGCACTTAACCAGCATATCCACGGTGCATTAAACCAGTCAGCATCATTACCCTTATCAAAAACTATTTGTAATGGAACAAGCCAAACACAAAGCCATAAAAATCCCCACTTATCCAAATGAATATTGTCTTGCTTTGAAGCATACGGAGGATCTTCAAGAAATCTTTTAGCAAGAGCAATACAGAAAAAACCAACAGGGACATTTATAAAAAAGATATAAGGCCACGACCAGTTTTCAGTAATATAACCGCCCATAACAGGACCTAAAATAGGTGCAACAATAACAACAAGACCGAAAACAGCCATTGCCTTATTTCTTGCTTCTCCTGAAAAACATTCCATACAAACCGCCTGAGCCATTGGCATTAGACAGCCCCCGCCGAAACCTTGCATTGCACGTGCTAATACAATCATACCTATAGAATTTGAAATCCCGCATAAAAACGATGCTATTGTAAATATAAAAACACCGAGCATGAAGAAATTTTTTCTTCCGAGAAATTTACAGAAAAAATCTATCATTGGAATTACTATGCTGCTCGCCATCAGGTAGCTTGTCAAAACCCAAATAGATTCCTGACTGCTGACGGAATATGAACCGGCAATATGCGGCAATGCAACGTTTGCAACTGTTTCATCCAATGCATACATAAATGTTGCAAGCATTACGGGTAAAATTATTAACCATGGATTGGTTTTAGGTTTCCACTCCTGAACTTGTTCTTGTGTAGACATACTTCCCCACGTTTTATATTTGTAAGGAGCCTTTAATTAAGGCTCCTTGTTTGCTATTTAACCCTTACTTTAGGAACAACTGACATGCCGGGAACGATATTATATTCATTCGGGTCAATTTTTTCTGTAAATACGATTTTTACAGGTATTCTCTGTACAATCTTAACGAATGACCCTACAGCATTTTCTGGCGGGAATAAACTTGATTTTGCACCTGATGCGCGCTGAATACTGTCAATTTTTCCTTTAAATACTTTATTCGGATATGTATCAACTTTAATATCAACTTCCTGACCCGGTTTCATGTGGCGGAGTTGATTTTCTTTAAAGTTTGCGACTACCCATACATCTTCCGGAACAATTACGAAAAGTGGAGAACCTACATTTACGTACATACCTTTTTCAACACGTCTTGATGATACTGTTCCTGTCTGAGGTGCATAAATGTTTGTATATCCGAGATTTAATTTTGCTTTATCTCTTAAAGCTTTAATTTCTTTTAAGTCAGCATCGGCAACTTTGTTTCCGTTTTCCGAAAGCAAAGCTTCTTCGGATTGGGTTAAATTAGCCTGAGCGGAATCGTATTTTGCCTGTGCAGTGTCAAGTGTCTGCTTGGAAACAGCACCTTGAGCATACAAATTTTTATATCTGTCCAAATCTTTTTTTGCAACATCAATATTTGTCTGCATTGCTTTAAAGTTAGCTTTTGCATTTTTCTGGTTTAACAGAGTTCTTTCATATTTAGCCTCTGCCTGTGCAAGAGCGACTTCATAGTCAGCAGGGTCGATTTTTGCAACAAGATCGCCTTCTTTAACCTTCTGGTTATCGGTAATATAAACATCGGTAATCTGGCCGCTTACACGCGGAGCAACCTGAACTGTTGTAGTTTCGACATAGGCGTCATCCGTTGACTGGTACATTAATGCATCATGAATTACAAAAGCACCCGCAATTGCAACCACAATCCCTACTCCCAATGCAATATATCTTTTAAACGGTTTGTGTTCTTTTTTAACTTCTTGTTCTTCTACATTTGTATTTTGTTCTTCCATTTTCTACCTCATGTTATCAATTATATTATATGTTCATATTAACATTTTTTTCCAAATCGAGCCTAAATTTTTTCAGAGCTTCATGAACCCTGTCTACTTCTTCGGTTGAAATCTTTTTGGTAATACCGTCAAAGTATCTTTTAATTTTTTTATTAATTGAACCGAGTTCTCTCAAGCCTGCTTCGGTAATGCCCATTTTTTTTACAAGTCTGTTGTTTTTCGTGTCAATAAATCGTGTAATAAATCCTTTTTCTTCCAGAGAATTTAAAATTCTGCCGGTATTTGCTCTATCTTTCAAAAGTAATTTTGCAAGATCTCTCTGACATATCCCTGCATTAATCGACACTGTATCAAGTGCAAAATATTCATCGGGGGATATGGAAATCTCAAGTTTTTCAAACAGCTGGAGCGTAAGTATACGCATTAATCTTGCAGTCTGTTCAAGTTCATAATGTATGCTGTCTGTATAATGTTGTAATTTTGAATCCGTCATAAGTTTATTATAATTTAAATTATTATTTTAATATATGTTGTAAAAAAAATATGTTGCATTTACAACAGTATTATGCTAACATATGATTATTAAAAATGCAAGCATTAAATATAGAGGAATATAATAAAGTGAGAAAGATTATATCAATAGCATTACTGGCAAGTTTTATGAGCATGAATATCATGCCTGTATTTGCGCTTGAAAACAGCAACAGCGCATCTACAGCAACACCGAAACAATTTAAAAGCATGGTGAAGAAAAATAAAAAAACATCAGATGATTATAAATTCGCTTATGTAAATATGAACTGGTGGGATAACTTTAACGATGATATTTTAACATCATATATTCAAAAAGCTATATTAAATAATTACGATTTAAAAATGGCTTCCTTAAACGTTCAGGAATATTACCAGAATGTTAAAATTCAGTTTGCAAATGAATTGCCTCAGGCAGGCGTCGGATTTTCCCCAGCTTACATTAAAGGACTTAATACCACAAGCACTGATTGGTCGTTCATTGCTCCAGCTATGATTAACTATGAAGTTGATATTTTTCTGAAAAACAGAGATAAAACAAAAGCGGTTAAGAAACTTTATGAAGGTTCTAAACTTGATGAAAGAGCCGCATATATCTCGATTGCGTCAGCTGTCGGAACAACATATTTAAATATTGTTAAACTTGACAAAACAATTGAACTTCAGGAACAAATTGTTAAGCAAAGACAAGATATTTATAATCTTATGCTTGCAAGAAACAAAGAAGGTTTAACATCAACCGCAGACACAGTAAAAGCTAATAAAGCACTGGTTCAAGGCCAAACCGATTTAATTGAGTTAAAGAAACAGAGAGAGAAATTATTGCATCAATTCTGCGTGCTTATCGGCGAAAGCCCCGAAAATGCAAATTCTATTGAAAGAACTTCATTAGATCAGCTTGTATATGATTTAAATATTCCAGCAAGCATTCCGTCAGAAATCATCATGCAGAGACCTGACTACATGAGAGCGGAATTAATGGTTGAAAAAGCAGGACTTGATGTAAGAGTTGCTAAAAAAGAACTCCTTCCGACAATTAATATTTCGGGATTTGCATTGTTTAATGCAGGCGATTTGGGAAGCATTTTGACAACCAAAAACGCATTAATGGGACTTGCGGGTGGTGCAATATTACCTTTGTTTACGGGCGGAAGAAGACTTGCAAACATCAGATTGAAAAAAGCAGCTTATGAAAGAATTTTGCAAGACTATTACAAAACAAATTTGACAGCTATTCAGGAAGTTAACGATGCACTTGTGGCTTCGAGAATGGACAAAGAGAAAATGAATCAAACATTAACTCAGTCAAATTTGGAAAAAGCGGATTACAAATACAACGAACATAAATTCAACGAAGGAACGATTTCCAAACTTGATTTAATTCAATATCATGAAAATCTGCTAACTATAGACAAACTCGTTGCCCAGCAAAAAGTTGAATGTATGGTAGATGCAATCGGACTTTACAAAGCAACGGGAAGCAAACCTTATGACTATGTAAATTAAATTCACATATAATCATCACCTCTTTACTTTAATCCAATTAAAGTAATGTGCCGGCAAGCCTCACTATTGCCGGCATTTCTTTATTGTAACGTGCCTGGTTCAAATTCAATATTATTATATAATTCTTTTGTTCTTAATCTTTTTCCTATATTATTTATTTTTTGAGCTGTTTCGTAATCTAACTTACAAGAACTATTCATTATTTTGTCTCCTTGTTTATAAAATTTAGTCAAATATAGTTGTTTATTAGTCAACTATATAATATTGAATATATACTGTCAATAGTCTAATATAATTGGTATTATGACAAATACAGATAATAATTTACGTATTAAAATTGGCCTTAAAATCAGAATTGAAAGAACTAAAAGAAAACTTTCTCAAGAAAAATTGAGCGAATTATCAGACATAAGCAAAACCTATATCGGCTCTATTGAACGCGGAGAAAGTGTTCCTACAATTGATATATTAAACAAAATTGCAATTGCATTTGAGATGGAATTAAAAGAACTTGTTGATGTTTCAAAGGTTGATTTATAACAATTATATATTCTTTCCTGTTATAACCCTGTCAATTCCCGCAAGGTCTTTTATGATTTCAATCTCTTTAAATCCGTTTTGCTGCATTATTGATTTTACGTCCTGTGATTGACCTATACCGAGTTCAAACATTAAATATCCGCCTTTGTTTAATACTTTATGAGCATCGACTGTTATTTTTTCGTAAAACTCAAGGCCTTTTTCATCTTTTGTAAAAAGTGCCTGTTCAGGGTCAAACTTAACCTCAATTTGAATATTTTCTTTTTCAAATGGCGGTATATAAGGCGGGTTTGAAATAATAATATCAAAGCTTTCACCCGGTTTAACGTTTGAAAAAACATCGGATTTTCTGAAAATAGCCTTATTAAATAAATTCAGCCTTGAAGCGTTATCAAGGGCAGTATTTAATGCATCCGTCGAAATATCAAGCCCGATAATTTGGCATTCGGTGTGTTTTGCAATCATGCAGGCAATACAGCCCGAACCTGTTCCCACATCAAGAGCTGTTTTAAAATTATTTTTATTAATTGTTTCAATAGCTTTTCTTACAAGAATTTCAGTTTCATCGCGGGGAATTAAAACAGACGGGTTTACGATAAACTTTTCTCCCATAAAATCGGCAAATCCTATTATATGCTGAACAGGCTGCCTTGTTTTTGCACGAAGTTCAGCTTTTTCTTTGACTAATTCAAGTTTTTCGGCCGTAAGTTTATTTCCCGCAATTATATCTTTTACTCCGTAATCAGCAAAATGCTCGAGCAGCATCTTGACTTCAACATTTGCTTCATTAGGTTCTATTCCGCTATCTGTCAATATTTTCAAAATCTCTTGAATACTCATTTAATATACTTTCTATTTCGTTTCTAGCCTCTAATTTTGAGGTTAAATCTTTTTTCTTTATATTATATTTTTTGCACAAACGGTCGTAATAATAAAGCTGTTTTTTTGTGGGAGTTTCCTTTGACATTTTAACTTCTTTGAGGAAGTTCCGTTTTTTCTTTTCAAACTCTTTCTGCGCCTGAATTAAAGGTTCCTGCTTTTTCTTATAATCATAATATTTTCGGCACTCTTTTAAATAAAGAAGTGTTTCTTCGGTAAATTTAGGGTTATCCAAATAATTTTCCAGAAATTCAAAATGCGGATTGTTAATCTCAAAATAATATCTTTCATCATCAAGAAATTTTTCAAGAATATCTTCCGCACACAATTCGGGAGATTTTTTAACAAGAGCGCGCAAAAAATTACACAGAGCGGATTTCTGTGTTTTTGTCATATCCTTGTAAATTTGATTTTTAATAAGGTACATTATTTCTTAAAAAGATCTTTTACGCTGAATTTACCGATATTTTCCTGATGAAACTCTGCAAATTTTTTAACAATAGGATTTGTTTGAAGAACGGTTTTCTTTTGAACCTTTTCTTCTGTTTTAGTTTCATTTTCAATTACGGTAAACTCTCTGTTATCCATAAAATAATTATACCTCTTTATATATGTATAAAAAAGTTTGTTAAGAAAAAATTGACTTTTTCTTATATAAAAAGTATATAATGTTACAATTTGTAACTACATGGAACTATGCAGCCGTTACCGAATTTTTCTTATCGACAAGTGCGGCGAGCTGTTTTTCAAGCTCATTTGTATTCTTTCCGAAACGTTTAGTACCTGCAATTCGTCTTTCAAGATTTTTAATAGAACCTTCAAGCGAAGCTATTTCCTGCTCTTTCTGAGAGGGCGAAAATTCAATCTTTCTTCCTTTTCGGGTAATTTCATCCAAATTTGCTTCAACAGAATTTTTAAGCTCACGTTCAGCTTTATTGTTCATTTGTAATTCAGCCAGTTTATTTTTTTGCTGTGTATTTAAAGGCTGGTATGAAATGCTTCTGTCGTAAGCTGTCTGATGTTCGGGCGTAACTATATTTTGTGAAGAATTTTCAACTAATCTTCTGCTTTTTGCGTCAACATGTTGAGTATTTAAATTTTGAATTATTTGAGCTTCACGTTCGTTTGATACAGGTTTTGGGTTGCAATTAGCAGAAGTATTTTTTATCCTTTTCTTTTTGGAAACGGATGGAATATCCCAATTTTTATCTTTTGCTTTATCCAAAGCGGATTTAGTCTGAGAAACAACTTCTTGTGCAGTTTCTTTAACGGGTTTAGAATTTTTTCTAAGCAGCATATAAGCACCAATTCCTGCCAGAGCTGTTAATGAACCCCATAAAATATATTCATATCCCTTATCAACTTTTTCCTTTTGTTTTTTATCCGAAATATTTTGATTTTTTATATCGGCCGAAACAGCTGTATTAGAGGTAAATGCTACTTTTTCTATCATTTTTAAAATTAACCTTTCACTTTAACACACATTATAATAAAAACGTGTAAATTTAATTTTTTGCCTTAAAACACACTTATTGCATGCTTTTTAAAGTATTATAACCGCGCAGATACTTAATTAAAAGCATTTTTAATAAATTGTTACAATTGTAGTTTTGCAATCGGAACATCAAAAACAGCTTCTATGTCAACACCGTTTAATATTTCCGTAATAAGGTCATTCGGATTTAAATTTCTGTCAAACGAAGGAAGAATTCCCAGTATTTTAACATCGGTATATTCTTCAATAAGCCTCGGCATTAATTTAATATTCGCATCATCGGTATTTTCGGGGTAATTTCCGAGGATTACTCCGCGGAATTTTATATTTTTTTCTTTTGCATGATTTATTGATAAAATTACATTATTTATCGCGGACGTATTAGCGGAAACTACCATTAATAATGGTAAGTCAAGCATTTTTATCATATCTTCTTCAAGAAAATTTTTACTCAAGGGAGTAGCAACACCGGACACGCCGTCTACAATTAAGCACTCATTAATATCCTGAATTCGTTGAAAATCCTGTAAAATTGTATTTTTCTCAATAATCAGATTTTCAGCGGCCGCGGCTATTAAAGGTGCAGAATTTTGTTTCAAAAGATATGAGTAATAAGTTTTAATATACGGATCAATGAATTTTATAAAAGCTATATCATGTGATTGTACAAACCCGTTAATCTTTACCGCACCGACTTCCACAGGCTTGTACACACCAGTGGAATATCCCAAACTTTGCATTGTTGCCGTAAGTCCCGCTGTAACGAAAATTTTATCCGAATTATTGTCTGCACCTGTAATAAATAGCTCGAGCATAGACTAATACTAACACGCGGGAATTATAATTGTAAAGAAAAATCAAAATCTGTTCTTAATTTCTTTTAAACTGTCGCCGCCGAATTTTAGAAGGAATTCATCAACAAGCACACATGCAATTCTGCTTTCTGCAACAACCGCACACGCCTCAACCGCACAGGTATCGGAGCGTTCAAAATGTGCTTCGGTTTCGCTCAAATCTTTTAAATCAACGGTATTCAATGGTTTACGCAATGTGGGAATAGGCTTCATAACCGCAGTAACAACAATCGGTTCTCCGTTTGACATTCCGCCTTCAATCCCGCCTGCATTATTTGTTTTTCTCACGATTTTTCCGTCCCCAAGATACATTTGATCGTGAAATTCACTGCCGAACATTTTATATGCATGATGATTTCCGATAGAAACGGATTTTATGGCAGGAATACTCATTACGGCCTGAGCAATTTTACCGTCAAGCATTCTGTCCCAGTGAACATGAGAGCCTAAACCTACAGGAAGATTTTCAAACACAACTTCAAATTTTCCGCCGAGAGTGTCGCCTGCTTCTTTTGCTTTATCAATTTCCGCATGAAATTCTTCTTCTGTTTTTCCATGCCCTATCTGAATAATTCTTGAACTGCATTTTACATCAAATTGTGAAAGAATTTGTTTTGCCACGGCACCGACAGCAACTTCTATTGCAGTTTTGCGCGCGCTTGAACGTTCAAGAATATTTCTTAAATCAGTTTGATTATATTTTACGCTTCCTGCATAATCCGCATGACCGGGGCGGTATTTTGAAAAAGATTTTTCATCGGTAAAATCTTCGGGATTTATGCTCATAATCTTCTGCCAGTTTTGAAAATCCCTGTTTTGAATTACCAGTGTAACAGGTGAACCGAGAGTTTTGCCGAAACGCACGCCCGATGTAATTTCAACGGTATCTGTTTCAATTTTCATTCTTCCGCCGCGTCCGTAACCGCCCTGACGGCGTTTTAATTCCGCATTGATAAAGTCAGGGTTTATTTCAAACCCTGACGGAATTCCTTCTATTATTGCGGTTAAGCACTTTCCGTGGCTTTCACCTGCTGTTAAAAATCTGAATTTATCGAGCATAATCCCCTATTTTTTGTTTGCATATTTAAGGAAAGTTTGAACCTTAGTCTGCATCATTTCTTCTGTAATCTTCCAGCTGCCGTTTTGTTTTTTTACAATCATATATGTTTTTAATTTATAGTTTTCTCCTGTGGGCTGTCTTAAAGAACTTACCTTATAAGCTCCGTTTCCGAGAGAAGCTACGGAAACATTAGTATAATTATTTTTGTATCCTCTTAATTTTGCGCCTGCCTGACCGAGTTTCATTTGTCTTATATAAGTTGCAGTGTCTGTTGTAACATCAACAAGTTTACCGTCAGGTTTTACGACCTGTCTTATGATTTTGGCATTCGGGGCATACATTGACGCAACAGCAGGACTATATGAATTTGCAGCTGCAACGTAGCTGTTGAAAAATTTCAAAGCTTCCTGAGCGTCATCGGCAAATGCTTTCAAACCTGCAGCCATAAACATTGTAAATACCATTAATATTGATAATAATTTTTTCATTCTTTTTTCTCCTTCTACGTTTATACAACGACAAAAGTCAAATTTTTGTTCATTTTAATTATATCATATAAACGTTGAATGTCATTAAACTAAATATGTAGTATAAATTGTTTATGAATATGCAAATTTTATCGGAATATTTGGATTTTCTGGAAATTGAAAAAGGGCTTGCGGAAAATACTCTCGAAGCTTACAGGAGAGATTTAAGCGATTTCTTTAATTTCTGCGGTGATATTGAGGTAAACGACATACAGAGAACAAAAATTAATTCATATGTCAGAAATCTGCATGAAATGAAGTTTTCAGCAACAAGCATAATGAGAAAAATTGCATCGCTGCGCGGTTTCTTCAAATGGACCTGCGTAAACGAAATTACGAGGACAAATCCCGCTCTTACACTCGAACAGCCGAAAGTCCCTCAAAAACTTCCGAAAGTTCTTACGGTTGAAGAAATTAATAATCTGTTAAATCAGGATTTAACAAAGCTTCACAGGGTTATAGCAGAACTTTTATACGGCTGCGGGCTGCGTGTTTCCGAACTTGTTAATCTTAAAGTCAACGATTACGATTTGAAAAGCAAATTCCTCGAATGCACAGGAAAAGGCTCAAAAGACAGAATTGTTCCGCTCGGAAAAAAGGCTATTCAGGCTATTAAAAATTTTCTTCCGGAAAGAGATTATTTGTTGAAAAAATTTAATTTACATACAAAATTTCTTTTGATTAACGATAAAGGAAAAAGAGTAACACGTCAGGAAGTTTATACATTTATTCATGAGCAGGGGAAAAAACTTCACAAATCTATTTCCCCGCATACTTTAAGGCACAGCTTCGCAACGCATCTGCTTGAAAACGGTGCGGATTTAAGAGTTGTGCAGGAGCTTTTAGGGCACAGCAATGTATCCACAACACAGCTTTACACGCATATAAGCAAAAAGCGTCTTAAAGAAGTTTACTTTGCAATAAACGGTTAATGTTTTTTTATCTGATTTGTACAGGCATAATCAGGCAGACGTAATCTTCTTCGCTGTTAGGTTTGAACATTGTAGCCGAAAGCGGTGTATTTAATCCGATTTTAACCTCATCGGAATCAATATTTTTCAAAGCTTCCAATACAAATTTATAATTAAATGCAATTGCAAGTTCTTCTCCTGCATAATCTATGTCTATATTTTCTTCAGACTTACCGGAATCAGGAGTATCAGCTGAAAGTTTTAAATTATTATGCGTGAATTCAAGTTTTACGATACTTGTTTTTTCGTTAACCATAATAGATACACGCTCAAGAGCCGATGTCATCTGTGAAACATTAACAAGAGCTTCTTTGGGGCTTTCTGCAGGAATTAACTGGTTGTATTTAGGGAACTGGCCTTCAAGAAGTCTTGAAATAGTCGTTGTTTTTTCCGATTTAATGATTAATTTTGATTTTTCGGTGTAAATTTTTACAGCATCTTCATCAATAAAACTGCTCATTTTAATAAATTCATTCAATGTTTTTGAAGGAATAATTAATTGTTTTGAGTGATTGTCTTTATTATCAATATTTTCGCGGACTCTTGCAAGACGATTTCCGTCGGTTGATGCAATTTCCATAATATTTTGCGAAATATCGCAGACAATACCTGATAAAAGATTGCTTGTTTCATAACTTGCGGCAGCAAAACCGGCTTGTCTTACAGCTTTTACAAAAGGTCTGATTTCAATTTCAAAACCTTCTTCTTCTTTCACATCGATTGATGCAAATTCGGGAGGAAATTCAGAGGCTGAAATACCGATTATGTCAAACTTTGAGTTCTGGCAGGTAATGTTTACAGAGGTCTCGCCTTCGTTCATTTCGAAAGTTATAAGTTTATCGCCGAGCTTTGAAACTATCTCATTGAGGGTCTTTGAAGGAAGTGTGATTTTTCCTTCTTCTTCAACCTGAGCATCAACTTCAGCTATTACCGTCAAATCCAAATCTGTTGCTACAAGTTTAATTGTACCTTTGTCAATAGTTTCAATTAAAATGTTTAAAAGAACAGGCTGTAAAGCTTTCATTGAAGTAGCTCTTTCAACTATTTTAATACCGTTATACAAATCTTCTTTTTTTACGACAAATTTCATAATATTTACTCCCGATTACTAATTCTATAATAAAATTATATATGTTAAAAATTCAAATTAAATAAAATAATACAAAAAATTTACTTTTTAAGTTTTGAACAATCGAATTTATATTATTTATTATATTAATAAATATAATAATATATTTAATAGTAATAATAAGCTGTCAATATTTGTAGAAAACTATGTGAAACTATGATTATTATTAGGTTTTGTATGTAGATAATTTTGTAGAAAATTTTATAATAATTATATTGTTTTTGTAGAAAACTTTATTTTCAATAATTTATTGTAGAAAACTCATGAATTTTCTACAGTTCAACATGAAGTTTTCTACAATATTTGTTCAAACTTGAAAAAATTTAAAAAATCGTTTATAATCATAAAAAAGGAGTGGAAGCAATGAATAAGTTATTAAGAGAAACAGATGCCCAATTATCGCAAGTTCAACCAGGCTTGTGTAGTGGTGTCTGCGCCCGTAATGTCGGGGGGGGGGCAATCTAAGCCGCTCCAATCAACGTTTTTGGGGATTTACCCTTGCGGAAATGATGGTTGTAATGCTCATCATGAGCATAATTTTGGCTGCCATGGCGCCCGCCATGACAACTCGCAGCAGAGCAGACGGTTCGGTTAATTCTTCCCCGTGGCGCTATTCTCCCGAGAATTTATCCGATGCCTATTTTGGAGCAGGCCAAAGCCAGATAGCCATGATAGGTCAGCCCAATAAGCTTGAAACGGATGATGCAGCTCGGTTAATATTGAATGCTAGTGCTTCATTACCAATTCATTTGTCCTTTAAACGTGACAATACCACTGTCGGGCGCTTACAGCTTGTCGATACTAACCTTGTTTTAGGCAGCGGGAGTATGGACCATTTAACAACGGGCGGCAGTAATAATATCAGTATCGGTCCTAATAATTTAACTCAAGTAACGAGCGGCAGCAGTAATATTGCCGTAGGTGATAATGCCCTAATATTAACCACAAGCGGCAATAATAATATCGGCATCGGTACCGCACTTGCATCAAATGTCGACGGCAGTTATAATGTCGCCGTAGGTGATGATTCATTAACGAAAGCAAACAGCAGCTGGAACACCGCAGTCGGTCATAATGCCTATCAGTTAGGCACCGGCGGGAGTAATACTATAGTCGGCGGCGATGCCATGTCTGAAGGCAGCGGAACAAATAACGTTGCCGTTGGCACCAATTCTTTATGGTACGGCAATGGTGACGGCAATGTAGCTGTGGGAGCCAATTCAAATTATAGAGATAAAACGTTAACCAATTTTACGAACACAACTGCCGTAGGTTTTTCTTCTTATGCAAGCGGTGATGGATCTGTTGCAATAGGTTATAATTCATATGCAAATAGCGGGTGTGCTATAGGTAATCAAGCTCAAGCAACGAACTCCGGTATGGCAATAGGAACCGAAGCTAATGCAAGCTCGACAGTTTCAATAGCAATCGGGCTTGGAGCAGAGGCAAGCGATTCGGTAGCACTCGCTATAGGACGCGGCTCCGCGGCTAAGAGGCCGGAAACAGTTGCTATAGGCTCCGCTGCGTTAGCTGATGGAACTGCTTCAATTGCCATTGGGTTAAATTCAAGCTCTTCTAATAGCAGCTCTGTTGCTCTAGGTGACAGTGCTTATGTAATGCGTTCAGGAGGTATAGCAATAGGCAAAAATGCAAGAGTAGGTTCTTCCAATTCGACTATGTATGGTGACAATAGTATTGCTATAGGTCAAGGTGCAAGTGCAGGGAGTGATTATAGTATATCAATAGGTTTAAATGCCGGTAATACTAATAAAGGTTCCGGTAATATCGCAATCGGTTCTTCGGCTTGCAGTAATGTAACCGGCAGTCATAAGGTTTGTATAGGTAATTATTCAGGACCTAAAAGCGGTGACAGCTGGGCAAGTGACAGTGAAGAACGTATATTTATCGGCGGACACTCTAAATTTAATGACGGTAATGCCGTTCTTGAAGTACACAATAAATCAGGTTATGAAGGAAGAATATTTGATGGTAAATATTTACCCGGCTCTGTCGTTGTTGTAAATGGCGCGTTATTGGTAAAAGGCGGTATTATAACATCAATGCCCTGGGCTGATGACGGTCATTTTAAAGGTGACGGCGGTTTGAATATGGTAGGTCGTACAGGCGGCCAGCTGGAGCCGATTAATACGGAAGGCGGTACTGCTGAACTTGATTTTCAAGAGATTTTTTCAACAAGTGAACGTGGGCAATTCCGCTCTCCAAATAACTACACAAACAAAAGTGTTTATAACGGATGGTCAGACTTTCGTTTAAAATATGTCGGTAAAGAGTTCAAGTCCGGCTTAGATAAAATTCGAGAATTAAAAGTATTTAATTATACCTTTAAAAAAGACGCAGCTAAAACACCTCATGTCGGTGTAATCGCTCAGGATTTGGAAAAAGTATTTCCGGAAGCAGTAAAAAAAGGAGCTGACGGTTTCCTGACAATTCGCATGGAAGACATGTTCTATGCCATGATAAATGCAATCAAAGAACTTGATTTAAAATATCAAGCACAAGAAAAACGGATTAATGAACTTGAAGTCCGTATAGAAAAACTTGAAGCAAGATTAAAGTAAATTTTATACTGAAAAAAGATAAGCCCAAAAATGGTGTGGTAAGACGCCGGGCTTACTTTCATTCCTTCTCCCGCTTAATTTGGGCGGGAGTTTTCCTTATATAAAAAAAATATATTTATTACCTGTTGACAAATTATTTGTTTTGTGATATAAAGAATGTGGGGTAAATGTATATTTATAAGTCTTGTCAAACGACGAGACTTTCTTTTTCGGGAAACCGTGTTTTTATGATATACTTATAAAACCAACTTACGGAGGAATTATGATTAAGAAAATATATACAGGTGTACTGTTTTGCGCCTTATTTGCCCTGATTTGCTATTTTACTTGCAAATGTCATTTTTGCACTGCAATTAATTTAAATTCATTAACACTTGCAATAATTGTAGGCATGCTTATCGGAAATTTACTGCATAAATTTATTCCTGAAAATTTAAGGAACGGAATTGCTTTTGCTTCAAAAAAGATATTAAGATTTGCAATTGTTTTATACGGTTTCAGAATAACATTCCAACAAATATTTGCCGTAGGCTTGGACGGTTTATTTGCTGATATTGTAATGCTTACTACCACATATCTTTTCGGGTATTATCTCGGAACACGCGTGTTTAAATTGGATAAAGATTTGTGTATGCTGACTGCAATCGGTTCGTCAGTCTGCGGCGCTGCGGCTGTTTTGGGTACGGATGCGGTATTAAAAGCAAAATCGCATAAAGTTTCTTTAGCTGTTGCAACTGTTGTGTTATTCGGAACAATTTCGATGTTTTTATACCCTTTCTTGTTTAAGCTCGGAATTTTAAGTCCTGAATTCTTCGGGATATATATAGGTTCAACCGTTCACGAAGTTGCACAGGTTGTTGCGGCCGGAAGTGCTGTTTCTCCCGTAGCTATGGATACGGCTGTTATAGTAAAGCTTACAAGAGTAATGATGCTTGTACCTTATTTGTTCTTGCTTGGCATGTATTTATCCAGGAAATCAGGTACAAAGTGCGAAAAAATTCCTATGCCTTTGTTTGCAATATTTTTTGTAGCGGTTTGCGGTTTTAATTCTCTTAATATTGTGCCGCTTCCCGTAAAGTCATTTATAATAGAGTTTGATGTATTTTTACTTACAATGGCAATGTTTGCTCTGGGATTGGAAACTAATTTTGAAAAAATAAAGGGGCTTGGTTTAAAGCCTATATTGCTCGCAGGTTTGATGTTTATATGGCTTGTCGGCGGCGGAATGCTTGTTAACAAGGTTTTATATCTTTTGTAAACTTAATGTAACAAAACATTCTTTTTGTTAAAGATTTTTGAAAAAATTACCGAGATTAAATTTACGGACAGAGCAATATATAATTGGAGGTAAATTTTTAAATGGAATCAAAAACTGAAAATGTTATGGTCATGGACTGTAACACGGTTGCCAATGGCATTATGCGCGACATAACAGACATTGACGCAATGGAGAGAATGCTTAGCAGTGAATTGAGTTCCGAAGACTTATTCAAAATTGATTGTGCTATTTTATCATCATTAAGAAATACTGCGGATTTTTCGCGTGATTTACTGCGCCAGCTTGAAGAAGGCAGATTTGAAACAGTTGCAGTCAAGCCGCAAAAATCACTTGACAGCGAACTTGCCGAAATTCAGCGTGAAACTATGGTGGATATTACATTACCCTTGCAGAATATGTTTGATGACATGATTAATTATGTTTCGGAAGCATTTGTTTAAGGTTTAAAAAAAAGAGAGAGGTTATACCTCTCTTTTTTACTTTTTATCTTTTTCTGAGCGTTCTCTGACTGAAAGTTTAATCGGAGTACCGAAAAATCCGAAAGCTTCACGAAGTTTATTTTCAATATAGCGTTTATAATGGTCTTTCATTAAATCCGCGTTATTGGCAAAGATTACAATATGCGGCGGCTGTACGCCCGTTTGTGTTACGTACATAATTTTGAGGCGTTTGCCTTTTGAAGATGCGGGAGGATTAAGCATATAGGCTTCTTTTATAATTTTATTTAAAAGACCTGTTGAAATGCGTTTAGTACACTCTGCATAAACCTCTTCGGCTTCCGTAAAAATTTGATGTAATCTTTGTTTTGTAACTGCTGAAATATAAATTTTCGGTGCATATTCCAGAAACGGGATATCATTAGCGAGTCTTTTGTTGTACTGATTAATTGTGTTTGATTTTTTATCTTCAATCAAATCCCATTTGTTGATTGCAATAATTAATCCCTTACCAGCTTCTGTTATAATAGATGCAATCTTTTTATCCTGATCGGAAATTCCCTGTGTTGCATCAATTACAAGCAGTGCAACGTCGCAGTCTCTGATTGAGCGGATTGCTCTGTCTACTGCAAATTTTTCAACACCCCAGTCAACTTTTGATTTTTTTCTGATACCTGCAGTATCTACAATTATAAATTCTCTGTCTTTGTAAGTTATTGAGCTGTCGATGCTGTCGCGGGTTGTTCCCGAAATATCCGAAACTATTACTCTGTTTTCGTTTAAAAGGGCATTTACTATTGAAGATTTACCCGCATTCGGTCTGCCGACAATTGCAATTTTAATTGTATCATCATCTTCCTGTTCAATGTCCTGCGAAAAATCTTCGGTAACTAAATCTAACAAGTCGCCAACACCGCCTGAACCATGTAGAGCTGATATTCCGATTGGTTCTCCTATTGCAAGAGAATAAAAATCATTTACCATTAACAGGGATTCGGGATTGTCTGATTTATTAACGGCAAGAAAAACAGGTTTTCCCGATTGTCTGAGAATATTTGCAATATCGTAATCCACAGGGTTAACACCTTCTTTGCCGTCAACAATGAAAATAATTTTGTCGGCTTCTTCACAGGCAATTTTTGCCTGATCAAAAATAGAAAGCATAATTTCGTCTTCATCACCCGGAATAATTCCGCCCGTGTCAATTACCGTAAAAATTTTGTTCTGCCATTCGACATCAAAATAAATTCTGTCGCGTGTAACCCCCGGCAAATCGTCAACTATAGAATTTCTTGTTCCTATAAGACGGTTTACAAAGGTTGATTTGCCTACATTCGGGCGTCCTACTATTGCTACAATCGGTATTCTCATAAGGCTATTATAGCATAAATATTTTTTTAAGCCGTAAATTGTAATATGTGAAGTCAATCGGCATATGTTACAATATGTAAATATGAATTTTAATATGCCTGAAACCTGCTTATAATGCCTCATAGGATAGGATAGGATAGGATGGGGTGCGGGCGTGGCAACAATTTTTATTTATATAGTTTGTCTTTGCTGTAATTAATAAAAGGAGATAAATTATGGACATCAATTGTAAAGTATTAACTTTAAAAGGAAAATTATTATTATGCCAAAAATTTGGGGATAAACTTTATCTGCGTGATGGGAGATTTCCCGATAAAATTCTGCAATCCAAAAGTTATGAATACGGCTATATTGTCCGTGAAGATTTTGTAAACAAACGTTCATCTTCGGTTCCTCATGCTTCTATAAAAGATGTCGGCGAGTTTAATGTAAAAGACGGAACAATGCGAATGGGGGGTACTCAAAAAAAACAGAATATTTTAAGTTTGGATATCTTCAACATACCTTCCGGCAAAAATTACGGCTCTGCTGAATTGGGACCTCTGGGTAAAAAGTATCTGGAGAAAGTAATTACTTATATAAAAAATAGTGTAAAATAAATATTTTCCTACTTTTTAAACCCGTTTTTACGGGATTTTTTTTTGAAAAAATTTAAATCAGAAGTGAATAAACATCATCTTCCAGCAGGCTTTTTTGAAATTCTTCACATTCATCAATCATATCAGTGAGAATTGCATATTTCGGTGAATGCAGCACCTGTGAAATATCAAAAGCCGCATTGTAATCAACTACATAATAATCTTTTGTGCGTTCTTTTATTGTAATCATTCCCATATCATCAAAAATTGAGAAAAGAAGCTCAAATACCTGATATGATTTCCCCAGAAAGCTTGCACAGCGGCGAAGTTCAACTTTTCCGCCGTTGTTGTGGCAGGCAAATTTAAGCATTCCGCAAACAGTTTTTAAAAATTCTTCTTCATCCATATATTTTATGTCATAGTTCATAAAATGAATTGAAAGCGGATTTGTTTGGTTAAGAATTCTGTCAAAAGTTTCCTTATCCGCGGGGTAGTCAAAAAACATCAAAGCATCACAGGGACGTAAATTGTCACGGGTTATAATACGTGCATACAGCTCTGAAAAAGGTTTTAATTTATCCGATACTGATTTGCTCTCTGCAAAAATAAGAATATTTTGTTTTGAATTTTTAACATAGTCATTGACCTGCGGCAGAATATCCGTTTTTTTACGGTGGTCATAGAGTTTCTGCTGAGGAAGATTTTCTTCTTCTTTTAAAAATTCTGAATGAATATCATCAATAATAAGCTGAACGCTTGTAACCCCGTTATATTCATTGATTTGCGGGTGAAATGCAATGTCAAGCGTGTCGCCTTTTACAAGAGAAATATCTCCGTCTTTCCAGCGTATACAGTTAAATTCGCCTGTTCCTGCCTGACAGGTAAGCCGTAAGTGGTTTTTATTTTCACCCATTAAGCGTTTTTCTTTAATTTTAAGATTTTTTATGGCAAAAACAGGGCTCGGGTTATTTTGTCCGAAAGGTTCGAGCATAGATATTTGTTCAACTAAATCAACGTCAATATCATCGGGCATAAGCTCTAAATCAATATTGATAAACGGTTTTAAATCTTTACCCTGCGACATTTCTTTAACGGTTTTGCAAAGTGCGGATTTCACTTTATCAAAAGATGCTTTTTCTTCACTGAAAGCAAGTCCCGCAGCCATAGCGTGGCCGCCGAAACCGTCCAAAAGTTCGGCATTCATTGAAATTGTTTCATAAAGGTTAATTCCCTCAACGCTTCTTGCAGAACATCTGAACTGTTTTGTTTCATCCGAATATGTCATTAAAAAAGTCGGTTTGTAATACTTTTCAACAAGCATAGAGGCAACAATACCGATAATTCCTATATGCCATTCTTTATTAAATAATACTATTGCGGAATTTCTGTTCCCTTCGGCTTTAACCATTTCATCAGCTTCGGCAAAAATATTCTGGCAGAGTTCCTGACGAACTTTGTTGAATTCGTTTAGGGTTTGAACAGACATTTCAATTTCCTGTTTGTTGTCGGAGATTAAAACCTTCAAAGCTGCATCAACCGTATCAAGTCGTCCCGATGCATTAATTCTCGGTGCAACGCCGAATGCAATTTGTTCGGACGTAATCTGGCCTTTATAGCCTGCGCTGTCTAAAAGTCTTGATAAACCGTAATGTTTTCCGTTAGAAATAAGTTCAAGACCCTTTGTAACGTAATATCTGTTTTCTCCGATTAAAGGAACCAGATCCGCAACGGTACCTACTGCAACGTAGGGTAAAATTTCCGGTATAAATTCAAGTTTGTTGTATTTTTCTAATAGTCCTTGTGCAACTTTAAACGCAACCCCGACACCTGCAAGAGAAGTAAGACTTTCAATTTGTCTTGCCGTTAAATTTTCATCCAGAGCATCAGGAGCTTTAGGGTTGATAATTCCGTATGCTTTAGGCAAGATTTCAGGCGCTTCGTGGTGGTCTGTTATTATTACGTCAATTTTAAAGCTGTTTAAAAAGTTAACGGCATCAACGTCTGAAATTCCGCAGTCACAGGAAATAATTACTTTCGGCTTAACCTGTGTCATTAATTTTACAAGAGCTTTAGTGTCAAAGCCGTGTCCTTCTTTTTCTCTGTTCGGAATAAAGTAATGCACATCGGCGTTTAAGTATTTAAAAGTTCTGTAAAGCAGAGAAGTGGATGTAACACCGTCAGCATCGAAATCACCGTGAATAACTATTTTTTCGCCGTTATCAATTGCCGATGCAAGCCTTTCAACACATTTTTCCATATCGGTGAAAGCTTTCGGGTGGGTTAATTTCATCTCAAGAGGGTGTATAAATTCGTAAATTTCCTCATCGGATTTTATTCCTCTTGAATGTAAAAGTCTTTTTAAAAGTGATTTTTCTTGTCCGTCGTATTTATTAAATATCCACTCTTTCATTGCCATAATAAAATCATAGCATAAAGTTTTAAGACCAAAAAGAGAAGTCAGGCATCTCAAGTTAAGATTTGTAAATATGAATTTAAAATAGCCTGAAATCCTCTTATAATGCCTCATAGGATAGGATAGGATAGGATGGGGTGCGGGCGTGGCAACATTTTTCGTCTTATTGACTTTTCATGTGTATAACCGATTTATAAATAGAAAGGAAACAGGGAAAAATGGTTGCAGCAGTTAATGTTAATACCGTTGTGAGCGGTTTTGTGCACGAATATTTAAAACATAACAAAAAAGCTACGGAACAGGATTGTCAGGCGGCAGTCCGCAGTCATCTTCAGGAATTAAAGAAAAACGGTGCAAAAATCAGCGACAAAAAAATAGTACAGGCAAGTGCTCAGGTGACAGAGCTTTATAAAGCAAATTTCATGACACAGCCGACAAAAACCGCTGTAAAAGCAGTTCAATCACTTAACACATCACAGGCAGCTCATAATTATCCTAAATATAACGCTCACCTGGCTTCTGATTATCATTATGATGAATTTCATAAATTAGGGAAAAAAGCAAAAAAAAGATTACATCAGAAAAATATGAATGATGCAAAAGCTGCATTCAGTCAGTTGGAAGTTGAAAACTTGCCGCAAACTGAACCTTCAAACAATCAAAACAAAAAACTTATGCGCGAAAGCAAAGATGCTTATATCAGTTCAAAGAAACGCAAGCAGATGAAAAAAGAAGCGGAAGCGGCGTCACAGGCAGAACATAAAGCGCAAAGGCTTAGAAATAATTCGAAAGATAAGGCGCTAAGAAAAGCAAAAGGAAATGCCGAATACTGTACTTCACAGGGTATAATGACTAAAAATGCAAGAAAAATTTTCAAAAATATTTCTCAAAAGCTTGACAGAAAATTTGTTCTAACTGAAAAACCAAATCTTGAATTACAAGCATTAAATGATTATTATAGAAGTCTTGAAAGCATCTCTTCTCCCGTAACAATCGAAATACCTAAACCTAAGGCAAATGTGCATGGGGCTGTTGAAACTGCAACAACAGCCGGCACAAAAGCCGCCAAAACGGGCGGTAAAACAGGCTGGCTGTTTGCTGGATTTGCGGCAATGACAGCACTTGGTGCGGCTTTGATTTCTTCTGATAAAAAAGAACAACAGAAAAATATTGCATAATTTTTGCAAAAATAGCAATAATTTATATTTTAATGTTTTAATAAAAATTAAGAAAGGTTAGATAAATGAACGTAGCTCCGATTAGTGAAAAGAATATTAAACCTGATTTTCAGGCAAAGAAAAAGAAAGAACATGATTTTGATTCAGCTGTTGAAAATCAAGAAGAAACATACAGCAAAAGTAAAGTTAACGGAATGATTCTTGCAACTGCTTTGTCGGCGGCAGCACTCGGAGGAGCTGTAATGTACGGACACGGCAAGTGGAAAATAAGCAGTCTTAAAAACAAGGTTTCGGAACTTACAAGCGATAACGAAACAATAAAAAATACTTTGAAAACGGCTGAAGAAAAAGTTGATACTCTTTCAAGTATAAATAAGAGATTAAAGGAAGAAGCACAAAAAGCTAAAGACAGACTTACAGATATTTTTGAAGGTGATATCGCCCCCAAAGATATGCGTGATAAGATTTTTAACGAATTAAAAACCAAAATAGAAAAAGGCGACTATGGTTATGATATTGCACAACCGCCTGTCACAGGTAAAGGCGGTGCGGAAGTTTATAATGACGCAATTCCATTGCCTTCATCTGTCGGAACTCAAAATCGTGCAGGCATAAGAGAATTACAAATTCCTGAAATTACTTCTGACGGAAGATTTACTTATGAAATTCCTATGTCTGATGAGGTTAAAATCACACATATGCAATCTGTTGACTTTAAACCTGTAAAGTCACAACCTACGAATATTTCTGAAAGTTATGCAGATTCTGTTAAGTGGGATAACGATAAAATTGCACGTGATGTTCTACAGAATTTCTATGACGGTCATGGCCAGACACTTGACGGTGTAAAATTACATTTCGAACCGACCGGAACAGGAAAATACAAGGTTAGAATTGAAGGTAAATCTACTTATACTCCGGATAAAGCGGTTTATATAGGTGAATCTACAAAACGAAATGATGCAAAAGCAGCCGGAAACTACGGCGAAGGGTTGAAAATGGCTACGCTTAAACTTTTAAAAGACTGCGGAGCACAGGATGTAAAAATTGCATCAGATAACTGGAAAGTAGCATACAGCCTTGATAAGGGAAATCTTTCGGATAAACGGGTTTTATCATACTCTCTTGATAAAACTGATAAATATAACGGAAATTATATTGAATTTGAAACTTCTGATAAGGAATTGCTTACATCATTAAGAAATTCATTAAACCGTTTCTATAGCTCAGGTAATACTCATTTCAAATGTCCAGATTTTGAAAATGAAATAATTGGTATAAAAAATCTTCCGAAAGGTGAAAAAGGCGGAATTTATATAGCAGGTCAAAGGTTTGAATTTGACGGAAAATACGACGGACTTGATGATATTGTTATTTTCCTGAAAGAAAAACCTCCCGTTAAAATTCTTGATCCCTCACGTGACAGAACTTCTTTGAATACCGCAAATATTCAAGAAATCGCAAAATGGCTTGCGGAAGATGAACGAATGTCAAATGATGACAAAGTTAAATTGTTAAAATCTCTTGAAGGCTATTGGGATATAAAAAATATATTGGAGAATAAGCATCCGATGTACAACTTTGTCGAAGGCTTTTTATCCTGGACTAATTGGAACAGCGGTAAAGCTAAGTTACATATAAAATTCCCTGAAAAATATGTTGCATATTCATATGCAAGTCCGGATGTCATTGCAGATTTAACGATGAACGGATATAAAGTATGCCAATCAGGTTTTTCAAAACTTGGAATGCCGACAATCCGTGATATTTTAGGTGATGCAAGAGCACATGATGTTGTTATTCCAAACGATAATCAGAAAAAGAAAATTTTAATCCTCAAAGAAGCTTTGAACAAACTTTCACCGTCTTTGAAAGATAAACATTTTACTGCGGATGAACTTGATACGCACATTTATATGTTTGACAGAGCATCTGCAAAAGACAGTAAAATGTATTCGGATTGTAATGCAGAAGCTATTATAGATAAAGGGGTTTCAAAAGGTTTTTGGATTGATAAATCTTATCTGGATAGATCAAGTTTTTCAGATGTACTTGAAACTGCTCTGCATGAACTTTCACATAAAGCCGGAGGAGATGAATCTGCGGAATTTTCTTATAAGCTTACAAACGTAAATAAAGATGCTATCGGTCAGCTTATTAATGATATTCAGGCAAGACATGAGATGCAGGCTTTGAATAATCTCTGGAACAGCTTAATATAATTTTTCATGATATAATCTTGTAAGGAGATGTGTGTATGAAAGAAAAAGCTGTAGAATATTTTAAAAACGGTTATTCGTGTTCTGAAAGCGTAATTAAAGCGGCAGCCGAAGCGGGTTTGTGTCCGTCAGAATTACTGCCTCTTGCAACTGCCTTTTCGGGCGGAATGGCATCAGGATGCGCATGCGGAGCATTAACTGCAGCACAAATGATTAACGGTTACAACTTCGGGCGTGAAAATAGCTGCGTTAATGAAGCTTTAGCACGTCAAAACGCTAAAGAAATTGTTGATGAATTTAAAAACAGAAATAAAGTTACCTGCTGCCGTGTTTTATCGGGCGGTCTTGAGGGAGCCGCCAGAAAAGAACGCTGCTCAAAATATGTAGCGGATGCGTGCGAAATAATCGAAAAACTCTTAAAGGCGAAAGTTGATGCTTAATCTGATTGCAATATTTACAGGCGGCGGAATTGGTGCTGTCACAAGATATTTAATAAGTTTTAATATGGCAAAACATTTTGAAATAAATCTGCCGGCCGCGACTTTTGGCGTTAATATAATCGGAAGTTTTATAATAGGATTTTTGTACTTCCTGTTTATAGAAAAAGCGGATTTAAGTCCTGCATTGAAACTTGCTTTAACTGTTGGTTTCTGCGGCGGGCTTACCACATTCAGCACTTTTTCTCTTGAACTTTTTGAAATGATTGCAAATCATCAGTTTATTCATGCATTTTCTTATGCTATACTGAGTGTTACGGTATGTTTATTAATGACAGCAACGGGAGCGTATTTTGCAAAACTTATTTAAATTCGATAAATTAAATTTCATAACTGCCGGCATGCCTTTAAGAACCGGTAAAGGCAGTTACGTGTCAGCGTTTGGCGTTTTAGAGGAAATGAACCTTGACGGTATGGAACTTGAATTTGTCCATGGCGTTAGAATGAACAATGAGCACAGAACTTTTGTAAAAGAAAAGTCAAATAATTTTGTTATTACTGCTCATGGTCCGTTTTATATTAATCTTAATTCAAAAGAAGAAGAAAAGATTGATGCAAGTGTGCAAAGAATTATTGATACAGCCTCTGTTGCATCTCAGGCAGGTGCTTTCAGCATAACTTACCATGCGGCATTTTATATGGGAGCAGATAAAGAAACTGTTTACAATCAGGTTAAAAAACAGACCAAACGCATAATTGATGTTCTGGAACGCGAAAAAATAAAAGTCTGGGTCAGACCTGAAACTACAGGCAAAGCTACTCAATGGGGTGATGAGGATGAAATTATCAGACTTTCAAAAGAGTTTGAACAAGTTCTTCCTTGTATAGATTTTTCACACCTTCATGCAAGATCAGCAGGTGAATATAATACTTATGATGAATTTTCAAGAGTTCTGGAAAAATTAGGCAAAGAAGTCGGGCAATACGCTCTTGATAATTTTCACGGGCATCTGGCAGGTATTGAATACACTGCAAAAGGTGAAAGACAGCATCTTAATCTCGAAGAATCCGATATGAATTATAAAGACCTTATAAAAGTTCTCAAAGAGTTTAATGTAAAAGGCGCGCTTGTCTGCGAAAGCCCGAACATTGAGGACGACTGCAAACTTTTAAAAGAATATTATAATTCTATTTAGTATAAACGTATGATTTAATTAAAGATTTTTTATAAACTGCCGATAAGTTATAAAAAATGAGGCATCCTATATGTTTAATAATGTGAATAATCCCTTTAACAGGGCAATTTCATCTTCGACATCCTCTGACAGCAACGGCAGACGGCAGAAAGAGGACCCGAAAGAGGAATTAAAAAAATATATTGATGAAGATGAGCCCGATGAGGTTTTAATCGGCGGCCAGCCTATTTTGAGTGAAGATGAAGTTCTTGCTATGACTAAACAGTATATTGCAAAGCTTAAAAATGAGCATGAAAATAACGAAAAAGTTCAAAAAAAACTTGATAAATATCTTGAAAACTTTGATGTTAAAAAATTCATGAAAAAAAATCCGAATATGACAAGCCCTGATTTTTACATGGTTATGTTTAACGAAACAGAAGGTTTGGTTAAGTAATTAATATCTCTTTACAAAATTTTAAAGTTTTCTTATTCGGTGTCCGATATACGTACATGTAAAAGAGTAGTTTTTACAGAAAGGACAGGTATTATGGAAATTTCAGGAGTATCATCAAAAGCTTACACATCAGCAGCAGCTGCGGTTGAAGAGGATGATGAATTAAAAGAAACGCAGGAAGAAAATGCAGCAGAAGAAGCAAAAGAATACGGCGTGGCTTCAAAAGAAATGCAAGAAAAGGATGTAACACAGTTTTCATCTTCCGAATACGATGAAGATGATGTGGAAGACAAAGCAAGAAATTACATTCAGAATATAATGTTTACAACAAACCTGACTGATAAATCATCTGCGGCTTTACAGAATTATTTGAACACATTTGATGTGGCAAAATTTATAAAAAACTATGGTCCGTTTACTTCATCAGCTGAAATTTCAGCTGCCATGTATGCGGCTACTGCCGGCCTGATTAAGCAGCAGCAGGATGAATAAGTATTAAAAAGGCGGTTTTAAACAAAAACCGCCTTTTATATTAATAAGTCATTTCCCAATTGTCGTTAAGAATTTTACCGAAACATCCCCACCATGAGGTTGTTGATGAGATACAATATTTTTCAAAATTATCCTCTCTGACATCTGTCGAACACGGGGCCTGAGCACAGTCATCATCAATTACACCGTTGCTAAAAAGATTAAGTGCAAAAGTATCTCTCCCTAAAATATTGGGTCCTTTTTTGCCGTTTATATCAAGATGAATTTGTATTTGATATGTAGAAACAGCCCCCAAACTTATTAGTGAGCCGTTTGCAAGAATATAATGCTTAAAATCATATTTTTCATCATCAGTGAAAGGTTTACTGCTTGTTCCATCCATTTTTTTGTAATCTGTAGCGATACAATCTGCCGTATCTGTATTACAATCCTGAACAATTTTAAAATATTTTTTCATAAACGCATCAATTGCATTACCGTCCATAAGTCCTGCCTCTGTTAGGTTTATTGCATTTTTATCAGTCATATATTGCAATGCAGCCTGAGAAAGTTCATTATATACCTTATGTAATTGCGTAACATAAGTTTTGCGCTGATGATTTTGCATCAAAGAAGGAACGGTCATTGCGGAAACTACACCTATAATCCCTAAAGTTACCAAAACTTCTGCTAAGGTAAATGCAATTTTACGAACGTTGCTAAAGGTTCCTGCGTGTCTGGCATCTTTTGCCGGAATAAATCCGTTTATGCAAATCTTATTCATATCTTACTCCTATAAATTAGTAATATATCTTATTTTATACTGAATATATTCAGTATAATACTGATTATAACATATATAATATTAAAAAACAATATTATAAAATTTTATTATATGGATATGTCGTATTACAATAATGAACTTGCAAAAAATATGCGTGTTGAGCGTGCGAAATTAAAAATTTCGCAGCTTAAACTTGCAGAAATGGCAGATGTTTCATTAGATACCATTAATATGATAGAAAGAGGTGCAGGCAATCCCAGGCTATGTACTATAATAGCAATAGCCAAAGCGTTGAATGTTGATCTTAATACTCTTTTGCAATTGTAATCAGTAAGTCATTTCCCAGTTGTCGTTAAGAATTTTACCGAAACATCCCCACCATGAGGATGTTGTTGATGAAATACAATATTTTTCAAAATAATTCTCTCTGGCATCTGTCGAACATGGAGGCTGAACACATTCATCATCAATTATACCGGTGCTATAAAGATTAAAAGCAAAAGTATCTCTCCCTATAATGTTCGGACCTTTTTTACCGTTTATATCAAGATGAACTTGTATTTTATTGTTAGAATAAGCACCTAAACTTATTAGTGAGCCGTTTGCAAGAACATAATGCCTAAAATCATATTTTTCATCATCAGAGAAAGGTTCAATGCCTGCCCCATCCATTTTTTTGTAATCTGTAGCGATACAATCTGCCGTATCTGTATTACAATCCTGAACAATTTTAAAATATTTTTTCATAAACGCATCAATTGCATTACCGTCCATAAGTCCTGCCTCTGTTAGGTTTATTGCATTTTTATCAGTCATATATTGCAATGCAGCCTGAGAAAGTTCATTATATACCTTATGTAATTGTGTAACATAAGTTTTTCTCTGGTGATTTTGCATCAAAGAAGGAACGGTCATTGCGGAAACTACTCCGATAATTCCTAAAGTTACTAAAACTTCTGCTAAGGTAAACCCGGATCCCCTTGCTATACAATAACTACAACGGGGGGGGGGCAGTTCAAAGCTTTTAATGTCAACATTTTTCTACCTCCTGTTTTTATTTATTATAAACTATTTATTAAAATTTTTCTAGCTTTTTTTTGCTGATTTATCGGCAAGCTCTGAATCAAGCCTTAAAAATACGGGTTTAATATCTTCTTTAGATATTAGTTTTCCGTATTTAATGTTGTCTGCTGTTAAATCATCCAGTTTAGTGCTTAAATCGAATGAAAGCTGTCTTGCCATATCACGCGCAATATTAGGGCAATACGGATAAATCAATGATGCGATTATACACATAACGTCAAGCACGTTTACAAGTACCTGTCCGCATTCTGTCATTTTTTCTTCTTTAGCAAGCGTCCATGGTGCAGTGTCTTGAACATATTTGTTTGCCGCATCAACCAATGATGTAATTTCAAGTCCTGCTTCGGCTATTTCAAAATTATCGAAGTGGTTTTTAACAATTTGAACTGTTCCTAATGCTTTTTTAGCTAAAGGATTTTCACCTTTAAATTCAGGTTTAACTTCTCCGTCAAAGTATTTAACGAGCATTGATAATGTTCTGTTTAAAAGGTTCCCCATGCTGTTGGCGAGGTGTGCGTTAACCTTTTCTTTAAAATCTTCATCCGAATAATTTCCGTCACGTCCGCAAGGAGCTGATGTTGCCATGTAATATCTGAAAGCATCGGGATGTTCAAGATTAAAGCTTTCAAGAACCGATGTCGGAGAAATTACATTTCCTAAAGATTTTGACATTTTTGATTCATCAATTGTAATCCAGCCGTGTGCCAAAATATGTTTAGGCAAAGGCAAATTCAAAGCCATTAAAAACGCAGGCCAGTAAATACTGTGGAATTTAAGAATATCTTTACCTATTACCTGAACATCTGCAGGCCAGTATTTTTTGAAAGTTTCCGACGGATTTTCCGTATCGTAGCCGAGTGCCGTAATATAGTTTGAAAGTGCATCAATCCAGACATAAATTGATTGTTCTTCGTCTCCGAGAACATCAATACCCCACTGAACATTTGACTTAGCACGTGAAACAGAAATGTCTTGAATATCTTCGAGCTGATTGATAACTTCGTTTGCTCTGAATTCGGGTACGATAAAATCCGGATGTTCTTTAATATATTTTATTATTGCGTCTTTGTATTTTGTAAGTTTGAAAAAGTAATTTTCTTCGCTGACAACTTCGGGCTTTTTCCGGTGGTCGGGGCAAAGTCCATCCTCTGTAAGGTCTTTAGGATTAAGGAAGCATTCGCACCCTGTGCAGTAAAGCCCTTCGTAAGAGTGTTTATATATATCGCCCTGTTCTAAAAGTTTATTGAAAATTTGCTGAACAATTTTTTCATGCTCTTCATCAGTTGTTCTGATAAATTTTGTATAATCAACATCTAACGCTTTCCAGGCATCTTTAAACTTCTGTGCATTTTCGTCGCAGAGTTCTTTCGGTGTAATCCCTTTTTCTGCCGCTGTTTTTTGAATTTTTATACCGTGTTCGTCAGTTCCCGTCAGGAAAAACACATCATCGCATCGTTGTGTATAGTGTCTTGCGATTATATCAGTCAGAATTTTTTCGTAAGCGTGTCCGATATGCGGTGCGCCGTTAACGTAGTCTATTGCAGTTGTTAAATAAAACTTTTCCATTCTTTACCTCTCTTATAGGTTTAATTTTAGCATAAACATTATTTGTGTTTAAAGATTATATATCTAAATCCTTCATTAATAACGGTTGCGGGGTTGTAATTTTCCTGTACAAACCCGCAGAATGAAAGAGCATAATCCTGACAAATGTAATTAAAATAATAATCTTTCATATTAAGGTTGTTAAAAATAATGTATTCGGGCATTGTTTTTTTGTAATGTTCTATAATTTTATTTTCTCCGAAACTTTCAATATACAGCGGCAGAAGCGAATTATAAAAATCATCGGATTTACGGTCTGCAAGAAAATTAATTGTCATTCCTTCAGGAAAAATTACAACTCTGTCTTTTTTATCTGTAGAATTTAAAAATTCTATAAGCTTATTTGTACTGTCTGATAAATTTTTTACTGTGTAAATCGTTCCTTTATTGGTTTGAATTTTTCCGTTCGTAAATGTTCTTAAATAAAAGTTCTGACACATTAAAATTACGGAAACAGTAATCAAACATATTCCCGCAGTTTTTTCTGGTTTTTCGGTAAGATATCTGAACAGAAGTGCAAAAACGGCAATAAGAACAATTGAAACATAATAGTTTCCGTAACTTCCGAGAAGCAATACCCAGAATACTTTTGCACATGCGACAAGTGCGGAAATTATTAATATTGCAAGGCTTGAGTTAATCTTTTTATATCCTGCACAGGCAAATACAAGTAAAAACAACGGTAAAAAACCGAACATTGTTTTTGTATTAAGAAGCAGTAAAAACAAAATACAGGAAATCACCGTAATAATTTTTTTGTTTTTGCTTACCCCGAAAAGTATTCCGCCGAAAGGAACTGCCGTTTTTAAAAAGATTATGAAATCCGTAAGCAGTGCTTTCGGGTGAAAATAAATACCGCTGTTCTGGTAAAAATAAGTTAAAGTTTTGCTTTTAGCCATTGATGCCGTAATCGCAAGCTGATTAATTAAATCTTCAACCCTCATTCCCTGAATAAACAATGCCCCGAAACTTAATATCGGCACAGAAATGAAGCTTAAAAAAGCTTTCAGGTCTTTTGCCTTAAATATAAAAAACAAAACAATAAACGCATACAGCAGAAAATCATATTTGCAGGCTGCGGAAATTCCTGCCAGAAACGAGCTTATGCAGAGAAAATAAGATTTTTTTTCCCCGTCATATTTTAGAAGAAAATACAATGAGAACAAAAAAGCATTCAACCCGTATAGCATTGCCCATGAATAAGGAAAATGAAAGTTAAAAATATTTGTTGAAGTTACCCCAACAGCTATTGTAAAAAGGCCGATACAGAAACTTAAAAATTTACTCAAAAACCTTTTTGCAATAAGATAAATTCCGCTCACAGTTAAGATTGAGCAAATGCAGCCCGGGCCGTAAAGCGTTGAAAGCTTTTCACCGAATATCTTATATAACACTGCATTAATTTGATAAGACAGCGGTCCGTAAATATTAAACAAATCTTTGTATAATACTTTTCCGTTCAAAATCTGTTCGGGGTAGTAAACTTCGCGTCCGAAGTCAATTAAAATTCCCGAATAATGACCGCAAAAAAATATTAATCCCGCAATACACAATATCCATAAAATAAGCAGATATTTGTTTTCTTTTAAAACCTCTTTCATATTACAAAATTTAACAAATAATTATGTAAAAAGCAATTTTTGCGGAAAAAAATATTTTATATACATGTGTACAAAGGTAAAAGGCGGTTTTATGTCTCCGGCATGGGCAGATAATTTGGATATGTTAGCACAAAGCGGTGTATTGGATTTTGATGCACCCGCATACGTAACAGGCCAGGCTCCACGTTATGTCGGCGGACTTTCGGCTCCCCCGTCACCGTTTGACGGTCCTGCGCCTAAGGGTAAAAATCTTGCCCAGCCAAAGGTTGATGAATTCCAATATCAGAAAAGCGACAAAAAAGATATTGTATCAAATCCTTCGTGGAAAAAATGGGCATTCGGCTTAATCGCTGCGGGCGGGTTAATCTTTGGCGGCTTGAAGTTTAAATCAAAAATTATACCAAAACTTAAAAATCTTCCTAAAACTTTAAAATTAGATAAAGCTGCTGATTTCTTTAAAAAGGGCTGGCAAAAATTTACGGGAATTTTCAAAAGCAAGAAAACTTCTTAAAAAATTTCATCCGCTTTCAGTTCAAAAGCTTCCGCAGCCGAGTAGTCAGTAGGCAATATAAATACAATGCTGTTTTGTGTTGCTTTTTTATCCATCTGCATTAATTCAATCATTTTTTCAGGATTAAATTGCGGAATTTCACGGAAATTATATTTTTTCATTACGTCTTCTGCAAGAAACTTATAGTTTTTATCTATGAGATTTCTTTTGACGGCAAGGTTAAATGCAAATTTCATCCCCTCAACTATTGCTTCGCCATGGGTGTATTTTTTGTATTTTGTAATTTTTTCTATTGCATGGCCGTATGTGTGGCCGAAGTTTAGTATCCTTCTTAAGCCGTTTTCCTTTTCGTCTTTTTCAACAACGGAAATCTTTAGTTTTACACAGATTTCAATGAGTTTTGACAGGGTTTTTTCATTACGGCTTAATATTTCTTCTGATTTTTCACTGAGAAAATTTGTGAGATTTAATTCCTCTTCACACCTGCAGCTTTTTTCAATAAAAGAATATTTTACAACTTCGCCTAAACCTGTTTTAAACTGTCTTTCATCCAGTGTTTTTAAAAATTTGGGGTTAATGAAAACGATTTTGGGCTGATAAAAAGCCCCGACAAGGTTTTTTCCGTAATCCGTGTCAATTGCGACTTTTCCACCGACTGAACTGTCAACGCATGCCAGTAAAGTTGTCGGAACCTGTATGAAATCAATTCCTCTCATATAAGTTGATGCAACAAAACCCGCTAAATCCCCTGCAACTCCTCCGCCTATTGCCAGTATTGCATCCTGCCTTGTAAGTTTCATTTTCAGGGCGCGGTCTGTTATTTTTTTGAAATTTTTAAAATTCTTTTCTTTTTCCCCGTCCTTAAGTATAAACTTATTCTCTTTGGGGATGTTAAGTGCTTTCCCGTATAATTTTTCTACCTTTTCGGAAATTACGGCAAGATAATTTTTTCCCTTTAAAAAGGTCAGAATTTCCTCTGCCAAATCCGTAATTTCTTCATTTTTTATTATAATAGGATAACTTTTCTCATCCTGTTTTATTTTTACGGATAAATCAGCCATTCAGCACCCCTAAAATTTCTTTTACAATATCGTAAGGCTTTTTGCCTGTTGTGTCAATTGTAAAATGCGCTTTTTGATAATTTTTTTCACGAAGCTGCATTATGGAAGCGATTTTTTCTACGGAAAAATTTTTCTTTAAAAGCGGCCGATGGTTTTCTTGTTTTATTCTCTCGTAAATTTCCTGCGGTGTTGCCTTCAGGTAGATTACGTCGGCATTTTCAAGCATGATTTGACGGTTTTCTACGCTTTCAAAAGCTCCGCCGCCGGCTGAAATTATGTAATTTTTCTCTTTGCAGAATTTTTTTATCTTTTCGGTTTCAAGCATTCTGAAAAAGGGTTCTCCGTGTTTGAGGAAAATTTCGGAGATTTTTTTCTGCGTGCTTTTTTCTATCTCCGCGTCTATGTCGGTATAAAGATAATCAGGAAGTTCCCTGCTTAATTCTGCTCCCACAGTCGTTTTCCCGCTGCCCATCATGCCGATTAATACAATATTGTTCTTCATAACTCATATTTTACAATAAAAAAAGACTTGCTTATACAACAGCAAGTCTTTTTCTTATTTCTTTTATTTATTGAGCTGCTATTTCCTGTCCGTTTGTCATTTTTGTAAGAACTTCGATAGCTTTTTTCAATTGTAAGTCATTTTTGTTTTTAACGTCGTCTTCCGTTAATTTTACCTCAATATCGGGTGTAATCCCTTTTTTGTTAATATCTGTTCCGTTAGGTGTGAGATATTTTTGGATTGTGATATTAATGCCTGATTCGTACGGAAGTTTGTTAATTTCCTGTACCAAGCCTTTACCGAAAGACTGTTCTCCGATAATAACTGCTCTGTGGTTGTCTTTCATTGCTCCCGAGAAAATTTCTGAAGCTGATGCGGAACCTTTGTTGATAAGTACTACAACAGGTTTTTTTGTATAAACTCCTGCGGAAGCTCTCTGTGTTTCTTTGTAACCGTCCCTGTCAACCGTGCTTACGATTGTACCGCCGTCAAGAAACATGTCCGAAATATAGATTGCGTTTGTCAAAAGCCCGCCCGGGTTTGAGCGAAGGTCAATGATAAACCCTTTTTTATCTCTGTTGTTATTTAAAATCGTACCGAATTCCGTTGCAGCATTTCTGCTTATGAACGAGCTTAATCTTATGTAGCAGAAATCTTCGGGAAGTTTTACGTCTGTCGGAAGTTTCTGTGAGATAGATTTAACTTCTATTTCTGCACGTGTAATTACGTATTTTTTAGGAGCTGTATCTTTGCGTTTAACAAGCAAAGTAACCTGTGTTCCTTCTTTACCTCTGATTTTGTCGGCAGCTTTGTCAACCGTAATACCTTTGGTGCTCATGCCGTCAATTTCAAGAATTTCGTCATCGGCCTGCAATCCTGCCTTTTCTGCGGGAGTATCTTCAATCGGAGCAATTACCGTCAGTTTTCCGTCTTTAACGGCGATTTGAATACCGATACCCTTTAAAGAACCTTTAATCGAACTTGTTTCGTCTGCAAATTCTTTGGGATCCAAAAATTTTGTGTAAGGGTCGTTTAAACTTGCAACCATAGTGTTTATGGCAACGTAAGCATCTTCGTTTGTGTGAATTTTGCTGTCATATTTGTGCCGCCATTTAGCCCAATCCTGCCGGTTGTTTGACTGGTCTACAAATTTGTTGTTGATTAATCTCCAGACATTGTCGTATAAATCCGTCGGGCTGTAAGCAAATACATTATCTCTGATTACCCAGCCTGAGAGGAACAAAAATGCCCCCAAAAATATAATGCTTTTTTTCATAATGTTTCTCATTCTTTAACTGTTTCCCTCCAAATACTCTTAACCTTTTTGTGCACAACTTAATTATTAAGATGTAAATTTAATAAAAAAGTTTCCTGAGTGACGGCAAGAATTAAAAGTGTTTTTTATTACATAATATCATAATTTTTTCAAAATAGGAAATTTTCATTACACTTTAAAACTATTTTTTATCCTCGCACAGGAGCAAATAGGTTAACATTTCAAGCCGTGAGAGAATTTCAATGTAGCATTCCAAAGTAATGTCAAGATTGTTTTTTGCAGCTTCTTTGCTGATTTCGATTGTTTTCAAGATTTCTTTTTTCAAGTTTTGGTTCATCATATTTTATTCCTCATTTTTTCTAACAAAAGTATTATATAACGCAACAAAAAATAAATCAAGAAAAAACGGAAATAAAATTAAAATAATTAAATTTAAAGCAGAAAAATGTCAATATGGCTGATTTTCAGAAGTGTCAATATAGTTGATAATAAGGGCATGGATAATGAATATCTGAAGAAATTTGCACAGCATTTAAAAAAAATCAGGAAAGAGAAAAATATTAAGCAGGATGACTTTTTAGATGTAAACGGAATTTCGAGATCAACCATTGCTATGGTTGAAACTGCCAAGACGGATATCACTCTCTCAAAATTAAAAATTATAGCAGATGTACTGGGTGTAAACCTGAAAGAATTGCTTGATTTTGACTAATCAAAGGTTATTACGGTTATTTCCGGCGGACAATTAAATCTTACGGGCAGAATACTTGTTCCCAGACCATATGTTGTATATATTTTCTTACCGTTATCATCCAAAAAGCCGTCAGAGTATTTTTTTCCGAATTTAGACGGCACAATTAAAGCGTTTTTAAGTCTTATCTGGCCGCCATGAAGATGTCCTGCCAGTGTTAGATTTACGCTGTAAGGTACATCAGGCATTATGTCAGGTGTATGACTTAGCAATATAACGGGTTTTCCGTTTAATGGCAGTGCTTTTTTTACATCAGGATTTCCCGTCTGCAAATCGTCAACACCGGCTATGCAGAAATAATCAAAACATACATTACTGTTTAATAAAACTTTTATTTTATTTTTTTCAAGTTCCGTAATAACTTCTTCTTTTCCCTGCCACCCGTCGTGATTGCCTATAACTGCGTATGTTCCGTACTTTGAGTGTATGTTTGAGAATTCTTTTGCAATTTTGTCAATTGTCATTGACATTCCTTTTTTGTGGCCGTTTACGTAATCTCCGCCCAATAGCACAATATCTGGGTTCTGTTCGTTTATTGCTCTTATAACTCTTTTAAGCCTGAACATTTCATACGGTTTTATGTGAAAATCACTCGCAAAAACTACTTTGAGGCCTTTAAGATTTTTGTCATTGATTTTTATATGTTTGACGGTTAAAATATTGGGTTCGATAAAAACCGCCCAAACACTAATACAAATTAAAATTAAAATAATAAATTTCATAATATTTATTATAACATATAGGATTATAATATACCCGAACGGGTATTTTAATAAATACGGGAAATATAATTAATTATATTCGGGCAAATATATAATATACATATAATATAAAAAAACTCCCTTTTGGGAGTTTTTATGTTTAAGATTCAACGTATTCTCTTAAGCGCTTGCTTCTGTTCGGGTGGCGTAATTTTCTCAGAGCCTTTGCCTCAATTTGTCTGATACGTTCACGGGTTACACCGAACAATTGCCCGACTTCTTCAAGAGTTCTCTGGCGGCCGTCGTCCATGCCGAAACGAAGTCTTAATACATCACGTTCTCTCGGTGAGAGTGTGCAGAGTACTTCTGCCAAATCTTCCCTTAAAAGTTCGGAAGCTACCGTTTTGATAGGCGCATCGGCTTCTTTGTCTTCGATAAAATCACCTAAGCGTGAATCTTCTTCTTTACCGATAGGAGTTTCCAATGATAAAGGTTCTTGTGCAATTTTGATGATTTCGCGGAGTTTCGGGATTGAAACATTCATTTCAATAGCAAGTTCGTCTTCTGTCGGTTTTCTTGAAAGTTCCTGAGCAAGACGTCTGGTAACTTTTTTCAATTTATTAATTGTTTCAACCATGTGAACAGGAATACGGATAGTTCTTGCCTGATCCGCGATTGCTCTTGTAATTGCCTGTCTAATCCACCAGGTTGCGTATGTTGAGAATTTAAAACCTCTTTCGTGGTCAAATTTTTCTGCGGCGCGGATAAGACCTAAGTTACCTTCCTGAATAAGGTCTAAGAAAAGCATGCCGCGTCCGACATATTTTTTAGCAATGCTTACAACCAAACGAAGGTTAGCCTGAACGAGTTTTCTTTTGGCGATAGCACCGGGGGTTCCGCCTTCAAGAATTTTTCTGGCAAGTTCGATTTCTTCGTTTGCCGATAAAAGTTTAATTCTTCCGATTTCTCTTAAATATAATCTTACGGGGTCGTCAACAGCAATTCCTTTGGGTACTTCAAAATCGGATTCCGAGCCTTCCTCATGGCTGTTCATCATATATATATCGTCTAAATTGACTTTGCTTTCCATTTTTTCGGTAACGATATCTTCGATGTTATCGGTGCTTATGTCCATGTTCATGTAGTTAACACCGTCGGCATCGCCTGATAGGGCGCCGTCTTCATCTATTTCATGCAAGTCAAGATTATCTTCATCCATAATGCTTACGATAGAGGAGCTGCTTTGTCTTTTTTTACTCATTCATTTTCTCCAATTTTAATCTGTTATTTATCTTATCTCTTAGCTGCATTTGAATTTTCAGGGCTTCTGTTTCGTTATCATTTGCGCTTTTATATAAATTACGTATTTGTTCTTGTTCTTGTTTTACCTGACATTCTTTGATTTTGTTAATATTCTCTTTGATTGCCGTTGCAAAATCATTATCTTCAAGGTTTTGGAAAGTTTCGGAAATACTTATCAAATCCGTTATAATTTTTTGTGTTTCCGGTTCATTAACGAAGGCTGTGTAGAGCTTTTCGATTAATTCTTTCACATTATTTACGGTACATGTTAATTTGTCAATTGTAGATTTTACATTTATTAACGTTTCGTCCGTAAACGGGGTATCGCCTATCATTTGCCTGATTTGTTCAAATGAGAAATGATTGCCGGTTACAAGAAAAACGCTCAATAAATTTTTTTGCGCTTTTTCTGAGATTGATATATTTTTCTTAACAATTTTTTCAACGCTTTTGTAAGGCGATGATGAACTGCTTTGTGATTTTTTTATTTCCCGCATAAGCGCGTTTTCGTCAATATTAAGTGTATTTGCAATCATTCTTACATATTCTGATTGAACGATTTCGTTGTTAATTTCCTGCAAAAGCGGGATAATTTCTTTTACGGTTTTTGTTTTTTCAATAGGTGTTTTGGGCTTATCTTTCATTATGCTGTTAAGCTGAAAATCAAGCAAAAGAGGGGCATGTGCCATATACTCTTTGTAGCTTTCGGCACCGACAGAGCGTATAAATTCGTCGGGGTCTTTGCCTTCCGGTGGTGCTATTACTCTTATTTCGCATGAATATTTATCATTAGAAGTTGATATGTAGCTTTCGTCAAACTGTTTAATATTACCCAGTCCCGTAAAAGCTTCTTTAATAAGTTCCGCATTTCTGTTTGTTGCTTTTTGTCCTGCCGCGTCTGTATCAAAAGAAAGATAAATTCTTCTTGAAGGAGTGTATCTGGAAAGCAGCTTGATATGGTCTGCCGTTAACGATGTTCCGCAGGAAGCGACTGCATTTTCAATTCCGTGCGCCTGAGCCGAGATTACGTCAAAATAGCCTTCCATTAAAACAACGCTGTCATCATTTTTAATAGCATCCTTTGCCGTATAAAGCCCGTATAACAGTTTGCTTTTATTATATATTAATGAATCCGAAGAATTTAAATACTTGGGCTGCTGGTCTTTTTCAATTGCTCTTGCTCCGAATGCGACGAATTCTCCGAATTCATTCTGAATAGGGATAATAATACGGTTACGGAACCTGTCTATGTATTCGCCTTCACGTGTTTTAATTATCAGGCCGGCTTTTTCCATAACGTCTTCGGAAAATTCGTTTCTGAATTTTTTATAAAACATTGCAAATGCTTTTGGAGCCAGACCGAGATTAAACTTTTGAATAATTTCTTTTGTTATTCCCCGTCCCGTTAGATAATCCATAACTTCTGTTGTTTCGGGTTCTTTGTCTTTTAAAAGTCTGAGATTATAAAATTCAACGGCTTTGGTGCAGGCCTTAATCATTTCTTCTTTAAGCCCTTTGGGTTCGGATTTATTGAAGTTTTTTGGCATGTCAAGGCCGTATTTCTGTGCAAGCTCTCTTAAAACTTCGATGAATTCTTTGTTTTGTGTTTTCATCATAAATGTGAGAGCATCTCCGCCTTCTCCGCAGCCGAAGCATTTGTAAATTCCCAAATTCGGATTTACGGAAAAAGAAGGGGTTTTTTCTTTGTGAAAAGGGCATAATCCCCAGTAATGACCGCCGTTTTTCTTTAGTATAACCTGTTCGGAAACGACTTCAACAATATCAAGACGGTCTTTAATTTGTGATACTAATTCTTCGATAGTGTTAGCCATAATTCCAGTTTACCATTAACATAAACATAAATCAAAAATATACCTATTAGGGTAATTGATTATGAAAATTCCATGACTATCATTAATTTTGTTATGAAAAATCTGTTATCCTCGGCAGAAAATAAAGATATTATTTATGTAGATAACGTTAAAGAGCTTAAAAATATTAAAGGTCTTATAAATAAAAGACTTTGTATAATTAAAACAGATTTTAAAGATATAGACAAGATAAAAAAATTTTGCAAATCCTTCCCCAAACTCGAAATATGGCTTGCGACAAGGAATATGTCAAGGCATAATATTTTAACGGCAAACTCCTGCGGTGTTAAAAATGTCATTGAGTATCCGATTAAAAAAGAAGTTTTAAAAGATTTGCTAAAAGATAACAGCCAAAAAAATTTTGGGCGAAATTCCGAAAAAGACGAAAAAAAATTTGCCTGCTTAAACGGTCAGAAAGTAATGATTGTTGACGATAATCCTTTTAATATCGAACTTTTGGAAGAAACTTTAAAAACATTAAATCTTAATTTGACTTCCTGCCAAAAACCTAAAGATGCTGCAAAAATTGTTGACAATGAAAAATTTGACCTGTTTTTGCTTGACATTATGATGCCTGAATTGTCAGGGTTTGAGCTTGCCGAAAAAATTCAAAGTACAAAATTAAATTCGGAAACTCCTATTGTATTTATTTCGGCTCTGTCGGATGCGGAAAATAAAGTTAAAAGTTTTGATTTAGGCTCTTATGCATATATTGAAAAACCGTTTAATATTAAAGTTGTTAAATCACAAATATGTAATCTTTTAAAAACAACCTGCGAGAGAGAAAATCATACAAAACAGCAGGATTCATACTGGGCAATGGTTACCCACGATATGAAAGGACCCGTGCAGGCTGAACTTTCAGCTTTAAATATTTTGCTTAAAAATAATGAAGGTAATTTTAATGAATGGCAGATTGAAATCCTTAATGATATGGTCAGTTCCGCAAAATATCTGCAAACTCTTATTGCAAATGTTTTACAGAAATTTAAGTGTGACAACGGGACTGTAGTTATTACCAAACAGCCGAATTCATTTAAAAAACTTATAACTGAATGCTGCGACGAGCTTCAATATATTGCTTCGGAAAGAGATATAATAATAAAAGCATTTTACGACAGCGGAATTGATGAATTTTTGTTTGACTATGACGAGATAAAGCGTGTTTTGCATAACCTTTTGACAAATGCATTAAAATACAGCTATAAACACAGAGAAATTTTAATTACGGTTAAAGATGACAAAAATAATATTATAGTATCAATTAAGAATTACGGTATGGGTATAGACCTTGAAAATCCTGACGATGTTTTTGACAAATTTACATCTTACTGCGAAAAATATAAAAGTATAAGTACAGGTTTGGGGTTGTATATTGCAAAAGAAATAGTTTCCGCTCACGGAGGGGGTATACATTTTAAAAGTTCTTTGAATGACAAAACTATAGTTACTTTTAATTTGCCAGTAAAAGCATAAACTTGATGTTATCCTTTTTTCTCATATAATAATAATTATGAAGTATAAAGATAATGTAAGAAATTTTTGTATAATTGCCCACATTGACCACGGAAAATCAACGCTTGCAGACCGCCTGCTTGAAAAAACAGGTACCGTTGCCCAGCGTGATATGCAGAATCAAATTATGGATTCAATGGATATCGAAAGAGAACGCGGTATTACCATTAAGCTTAATTCCGCAAGAATGAATTATAAGGCTAAAGACGGAAAAGATTATATTTTAAATCTTATTGATACTCCCGGCCATGTTGATTTTTCTTATGAAGTTTCACGCTCTCTTGCGGCCTGCGAAGGTGCTTTGCTTATTGTTGACGCAACACAGGGAGTTGAAGCACAGACACTTGCAAATGTGTATCTTGCAATTGAACAAAATCTTGAAATTATCCCCGTAATTAATAAAATCGATTTGCCTTCTGCAGATGTGGAAAGAGTTAAGGAAGAAATCGAAGAAGTTTTAGGAATTGATGCATCTCTTGCAATTCCCGTCAGTGCTAAAGCGGGAATTGGGATTGAAGAAGTTTTGGAAGCCGTTGTTGAATTAATTCCCCCGCCCGTTGACAATTCCGACAAACCCTTAAGAGCTCTTGTTTTTGACAGTGCTTATGATCAGTATCTCGGGACGCTTTGCTTTTTCAAAATTATGGACGGGAAAATTAAACTGGGCGATAAAGTTAAATTTATGGCGTCAGGCAAAGAATATGATGTTGTTGAACTCGGTTACCAAACACCTTCAAGAGTTCAGGTGCCCGAACTTGTATGCGGGGATGTAGGATATTTTGCGGGTTCGATTAAAGAATTGACAAGGTTTGTCGGCGATACGCTTACTAATGTCGAAACTCCTGCAAAAGAACCGCTGCCCGGTTATAAAGAAGCTTTACCTATGGTATTTTCAGGTATGTACCCTGTTGATAATGACGAATACGGCGATTTGAAAGAAGCTCTGGAAAAACTTAAACTCAATGACAGCAGTATTACGTTTGAACCTGAAACATCTACTGCTTTAGGTTTCGGTTTCAGATGCGGATTTTTGGGAATGCTTCATATGGAAATTGCGCAGGAACGTTTGGAGCGTGAATACGGGCTTTCAATCGTAACCACGGCACCTTCGGTAGTTTATCATGTTTATAAAACTAACGGAGAAATGGTTGAGATTGACAACCCTGCTAATCTTCCGCCCGCACAGCTCAGAGATTATATTGAAGAACCTTATGTAAAAGTTCAGATTATCGCGCCGAACGATTATGTCGGAACATTAATGGATCTGGCGCAGACAAAGCGCGGTATATTCAAAAATATGTCTTATATTGACAAAGTACGCGCAAGCCTTGAATATGAAATACCTTTGAGTGAAGTTATTACAGACTTTTATGACCAGCTTAAATCACGTACAAAGGGTTATGCAAGCATGGATTACGAATTTAAAGACTATAAGCGTTCCAAACTTGTCAAACTCGATATTATGCTTGCGGGCGAAGTCGTAGATGCACTTTCTGTTATCTGCCACGAGGACAGTGCATTTTATATCGGCCAGAAATTAACCGCTAAATTAAAAGATATTATTCCGCGCCAGCTTTTTGAAGTTCCTATTCAGGCCGCTGTCGGCGGACGTGTTATCGCAAGAACAAATATCAAGGCAATGCGTAAAAACGTGCTGGATAAGTGTTACGGCGGTGACATTTCGCGTAAGCGAAAGCTTTTGGAAAAACAAAAGAAGGGCAAAAAACGCATGAAATCTGTCGGACGTGTTGAAGTTCCGCAAGAAGCCTTTATGGCTGTTCTGAGTCTTGAGGAGGAATAATCCTTTTTAAGATAGCTATTCTAGTGGCTTCTGTTCTGTTTTTTACCCCCAATTTTTCAAAAATGCCCGTAAGATGTGCTTTTACTGTAGAATTACAGATGCAGAGTTTTTCACTTATATCCTTATTACTTTTGCCAAGTACCATTAATTTTAAAACATCCATCTGTCTTTCAGTAAAACCTGGTTTTTTCTTTTTCATATTTTTCTTCTCTTCTTGATTCCATATAAATCTTTTTACTTTATTACAATATTAACAAAACTAAATATTATTACTATTAGCCAAAAGTATATATTTCAGTCATACTGCATAAATCCGCGATATTGGTTAAATTTTCAAATATTAAGTTTTGTTAAAACTTATGTATATAATATATACCATGTACGCAATTTTTAAATACCAAATTACTTTATATAAATATGGAAATCAATTAAATAGGATTAAGCAATCTATTAAGAGAATGTGAGTAAAAAAAACGGAGAATGGAATTATGACAAGTATCGGTAAAAATTTCGGATTATTTGGCAACCAAGGTATTGGCGGAGTAAATCCTAAAAAGACAAAGGATGTTAAAGCAGATGTACCTGTTGCTAAACCTCAAGTTACGGAACATAAAGAACTCGGTGATGAATTATTAACAGCAAACACTTTTTATCCGGGTGTAAGCCTGGGTAAAACCAAACATACTGCCGCACAAACTGCAGATTTGGACGATTTGACCGCAGCAGTACAAAATTTAAATCTTTCAAATGTAAGCAGAGCAGATAAAAAGGAAGCGTTTAATGCGGTGCAGGATCCGTTAGTAAAAGCATATATGTACGGCAATATTAATAACAGCACCATGAATGCTCTTGCAAATCTGGACGGATTAGGCAGTTTTACCGAATACATGGCTGACGATTTACTGGCTGATGTTGAAATAGGTTAAAGTTTATATAATTTTGATTTTTACTCACAAAGTCTGAAGAACCGATATTTAAATCGGTTCTTTTTTTATGTTAAAAATTGTTACAAACAATGATTTTTTATCAAAGATTATTAAAAAATATGCCGTCATACATTCTGTGAGTAAATAAACCGATTTGCGGTTAAAAGGAGAAACGGAAATGACTAAAGTTAACGGAAATGGCGGAAATAACCAAAATTTGGAAGCCTTAAAAGCTTATTATGAAGCTTTAAACACAAAGAAAGCCGATAAAGAAACAAAAGCAGCCGAAACAAAAGCAGCAGGTGCTAAAGCTCCTCAAGAGGTTCAGGCAAGTGCACTTGACGCGGCAGCAGCTCAAATCTGGGGTATTCAATTAACAAAAGGTGTTGATAAATCAGAAGCTGCTACGGCTAAAAGATTGGAACAGGCTTTTGCAAGTTCGTCTTTTATGGCTTCACTAAATGACCTCCAGGGTGTAGAAGAGGATTTTACGGCTTATGCTATGGCTAATATTAAAGGCGTTGACCGCGAAAAGCTTGCAAAGTATATGTCTAAGCCTTTGAGTGCCGAAACAGCGGCAGGAGTCTGCGAGCTTGCTGATAAATTAACTGTTTAACTTATAAATATACACATTTACTCACACAAATTTAAAGACCGATTGAAAATCGGTCTTTTATTTTTATTTTCCTACAAAATTTAAAACTTTAAATCCTCGTTTTTTCTTTTCGAGTTCGACATCCGGAAGCTCGTAACATTTTATGCATCGTGCTTCGTAGGTTTCGTCGCCGCCTATCATAATCAGCGGGGAATTTTTATCCGCGGGTTTGCCGTCAATAAGTCTTTGCGTGCGTGTTGCGTTTTCACAGCCGCACTTCATGCATACCGCATGGAGTTTATGGACTTCTGTTGCAATACACATTAATTCAGGCATGCTTCCGAACGGTTCGGCCTTAAAGTCAAGTTCCAAACCTGTTCCGATAACTTTTTTGCCTTCATCCATAAGTTTGGAAATAACTTTAACAATGTTGCTGTCAAAGAATTGAAGTTCATCAATTGCAACAACTTCGTCTTCAGGTTTGACAACGCTCATAATCTGAACGGCATGCTTAACTTTTATTGCGTCAAGCCACAATCCGTTTCTTGATTCGATGTAATCCCCTTTTGCGCGTGTGTCTATATCGGGGGAAATAACTTTAACTTTTCTTTTTGCAATAATAGAACGTCTTACACGTCTTAAAAGTTCTTCCGTTTTGCCGCAGCTCATCGGACCCGTAATTAATTCAAAACTATACCCGTACATTTCTTTTCCCAAAATCTCTTTTAACATGTTAAATTATACATCCCGAAAAACCATTTGAAAAGTAAATTAATGTAAAATTTTGTCGCGCAGTTTTTTCAGCCCCGCACCGTAAAAGTAGCGTAACTGTTCCGGGAAATTATCTTCAATATCAATCATATACATATCATGGACAGTAAACGCTTTTATAAGAAATACGATTTCGGTATTTTTTGTCCAAATAACTTCGGGAATACCGTTTTTTGCGGGCTGTGTCATCCCGAATAAGCCTTCATTGTTATCTGCCGCGAGGAAAACAAATTTTCCGTTAAAATAATGTTCAAGCATAGGAATTCCCGAATGTTGAAAGGATTTTCCGAAATTGCAGATAAAATTGTCATATTTAACGATTTTTACGTCAAGACCTCTGTTATATGCGTCAAGCAGATGCGTTTCAAGATATTTGTAGTCTTGTGAATACAGTGCAATAAATATTGTTTTTTGTGCATTTTTTATAATTTCCGTTATTTTGTCGATGATTTTTGTTCTGCCTGAAACGGAAAGTATAGGTTCTGTATAATTATCTTCTTTTATATCGGGTAATTTTTTTTCAAGGAAGTTAATTGTCGAATCAATTTTTCTTTTGTAGCGTTTGGTAAGTTCTTTTGGTTTTATCGGCGTGTAAGTAACGGGCTTTGTATTGGAAGGGATTGCTATATGCAAGTTTTCCAATGTTTTGAGAGTGTCATAAGTCCTTGACTGGGGAATATTTGCAAGTTTGCTGATTTCGTAGCCTGTTGCGGGGAACTTTTTTAAAAGCGCAATATAAACTTTCGACTGATATTCGTTCAGCCCGATTTCTTTTAATTTTTCTACAATTTCATCCATAAATTGAGTTTAGCAGAATTTTTAAACAGTGGCAATAAATTACGCTCTCGGGTGCGCTTCATTATAAACATCTTTTAAGTGCTGTGTTGAAACGTGAGTGTAAATTTGTGTATTTGATATGCTTGCATGACCCAGAAGCTCTTGAACAACCCTTAAATCCGCACCGTTTTCAATCAAATGTGTGGCAAAGCTGTGGCGGAAAACGTGAGGCGTAACATGTTTCGGCAGATTAATTTTTTCAACAACATCATTTATAACATTTCTCACGGTTTTTGTCTGGAGCCTGTAGCCCGTGTTATTTATAAAAACGGGTGAATTTTCGCTTTTATCGGGAACGGGAAAACCTTTCGGAATTAAAGCTCGTGCACTTTCAATGTAGCGTTCGAGGAAATTTTTTGCCCTGTCGGTTACAAGAATAATTCTTTCTTTTGAGCCCTTTCCGAAAACTCTTATTTCGTTATGTTCAAGATTTAAATCTCCGAAGTTTAAGCCCGAAAGCTCGGAAATTCTCATCCCCGTAGCCCAGAGAAGTTCCAGAATAGTTCTGTTTCTGTATCCCGCAGGAGTTTCGATTTTTGTGTTGTTTAAAATCTGTTCGACCTCATCAGGGGTTAAAAATTTCGGCAAGGATTTCGGGCGCTTGGGATTTGTAAGGTTCATCGCCGGATTTGAATCAACTTTACGCTCCCTGTAAAGATATTTGTAAAAAGTTCTTAATGAAGCAATTTTACGCGCTATTGTTGATTTTTTGTAATTGAATTTCTGTATGAAATGAAGGTATTCGCGAACTTTTGAAAAGTTTACATCTTCGCACGACTGCTCGTCCATCCAGACAAGAAAACTTAAAATGTCCGAACAATAAGCCTTTGCAGTATGTGAAGAAAAATTCTTTTCCGCAATTATGTAAGATCTAAAATCGTCCAAATCCTGTTTTGAATTCGTATTTATGCTCATCTTTCTACTTCGTTTATATTATTGCTTTTTTATACAGACTATTATACAATATTTTTAGAAGAATTTAAATACCTGCAGGAGATAACATGAATTATAAAAAATTGTTAATATCATCTATTGTCGTTATGGCTGCACTGTCAACACAGGTTTACGCTAAGGAGTTGCAGGCACAGGTTCAGAAAAATACGGCTAATGCGAACAAAGCCGTTAAAACCGCTCCGGTTCAAGCTCCTTCCGCTACTCAGGCTTATCCTGAAATATCAAGGCTTATTGAATATAACCATTGCGCGGAAGCTGATGTTAAAATCAGACAGCTGTTGAATATGAAGCCTAATGATATTAATCTTTTGGCTTTAAGAGCTGTTTCTCTTGCCAAACAATTTAAATTAGACCCTGCACAAAAAGAATTGGATAAACTGTTAAAACAATATCCTAAAAATCCCACACTTCACTATGCACAAGGGCTTGTATATCTGCAGAGAACAACATCATCGGATGTTGATTACATCAAAAATACAAGAGGGTTGATTAATAACGCTATTAAAGAATTTGTTACCGCAGTTACACTAAATACAAAATATTACGAAGCTTACAATGCAATGGGTGTTGCAACTTTAAAACTCGGCAACAGAAACGATGCAATGGATTTATTTAATACCGCAATTAAAGTTAACCCTTCATTTGCAACTTCGTACGATAACATCGGCGTTGTTCAAATGATGAACGGAAACCTTGATTCTGCGGAAAGCTATTTTATGAAAGCTATGAAGTATAATACTCACAACCCGACGGCTTGGTATCACATGGCACAGGTTGAAACACGCAGAGGAAATTACTCTAAAGCTTTAACATGGGTTAACCACTCGGTTCACGTAAATCCTAATTCTGCTCCCGCATTGACTTTGCAGGGTGAATTATATTTGAAACAGGGCAATCAGGCTGCGGCAATTAATTCTTTCAAAAAAGCACAGGTTGTTAAACCCGAAAACTCAAGAGCTTATTTGAACCTTGCGGCAATTTACGAAAATCGTGCCGATGAAGAATTTGCAATGGAACAGCTGAAAACAGCTCTTGCCATTAACCCTAACTATCAGGAAGGCAAATTGAGAATTGCAAACATGGCTTTGCATACAAGAAAATACGATCAGGCTCTTGATTATTATTCAAAGCTTATCGGTGACGAAAATTATAATGAAGACGCCATAATCGGTCTTGCTAATACATACTATGAAATGGCAAAAGACCGCGGCAATAAAGAAGGTATAACTACAAATAAAGAAGTTTATCTTGCATACGACTATATAAATAAAGCAATTGAAAAATGCCCCGAAGATTTGGAACTTCACCTTGCAAAATTGAAACTTGCAAGACTTGTTCATCAGGAGCCGTTGTCACAGGACAGCTTGAATTACATTGTTCAGGCTGCAGGCAACAACCTTATGGATACTGTTATAAAGGGTGAAGCTTTTCTTGCTCTCGGCAGAGAAAAAGATGCGGTTTACACTTTCGAAAATGCTGTAAACTTCTCGAATTCTGTTGACGATGACTTGTATCTGGCTGAAATTCTTGTTCATAATAAGCAGTTCAGAACAGCAAGACTTGCACTCCAGAAAGCTTTAACAAAAGATCCTGATAATGTTATCGCTAAAAACGGTATTGAATACATTAATCTTTGCGAAACAAAATCAAATGAATTCTTTGATATTGCTCAAAGAGAATATCAGCAGGAAAATTACGCAACCGCAATCGAATACTGCAACCGCGCAATCGATTTCTATCACAACAGTGCGCAAATTGCGAAGTTAAAAGCAATGTCTTATGAAAAAGAATTGAACTACAGAGGCGCGATAAAATACTACCAGCAGTATCTTGCCTTGAACCCGAATGCGGCAGACAAAACGCAGGTAACTAAAAAAATAGAAAAATTCAAAAACAAAGCTAAATAATAAAAACCGGACATGAAAAAGAAATTCGATATTCGAAAGTCATTTGAAATATTTTTGAGAGAGCCCATCAGTGTATTAACTGAGGGGCTGTTTCAACTTGTGAATATCGAAAATAATATTTTCAGCCAAAAGCCTTACGTTAATGTTGACTTTGTGAATAAAAAAACGCAAATTACCGTCGTAAACAGCGACAAAATGTATAATCTTTTTCAAAAAGTTCTTTTTAAACAGAAGCTCAAAGAACAGAAAGAAAAGGTATTGTCTAAATGATAAAATATATGCAGGCAAAATTTTTAATAAGTGCGGAAAAATTATCGCAGTGCCCGCCTTACACATTGCCCGAATTCCCGCTTCTCGGGCGTTCTAACGTCGGTAAATCTTCGTTTATAAACGGACTTGCCAATCAGAAAAAACTCGCAAAAACTTCCAACACCCCCGGAAAGACAAGATTAATAAACTTTTTTCAGTTTTCCGATAAATTCATGATAGCTGATTTGCCCGGTTACGGCTATGCTAAAGTTTCAAAAGAGGCGCAAAACAGATGGCAGAAGTATCTGGAAGAATATCTGCTTAAACGAGAACAGATTACGTCGCTTGTGCAGCTTGTTGACGGCAGGCATGATATTCAAAAAAATGATTTTCAAATGAGGGAATGGGTTGAGGCATATAATCTTCCGATTTTTACGGTTGTGACTAAAATGGATTACGTGCCGAAATCAAAGACTTTGAATGTTATAAAAAATGTTGAAAAACAATTTGGCGGAGTTGTCCTGCCTTTCAGTGCGGTTGATAACAGATATAACGAGAAGATTTTCGAGCATATTTTGAGTTTTAAATCCAGTCAGGATAATAATTTATCTCTATGATTTTGTTTGTTTTTAATCCGGCATGACCGCCTTTTATAAAATTGGTCAAAGAACCTGTCGGCGGCAGAATTGTAAGCGCCCATTTCAAAGGAAATACCCACAGACTTCTGTCCTGGCCGAAACGCTCATATGTGTAGTCAATTTTATTTGCGTCAATATTTTCAAATTCAAAGCTGCCGAAAATTATGCTTGCGGGAATTCCGTTCATCCCGCTTGTTATTACTGTTTCAACCTTAGCGGGTACAATTGTTCCCTGTTTAATAACCACTTCTCCGTTATAAAAAACATCTCTGACGACACGAAAAGTTACGGGCTGACCTTCATAAACGCAGCTTTCGTCCTTAATATTTTCCGTAATCTGCATTTTTATAGGGATTTTTGTCGTGCTTTCGTAGTTGTAATTTAAGTGAGCTTCGGGTTTTTCGGTAGGAATGTCCGCAAAACATGGAGCTGAGATTAAAAATAGAACAATAAAAGCAAAAATAATTCTATTCATATTTTAGTTTTTCCTTTGAACCGCTTTTAATTTTTTCTTCCAGTAATCTTCTGTTTTCTGCTGAGTTTAGCAGAAAGTTTTGATAATAGGGGTTTTGTAAATACTCGTTATTGTCGAGAAAATACGGATATTTTGTATAAATATATTCGTAAATATGTGCAAGCCTTTTAGATGTCAGGTTTTTATTTGAGATTAAATCCTGATAGTGCTGCGGGAAGGCTTTGTTAATGAAGGTTATAAGTGCAAGCGGGTTGTAGCCTGCTTTTACCATATAATCGACCGCTCTTTTATCTGCTACCATTTCGAACTTTTTCGGTGCTGCTTTAATTTGAACCGCTGTCAGCCAGCCGTTTCCCATTCCGTCAAAAGTTCTTTGCGCATTGGAAATTTCTCTTGCAAGATATGCGGCAAGCTCATTGTCATCGGCTATAAATTTATAATACTGTCTGAACATTACAATCTGTCTGCTTGAAACGGTTGTGTCCATTTTTAAAAGCGTATCTTTTGCTTCTTTGTCATAAACAAAAATAATTCTTCCGTCAATTTTATTTGCGTTTAGAATTTGTGTTCCGATACCGTTAATCCTGTTTTGAATACTCTGTTCTTTCAGGATTTCTTCATCGGTAACGGCAAAAGACGATAATGCCGCAAAAAACAGGCACAAAAAAGTTATTATAAATTTTTTCATACTTAACTCCGACTTGTTTAACTTAATAATATATTAACCTAAAAAATACATTAAATAAAGGATTAAATAGGTACTCATACGGGTTAAAATATAAACGGGTTAAGTAATATCTTTAGGAGCGGCTTTATGGAGGAAGTTTTTTATCCCCAGAATAACGGGGAAATTTCAGGTTCAATTACGCAGAGTTGGACGGAGCAGGCGTTAGAGTGTTATTCGATTAATTGTGACTGTTCAAAGTGTTCTTTGAAAAACGGCAATTATTCGTTTAAGTGCCAGATGCCGAAAGTTATTGATATATTAATTAACGTTGCAGGGCGTCCGCAGACAATTTAAGAATTTTTATAGTATAATATCAGTGATGAAAAAGATTTTAGTTCTTTTAATTACTTTAATAATTACAGTTTTACCCTCAAATGCCGAAATTGAAAAGATTTCCGCGTACGATGCCGTTCGTCTTGCGCTCCGGCATAACCTTGCTTTGCAGGCAAAACGTAAAGAAATTGAGGTTTTGCGTCAGGAAGTCAAAATGGCAAATGCGCTTAAAAATCCTCAAATTCAATCGACTATTCTGATGGGTCCTATCGGAAGATCTAATGCAAGTCAGGCAGGGCTTGCCGTTCCTGTTGAAATTGCAAAAAGAGGGGTTCGGAAAAAAGCCGCAATCGCTAATATGAAACTTCTTGAAAATCAAATAAGACAGGAAGAATTAAATTTAAAGCTCGAAGTTATGAGCGCTTATTTTGATGTTGTTTACATGAAGTCGGTTGTTGCGATTTTGCAGGAAAGAGAAGAACTTTTTAAAAATATGAAGCTGCTTGCGGAAAGCAAACCAAAAAATTCTCAAAATTATGAAATTGAAAAGCTTCAATCTGATATTAAGCATAAAAAACAGATTATATTATTAAATAAAGCAAAAGCAGATCTTTTATATGCCCAGTTTCATTTCAATAAAATTCTTAACCTGAAAGATACCGACACAATGTATGATACGCGTGAAAGTTCATTGTTTCAGGAGCATATTTCTCTGCTGGATATTCAGCTTCCCGAGTACAATACGATTGAAGAAGTTGCAATGAAATACAGCTACTCAATCAGAATTGCATACGATTACATTGATAAATCAGAACGGGAACTTGCTGTTGCAAAACATAAAGTTATTCCCGATTTGACGGTAATCGGCGGTTATGCTTTTTCGGGCGACGGGCAGGCACATGGCGGTTATGCCGGCGGATATCTTGATTTGCCTGTTTTCTATACTTACAGACCTGAAGTTACGAGAGCAAAAGTTATTCTTGAAAGGGCAAAAATAGATGCAGTATCGTTTGAAAATAAGTTAAAGTTTGCATTAAAAGAAGATTACAACCGCTTTAAATATGCAAAAGAGAATATGGCTTACTATAAGGATATTTTGAAAGAGTCCGAAAATATCGTTAAGATGTCCGAAAAAAGTTATGCGGATAACAAAACTTCTTTATTAAATATGTTTATCATAGAAAACGCCTATCAGGAAACTTTAAACGAATACATAAGCGCAATGCAGGTTTATTATAATGCATACCTTGATTTGATGCATAATATGGGGCACGATATTCTGCTTGATGAAAATGCGCTTGATGATTTATAATTTACGCACAAAAAAAATCGCTGAATTATGTTCAACGATAATTTATGTATTGTTAAATTTTGCTATCCCAAATCTCGGCAGCTGTTCTTAACAGCTTGGGGCTGCTTTTTATCGGGCGAAGCCCTCTTTGTGAAATTTCACAAGTTTTGCAAGATGCCATTCTCTTGCGCTTATGTCATCTATTTTGTTTTTAATATCTTCAAGTTCGGCAAGCAGCGTTTGCAAGTCTTTTCTCTGCGGTACCTGCTGTTCGAAATTTTCTTCGTCTTCCAGCCAGAAAAGCGGAAAACAATTGTTTTCAAAAAGTTCTTTGTCGTTCATAACACCACACCCCGTATAAGTTTTATGTAGTTTCTTTTTTCTGATACTGAGTAATAAATGCGTGAATCATATCCACTAAATCAAAGTTGCCGTATTTAAACGGATAAGGCTGATTTGAATATTCGCTGTCTGTTACCCTTTGAAGCTCTCTGACCTGCTTATAATCCAATGAATCAAAATCAAAACTTGTCATTTCACCGTAATCAAGCATTAAATCTTCCATATCCGTAACTTTTTTTTCTTCATTCATGAGCACACACTCCTTATAAAATCTATCAACAAAATCTTTATCGGATATGAGCCTTCAAAACTTTAAAGTTTTAAATAAGTTTGTTACATATTTTTACAATATCATCTGTTTAGAGGTTTGACTTTTGCATAAATATCATTAACATGTGTTTGAGAAGTTAGTAACCGAGGTTGTAGTATGGCTAATAATAACGGAATACTTTCCGGTGTATATGCCGGTTTAACAAATACATATTCTTATCTTGCGTCGCAGTATCCTAACGGGCTTACGCTTGAAAATCTGACCGAAGCAAGGACAAAAACAACTAATTTAGGCGTTTTAAATCAAACTTTTGCATCTTACCTGCAAAATAATTTCGGTATGATTGATAAAGACGGCGACGGAATAATTACGGCAGACGAAATGAATACGCTTTCTAACCGCATTTCAATGCAGGGCTTGACGAAAGCGGAACTTACACAGCTTTATGCATCAGGTGCAAGCGGACTTTCCGAAAGCACCATGTCAAAAATTTTGGAACACTTTGATGAAATGGACACAAACCATGACGGAAGAATTACGAGCGCGGAAATTGCCGCTTATGATGTAAACTGCGCAAGAATGGAAGTTGAAGATAATTTTAATAACCGCCGTGCAACGGATATGTCAGTATTTTACGGTGACAGTTCGGCATCATCCGATACATACAGCCTGCTGAGCTACAAGTACAAATCAAACAACGACTAACCGATTTTACACACACACTAAACTTAGTAACGATACATTCGGAAAGGAAACAACAGCTCGCATTAAATGGAGAGCTGTTTATTTTTTAATATTGAAAACCGCACAAATATATGTTAAATTAATAGAGTAGCATTTTTAGTTAAGGAGCTTAAAACATGAGAATTAACGAACTTATTAAAGCCGGAGTGTCGGGGGGGGGGCGGATTTAGGCGCTCCTGCTAAATTTTTTAAATTTTTGTGCAATCCCTTTGTATCGGGTCAAGCGGCACGCTTGGCGTTTACTCTTGCCGAGGTGCTTATAACTTTAGGAATAATCGGAGTTGTAGCATCTTTAACGATGCCTTCATTAATTCAGAAACATAAAGAAAAAGAACTTATAACCCGTACAAAACGAGTTTATTCTGTAATTCAGAATGCTGTTCTTATGGCGCAGAAGGAAAACGATACTGTCGGGGATAATACTTTTTTATTTGATACAAGTAAAACAAGCGCCGAAGTTGCTTCAAACTTCGCGAAATATTTTAACGGAGCAAAGGTTTGTGTTTCTGCCAGTAAAGACTGTACAAATTATTATTACAGTGTCAAATTCGCAACCAGAAGGAAAGATGATTCAAGCGATGTTACAATTGGTACAAACCTGCCTACGGCACGTATAATTACAAATGACGGTGCAATAATAGCTATTGGGCAGCTGTCTTCATGTGAGAGGACATCAATCGATTGCGAAAGAGATGCTGATTATAACTGTATAAAAGACGAAAACGGAAATACAACCGATGTTATGAAAACAAGTTATAATTGTGCTTTTATTGATTTTGATGTAAACGGACCAAAACCTCCTAACCAGTTTGGCCAGGACGTATATGAACTTTCTGTCAATGTTGATAAAATTGTTCCTAATCTTTCAAACCTGCCCGGAGGTAAAAGTTTTAAAAATATTTTGACCGGTGTTGATAAATTAGAGTATACAAAATACAATGTAGGTGAAAGTGACTAATTAAAAAAGCTCCGATAATTTCGGAGCTTTTTTATTTTATTTATTTTTGACCGTTAAAGGCTTGCAGGCCTAAATATTTTGCGGCTGAACCGAGTTTTTGTTCAATTCTTAAAAGCTGATTATATTTAGCCATTCTGTCAGAGCGTGATGCCGAACCGGTTTTGATTTGTCCGCTGTTTACGGCAACTGCCAAATCTGCAATAAACGTATCTTCGGTTTCACCCGAACGGTGTGAAATTATTGTTGTATAACCTGCCGCGTGAGCCATTGAAATTGCATCAAGTGTTTCTGACAGTGTTCCTATCTGGTTAACCTTAATCAGAATTGAATTTGCTACATTGCGTTTAATTCCGTCGGCTAAACGTCTTGTGTTGGTTACAAAAAGGTCATCTCCGACAAGCTGGCAATGGCTTCCGATACGTTTGGTAAGCATTTCCCAGCCTTCCCAATCCTGTTCTGCCATGCCGTCTTCTATTGAGATTATCGGATATTTTTTAACCCAATCTTCCAGAAAATCCGTCATTTCTTTGTTGTCAAAAGATTTTCCCTCACCTTTAAGGTTATATTTTCCGTTTTCGAAAAACTCTGATGAAGCAACGTCAAGACATATTTTAATCTGGTCTGTGTTATATCCTGCTTTATCAATTGCTTCCAGAATTACTTCAATCCCTTCTGCATTTGATCCTAAATTCGGAGCAAAACCGCCTTCATCACCAACCGATGTTGCCATGCCCTTGTTTTTCAATACATTTTTTAATGTATGGAAAACATTACACCCCATTTCAATGGCGTGTGAAAAGCTTTCGGCACCTACAGGCGCAATCATAAATTCCTGAAAATCAATGTTATTATCTGCATGAGCACCGCCGTTAATAATATTCATCATCGGCACAGGCAGAGTTAAAGCGTTAATTCCGCCCAAATATCTGTATAATGCCATTCCGTAAGCTTTTGAAGCTGCTTTTGCAACCGCGAGTGAAACTCCTAAAATTGCATTGGCACCAAGTTTTGACTTATTTTCAGTTCCGTCCATATCAATCATGAACGTGTCAATTTCTTTCTGGTGAGAAGCTTTTTCGCCGATAAGCTCGGGAGCTATAATATTGTTTACGTTATCAACAGCTTTTTGAACGCTTTTACCCATATATTTGGACTTGTCGCCGTCGCGAAGTTCGAGGGCTTCAAATATTCCCGTTGAAGCACCCGAGGGAACGGCCGCGCGGCCTCTTACTCCGTTTGTTAATTTTACATCTACTTCGACAGTCGGATTGCCGCGTGAATCCAAAATTTGTCTGGCATAAACATCTTCAATATACGTTGACATAACCGTTTCTCCTTTACCATTAGTACACTTTTTATGCAATTCTGTCATAAAACATTTATCTTTGCAAGTAGGTTATTGGTCTAAATATATGATGTATTGTATTTGAAAAATATATATAATTTTTTAATGGATAAAAATCAATTACATCAAAAATTTGAAGAATTATATACTAAAAAATTAGAACCTAAAATTATCCCTCTTGAGCAAGAAAGAATATCCGTTGCAAAAGTATCAAATATTAATTTGTTAATTGCTGTACTTTGTCTTATTGGCTCTATCGGCGGTTTTTTGCTGTTATCAAAAGCATATATACTACTGTTGTCAATCCCTGCTGTAATAATATTTGTTATTGTAAGCAAAAGACAGCGTAAATTTAGATTAAAAATAAAGCAGCAGCTTTTGATGGAACTCTTTTCGTTATTTGGAAAGTTTAAGTATTGCCCTGATAAGGAACTTATAACAAGGAATGAAATATATAAAACAGGGTTATTTCCTAAATTCTCTCGTAAAAGAGATGATGACAGAATTATCGGTAATTACAAGGGGCTGGATATTATTATTGTTGAAACAGAGCTAACCCATACCGAAAGCGGAGGAGAGAAGAATTCAGACAATACTGTAACGGATTTTAACGGTTTAATTATAAAAACTACTCTAAATAAGCCTTACAAAGGAAAAACTCTTTTATATCAAAAAGCAATCGGTCAAAAAGGACAAAAGCAGGCAATTAAATCACTTTTGTCAGATAGCCTGGGAGATGAACAAGCTGATAAAATAGCAAATTCAGATGTCGTTAATGCTGTAACAGGCGTACTGGCTTTTGCTGAAAAACTTCCGTTAAAGCATTTGAACTTATCTGAAGATGGCGTATCTGTATCTCTTAATAATAAAAATAGAGAAATCAGAGTTGCCGGTAATTTACAAAAAGTTACTCTGGAAGATTCGGAGTTTAATCAAATGTATGATATATATTCTGACGATCAGGTTGAAGCAAGATATATTTTGACACCGACTTTTATGGAAAGACTTAAAAATGTCAGAGAAGTTATTGGCGGATTTGATGTTCATTGTCTGGTAGAGAACAAATATATTACTTTATTTATTCAAACTCCTAATGATTTCTTTGAAATCGGAAATATGTCAAATCCTATTAACAATAAAAAGAATTATGAATATATATTTGTTCAGTTAATTAATATATTTAATCTTATTCACTATTTTAAATTTGATAAAAAATTGGGCTTATAGTAAAGAAAGGAATTTGATATGGAAATTTTACTTGTTGTCGCTGCTATTGCTGTTATTGGACCTTATTTCATTTATGTGCAGCTTATTCAAAAGAAAAACAAGGTGAAAGAAGCTGAAGGCAGTGTTGATGTTCAACTTAAAAAACGTTACGATTTAATCCCTAATATTTTGACAATTGCCAAAAAGTTTATGGAACATGAAAGATCTTTAATTGAAGATATTACAAAACTTAGAACGCAAGCTGCAAAAGCAAATGAAATGTCCGAAAAAATAAAATTGGATAATGCAATTAAAGGCAAAATGGAACAGCTGATGATAAATGTTGAAAATTATCCGCAGTTAAAATCAGATGCAGCTATGGTTCAAGCAATGCAGACTTATGCCGAAGTTGAAGAGCATATTGCTGCTGCCAGAAGATTTTATAACAGTGCGGTAAATGAATTAAATAACGCTGTTGAAATTTTTCCCTCATCTGTTATTGCAGGTATGTTGAATATTAAAGCCAAACCGTTTTTTGAAGTTCAGGAAAGCGAAAGACGTCCTGTTAATGCATCAGATATTTTGTAATTAAATAAAATATTATAAAATGACAACATCCCTTCTGTTTATATGGAAGGGATGTTTAGTTATCAGATAAACAGCTGTGAAGTTTATTTTTAACTTTATAAATAATATGTTTAATGCTGTATAAATACCCGAAAAATAATATTGTTGATGCGCTTACCCATGCAATCGGACCCGAGTAAAATATTCCGATATAACCGAATTTTAATGCCAGATAAACAGCCGCAAAAGATCTCATTACAAGTTCCGCGATACAGGCAAGCAGAGGAAATAAGGTTTCCCCCATACCCTGTAATGCATTTCTGTATATAAAAATTTGACCAAGAAAGAAGTAAAATATTGTGCTTATCAGCAGGTAATTGTGCGCAATATCTATAATTTCTTTTGTTGCGGTACCGATAAAAGCCCCGATAATATCAGTACCCCATATTCGCATTACAAAAGCCATTACTATACTTAAAATAATATTTATAGTTGAAGTTTTTATAACTCCCAGACGAATTCTTTTGAATTTCTTTGCTCCGAAGTTCTGTGCAACGTAAGCCGCAAGCGCAACACCGAATGACATCATCGGCAGCGTTGCAATTTGTTCAATTCTTAAAGCGGCGGTTAATGCTGCAATTACATTAGCTCCGAACGTGTTGCAGACACTTTGAATAATTATAATTCCTATACCTATAATTGAAAATTGTATTGCCATAGGTATTCCGACACGCAAGTGTTCGTATGCGGAATTGTAGAAATGCCTGTCAAATTTAATCAGCCATTCGCCTCTTCGTATATGCAATATAGGAAGCCTGTATTTAATGAAAAACAAACACAATATAACTGAAATTGCCTGTGATAAAATTACGGCAAAAGCAGAACCCGGAACTCCCATGTTAAAAATCTGAATAAAAATCAGTGCAAGAATTATATTTATAACAGAAGCTATAATCAGAAAATATAAAGGTGTTTTACTGTCACCCAGAGCCCTTATTATACTCGCAAGCATATTATACATTGTTGTGGAAATTAATCCTATAACAATAATTTCCACATACCAGTAAGCGTTATGATAAATATTTGCGGGAACATTCATCCAATGCAGTATATGGTTCATAAACACAGTACATACAATTGAAAATAAAAGTGTCACAATTGTGCTTAATACAGTTGATACAACAACCGAATTTCTTACACCGGGAATATCTTTTGCTCCGTATCTCTGCCCTGTGACAACCGCAAAACCGTTTGTTAACCCGACAATAACAAACATTATAAGAAAAAATAACGGTGCCACCGCACCTACTGCCGCAAATGGTTCTACCCCGAGAGTTCTGCCCACAATTACCAGATCGGCAATATTATATAGCTGCTGAAAAATATTCCCTATTAACAGCGGAACTGAAAATAAAAGTATATGTTTTAAGGGACTTCCCTTGGTCATGTCGGTAATCATGAGCTTAACCTTTATAAACAATTTTTCTCTCTGTATTTTATTATAAACTAAAAAGATAATTAATTTGAATATTGCAGCAGACTGATTAATATGTTATACTTTATAATGTTGAAATTATTTAAAGGAGCATTATTATGAAAAGATTGAAATTTAATCCCGTATCGGGGGGGGGGCAGTTCTAGGCTCCTTTCAAGGTTTTACTCTTGCCGAAGTTCTTGTAACTCTGGGCATAATAGGAGTTATATCCGCATTAACCGTGCCTTCATTAATACAAAATAATGCGGAAAAACAGTATGTAGCACGTTTGAACAAATTTTATAGCCTGATGAATCAAGCTATTGCTTCAGCAAGATTAGAAAAAGGAGACATAAATTACTGGGGATTAACCCTTGCAGGCAATACTACAGAGGATAATTTGACGGATGAACAAATTGCTGCAGGTAAAACAACAGTTGACCGATTTTGGAATATAATGTCAAATTATTTGAAAATAATTAAGCATTGCAAGTCCGATGAAAATTGCGAAACATATGAACGTTATTCATTAGACGGGACGCGTTTTGGTACGTTTAAAAATAACGTAACACTCGCGGACGGTACGAGTATTGTAGGTACTACAGTACTTTATCCTAAGTGTGACGGTGTTCGTGGTAACACTAACATGCTTCGGGATATTTGCGGAGAAATTTTTGTTGATGTAAACGGTTCTAACCCGCCAAATAAAACTGGCGTTGATGTATTTATATTTTATTACGGCAATCAGGGAGTAATTCCTGCCGGTACTTATAATGATACCGCCTTTTCATTTACTTCTCACTGCAATTATTCAAAAGCCGGAAATTTAAATGGTTACGGTTGTGCAGGCTGGGTGCTTCAAAAAGAAAATTTGGATTATTTATATTGTAATGACTTAAGCTGGTCAGGAAAATCGGAATGTAAATAATAAAAAAAAGCTTGATATTTAATTTTGTTTATGCGATTATAAGTCTTGTCAATAAAATAAGACTTATGGCAAGGTAGCTCAGTTGGTGAGAGCGCACGGCTCATACCCGTGAGGTCGAGAGTTCGAATCTCTCCCTTGCTAAATAAAGAAGGATCGAATTTATTTTCGGTCCTTCTTTATTTATGTTAGGGGTATGGAAGAGAACTCAATGTATTTTAATGTTGTATTTTAACGGGACATTTTGTCTGAACGAATAAAAGGTGTATTTTAACGGGACATTTTGTCTGAACGAATAAAAGGATTATTCGGCAAGGTTGGCTTTGTGTTTGAATTATAGA
>CALUVV010000011.1 GCA_944324305.1 Candidatus Gastranaerophilales bacterium
CGAGTACATTTACAACTGCAGCTGCTCTTGTCCAAGGTATAACCGCTCCCGCAGCTCTTATTACAGCTATTGCCGCCGCCACCGCCAGAACCTGCGGTGGGTTTCCGATGACAACAGCTGAAACAACCATCCCCTTCTTTATGCATATATGCATAACACCAAAAATAACCAGCTCGTTCACATGCGCCTGGACTTACATGCATTCCTCCTTGACTCTGACACATATTCTGCCCTAAAGCAAAAGTAGGTTGAGACCATAAGTCACGATAAGTATATAAAATAACATTTTTTATATCAGCTAATTTAAAAGTGAATACATCAGTCTCAAGAGACTGTTTATATTCAGGATCCTGAGGATCCCAATCCGCAAGCATTTCTGTTGAGATGGAACGTAATGTCGAATAAGCTGAATAATAAGTGTACGAAACAATATTATTAAGCTTAGCTTTAGTTATACCGATTGTCACAGCCACAACAACCGCAATAATCAGCATTACTATAATAATTTCTGCTAATGTATACCCAAAAACGCTTGACTTAGGAGCTTTTAGGCTGCCCCCCCCCCGCAAAACATGCGGCTAATAATCTTTTTCATATAATTGCTCCTTTATATAACTAACATATTTATTATACAATATCTCTTATAAATATTCAAGTAATACAAACATTGAATGATTGCAGAAACACACTTTTTAAGTATAATTATGCTGTTGCATAAGGAGAAAATGATGTTAGAATATTTTTTAGGTTCATATATAGTAACTATAGCAGGTCTAATCGGTGCATATTTCTGGGGTGAGCACGTTCATAACGGCTCCGGTCTCACATGTGTTTTCATTGCAATAGTTCTCGGAATTCTTGAAGTCAGTTTGTCTTTTGACAATGCCGTTGTTAACGCAATGAAACTTGAAAAAATGAGCCATAAATGGCGCCACAGATTTTTGACGTGGGGAATTATTATAGCTGTTTTCGGTATGCGTTTTCTATTCCCGATTTTGGTTGTTTCAATTTTTGCAAAATTAAAAATGCTTGAAGTCGCAAACATTGCTCTGACAAATGCCGATAAATACGCATATTATCTTCACCAGACACACGCTCCGATTGTAACTTTCGGCGGAATGTTTTTGATTATGCTTTTCTTAAACTACTTTTTCGACCACAAAAAAGAGGTTCACTGGATAAGACCTGTTGAATACTGGTTGTCGCATTTTGATCATATAAAAGGAATTGAAATTATTATTTCTCTTTTAATGCTTCTTGCCACACAAAACTTTGTACCTGCTGAGCAAAAACTTCATGTTATGATTGCGGGAATTTCAGGAATTATTACATATCTTGCAATTGACGGGTTTACTCATTATCTTGAAAAACATGAAGAAATGCGGCTTGCAAGCTGTGCGGCAAAAAACGCAGGCTGTACAGGTTTGGTAAGTTTTCTTTATTTGGAATTAATAGATGCATCTTTCTCATTAGACGGTGTTTTAGGTGCATTTGCATTAAGCAAAGACATCATTATTATTTCAATAGGGCTTGCTATCGGGGCAATGTTTGTACGTTCTTTGACTATTATGCTTGTTGAAAAAAAGACTTTAAAACAATTCTTATACCTTGAACATGGCGCACACTGGGCAATCGGTGCTCTGGCATGCCTGATGCTTGTTTCAACGGTTAAAGAAATTCCCGAAGCCGTAACGGGTGGAATAGGTTTAGGCTTTATTGTTCTTGCATTTATTTCTTCTGTTATGCACAACAAAAAAATGGAAAGACTTTTAGCTGAAAAGGAAACAAAAAATGCTTAAGCTGCCGCTTGTTTCATTTGTTGTAACTTCTTATAACTATGAAAAATATATTTTAAAAACTCTGGAAAGTATTAAGGCTCAAACCTATAAAAATTTTGAGATTATAGTTGTCGATGACTGCTCGGTTGACAATTCCTGCCGCATAGTTGAAGATTTTATTTCCGATAATCAGGATTTAAAAATTACACTGTTAAAACAGGAGATAAACCGCGGGCAGCTTGCGGCAATGATTAGAGGGCTTGAAAATGCGAATGGGCAATTCATAAGTTTCATTGACAGTGATGATATTTTACTGCCTGAATACGCTCAAAGCCATATAAGGGTTCATATGGAAACATCCGTTGCCTTTACGTCATGCCAGATTGTTGAAATAGGTGAATATAATGAAGTCCATACAATAAATTCAAACGCAAGCCCGCACTGTGATAATCTCGAAAGCTTATTTGCATCGGAAAAGGTTAACTTTAAATTATTAAAACGTAAACGTTTCGGCGGCTGGTACTGGTCTCCTAACAGCTCGGCAATGTTCAGAAAAGCTTCAATTGAACTTATTTGTGATTACAAAAATACGGATGAATGGAAAATTTGTCCCGACAAATTTTTGTTTAATTTTGCAAATTTAATCGGCGGTTCAGCAATAATTTATAAACCTCTAATCGGTTACAGACGCCACAAGAATAACGCTGGAAACTGCTCTCTGGTAACGGGTGATAAAAGGCTGCACAGCGATTATATTACAAAGGTTAATATACAAAACAATTTGAAAATACGCCCTGAAACAATTAAATTTTTGTGGCAGAAAAGAAAAACTTTAGGATATCGAAATACCCTAAAGTTAATCCTTTTAACCTTATTCTAGGAGCGTAGCCGCTCTTAGAATTTCCAGCTGTTTAAGTATTCTTCCTGTTCGGGAGTTAATGTATCAATTTCAATTCCCATTGATTTGAGTTTTAATTCTGCAATTCTAACATCAACTTCATGCGGAAGCGTATATAGTTTATTTTCCAATTTGCCTTTGTTTTTAACAAGGAATTCAATACCTAAAGCCTGGTTTGCAAAGCTCATATCCATAACGCTTGCCGGGTGTCCTTCGGCACTCACAAGATTTACAAGCCTTCCTTGAGCAAACACGTAAACCGATTTTCCGTTATCAAGCTTGTACTCTTCAAGGTTCGGTCTGATTTCACGGATTTCAACAGCATGCTTTTTCAATCCCTCAACATTAATTTCCCAGTCAAAGTGGCCTGAATTCGCAAGGAATGCACCGTCTTTCATTTCAAGAATATGGTGAACATCCACAACATGTTTGTCGCCGGTAACAGTTAAGAACAAATCTCCTTCTTTTGCAGCTTCGGCAATCGGCATAACTCTGTATCCTTCCATAGCGGCTTCAAGAGCTTTTAAAGGATCAACTTCACATACAATAACGTTTGCCCCGAGAGCTTTTGCACGAAGCGCACAGCCTTTGCCGCACCAGCCGTAACCCGATACAACAACAGTTTTGCCCGCAATAAGAATATTTGCACCTCTTATAATTCCGTCCATAGAGCTCTGCCCTGTACCGTAACGGTTATCATAAAGATGTTTTGTCAAACTTGTATTAACCCCGACAGCAGGAAATTTCAGCTCTCCCTGAGCTTCAAGAGCCTGAAGTCTTATAATACCCGTTGTGGTTTCTTCGGTTGAACCTATGATTTTTGAAGCCAGCTCAGGATATTCGGCATGTATTGTTGAAACGATGTCGCATCCGTCATCAATAATAATATCAGGATTATGGTTTAAAGCTTCTTTAATATGCGCCTTGTATTGTTCAACAGATTCACCCGCAACGGCAAATGTAGGTATTCCGTAATACTTGACAAGAGCAGCAGCAACATCATCCTGAGTTGATAAAGGATTTGACGCAACAAGAACAGCATCTGCACCGCCTGATTTCATAACAACGCATAACGCAGCTGTTTCCTTTGTAACATGAACACACGCGGACAGCTTTAAGCCCTTAAACGGCTGTTCCTTGATAAATCTTTCCTGAATTTGTTTCAAAACAGGCATATCTTTAAATGCCCATTCAATTTGATTTTTACCCTGAGCAGCTAAATTTATATCTTTAATATCACATTTCATGTCTGTAACTTGCATTTAATTTTCTCCTTTTCAAGCTGAATTATAGCAGGAAATATATTTTAAATCTTTTTTTGTAAAAATTTCTTAATAATATAATACATTATGTCAAAAAATTTTCTTTACTTGAGTTATAACTTTAGTAGTAAGGAGTTTTCGCGTGAAAGTCAGTTTAAATTTAAATCAACCGAATGTAAAAAACAACGTAAAATTTGAAGGTTACAAACCCGTAAAATCACAATACGGAGATAAAGAGTACGAATTTAATTATGTTTATGACGACAGTAAATATGACTGTTTTCTCGAACTTTATTCCGTTGAAAAAGATAATAACGGAAATTATTATACGACAGGAATTCTTGAAAAACTTGACTCGATGAACGATGATTCCGAGAATAAAGAGCGCGGAATTAAACTTGAAAGCGGAAAAGCTACAAAAGTAGATTTAGCAGGGGATTTTGATATCGCCCCTGATGAGCCGTTTGCTTACCACTACAAACTCTATCCGAAAAATAATCACAGCGCGCCTCCTATTTATATGCTTGATCCTGGAAACATGATTAATGAAGCAATGACAACTCATAATCCATATGATGTTTATAATATTATAACCGACAGACAGTCTACCGTCTCTAAAGGCGGGGCTATGAAATTAATCATTCCCGACAGCCATAACGTTATTTGGAAATATGATGATAACAATAAAGTTGTTATGAGAGATCCCGATGAAATCATAAAACTAATGAGTTCATCAAAAAACTTTGCCAACAAAATCGGAGGTTCTCTTGCAGGTATTGAAAAATCTTTGGATGACGGAGAACTTGATAACTTTACAAGAATTATTACACTTCCTTTATTTACGGATGACAGTTTAACCGCACACGCTTATTGGAATAAAAACTGCTTCCAGATGGCACACAGCCTGGGTAATATTAACAATTACACTTCTATTCAGAAAAAACTCTTCGCCAAAGGTATGAACATGGTTTCTGACGGTGCATTTGTTAACGAAGGTTTGGAAGGTGCACACTTCCAGCATATATTAAAATGGGGCGAAGAATCTCCTTATTTCAACTGGTTCAGAATTACAGGACTGAAAGACAGCCCTCTGAGCCTCGGCGTATTCGGCAAAAATACCGAACATATTACTCACAGACTTGTTAACTCGCCGTATAAGTTTATTCAAAATGAAGACGGAAGCGTCAGCATAAAATCAAACAGAGGAGAATATGACTCCAATAAACCGACTTATATCCAGATTTATGACGACAGACTGGTTTATGCAGATAAACTAAGCAACGGAGAATTAATCAAAGCTTATGAAAAATTTGATAAAAATTACCTTGATATAAATAACCATAATGATACCGTTGTACCATACAGTTTCAGAATTAATCCGGAAACATATAAAAAGAATGTTGAAAAGCTTAACGAATATAATAAAAATGCCCCGCAATATAAACAAATTAAACTTAAAAGCGGCATAGGAACAAAAACTGTAACACAGTTTGAATATTTCGGACTTGACGGAAAACATGAAAGCGGATTTTATACCTGGGATGCAAATCCGGATATTGCAAAACTGAATTATGTATTCTCTCATACGGATACACAGGCTTTAAAAAGTATTCCTGACCCCAGAGAAAGAGCTGCTCAAACAGCTTTACTGAAACGCAAAAATATGGAAGTTCAAGATTATGCGATTTCATCAGCTCAGTACTGGACGAAGAAAACAAATCAAATATTAAATCTTAATGCAGCACAACATTTGAGAAACATCAGCGGACTGGATGCCGATAAAATTTATCAACGAATTAAAGAACAATCTAACGGTAAAATATTCCCGAAAGACTTAGATGTGTCTGAAAAGATTGTCGAAAACGTATTAAATGACTCATATGAATTATTCGGAGCAGAATCTGTTGAATCTTATAATGAGCATATTGTTATGGGTTTAATGGATGTGCCGCTTGATTCTATTGAAGTCGGTGATGATATTATTTCGGCATTAAGTTCTCCTTACATTTCTAAAAGAGCGACCCAGGAAGATCAAATCGGGGTTTCAAGATACGAAATGTTCCAGAACGGAAATATGCATTTAAGAAATGAATACAAAGATGCTTACGAATTAACCGACAAAATGTATACAAAAGAAATGTATTCATTAGCAAGAGAAATATTAAAAGCAGTTGAAACAAAACTCCCTGAAGAAAATAAACTCCATGACCAGTATGGAAATGCCACTCCTTACGGGAAATATGTTATACCTCTGTTAACATCCGAAATTGCAAGGTTTGCAGTCATTAAAGCCGTTGATCCGAAGGCATCATTTACCTATGATAAAGAAACAGGCGAATTGACTTATGATTATAACTCTTTAAAACGCACTTCGCTTCTCGGAATGGGAATTATTGCCGACTGCCCCGAAGATGAAGCCGTTTCTCTTATAAACCATTTAAGACGTGGTATTAAACACATACATCCTTCGGATAAAGAAAAGCTTGCAAGTGCTTTAATAAAATCTATAAAAGGAACAAATCTGGAAAGCTTCAAGCTTGCAGAAATGATTGTGGGCAGAGCTCAGGCCGGTTTGGACTGGAGAATTGACGCCGCTAAAGATATAGGTGATATTGAATCTCTGAGAAATAAAAAGACTGATTTTGAATATACCTGGAATAAAGTTATAGAATTTTGGACAAAATTCAATGATGGAATTAAAGAGTCACACCCTGATGCGTATATTGCAGCGGAAGTTACAGACTTAGGCGACATTTACAGTGACGGATACGGCGATAAATCAGGAGACAGATTTTCCGGTAAAACAGAAGCAATGAGAAAACTTCTTAATGATGCAGGATTTACGACTGCTGCAAATTATGATTACTTCTCTTCCGATTTAACAAAAATTTTCGGGAAATTATTTGATTTTGACGGAACTAACAGCCCTGAGAAGGGAACCGATCAGGGAAAAACAATTCTTGATAAGTTGGTAGGCAGTGAAAACTTCCTTAATTCAGGTTCATTAGAATCATTAATTTATTCATATACATTTGCGGGAAACCACGATAAATGCCGTGCATTAGAAGGCTTCTCTGTAGATATGGATTTAGTTTACACTGATTTAACGGAAGCAGGAAATCCGTACCGTGAAAGAGCATACAGAATTCTTAACGGCGTTAAATACGGTGAAAACGTACACCAGGATTCCATTGACAACTATAATTACAACAAGGTCAGCAATCTCGCAATCGCAAAATGCGAAGCTATTGCCAGCGGTATGGGAAAAGCAAAAGAAGATATCGGTTTGAGCGAAAACAGAAAAAAATATGTTTACGACAAAATGATTGCAGCGTTAAAGAACCTTTCTAACGGCAAATTCAAAGATAAACTTATTGAGGCCGACGGTTTTGGTACTAAAGATTTCAATATTGCACTGGATATTGTTCTTGACGAAATGAACTATCTCGAACCCGAACCGGGCAGACGCTTAAATGATGATGAAAGAAAAAAACTTAAAGATAAAGCGCTTGAAAGAATTATAGACCCTGCAATGTCAAAACTTCTCGGGCAGACAAAATTCCTCGTGGCATTATTAGGCAATCCGACATTATTTGCAGGAGATGAATACGGTGCTACAGGCTATGAAACAAAAACTAAAAATATTTACCTGCAAAACCGTAACGTAATTCATGAGGAATGGGCTGACCCGAACAGTCCCGAATACAAAGAATTCGTTAAAAGACACAAAGATAACATGCTTAATGTAATGAAGCTTCGTACAAGAAAAGAACTTCAGCCTCTAAACGACGGTACGCCGTTTGCGCTTAAAGAACAAAATGCTCATTTTAAATATGACGTTTATAAAGATGATTTTAACAAAACCGATGAAAATCGCATAAAAACAGAAGAAGGAGAAACTCAGGTTTCAGCCCTCTTAAGACAAAGTCCTGACGGTGCAATGACCGTATCAGTATTTAATACTGCAGGTTTAAATCATACATTTGACAGATACTATGATCCTGCGGAACTGACATTACAATGTATTGACCTGAACGACGACCGCGGCGGTAAAGTAGGTCTGAGAGGCGGTTTAAAACCGGGTATGAAATTCAGAAATGCTGATGAAAATGACAAAACAATATATTATGTAAATGGACAAAATCAGATAACAGGTCCTGACCACACTCCGATAAAGTTCAAAGATACAACTTTAATTCTTTACCACCAGCCAAGCTTTACAGGAAGAAGGGTTATGTATAATCCTCAATACAACATAGTTTCTAACCCTTATTCGCAGGTGAATAAGGAAAAACATAATGTAGGCTCGAAACTTGCATTACTAAGTAAATAAACTTAAAAGCCCGTTTTTAAAACGGGCTTTTGTATTAACCGAAAAATTTTCTCACTCTTTTCACCGTTTCAAAAGAATACGGAGGATACATAATATTCATATCAATTTCGGGATTACGGACAAGAATACTTTTCAGGTGAGTAAACGCATCAAATGTGTATTTACCGTGATATCTCCCCACACCGGAATAACCTATTCCGCCAAACGGCATTTCAACATTTGTTGTATGCTGAATTGTATCATTAACGGCTCCGCCGCCGAAGGAAAGACTTTTTATTATTTTCCAATAAAACTCTTTATCCTTAGAAAAAACATACAGTGCTAACGGTTTCGGTTTATTACGCAAAGTATCTATTACACTGTCAACATTAATATATGTCATTATCGGCAGAACAGGGCCGAAAATTTCCTCTTGCATGGACGGGGCTTCATAAGAATCAACGTTTAGCAGGGTTGGTTCTATATATAAACCGCACTCATCAGTGTCACCGCCATATATAATATTCTCCGCCTCTTTGCCTATAAGCTCCTGCAAACGTCTGAATGCATCTGTGTCAATTATACGGCCGTAATCTTTACTTTCCTGTGCAAAAACGCCGTAAAATGCTTTTATTGAACTTATCAAATTATTAACAAGCTCTTGTTTTACGTCTTCATGAACAAGAACAAAGTCCGGAGCTATACAGGTTTGCCCCGAATTTAAAAATTTTCCCCAAGCAATTTTTCTGGCAGCCTGTTCTAAATTTGCATTTTTATCAACGATTACAGGGCTTTTCCCTCCGAGTTCAAGCGTATATGGAATAAGTTTTTTTGCTGCAGCTTCAGCAACCAGTTTACCTGTTTGTGTGCTTCCGGTAAAAAACATATAATCAAAATCGCCTGATAAAAGTTCTGATGATGCCATTTCCGTAGGCAAAATACATTTTACATAATTGTCGCTGAATGTCTGTGCTATTATTCTGCAAATAACTTCGGCACATCTCGGAGTTCTTTTTGAAGGTTTTACAACCGCGCAGTTGCCTGCCGCCACAGCTCCTATTAAAGGCACAAAAGCAAGCTGAAAGGGGTAGTTGAAAGGAACAATAATTAAAGCTACCCCGTAAGGTTCTTTGACAATATAGGCATTTGAGGGCTTTAAATATACTGGTGTTGAAACTCTTTCCGTTTTAGCCCATTTTTTTAAATGCTTAATTGTGTAGTCAAGTTCTTTTAGAACAAAACCGATTTCCGTCGTATAAATTTCAAAATCCGATTTTCGCAAATCATCACGTAATGCCTGAACAATTTCAGGTTCGTAATGCTTTATTGAATCGCGCAGATTTTTCAGCTGTTTAATCCTAAAATTTACATCTTTAGTTCTGTTGGTGTTAAAAAATTCTTTTAAGTTTGCTGCAATATCATCAATCATCATACGATTATTAAAAGCTTAAATTTAAAAAGTATAAATTAGCAAGTCGGGCTAATTACACTGAAAATCTGAAGTGTACCAGATCACCGTCTTGTACTATATAATCCTTACCTTCAAGACGGGTTACGCCTTTGTCTTTACATGCGGCATACGAACCGTTTTTGACAAATTCTTCGTATGGAGTAATTTCGGCTCTGATAAAACCTTTTTCAAAATCCGTATGAATTACACCTGCGGCCTGAGGAGCTTTGGCACCTGCCGGAATTGTCCAGGCATGAACTTCTTTTTCACCAGCCGTAATAAAGGTTCTCAAGTTAAGAAGCTTGTAAACGGATTTAATCATCCTGTTTATTCCGCTGTCCTCAATACCCAGTTCGTTTAAATATTCTTTTGCTTCTTCTTCCCCAAGTTCGGCAAGTTCTTCTTCAATTTTTGCGGAAATAAGTACAACTTCGGCATTATGTTTCGAAGCGTATTCTTTGACCTGTTCCGTGTATGCATTTCCGTCTTTTAAATCAAATTCAGAAACATTTGCCGCATAAATAACAGGTTTTGTAGACATTAAATTAAGCTGTTTTACAACAGGAAGTTCTTCTTCGCTAAAGTGGTCTTTAACATTAATAAATGAAGCATCCTCAAGAAGTTTCTGCATTTTTTCGAGAACAGACAGCAGTAAAACCGCATTTTTATCGCCTGATTTTGCGGTTTTTGAAACTTTAGCGATTTGTTTTTCCACGGAAGCCATATCCGCAAGCGCAAGCTCGGTATTTATAACTTCAATGTCATCAAGAGGATTGACTTTACCTGCAACGTGAATTGTATTCGGGTCGTCAAAGCATCTTACAACCTGAATTATGGCATCAACCTCTCTGATATTATGCAAAAACTGATTTCCCAGACCTTCGCCTTTACTTGCACCTTTTACAAGCCCTGCAATATCGACAAATTCTATAGCTGTAGGAATAATATCAGTTGTTTTACAAAGTTTTGCGAGCACATCAAGTCTTTCGTCAGGCACGTTTACTACTCCGACATTCGGTTCTATCGTGCAGAACGGATAATTTGCGCTCTGCGCATTTTTTGCACTCGTTAAAGCATTAAATAAAGTTGATTTGCCGACATTCGGCAGTCCTACAATTCCTGTTCTTAGCATAATTATATTCCTCTTTCAAAACAAGGATAGCGCAAAAACAATAAAATTTCAAACTTCAGCTTCCTGAACTCGTATTAAATATTAGTTTTCCACCTGTTAAAATACTCTTCAAACTGGAATAACCGCATATATCCCAATATGGTACTCCGGTTTTATTTGCGGATACTTGAATACAAAATACGTCATAACCGGCCTTATTTGGTTTTGCAGGCCCGTTTACATCAAAATATACCATCCCGCAAGCATTACGAATGTCTGTCCAGGTTGATGTTGTACCGTCAGGATTGATTATTGGATTTCCTTCCGAATCAAGATTGGCACCGCTTGAAAGGGTGTCAACACACTTATTATCACTTAATGTAAGGTAAACAATCCCGTTATCTGGCAATATAATCGCAGGAAGGCTTAAATCAAAATATTTGTTTTTATAGATTGAATAAAGAACTTTATATGACAAATCATTGCAAATATTATCATTTGATGAAGAAAGACATAAATATCCGCCTTTTATATATTTTGCAAACTCCTGTACAATCCCGTCGGATGAAGCGGAAGAAAGAAATAATGAAGAGTTATCACCGGGTGTTCCGTATTCGGCCTGTGCCAGCTGCAAGGCCTGCATTACAAGTGAATAATCCTTTTTAGCTTTTGTTATTATCTCTTTTTCTTTATAATTGGCGATTAATGCCGGCATTGTCAGCGCTGCAACAACACCTGTAATTCCTAAAGTAATCAAAACCTCTGCCAGGGTAAATGCAGGTTTAGGAGCTACAGAATTGCCCCCCCCCCGAATGGTAACTGCATATGTTTTGCTTCATTTGTTAACATAAATGCTCCTTTCATAAAATAAAAAACATAGTCCATACTTATTATAGACTATGTTTTTTATAATTTCAAGTACAATAATCTTATGCAACACCTTCATCGGAAGGACCAATTACCTGTATGCCGAATTTAGTCCTGAACAGGTGTTTTACGGTATCACCCTGAATTTCATACATCATCTTATTGAACAGGTCATAAGCTTCACGCTTGTATTCGATAAGTGGGTCTTTCTGACCGTATGCACGAAGTCCTATGCCCTCTCTCAGCATATCAATATTATGGAGATGGTCAATCCATTTGTTATCTACTACACGCAGAAGTATATCTTTTTCCAAATTTCTGATTACATTATTTTCGCTGAATGCTTCTTGAGGGATTGCATCAGGGTCGTATTGTGAAATTACCTGATTATAAAAATTTATAACTTCTTCTTCGTGCTGTCTGTACGAGTTAATTGCAAGCGTTTTTAATTTATCATATATAGGCTCAAACCTAAGATTTTGAACATCTGAAACTTGAACTCCTGACAATTGCGGAATAATTGAGTGAAGTTCTTTTATCATTGTCTGCAAATCTTCATAAACATATTCTTCAGGGTGTAAATCAGGCGCAATATAGCTTCTAAGCAGTCTGTCTATTTCTTTTTCAATCATATAATAAATATCTTCCGACAAATTCTTTCCTGCAAGAACTTTTCTGCGCTGTGCATAGAATTTTTCACGCTGAATATTCATTACATCATCATATTCAAGAACGGATTTTCTTATGTCAAAGTGGTAAGTTTCAACTTTCTTTTGAGCTGATTGAATTTGTTTTGTTATGAGTGTATTTTCAATTGCTAAATCTTCTTCAACGTTAAGCATATTCATTAGGGCCGTAATTTTATCTCCACCGAATATTCTCATTAAGTTATCTTCAAGAGATAAGAAAAATCTTGTGGAACCGGGATCCCCCTGACGGGCAGCACGGCCTCTTAACTGGTTATCAATACGGCGTGATTCGTGGCGTTCCGTACCTATAACGTGCAAACCGCCCGCTTCAACTACTTTTGCATGTTCGGTCTCTGTAATTGCACGGGCTTCTTTTAGAGCGTTTTCTTTTTCTTCTTCATAATTCGGGCTTTCAGGAGTAATATCTTTATTATCAAGCATTTCTTTTGCAAGGAATTCTGCGTTTCCGCCGAGAAGAATATCCGTACCGCGCCCTGCCATGTTTGTAGCGATTGTAACGGCTCCTACACGGCCGGCCTGAGCAATAATATAAGCTTCTTTTTCATGATGTTTGGCATTTAAGACGTGGTGGGGAATTCCTTTTTGCTTTAACAAATAAGATACATATTCCGATTTTTCAATACTTATTGTACCGACAAGCACGGGACGGCCGATTTTATGCATTCTGATAATGTCTTCGACAACCGCATTAAATTTGGCGCGTTCGGTTTTATAAATTACATCGGGGTAATTTACTCTGATATCAGGCTTGTTTGTCGGAATTGTAGTAACTTCAAGATTATAAATCTTGCCGAATTCCGCTTCTTCTGTCATTGCCGTACCTGTCATACCCGATAGTTTCGGATAAAGCCTGAACAGATTTTGGAAAGTAATACTTGCAAGAGTTTGGGTTTCGTCTTGAATTTTTACGCCTTCTTTAGCTTCGATAGCCTGATGAAGTCCGTCAGACCAGCGTCTGCCTTCCATTAAACGTCCTGTGAATTCGTCAACAATAACAACTTCATCATTTTTAACCACATAATCCGTATCTCTTACAAACAATTCTTTAGCTTTCAGTGCCTGCAAAAGATGATGTGCATATTGTGTATTTATGTCAAATAAGTCCTGAACTCCTATAATTTCCTGAGCTCTGTCGATGCCGTCTTCGGTTAAAATAATATTTTTATTTTTCTCGTCGACTTCGTAATCTTTAATCTTTTCAAGCTGCGGTGCGACTTTTGCCATAAGCTGATAAGTTTCCGCTGATTTTTCAAGTCTGCCGCTGATAATCAAAGGCGTTCTTGCTTCATCGATTAAAATACTGTCAACTTCGTCAATAATGGCGTAGTTATAAGGCCTTTGAACAAGCATATCAAGGCTTGCAGCCATATTGTCACGCAAATAGTCAAAACCGAATTCATTATTTGTACCGTAAGTAATATCGCAGTCATAAGCGGCTTTTTTAGCGGCAAAATCATCTGCGGTTCTTCCGCCAGAAAGGATTACGCCTACGGAAAGCCCGAGGAATTTATATATTTTTCCCATCCACTCGCTGTCACGTTTTGCAAGATAGTCGTTAACAGTGATTACATGAACACCTTTTCCTGTCAGTGCATTTAAATATGCAGGTAAAGTAGCTACAAGAGTTTTACCTTCACCTGTTCTCATCTCCGCAATGTGACCGTTATGAAGAAAATATCCTCCAATAAGCTGAACATCAAAATGACGCATATTTAAAACACGTTTGCCGGCTTCTCTGACAGTCGCAAATGCTTCCGGAAGAATTTTATCCAGAGCTTCTTTTTCCAGTTTTCTGTCTGTTTTAAAATCGTTTGATGTCGGACGTTTTGCAAGTATTTCCTTAAATTCGTCAGTTTTTGCTCTCAGCTCATCATCCGTAAGTAGTTCAAACTGAGGTTCCAGAGCATTAATATGGTCGATAATGCCCATTATATTTTTAATTTTCTTATCGTTAGGATCCCCCAACATTTTTAATAAAAAGCTTAACATTATAAAATTTTCCTCTCCGTTCCGGTACTTCTTATTATAATACTAGCACGGACAAGGAAAATTTGTTTAATCTTAAGGAAAAATTTATTATTATGTACTGAACATTGTAAATACTTTTTCTACGTTTTTACTAATTAAGTTTTTAACAGTATCGTATTCGGTTGTCAATGCTGAAAGCTCTGTATCAATATTTTTCATTTTTAATTCAAGAGTTTGTTCTTTGGTATTGAGCTGGCTTTTCTTAACATTATATTCAGCTTCTGCACGTGCTACGGCATCATCATCCGTAACTTCGGCAACATGGCCGTTAAGTGTATAATGTCCCTGATAGAAATAGCCGTCATTATTTAATGAAGAAATAAATAACTGACCATTTTTCAATGCATTATTTAAATATTCGGAATCCGTTACCTGCTGTCTTTTCATTTTATCAGTAGAAGCACCGTTCATACATAATTGGTTATACAGCATATTATAGAAATCGGCACTTAAGGCATCCTGCTCTGTCATTGCACTATCATTTTTGATTATGAAATTGTATGAAACGTCATCGGTTATGTATGAACTGTTAGCGGAAGAACCTGCATCAACACTTACTCCGTAACCATAGCCTTCCATAGAAATAGCAAAATATGTCAAATATGATTTCAGCATATTGCTTATGTTCACAGCTGTAACATCATTTGTTCCTTTAACAATATTATTAACTTCTTCTGATTTAGAAACGGCATTATTTACGGAAGATGAAATAATAGCACCGTTAGATGAAGATGTTTGAGTTGAGTTTAATAGTGCCTTAGTAAACTCCCACGCATTATTTAATGCATCATTAGCTTCTTGATCAACGTTTAAGCCGTTAACGCTGCCAGAACTGCCCTTACCTAATAATGCTGCCATTGCATCCAAAATTTTAGTAGCAACTTCTTCCATTTTACCGGTGTCTATCTTACCGGCAATGGCATAATTACCGTCAATTATATCACCGAGTGTAATCTTTTCTAATTCTGCAGTATCTGTAATGGCAGCACCATTTTTTGTAACAACAATCTCATTATCATTTTTCAGCGTTGTCGAGGTAGTTAAAGTAACACCTGCAGCAGAGAATATATCTTTAAGGTTTATTGAATAAAGAGGATCACCTTCTTTATGAGTTACACCGTTTTCTGTTACATCCTCAGTATAAGTGGCTTCTTTCAAATAATTAATAAAAGCATTTGTAGTAAATGAATTTGCAAGAGTTTTATCAATAATCTCGCCGCCTACACCGGAATCTGTGTAACCTTTATCACCTAATGCTATTACAGCACTTATGGTAGATGCTTCAGCCTGGTTATATACGCCTAACTGGTATAAAAATGCATTACGGGAACCGTCACCGGTTGCATCGGCTGCACCCATAAATCGGGAAACTTTCGGATCACCTGTTTTCTCATCAATAACGCCTGCATCTACAGCAGCCTGGAACATACTTTCAGAAAGAACTATCTTACCTTGCGAATCCGTAATTAAGTATGGATCATACTCGTTAAGCGCAGACGGTTTCATCATTATGTCATAAGATAAATCATATACATCATCGTCAACAGTATCCCATACAAGTTTGGTTGCATTCAAAGAATTCTGATATTCTTCGGCTGCCTTTTGCTGGTCACGGGTAATAGAAAGTTTTTCTTGCGCAATTTGCATTGATTGAAATTCGCAATTCAACTTTCTTGATGTTATGGCTAAAAATCTTGCTTGTGAAGCTGCCAATCCCATTTCTGTTACATATTCCTTTCGATTTATCTTAGTAACAACATGTCCGTTACTCGGATTGACGGCATTATTATGCGCGAACTTTAATAAAAAAAGCTTTTTTGTAACGATTTATTAACATCATTTTAAATCTATCAACAAATCATACATTTTATCAATTTTGTCTTTAACTTCCGAAAACTGATCTTTCAAATCGACAAAACTGTGTATTGTAACAAATTTTTCTTCTATTTCCTCAATAATTTCCCTGTGCTTTTTCTCCAGCTGTTCGGGGGTTACAAAAATTTTCTGCTGCACAAAAAACATTAAAACAACAATTATTATCGGAGAATATTCAACAATTTTTTCCATAATTTCCTTTCCTTAAAGTGTTATCGGCCAGTAAAAATCCACAAGATACGAAGCAGCATCAATAGGGTGCGATAAAAATTTAAGCTCTTTTGACTGCTTTATCTGCTGATATGTAGGAATATCAATCTTTGACGAACCTTCTTTATATTTTAGATTGTAAATGTTATAAAGAAGTTTTTCACATTTTTTATCCACAAAAAGGCAAACTTCGCCTTCTGCAGAACGAACTTTTGAATTAAAAGCCATTATCCTGTTTTTTATAGGCGGATTAAATGCTTTAATCTGAATTTCAACATCGTATCCGTATTGCAAAAGTTTTTTCTTGATTATTACGTAATTTGTATATTCACTTGTGCAGCTGCGGTTATCGCCCGAAGCATCGCCGTTTACGATTACTTTTCCTTTATGGTTCGGATAACGCCTGTAAAATTCATCACACGCTTTTGCGGTTGTAGTATTTTCCATTGCGATTTCGTCAAAGTAAAAAACTTTATCATCGGTTTTATGCGCAAAAACCCAGCACATAGGATCAACGTTAAAGTCGCATGAAATATGCAAATCCATATCAGGCTGGTAAGAAATATCTTTAATATTCGCATCGGTAAAATCCTTTATAACAAGCCCGTTATTATATTCTCCGTTTTGTGCAAGAACGAAAATATTGTAATACTGCTCGTCATAAAGCTTCTTTAATTCATCACAAAAACCCTCGGGCAAATAAATATTTTGTGTTGTAGGAGCAGTGATAAGTCTGTAATTAGGAGCCGAATTCTCAATAAATGTTTTAAAAATCCACCCTCTTTGAAGTTCGGGGTTCGTATGACCGAAAATCCGGTAGGTAAAATTCTTCCAAACTTTTTTAACTCTCTGACGCATACGCCCTAAAAGCATTTTAAAAGTATCATAAGGAATATCCGACATTTCTTCAATTTCCACAAATCCCAAGTTTAAAGATTTAAGCTTATTGGGTTCGTCAAAATGCCTGAAAAGAATTTCAGACCCGTTTTTGAAAGTAAGCTTCTGTAAAGACGAAGACCAATCATAATCTTTACCTTGAATAAAGCCAAAATTTTCAAGGTGTTCAAAATAAGTCTGTAAAGTCGTATCTCTAACAAGAGTATAAGTTTGTGCACCGACTAATCCGCGCACACCCGGAAATTTTAATGCAAGTAAAATCCCGAGAAGCGAGCCTGCAAATGTTTTTCCCGAGCCGTATCCTCCCTGATAAACCGCAACATCCAGTGAATAATCATGCGGGATTTCTAAAAATTCCCGCTGTGCCTTTAATAATTTATACAACATAATCCCCTATAACTGACTAATCTTTAATTAATACGTGATTTCCATTAATAGTAACCCACTTACCTTCTGAAGAACTGCCCGAACTTTTGCCTGAAGAGGACTTATGAGAGGATTTTTCAGAACTTTGTCTTCGGCTGTTGTTTCCCGTACTATTTTGATTTGTAAAATACTTATTATACTGAGGGTATTTATCATTACCAATAAGTCCGCCTTGTTCATCAATAACATCACGGCCAAACCAATAAAAAGGCTTTGGAGAATTTTCCTGACGAAAATCATAAATACTGTTGTTTGCCATACGATTGTCAATTTCTTTTTCATAAACTTTAAATAAATCAGGATCCATGTTTGCAATATCCTGTCTTGAAATATTTGCATCAGAAATTTTATTGATAAAGAAGGGATGAGATTTTTTATATTCATCAACAGGCACAGACTGCATACAATCTCCCATATTATCTATTTTATGTGCCGGAATAAAGCCGAAAGGAGATTTTGCCATAAATTCGTTTTGCAAATTCGGGGTAATATACGTTGTTCCGACATTTTCTCGTAGTTTCGAAACAGGGTCATGCGGGTCTCTGTAATTATTAATGTTATTATAATTTTTGCCAGGCTCTATATATTTTTTGCCGACACCATAAGCATTAAAAGTTGTGGTTTGCAGACCGTACTGAATACCAACAACAGTTGCCTCTGTTCCGCCTTCAGAATGCCCGATTGATTGAGTATTTGCTGAATTTAAACCATGTTTGTCTTTCATGTTCTCTGCAAAATCTTGAGCCAATTCAATTTGTTTGCTATTCCCTGTCAGAGCCATTTTAGCATTTGCGCCCCAATCTTTTGCACTGAACCTGTCTGTACCGACAAAACAAATTGCATATTGTCCGTCCTTTTCATAAAGAACTCCTTTAAAATTGCTGGGACGATCATATTTACCGTCAACCTTTACCCAACCATTTGATGTAATTGAACCGTCTTTCTTTTTAACCATTGAATTTGCCTCAGAACATAAAATTTTGTACTCGTTAGCCATAGCATGTTTGTTCATGTTTACCTTCCTTTCTATTTTTTTTCACATTAAAATAAAACCGCTGTTTTCAGCGGTTTGAAATAATCATACTTCTCAGCTATTCTTAACTATTTACTTGTTATTATCATTAAACTAAATGTTTTTTTATTATCTATAAAAGAGCTGCCAACACTTATAGCAATCTCATTATATTTTTCATAACCAAGATATACTCGAAAACGCATTTCATCCATATTCATTCCTTCACGAAATGGTAAAGGTTTCACTGATAAGATTATATTTTTTACTTTCTCATCAAAATAATCATTTTGAAATACTGATGTTTTAATTCCATTTATTTCTCCATTACGGGTTACTATAAACTCACAGCTAGATCCCCAGCCGCGAAGACGAAACATTTTCTTTGCTTCCAAAGCTTGCTTTAAAGCTTTGCCATAATCTTCAAGATAACTCCAGTATATGGGATTGGTTTCTTTCGTTACCTCAATCCCTGCTCCAACAGGGGGAAAGTCCTCACTAAAGACAGGGATTTGAAAGAGTATTAACATTATTAGTAAAATTATTTTTTTCATTATCATACTTCTCAGCTATTCTTAATTATTTACTTGTATTTATACCTATTGAAAAAATTTCTTTATTATCTATAAAAGAACCACCAATACTTATGTCAATTTCATCATATCGTTGAAAACCCAGATAAATTCGCATATTCATCTCATCAACATTCATTCCTTCACGGAAAGGTAATGGTTTGACTGATAATATGATCTCTTTTACTTTTTTATCATAGTAGTCATTTTGAAAGATAGAACCCTTCATATTTTTCATTGCGCCGTCACGGGTTAAAGTAAATTTATAAGCAGCACCCCAGCCGCGAAGACGAAACATTCTCTTGGCTTCCAAAGCTTGCTTTAAAGCTTTGCCATAATCTTCAAGATAACCCCAGTATATGGGATTGGTTTCTTTCGTTACCTCTATACCTGCACCGGTAGGAGGGAATTCCTCACTAAAGGCCGGAATTTGAAAGAGTATTAACATTAATATTAAAATTATTTTTTTCATAATAATATTATTTTACTAAAAAATGATTATTTGTATATAATACTTTTAGCTGTGTTAAGGAAAAGTGCCGCATTTGCGGCACTATGATTTCTCTTCACCGATTAAAAAATTGTTTGCATTTTCTATTCCGTACTGCTCGAGAGCAAATTTAAAGCATTCAAGCCAGTCTATTTTTTCTTCAACCTCGGGAACCTGCGCAAAGGATTGAACGACTTCAAACAACTCTTTTAAACGCATTTTTCTTTCAAAAGAAGCCCTGCGGTCACCATAACGATAAATGTAATTTGCATTTCTTACATTATCATCAATTTCCATAAAGCTTGTTTTGCCTCTGTCATTTACTCCGATTAATTCTTTTCCGAGTTTAAAATTAGAGATTATTTCCGCTGTTTTTTCAACCATCGGAACAATAATTTTTCTGTTGATAGCATCCAAAATCATGTTTAATCGTGCTTCCTGACCGCTTACTGAATAATTAAGTTCAGTTGCAGTGCGTTCTGCCGATTGAAGATTGCCTGCCATATTCTTGAAAATTCCCGTCGCACTTTCTATTGTGGATTTGAAATAATTCAAGAAATCCCAGCCGACCATAGCTTTATCAAAGGATAAAGGTGTCGGAGCAGTCGGCATTAATGCGGCGTCATATTCAATAATTTTACCGGGTTTTACGTCCTGCTGCCCTTTAAAACAGCCTTTAGGTGCCAGATACGGCGGGTTCATCATTAAGGTTAAAGCATCAATCTGCTTATTTAAAATTGTTGATGCAAGATTATTCAAAATCAATGCAACTCTTAACGGTGAAATTCCCCTGCCTGTTCCCGGAGATTCTATAATATTTGCGTGAATAAACGGATTTATCACAAACGGGTTGCTTTCAAAGCGTATAACTTCACGCCGCGCAGCAACAACTATCAGCCGGTTTTTTAGCAATGTACCGTCTGAAAGCTCAATATCTCCCCAGAATTCCAAAATTTCTACTTTTTTACCTTCAACAGCATTTTCATCATTATTTTGAGATTTTTTTGATGCCACCACTCCTTTCAAAATTGCCAGTTTTCTGTCATCCAAATAATTATTTGCTTTATCCGAATAAAGTTCGTCTATTGACGAATATGTTCTGTAAATCTTTGCACATTTATCCCAATTATCACGATTGTATTTATCAAAAACAAAATCTTCTGATTTTATATGCTTAATTTTTGCGTTATCGTAAATTACTTTTTCATCAATTGTAAACCCTTTTTTATCGGGGTTAAGAATTTGTTCTTCAAGTGTTTTGGCTCGTCTTACAGATTTAATTTTGGTTTCCCAGCCGACAAAAAGAGTGCTTTCACCTGTTTCAACTATTCCGTCAATAACTTTTTCTATCTCATTTTCAATATTCATTTGCTCAAAAGTATTCACGAGCATTGCTTTCTGCCTGTTGGCAAACTGCTGTGTCTGCGGGGTTGTTCCGGAAACGTCGAACATTGCATCGGGGTGTGAATATAAATTTTCGCTAATATGAGATTTTAATGTTTGTGCAAGTTCGTATATATCCGGAAGCTCAATTCTGTTATCCCAGCCGTTTATTTTAGGGACATCGGAATTATATATTGCATCTCTTACAAGCTTTATGTCGGTAAGCTGTGCACTTCTTTGTTCATTAAATTTATCATACTTTTCAGTTATGTTAGCAACCAGAAACTTTTCTTCAGTATCAGAAAGTTTTTGTGTTAAATCTTCTGTTTCTATCTTCATTTTTTACCCTTTCTATCGATAATTGCCGTACATTTTAGTTTTTAAATACCGAATACAGCTCTATGTCCTGTAATTTTCCGTTTCTTAATGTTTCATTTTTCAATAGTGCTTCTTTTACAAAACCCGCATTTTTTAAAAGAGTTTTAACACGTGAATTATCAGGATATACAAGAGCCTTAATCTTTTGAAATCCGTATTTTTCAAAGCAGTATTTTATAAAAAATCTTGCGCATTCCTTTGTGTAATTTCCCCAGAAACGTTTGTCAAAACATGTTGTAAGTTCGGCACTGTGAAGACTTTCACTGTCACCGATAATATTATCCAGATATACAAAACCGCTTACAATACCGTTTTCAACGATTGCAAAAAAGAAAGGGGAAGTTCTTTGCACAAGATTGTAAAAATAATCATAAATTGTCATACCGTTTAAGGCATAATCATCATCAAGATATCTCAAATATTTTATGTATAAAAATAAAGCCTGCTCAAAATAAGCAGGATTGTCAAAAGGATTTCTGAATTCAGCCATTAATATACCGCTTTCTCGAATTTTACATAAGCGTTTTCTGTAGTGAAAGCGTTTAATTCACCTTTCAGCATTTTTTCTCTGATATTATTTTGAATTCCGATAAGCGCGTCAGCCTGAATACCGTTTACAAAGGTTTCGCATTTTGTTTTGCGGTTAAAGTATCGGAATACGGAAAATTTTGAAAAAATCTTATCCGAAGGTACATCTTTTATATCTTTATATGTTTTCGGGGGAATTTTTTCTTTTGATTTTCTCAAGTCATCCATAAATTCTTTTTCAATCTTCATTTTAATAAGTTCATCAAGAGAGGCACTATTCAAGAGCCTGTCTTCCGCGTCATTATTTTTCATAAAAAATCTCCTATATTAAATTTTGCTGTCATCAAGGTTTGAAATAGTTATAATCTTTGCAGACTTATATTCTTCCTCATCCTGATTAGAGTTAAATCCCAAATACTTGCACAGGCTTTCAAGGGCTTTTAAGCCGGCTGATGTATCACGAAGTTTCTTTTTGCCCGTAATACATCCTTCTTTATCAAGAATATCTTCTTCTTCAAGAGAAAATTCAGCAATCTGCAAAAGTTTCTGAATTACATACCCTTTATTAACACGTAAAGAAGATAATTGATTTTTTAACTGAAGTTTAATTTCTTTAATAATTAAATCTTCCGATAAAAGTCTTGATGCTGTTTCTTTTAAATCTTTTGATTTGTAACCGGCATTCCTTGCGGAAAGCTCTCCGTTAAGGGATTTTATATATTCCGTAACAAAAAGTTTTTGTTGTTTAGTTAGTTGTTTCATGGTTTTACAGTTTATAAATTATGTATTTTTCTTTACAAATCTTTGTAGAATTTGAATTTTTTGAAAAAAAATTGTATAATAATCATGCTATTTATATTTCGGCTAGTGTAAATCTTAACAGGAGGGGAAAATGAATTTTAAACTTCCTGTTTTTTTTGTGCCCCGCGCAGTCCAGAACAAAGCACCTTACAGTTTACCGTCTGTGTAATTTTACCGACGGAGCTTCATCCGTGCTTGCCGAAATTTTTGAGCGCATGTTTGCAAGAGCATCTTTATACATGCCGTACCAGTAGTTAAAACGAACATGCTGCGGATTTCCCTTTAAACGCATGCAAGCCCCGTAAACAAGGAGAGGTTCGGCAAAAGTATCAGGAATAAGAGGAGTATCTTCGGCATCTTCCATTGCGAATTTTTCATCACCGTTAGAGTTTTTTGCACAATTTTTTGTATAATACAATACTTCTATATCTTTGTCCTGATTAAAAATCGGAAGCAAAATTTTATCATTAAATAAACTATACGTATTTTGAGGCTGCTTGTTAACAAAAAACGTTTCAAAGTCTTCATAATAGTCAAGTTTCACTCCATCCGCAATTAATGCTTCAATCCTGCCGTCAATGGTATTTTCTATTTCACAAGTATTTTTCGGTAACACAATTTTTGTTTTACGAAGAAGAAAATTCCATCTGTCAAAATTGCAAATTTCCGTATTTAAAATATTAAGAATATTTTTTAATTTTTTATGGTCATTTTTAGTAAGCTCCGAAAAAGCACCGACCTGTTTATAATTTAATTCCACAAGGCATTTATTAATAAGTTCCAAATAATTCATAAATTTCCTTTCTTAAATCTTTAAGAAAAAACAGCCTTAAAAAAGACTGTTTTTTCACTAAAGATTTTTTTGAATATTGCTATTTTATAAGACCTTTTTTTAATTGGTCCATAATTGCACGTTCGTGTCTAGCAAATTCCGCACCACTCATTTTGCCGATTTGTTCACGGGTAAAAACCAAATTTCTTAAGCCGTCAGAAACAGAGTTTTGTGCATTTGCGCGTAATCTCTGTTTTGCGGTTTCATTTTCGCTGTTTAACGTTTTTTCGTGTTGTAATTCTCTCAAATATCTCTGTATTGCGGTATTTTCAATTTTTTCCACAAGCGCGGATATTTTAGAGAGTTCATCCTCATCAAAAGTGACATTGGAGTTTCTTAAATAATCAAAAACATCAATTCTGCCGTCTTTATTAAAAAATTCAGGCGGCATATTTCCCTGCATAAGAGATTGTGCTTGTCCTGCAGGCTGAACAGCCGCAGAAGGTGTCTGACCGTTTTGTTGACTTAATGTATACTTTTCAAACGCCTTTTGAGTAACATAATTCATTAAATTTTGTCCTTGTTCCCCGGTCATCACACCTGTTTGTACAAGGTTTTTGATTGTTTTAAGATCATTAACAACCTGTTGTTTAAGTGCTTCCGCACCATTACTGAAAGGTTGTTGTACTCCTGCTGCCGCTTGTTGATAACCGGCATAGGATGAAAGATTTTGTATATTTTGTTCATTCATTTTATAATACCTCATTTTTCATATATTCCACCGCAAGCTCGATTGCGTCATCTATAAAAGAGGATAACAGTACAGAAATCAGAGGCTTTAAAAAATCGGGAACAGGAATTCTGTTGACAACATATTTTACGGCCATTTCTTTTTTCTGCTGTCCTTTGCTGCTGCCCAAAGCTTCTTCGGCTTTTAAAACAGCAGTTTTTGCAAGCTCTTTTATTTTTTCTTTTAATTTATTAAACATAATTACCTCAAGAATTTTAAAATAATGCATCTCCGCAAGAAATATTTCGAAGATGCATTACGGGGTACGATAGACGCTGTTAATCGGAAGAGTCTGTTTCCACTGTGGACGCGCCCGAAGCTACAACCATTTTTGCAAGAGCTTTCGGTTGAACCACTTTTGCACCGTATAAGTACAAACCTCTTACAAGATCGGAGAAGCTGTCCTTATCTCTTAAGCTTTCAATTTTTGATAATTGAGAAGCAAAAGTGATAGCTTCGTTAGTACCCGCAAGCACATAGTATTTACCTGAAACATCTGTTAAATTTGTACTTACAAGAACATCCATCCCTGCAATTCTTCCGATTGCGCCTTCTCTTAAAGTTTCATCGGCAACATTATGAGCGCCGATAAATTCCGAACTTTGCAGCAGGTAAGATTCAATTGTCGGGTTAATAACTACCCAGGGTCTTACACCTGCGGAAATCGCATTTGAATTTTTCAAGCACAAAGCAAGTTCGACGAATTTAGAATAGATAGTTGATTTATCAAGCGTAACAGCTGTTGTTTCATCACCAACAACATTGTCTTTATCAACTTCCGTATGCAGGGATAAAATATAAGCATCCTGAACTTCTTCAATTGCTTTTTTGGCATTTTTCAAATGAGCTTCCATAATATCCGCATTTGACTGAACCTGTGCCACATCGTTAATTTTAAATGCAAAGAATTTTTTCTGGTCGATTACAAGGTCTTGTGAAGTAGGTTCTAATTCTTTATATGTAATATTTGAAGAACTTAACGTAGAAATTGCAACGTCAGCAGGAGTAATAATTTTAACTTTATCACCCTGATTTTTAATTTCGCCTTCCCAGTTTCTGTTAACACATTGGAGCATTACACAATCTTTAGAGAGCATATAATTAAGTTTTTGGCTCCAAATCTCAGGGATAAATGCAGAATAAGCATTGTCTGTCATGTCTTTGTTTCCTTTCTTTTTCTAACTACAAAAATTAAATGAGCGGTGGTTATTCAAAAAAAATTAATCGTCGTTATAAACTTCTCTGAACTGAAGTCCTATAATTGCACAGGATTGTGTAACCTCTTCACCAGAAACACAAAGCTGTACAGCATAATTAGCTTCGGATATTTCAGCTTTTTCCATGGTATCTTTATTTACCGACCAAACCGGAATACTTGCACCATCAGGCGTCCAATGGCATGGTAAGTCATCAGAAGTATTATCGTCTGCCCAGATTAAATGTTCTTGATGTATAGAATAAATTTTTTCAATATCATCCGTATATTCACTGTCATAATCCTTATAAACGGAAAAATTAAAGTCATTATCGTGTTCCGTATCCAGAAGAAAATAAAATTCATCAATCATTTTTCTGTGATGCGGATTTGACAGAGCAAGAAAAGGAGATTTCCACATAAATTTTACAGTGTTACCGTTGAAAGTGGTGCCGTAATCCTCTTTGTAGATATTTCCGTCTTTGTCTGCGGTATAAACATAATCGTTATAAATACATGCCGCCACAATATCCTGCGGTATTACACGTTTATACCAGGCTCTATTCACATAGTCGTTTATCCAAACAGTATGAAGATAAGCATCATCCGCATAAGGAAAGAAATACCACATCTGGCTTTTTGTCTCATAATGAAGGCACAATGTATCTTCCAGTTTGCCGAAAGATGTAAATTCCTGTTTTATTTTCTGTGAAATTTCACTCCCGAGCTGAATTTGATTTAATTCCCCAGCCTGTTCAAGCGCAAAAATACCGTTACTTAAAAAATATTGCTTATTTTCAACATTAACGATAGAATTAGCACCAACTGCTCCCTTATTTGCAAATAATACAATAGCAAAGTCATCAGGGCTTGTACCCGTAAGAAGATACACACTATCTTTTTTATAAACCGCAAGATAATCTTTATATGGTTTTAGAGCAGTAATAGAGCCTGTATCGGTATGAAATTCATTAATATAACCCGCATCGTTTTCCGTTTCAAAATCGTTGTAAGTGCCAAGTGCCGAATAATATATTGCTGCATCTTTTGCAACCCACACTCTGCCTTTATAAATTGCCATTGACGCCCCGACAATGGTATTTTTTGACAAATCTTTAAGATTACACTCCACAACATCATAAGCGGCGTTATTTTTTATATAAAATAAACCGTCAGCTTCAGTCATAACCAGAATGCCGTTCAAAAAATTCAGAAATACAGGTTTTACACCCTTTAAAGTTTTATCAACCAAAGTTTTTTTAGAATGATTTTCGTCATAAATATATATTTTTCCGGAAACGGTAGTTATTAACATTTTACTTACGTCATAAGCGGAAATTTCAGCCAACCCCGTAATTTCTTCACCTATTTCCAAAAATAAAGAATTGCCTTTTTGTTTGACAATCCCTCTGTTTTGAAGTATTTCGACGTTTTCTGCATCTGCCCAGCAGACTTTTTTTGTATCAATACCAAGTTCTGTTTTTGTCAAGGCCTGATTTATGCCGCCTGCAAGATTATAATAAGCAACTTCCATAAATTCTAAACTCCTTTTGATCTGTACCACTTAATTTTCGAGCGTATAAAACTGCCGACTTCATCTTTTGCAACCCACGGATAAGGCGGCAGATAAATAATATCAATTTTACCTGCTGATGATGTTTTGGGATTTTTTAATCCGAATTCATAATGTGTCATTACGGTTTGCGGAGTAATATCCAGATTGTATTTTTTTACAAGTTTTGCACAAAACTCCATAGCACTTTCAAACTGTTTCTTTAAAATCGGGTATTTGCCGGCTGACAATTTATTTATAAATCCCGCCATAGCACATAAGGAAACTCCTATACTTCCTGTATTGCCGCCGCCTGTATGCGCTGCATATTTATATGGCCTGCAAATTTCATTATCTTCAGGTTTAAATTTACCGCAATGCAGTGCACCGTCTTTATCAATCAAAAAATGATAATGCTCTTTCTCATAATCTGTCGGATAATATCCTCCTGCGGTCCAATGTATTATTATTCGTTTCATAAATGTCCTCTAACCAATCTTTATTCATAAGTTTATAAATTATGGCTGCATGTGTCCTATTCTGTGCGTTTAACTTTAAGACAACTTTATCAATATGGTTCCTGACGGTTCCGTAAGCTATTTTTAATTCGACTCCGATTTCTTTATCAGAATAGCCCATTGCAACCAAAGTCAATACTTTAACTTCCTTTGGAGATAGTGCCATTTTTCCTAATTCCCTTTATTATAAGTTTCACATTCAGCATACTAAAAAATATAAAGAGTTCATTCATAATATTTCCGTTCAAAAAAAATAGGGCGGGTAATCCGCCCGGAGAGTAAGATAATTTTAAGGATTGATTTTCAAATCTTTGTTTTCGGCCAGCCCGATTTTTAATGTTCTTAAATTTGAGTAACACCTTTTTCGGACACCGAATTCATTATAATTAAGATAAAATTTTCCGCAATTTACCTTATTGTATTTAATTGAACGAACTTCATATAAAATAAATTTCTTCAATTTTTCAAAAAATACTTTAGCTTTTCTATTAACTTTCCTGACAACAGATATATTATCATCTCTGTCAACTCTTGTAAGCTGCACAACCGTATGCCCGCAAACGGGACATTTTGCAAGGTAATCCAGTTCACACAATACGAAGCTTTCATTTGGCACAAGACGATACGTTCTGGTCTTATGCAAGGCTCCGCAGCAATGAATATATCCCATACTGCTATCCCCTGACCCGTGTGGTAAACGATTTTGCCATCTTGAGGGCGTGAACCTTAACCACATTTTCAGTATAACTTATTCTGATTATTTGAAAAGTCCACGATTATAAGCACATGTATACATATCCATGTTTTCATGATTAATTTAAAACTTATAATCTCCCAAAAATTTGCCTAAATCTAAATTTAACACATTAGCGATTTTTAAAAAATTATACAAAGAAATGCTTTTTTCCCCTCTTTCAACAAAACCGATATAAGACATACTACAATCAGAAAGTTCTGCCAGCCGCTCCTGAGACATCTTTTGCCGCAACCTTGCAACCTTTATTGCAAACCCTAAATTCTGTAAAAATTCGATTTTATTCATTTATATATTTTATTCTATTGACAAAAAACTCACTATACTCTATAGTAAAAATATAACTACTATAGTAATTATTTAATAACTAAAAGAAGGGTTTATTATGGTGAAAAAATTTGGTTTTACACTTGCAGAGGTACTTATTACATTAGGAATTATAGGTGTAATTGCAGCATTAACACTGCCATCATTAATACAAAAAAAACAGACCAAAGAACTTGAAACAGGTTTAAAAGTCGCATACTCATTAATAAATCAAGCTATAATCAACGCAAATAATGATGCCGGAGAAACACTAACTTCAAAAAATGTAGAGTACAGACAGTTTAAAAGTTTAATAATGCCATATTTTGATAATCCAACAGATTGTTCCTGGGGTGGCAATAAAGGAGTTACAAACTCAATAATCTGCGGCGGAGCGGATGATAGAGGCAATGAAGTAAACATTAACTATAAAAACTTCTCAAAAAAATCACAACGTATATCTACCCACTATATTGACGATGGACAATTTGTTCTAAAAAATGGAATGCTGATAATGATAGAAAATGAAAAAACTCCAACAGTATACTTAACTGCAGATATTAATGGAGCATCTAAGAAACCAAATGCGTGGGGACATGATGTATTTACTTTTCAATTAATGGATAACGGAAAACTTCTTCCAATGGGGCAAAAAGGTACAGATTTTTATAACAAAGAATGCTCTGAAACTTCAACCGGTAACATTAATGGTATAGGCTGTACCTATAAAGCATTAACAGACCCAAATTACTTCAAAAATCTCCCATAAACTATTTGACACAGAGCTCACAGCACATCTGGCAGGCTCCGAAAACTTTTGCGGCATGCAGATTTTTTCGAAAACATCTGTAATGCGGAAGATTAAAAACTTCCTTAATTTTCATATCTTTTACATTTCCGATTTTTTGTGAAAGGCAAGGATAAACATCTCCGGCAGGCGTAATCATCATATTTGAATAAGGATACATACAGGGTTTATAAATTTCAGATACCGGCTTATCGGCAGGAGTGTTAAAAAACTCCTCAATTTTGGCAAGCGGATTTTCCGAATACTCAAACTTTGGTGAAAATCTAATCTTAACCTTTGATTTCCGGCTTAAACATTCCAATTCCCTGTAAACTTCTTTAAAATGCTCCATATCAAAATACTTTTGAATAGGATAATCTGCATTAAATTCAGGAACAAAGCTGTCAAATAAAACCGAATTTTGTTTTAAATTATTGTTTCTCAAAAACGAAATTGATAAGAAATTAAACTTCTTTTCATCGCACATTTTATACAGCTTAACCAAATCATCAAGATTATTTTCAAGTACAATAGTTTTAATATCAATCATGGGACGTTTTTTACGGGAATTCATATTGTCAAAATTATTCATAATTTTATCCCAAATCCCGTCTTTAGCCCTGTTTATATCGTGATTTCTGCCGTAACCGTCCAACGATACGGACAAAAGCATCATTTTACTTTTTATAAAAGCGTCAATAATTTCATCATTTATTAAAATACCGTTTGAAACAACGTTTAATTTTCCGTATGTTTTTTTAGCGGTTTTCATCAAAATATCAATAAAATCTTTCCTTACCAGAGGCTCGCCGCCCACAAGCGTAACAAACGAATACCACGGAATTTGCTCAATAATTTTAAACCATTCATCAGTAGTAAGTTCTTCTTTTTTTCTGTCATTCCCTACATAACAATACGGGCAGTTAAGATTACAGCGGTATGTCAATTCAAAGAAATACCTTAAAGGCATTGGCGCAAGTCCGCTTCTGTCATTATACGCAGGCAGTGCATACAAATTTCTCGCAATATCAAATAAGTTTGAAAGATTAACCACAGTCTACGCTCCAATCAATATTAAGCTTACCCATATAACAAGTATGCCGGAAATTATACCGACAAGCGACTGATGCCAGTCTCCGTATTCTTTTGCAAGCGGAAGCAGAGTATCAAATGAAATATAAATCATAATCCCTGCAACAGCAGCCATTAAAGCCCCGATTAACACCTGCGGCAGGAACAGTCCGAAAATCATCATTCCCACAAGTGCACCAATCGGTTCGGTAATCCCTGATAATGCGGCATAAAGCATTGCGTAACGTTTTTTACCCGTAACATGATACATCGGAAGAGCAACGGCTATACCTTCGGGAATATTATGAATAGCAATTGCAATTCCTACAGACAATCCAAGGGTAACATTCTGCGTAGTAGTAAAGAATGTTGCCATTCCCTCGGGGAAATTGTGAACACAAATTGCAATAGCAGTAAACAACCCCGCACGCTTAATCTTGTAATTATGATGCGCAGGCGCATCAGGATGTAAAACATCATCTGTATCAATATGGTCAGGTAAAAAGTAATCGATTAAAATTGCAACAATTAAACCGGCAATAAACCCGCCGTAAGTAATCCAATCATGATTATGCGGAAAGTTCAAAGCCAGAAGCTTATCTGCCTCAGGCAGCATATCAATAAACGAAACAAAAATCATAACTCCCGCAGAAAAGCCCAACCCTACGGATAAAGCTTTCAAATTATCTTTTTTAACGACAAAAGCAATGCCGCCCCCAATAGCTGTAGACAAGCCCGCAAACAGGGTAATTAACATAGCGGGGATAAAATTCTGCGGTAAATTCATAAAAATTATTTCCTTTCGGAATAATTGTACCACAAAAGAATTAAGTTAAATATCAACACCGCGCATCATATCTACAAGAGTTCCGATAGTAGTGTCCATGCTGACTATGTCAGATGTTCTCTGCTGTAAAAAGGCATTAATCTTCGGCATCATTTCAATAGCAATATCAAGTCTGGGGTTAGTCCCGGGCTGATACATGCCTACATCGATTAAATCCTTATTTTCACGATACAAAGCCATAATCGCACGCATTTTACCCGCGGCTTCCTTATGCTCCTGTGTAACAATAGATGACATAAGCCTGGAAATACTTCCCAAAACATCAATTGCGGGATAATGGTTCATTTCGGCAACTTTTCTCGATAAGAAAATATGCCCGTCCACAATACCTCTTACAATATCAACAATCGGATCTGAAATATCATCGCCTTCCATTAAAACCGTATATAATGCCGTAACGGAACCCTTCGGGCTGTTTCCCGCACGTTCAAGAACTTTTTGAAGCCATGAAAAAATAGAAGGCGGATAACCTTTCATAGTAGGCGGTTCACCGATTGATAACCCGACTTCACGTCCTGCCATTGCACAGCGGGTAACGGTATCCGTCATTAAAAAAACTTTTTTTCCCTGATCTCTGAAATATTCACACACAGCCGTTGCCGTAAGCAGGGCTTTTTGACGGATTAGCGGAGGCTGGTCGCCTGTTGAACAGACAAGAACCGATTTTGCCATCCCTTGCTCCCCGAGAGCATCTTCAACAAACTCTTTTACCTCACGGCCGCGTTCTCCAATCAGCGCTACAACGTTAACATCCGCATCGGAATTTCTTGCAATCATACCGAGCAATGTACTTTTCCCAACACCTGACCCTGCAAACAAACCTAAACGCTGGCCGCAGCCCATTGTCATACAACTGTCAATAGCTCTTACACCGGTTGAAAACACTTCCGTAATAATCGGTCTTTCAAAAGGCCCGGGTGGTGGACCTTCTACAGGGCGCCATGTTGCGCCCGTCGTATCTAAAGGCATTCCGTCAATAGGTTCTCCCATGGGATTTATCAGACGCCCGAGAAGAAAATCTCCGACGGGAATAATAATAGGTTTACCCGTAGAAGTCACAAGACTTCCCTGCCCTATACCCTCACCGTCATAAAGCAAAAGCAATTGGGCGGCTTCGCCTTTGAAAGCAACAACCTCGGCAGGTTTTTTACGTCCGTCGTAAGTTTCGATATAGCATAAATCACCGATTTTCAATCCCGGAAGCTTTACCTCTACCGTCAATCCCAAAAGCTTAGACACAGTGCCTTTGAAACGAAATAATTCCGTTTCATTAAGCTTATTTTTAACTCTTTGCTTTAATTCATCAAGCCTGCTGGTATCTAAACCGTTCATACCATAATTATACAGATTTTTGCGTATTTTTCAATTTTGTTACAAAACACTTGATTAGAGAAAACTTTTATGATTAGATAAAGTCGGAATAAGGTAATTCCTCTTAACCTTGTTCAAGGGGCCGGCATACAAAGCGGCGGCTGCGTTGGATGATGTCCCCGAATGAATAGAACAAAAAATAAGGGAAAACAAAATGTTAAAAATCAGATTAAAAAGATTGGGTGCAAAAAAGAACCCTACATACAGAATTATTGTAATCAATTCTACAACAAAACGTGAAGGCAGACCTGTACAGGAATTAGGCCACTATAATCCGAAAACTAAAGTTATGCAATTAGACAAAGCATCTGCTTTAGAATGGATTAAAAAAGGTGCACAGCCTACAGAAACAGTTGCTTACTTAATTAAAAACTGCAACGAAGACGGCACTTTAAATTACGTTAAAAAAGAAACGGTAAAACTTTCTAAAAAAGCACAGGCTAAAGCTCAAGCGGAAGCTGAAGCAAAAGCAGCAGCGGAAGCGGAAGCTGCACAAGCTGAAGAAGAAGCTCCTGCTGAAGCATAAAATTTTGCACAATCAAATAAAAAAAATGACCGATTTAGTATCGGTCATTTTTTTATGCTTTTTTCAAATTAAATTGATAATACCTGCCCTCTTTTAATGTTTGCAGAAGCGGTTTATAAGTAATTTCTTTAGGGTCAAAAAATCTTAAAGACTCATAAACAACTATATTATCAGGTTTTTGGATAACAGAGGCAAAACCTGTTTCTGACATTTGCATAGACTTAATTAATTTAGCCCATTTACTTTTCGGTGAGGTTTGAGCAAGTTCCTTTAACATATCTCTTCCCATAATCAAAACGGAATCACCGGGTGCGGCTATACCTGCTTTTGCAAATCCTGCAGCTATGTCTTTAACGGATTCAAGGTCAAAAGTTTCAGGGCGTTTTAACAATTTTTGGGCAAGTTCTGAAATTTTATTTGCATCTAGACGTTTTTTTACAAGTACTCCGCCTGCAATAGCTGCACCAAGAGCAGACAAGCCAATTAAAGCTTTTGTTTGTGTACTCATTTCCGTTTTTCGTTCAGGCAGGTTAAAACTGCCATTAAACTTTACTTGAGATTTTGATACAGAATTAATTGCACTAACAGCCATAAATTTACCTTTCCACAGTCTGAACAAACAAAAAGAAAAAATTTTGCCATTAAACGGAAAATATATTTACAATCAGCAATAATTAATCATTATACTTACTTATTTCGGTAAAATAACTTTCTAAAGCAAGGTAGCCCTTATAAATCTCGTTGGAGATATTTGCATAACTTGTGGCCACGATAAATTTAAGTTCTTTTGTTCTGATTTCAAGAAGCATGTCGGAATCTTTTTTCAAATTTTCATCACCTGACATTGACCATTTTTGCAATAAAGCAAGTTCTTCATACATTTGCTTAACAGTGGTAAATTCAAGCGTATTAAAATCATATTTTGCAAGCAAAGCTTTTTCCGCATTTGTAATTCTCGGCATAACAGCCTGAAATTTAAAAATACGTTTAACAATCACGTAATTATCAGCAACTTTTCTGTGAGAATACGGAATAATATTTTTTGCTAAAAGTGCGGCATAAGAGCGTGAAGTAAAAACTTCTTCATCCCTTGAAAAAGCACTTCTTGAGGTTAAGTCAAAATTTGATTTTTTTTCAATTAAATCTTCCGGCATTTCTACCCCCTGATATAAAAATCATACAAAAAGCGAGTTTGATTGTCATGATATAAGGTCAAATTTTTTACATGATTTAACAAAAAAGACCATTTATAAAAATGGCCTTTTAAAAGTCTATCCAAAACCCGGTATTGCAGGTGGAGCGGCTACGCTTCCTCTTTAGTTAAGACTGCATAAGTTTATGCAGAGTCTGTTTGACGGGTGGAGCGGCACGCTCCTAATCTGCAAACTGCTGCATGATTTCAAACGGTTTTTCAGCAACTTTAAGAGTTTCTTCATCAATAATACCTCTTTTTAATTCAGAGAAAGTTGCTTTTTTAGAATTAAATTTCTTTTTCAAAAACTCGTAAGAAATTTTCGGGTCGCATTTGTCGCCGCAGGTAAATAAATCAACTGCAGCATATCCTAATTCAGGCCAGGTATGAATAGCCAGATGGCTTTCGGAAATAATTACCACACCTGAAACTCCATAAGGGTTAAACATATGGAAACATTTTTGGACAATAGTAGCACCACATTCAAGGGCGGCATCCACCATGTACTTTTCTACTTTATCTAAACTGTTTAATGTGTTCGGGTCACATTCAAAAAATTCTGCTAAAACGTGTTGTCCTAAGTGGATTTCTTTTTTGCCGTTTTCCTGAAACGCTGTAAAAGGTGATGTTACTGCCAATTCATGTGCCTCCTATCTATAAATGTATACTTATCTACTACAAAAAAATTTGTTTATGCAATAAACATATTACAATAAAAATCCGAAAATTTGTAAAATTTACACTTTAAAAAAAATTTTTTACAAATCTTTTCAAATAAATATGCCTGAAAATAAGTCATAATGTATCATTCGAACGGGCTATTTTTATTAATATTTTTTAACAAACAGAGTTGTATTTTTTGTATTTTATATATAGAATTCAGATATGAATAAAATTCTTGTTATAGATGATGATTTGGCAATAAACGAGCTTATAAAAATAAACTTGGAATTATGCGGATATAAAGTTATTCAGGCGTTTGACGGTATAAAAGGTTTTGCGCTGTGCAAACAGGAGCTTCCGTCGCTTGTAATTTTAGACGTAATGATGCCTGATGTTGACGGTTTTACTGTTGCCCAGAGAATAAGAAAAAACGATACAACAAAAGATATTCCGATTTTAATGCTAACCGCACTTTCTCAGATTAACGATAAAGTCAACGGTTTCAATATAGGGGTGGATGACTACCTTGTAAAACCTTTTGAAATGGAAGAATTGCAGGTTCGAGTTAGAGCTCTTTTGAAAAGAACACGGCAAATTCCTGAAAGTGCATCTACAAGAGAACTTTTGACACTCGGAGAAATCACTTTACTCCCTGAACTTTACAGTGTAAAAATAGGTGAAAAACAGACAAAATTAACGCCTATAGAGTTTGAAATATTTAATCTTCTGTTCCAAAACCATGGCAATATGGTTTCATCTGCACAGCTTTTGAAAGATATCTGGGGCTATTCTCCCGATGATGATATTGAAACAATAAGAGTTCACATTAGACATTTAAGAAGCAAAATTGACAAAATTGCAGACGGGAAAAAATACATAGAAACCATATACGGCGGCGGATACAAACTTAATGTATAGATTAAACCTCACTTGACAAAAACAACTTCATGTTAAATAATAATAAAGAAAAACAGGAGGTTGAAAAATGTTTAAACAAGAAGCTTTGAGATTGCCCCCCCCCCGCAAGCGTGCCGCTTGACCCGCCATACAGGGAATTTTTTGAAATTTTCTAACGGTTTCACTCTTGCAGAAGTTTTAATTACTTTGGGGATTATTGGTGTTGTAGCTGCTATGACTATGCCTGCACTTGTTGCAAATTATAAAAAGCAGGAAACCGTAACACGTTTAAAAAAGGCTTATAGTGTTGTTCAGCAGACAATAAAACTTTCTGAGTTTTATAATGAATCTTCGGAATTTTGGAACGTCACATTAAACGGTAAAGATTTTTTTAATAAATATATAAAAAATTATGTACAGTTTACTAACGAATATTCTGCCAAAGAATTATGGGATATTGCGCCAAGAAAGTTATTAAACGGGAACAATTACAGCGGAACAACTTATAATCCCTCATCAGTAACTACAACTAATTTTATCCTTACAGACGGAACAATGATAACTCTTAACTACGTAAATCCGAGTATATGGGTAGGTATAGACGTAAACGGATTAAAAAAGCCCAATCAAATCGGTAAAGATACGTTTTTATTTATTTTTACAAATAAATACGGGCTGCAGCCACTGGGCGGGGAAGGTACACCTGACAGCTGGAGTTACGGAGAATTCGACAGGGATAAAATAATGAATAAAGGCGGCAATTCCTGCAGCAGAAAACAATCAGGCTACTGGTGCGCTTCCATTATAATGAACGACGGATGGGAGATTGCAAAAGATTACCCGTGGTAACTTAAAAAAACTTAAAATTAAGGCAATTTTAAACATTCATATAACTTCCCTTTTGTATAGAAAATAAAAGGGAAGTATTTTATGCAAATACAAAACAGCTACAGAGCCGCCCCCTCCCCGAAATTTTGCGGCATACATATTGCAAATTCAACAAACTGTATTAAAAATGCGGAAACAAGTATTGACTTGTACCAAATTACGCGTAAAGACGCTTCTTTTCTGCAAAAATTGAGAAATACCATAAAAATGGATGAGCTTATGCCAAGTAACAAAATTACAAAATCAGAATTTGACCGTTGGCAGGAAATGCTTAATGTTGCGATTGATAAGGCTTTAAACAGCGACAGAAAATGTATTATCGCGGCAAAAGACAGCAAGCCCTGCGGTATTATCACATTCCAGCCCGGAAAAAATAAATATCATCTAGATTGTATTTGCACCTGGCCTGTTGAAACAGGAAAAAAAGTAACTCTTGCAGGACAAACATTGTTTAAGCAGATGTTTGCAGATTTCCTTAACGGTAAAGCTAATGTACTAAGCCTTGATGCAATTTTAAACGGCCCCTTTGATACTGTATCAAAATATACACGTCTCGGCTTTAAGCAGGTCGGCGGTGAAAACTGGCTTGTTGCAATGCGGACAAACAGAGAAACAACAGAAAAAACAATGAAACATCTTAACAATATTATAAATACAACTCAAACGAATAATAATAAAGAAATTAATTTATTAGATACTTTAGATTTATAATTTTATTTTTCCTGTTCGTAGCCGAAGTTTTTTAATGAATTTTGTTTTTTGCGCCAATCTTTTTCAATTTTAACTTCAAGTCCGAGAAAAACTTTTTTTTCAACAATATTTTCCAAATCTTTACGGGCTTCAGTACCGATTTTTTTTAGCAGATTACCGCCTTTACCGATTAAAATCCCTTTCTGGCTTTTAGTTTCACAGTATATTGTTGCATAAATCCTGTCAATATCATCACTTTCCGTATAACTTTCGACTTTCACGGCTACAGAGTGCGGGATTTCATCGGACGTATTCAAAAGAATTTTTTCACGGATAATTTCTTCTGTCACATCGCGCATTGTTTCTTCGGTAACAACATCTTCCGGATACAAAAGCCCGCCTTCGGGAAGATATTTGTAAATATTCTTAATCAATGTATCAATGTTTCTGCCTGTTTGAGCCGAAATTCTTACAACAGGATAATTTTTTTCAAATAAAAGTTTATAAGTTAATAAATTTTCCTCAATCCTGTCAAGTTTTTTTACCTTATCAACCTTGTTCATTACGATAATCACAGGAATTTCGGTCTGCAAAATATTTTGTGCAATCCATTTATCACCTTTTCCCGCAGGCTCTGAACCATCCACAAGAAAAAGAATTAAATCCGCATCAGGTACAGCCATTTTTGATTCATCAAGCAGGAATTCCCCGAGCTTATTTAAAGGTTTATGAACGCCGGGAGTATCTATGAAAACAATCTGCCCCTTATCGGTCGTATAAATACCTTTAATTCTTTTTCGTGTAGTTTGCGCCTTATCCGTTGCAATAACAATCTTTTGACCGAGTATACGGTTCAATAAAGTTGATTTGCCTACATTCGGGCGGCCTATTATTGCTGTGAAACCGCTTTTCATAAAAAAATTGTAACATAAAAAGCATATTTTTTTTACAAACTGGCAATTTTTTTTTTGTCAAAGTATTATATATATGTATAAGGGAAAAATTTAACGGTAGAAAATGGCAATAAAAAAATCTAATATGGTAGGTACGGCACTCTTGCTTGCTCTTGCAGTAACATCTGTATCAGGGTCTTTTGCAAATGCCGAAAATAATAATCTTGTACAGCTCGATTTGAAACGGGCTTCTAATAACTCCGTTAATGTAACATTATTTACCTCAAATTCTTATAACGATAATGTCCTTGTAAGAAAAAAATCCGATAACAAATACGTAATCCTTATACCTAAAGTTCAAAGCAACGGTTTTAGCAGTTCAAGTCTTAACGGCGTAAATGATCTGGTTTCAAATATTGATGTAAAAACCGTTAACGATACAAGCGGCGGTTACACCAAGGTAACACTCATCACAACAAAACCGCTTGATATTAAAACCAGCACGCAAAAAAGTGCTCCCGTTACCGCCGAGCAAAAAGAATATAAAACCCTTATAGCACAGGCAAATGCTGTTAAAAATAATATTGCGAAACAAGAACCGCAAAAAATACAACAGAAGCCTAAAACAGAAGTTACCGTTAATAAAGCACCGTCTGCCGTAAAACCGGTACAAAAACAGACTGCCGCACAAAAGCCCGCAGCTGCTGATACCAAGAAAGCAGAACCCGTTAAAATTGTAAAACAGGAAGCTCCGAAAAAAGCTGTTCAAAAACCTGAAATAAAAAGACAAAATAAAGTTCAAACACCTGAAATTCAACTTAAAGAAATTAACCCTCAGGATGAAAGATTAACAAGAAAAGAACAACTTGCAGAACTCATAGAAGAAGTAAAACAGGAAAAACAAGCCGAAACCGCTCCTCAAGAAACAATTACTCAAGCCCAAACGGTTGCGGGCACAACATTCGACGCCCCTGTTAAAGATATTAAAGAACTTCCGCCGATTGAAAAACCTTCAATGTTTTCGGTTATAAAAAACAAACTGGGCAGTCTGCAGCTTCCTAAAGCTGTACGTTTCGGACTGTTGCCGTTACTGGCATTAATAATAATTTCTAATATTTTAAAATCAAAAAAATCAAACAATTTAAGGGAACCTGCAATCAGCCGGCCAATACTTAATACCATAAAATACAATAATATTGTAAATAACAATGAACTGTCATGGCAGGAAAAATACCGGCGTTATCTTGACGAATCAGCAAAACCGGTTCCCAGAGCAAACAACAAAGGCCACTATACATTTATTAAAACTCCTGCCGAAACACCTGATACCGTAATAGAAGAAAAACGTCAGGAATTGGAAAAACTGGTTACGGAACAAGCACCTTCGGCTAATGAAATTGTAAAACCCGAAATAATTGAAGTTCATAACGAAGAAGACGCAATTCAAAGAACAATTAAGCTTAAAGCGTTTGACACGCGCAAAACATCACTGAGCATGACAAGCCGTGATAAAATAAAAAGCAGATTTAAAAAATATGAAAATGAAATACCTCTCCAAGAACAGAAAAATGTTGAATTGGGTAATTCATTACTTCATTCAAATACAAGAAAGTTAAAAGATGCAAACTTAGATATAGCTGATGTAGAAAACAGAGGTGTACGTATGAAATTTAAACCGACAGAATACATTATGTCATCAATTGACGAGTTCTTTTCAATTATCGATAAAGAAAAAAACACAGGCACTCCGGCTATAAAACCGCCTGCAGCACCGAAAATGCCGCAATCTGCACAGCAAACTAATCCCATCACAAAACTGCGCAATGAAACAAAGTCTTCATATATTAACGGCTTAATCGTAAAATCAGGCTTCAATATTGACGAAAATAAAGGTTTTTATATCGTAAACCTTGACGGAAAATCTGCTTTAATAGGAAAAGTCAATGACGAAGTATTTGTATTGAAAAAGTTCGACAGCAATGTAACAAATCCTATACAGGTAAGACATGATAACGCAAACGTTTATATGGTTAAAGCAGGCGGATTTAAGTCGCTTGTAGAAGTTAACGAAGATAAAATGGGCGTATTGATTGAATTATAAAACAGGTAAAAATTGTGAGAGCGAATTATAAAACTATATTTTGCACAATGCTGGTATGCTGTTTTTTTCTTTGCGGCTGCGGTAAAAAAGATACAAAAACGATAATAGAATTTGCAAGCTGGGGTTCTAAATCGGAAACTGATATATTAAAACCTCTGTTATCTGAATTTGAAAAAAATAATCCCGATATTAAAGTGGATTTTATGCATATTCCGCAAAATTATTTTCAGAAAATACATCTTCTTTTTGCATCAAACACAGCTCCTGACGTTATATTTATCAATAATTTATATTTACCTGTCTATGCAAATGCAGGACTTCTGGAAGAATTAAGTGTCAACGGCACTTTTTACCCTCAGGCACTTGAAGCGTTAAGCTGGAAAGGCAAGCTTTACGCAATTCCGCGTGACGTTTCTAATCTTGTTATTTATTACAACAAAGATTTATTTGATAAAAAAAATATTCCTTACCCGAAAAATGATTGGACATTAGATAATTTTTTAGAAACAGCGAAAAAACTGACGGATAAAAATACTTTCGGGATAAGTTTTGAAGAAGATCCTTTGTTTTATCTTCCATACCTTATGAGTAACGGCGGGGGGATATTGCCTGACGAAATATCAAAACCTGAAAGCCAAAATGCAATAACTTTTTATGCTGATTTGCGAAAAAAATATCATGTTGCCCCCTTAAAATCAGAAAGCGCAAGTGCTACAACGGCACAAATGTTTCTGCAGCAGCGTATCGGGATGTATTTATCAGGCAGGTGGATGGTTCCGAAATTACGCGAAGAAGCGGTGTTTGACTGGGACATTGTTCAGTTTCCAAAAGGTACTAACGGAAGTATTGTTCAATTAGACGCATCAGGCTGGGCAGTTTCAAAACAATCCGAACATAAAAACGAGGCTAAAAAACTTATAGAATTTTTATCATCAAAAGAAAGCAGCGAAAAATTTGCGCAAAGCGGTTTAATTGTTCCTGCGCGTGAGGATGCGGCAAATTCCGAATATTTTTTAGACGGAAAACAACCCGAACATGCAAAAATATTTTTAGATATAATAAAGACCTCAAAGCCTACACCTGTAACGGTTGATTACAGAGAAATAACAGACAAACTGAAAAAAGATACGGAAGCGAGATTTAATTAATGAAAGAATATGATTTTTATATAGTTCCGACACCTATCGGAAATTTAGGTGATATAACCCGGAGAGCAATAGATACATTAAAGTCCGCAGATATAATTGCCTGCGAAGATATGCGCGTAACACAGAAACTTCTAAATCATTTCGACATAAAAACAAAATGTATTTCATACCACAAATTCAATGAAAAAGAGCGTATAAATCTTTTTCTTAAAATATTAAGCGAAGGAAAAAAAATTGCACTTGTATCTGATGCGGGAACGCCGTTATTCTGCGACCCCGGAGCAGTAATTGTCGACGAGTTAAGAAAAAACAATTACACAGTAACTGCACTTGCCGGTGCAAATGCAGTTGCAACATTTCTTTCTCAGGTTCCAAGAAAAGGAGAAGATTTTACCTTCGCAGGATTTTTACCAAAAACAAAGTCACAAATAGAAAACTTATTACAAAAATATAAATCAACTGATTTAGTATTTTACGAATCCCCTAACAGAATATTAAATACTCTTGAATTAATAAAAGAATTTCGTCCGAATTCACGCGTTGCGGTAGGAAGAGAACTAACAAAAGTTTTTGAAGAAATAGTAATTGACGAAACAACAAAAGTAATAGAACATTTTCAAAATAATACGCTGAAAGGTGAAATCGCTGCACTTGTTTTCAGAGAAGAAGAAAAATCCGATGATATTGATATTGAAGAAAAAATTTCTTTATTAAAATCCAAAAACTTTAAAGCAAAAGAAATTTCGGTAATTCTCTCAGAGCTTTATAACCTCAATAAAAACGATATTTACAAAAGATGTTTAACATAATTTACATGTTCCACTTTTTTTAATTTATGATATAATATTTTTAGGATAGTATAATTGAAGTTTTTAAGGTAGAGATTTTTTGAATTCACTGAACAAAGTATATATATCTTTAATAGCCCTGCTGTTGGTTATAATGTGCCCGCTTCAGAGTGTTGCAAAAGGTAATTTTTGGGGAGATAAAAATGATACGGAAATACATGACCTTCAGCTTCCGTCCGAACCCCGGAAAACAACCGAAAACGACACTCCGACAGCTTCCGCGGCAGTAAACAAAACAGAAACTTCTTCCGAAAAAACAGATAAAAAAACTATCAAAAATATTGAAATTCTCGGCAATAATGTTATTGATACATCGGTGATTTTGCAGCAGATGAAACTCCAGCAGGGCGATGTATACAGCCGTGAATTAATTCAACGGGACTTAAAATCTATCTACCAGCTCGGATATTTTACGGAAACAATGAAAGCTATCCCCGTTAATAACCCCGACGGTACCGTAACTTTAAAAATAGTGCTTGAAGAAAATGCACCCGTAACCGATTTTACAATAGAAGGCAATACAGTAATCTCTACCGATGAAATACTTACCTATCTTTTGCCAATGAAGGGCAAACCCCAAAATATTGCCGAAATAAATGAAGCTATTGCTAAAATTCAGGATTGCTACAGCTCAAAAGGTTATATCTTGGCCAGAATTGATTCCGTATCTGATGACCCCGACGGCACAGTTAACATCAGCATTAAAGAAGGTACCATTAACAGAATTTTAATTTCAGGCAACGAAAAAACAAAAGATTACGTTATCGAAAGAAATGTACTAACAGAGCCGGGACAGATTTATAATGAAAATCTGCTTAAAGAGGATTTGGTCCGCTTATACGCAACCCAGGCATTTAAAGACGTAACAAGAGAAATTGAACCCACAGACGATCCCGACAAATATGATATTACAATTAATATTGAAGAACAGAGAACTGCAAGTATATCCGTAGGCGGCGGTATTGACTCTGTTACCGGTGTATTCGGTTCTGTAGGTATTGCCGATAATAACTTCCTCGGAAGAAACGAAAGATTGTCGTTAAACGGTATTGCAGGTACAGGTGTAATCTTAAATGACTCCTCAATTAAAAGACGTATGAACCTGCAGGCTGAATTAAGCTACTTCAAACCGTATTTCTATAATGCCGATACATCATTGATGAGCAAAGTATTTTACAGAGATTTTGGTTCTTATCAGGTTCCGCTTGCAATTGAAAGACGTGTAGGTGCTGAAGCAACTGTTGCACACAGAATGAAACATAATAAACACGTAACCGGAACATTCTCACTCGGTATTGAAAATATTGATGTTTCCGAAGGCGACGGAAGAAAAATCAGCAGCTTATATTCAAGGTATAATATTCCGATTTCCGAACGTGCAAAACAACTGGAAGGCGGTTTATTCCTGTCTTTAAGCCCCGCATTGCTGTACGATACGCGTGACAACGCCACTGTAACCCGTAAAGGTACAATGGCAAGTTTAAGATTTGATGAAGAAATCGGAGTTATAGATTTTGACAAAACTCACGGAAAGTTAACCGGTATGGTTAAACAATATATTCCCGTCGGTAAAAAGTCATCATTATCATTCACTGCAAAGGGCGGCGGAAAAATTCACGGCGACAATATGCCTGAAGTAATGGCATACAGATTAGGCGGTCCTTATACCATCAGAGGTTTCAAGATGAGCGGTGTAGGTACCGGTGATGCGTTCATTATGGGAAGTGCGGAATTTGCAACGCCTATACCTTTCCTTGACAGAACGAGAATTAACTTCTTAAATAACCTCAGATTTACCGTATGGGCTGATGCCGGTAAAATCTTTAACCCGTCAATTACAGACCAGATATACGACAGACCGCTTTATGCAGTTTCTGCCGGTGTAGGTTTGAAATTATATATCCCCGGTATGGGACCGCTTTCAATCGATTACGGTATTCCGCTTACCAATCCGGGTGACAACGGTAACAGAAACGGTTACTTTACTTTTGGTGTAGGCGACATAATGTATTAATATAAATTCCTTAGGAGGGTATCAAATGAAAAAATTTAACTTAGCAGCACTTTTAATGACGGCAGGCTTATTCCTCGCTATCGGTAATCAAGCTGATGCCGCAGGTGTAGGTTACATTAATTATCAGAAAGTTCAGGACGGTTTTCCGTTTGCACAGCAGGCTGTAAAAGAAATTGATGCGAAAGCGCTTGAAATGCAGCAATTTATGGTTGATAAAGAGAAACAATACAAATCTTTAGATACACCTTTGAAAAAACAAAATTTCGAAAATCAGACAGCAAAGGAATTTAAACTTAAAGAAGAAGCTTTTATGAAGTTAAAAACTCAAAAAGAAGAACAGATTTATAACAAAATTCAGGCTGCAACAAAACAAGTTCTTATTGATCAAAAACTTGACGCAATTGTTGATTACAGAGTAATCTTTGTAGGCGGCGTTGATATTTCGGATCTTGTTATCCAAAAATTAAAAAGCGGTCAGTTTTAGCAATGTGCGGCAGGAAAACCATGAAATATTCAACAAACGGAGAACAGTATCATATCGGACTTAACCGGGGCGATGTCGGAGAATATGTAATTTTACCCGGCGACCCTAAAAGGTGCGAAAAAATAGCGGCATATTTTGAAAACGCCGAACTTGTTGCGGACAGACGCGAATTTACAACCTATACCGGATATTTAAACGGCACAAAAGTCAGTGCAACATCAACCGGTATAGGCGGTTCATCCGCATCAATCGCATTGGAAGAACTTGTTAACGTGGGGGCAAAAACATTTATCCGCGTAGGAACCTGCGGAGGCATGGATATAAATGTAAAAGGCGGCGATATAGTAATTGCAACCGGTGCAATACGTATGGAAGGAACTTCAAAAGAATATGCGCCGATAGAATTTCCTGCCGTTGCAAATCTTGATGTAACTAATTCTCTTGTTCAGGCTGCTAAAAATTTAGGCTACGACTATCATACAGGAGTTGTTCAATGTAAAGATTCATTCTACGGCCAGCACAATCCCGAAAGAATGCCTGTGAATTATGAACTTCTTAATAAATGGGAAGCATGGAAAAAAATGGGATGTCTGGCCTCTGAAATGGAATCAGCCGCGCTATTTATAGTCGGAAGTTTTTTGAGAGTGAAAACAGGGTCTGTATTTTTGACAGTAGCAAATCAGGAAAGAGAAAAACAAAATCTTGAAAACCCTGTAGTCCATGATACTGATAGAGCAATTAAAACAGCAATAGAAGCTTTAAAAATTTTAATTGCAAATGACAAAAATTAAGGAGTAATTATGTACAATAAAAAGATGCAGTATGTTATCAAAACCTGCTCCAGCGAAAACACTCAGGAACTTCAAAACCTTTTAAACGAGATGTCAATGAATGACTGGGAGCTTTACAGTATGCAGGAAGTTGAAAACGATGACGGACAAATTTTATGCCACTGCATTTTTATGCGTGAAGCTTCATCCGACGCAAACCAAATAAATGCTGATACCATAAATATTTCCACATTTAAAAGCCAGATGGAAAAAATGCTTTCTCCCGAGCAGTCTCCTTATGAAATTTGTCTTGATATTCAAAGCAAAATACGTGAACAAAAAGCAAAAATTGCGAAGATTAAAACAGAACTCGAAGGCGAAGCTCCAGCCTCGGTAAGCAGAAAAAAACTTAATGACAAAATATCAGCAGGACTTAAAGAACTTGAAGAATTAAAGCTTAAACTCGCAAAAGCTACTTCTCCCGACACAATGTATTTAAAATTAAAAGAAGAAAAACTATCCATACATTTAAGTGAAGAAATTTTAGGTTATATAGATCCTGACAGCGAAATTCAGGAAGAAGAACTTGTTGCCGAAACTGTTAAATCAAGGTTAAAACTTACGGAAGAATTGGGATACGTTATTCCGAAAATTGTTTTTCAGGATGATGAAAATTTAAATCCTTATGAATTCTCAATAAGAATTCGCGGTCTTGATGTATTTAAAGCATGCGTCTATCCGCAGTTTTTAATGTTTTTCGCTGATGATTTGCACCTTGATAAAAAAATTAAAAACTCTGTATTTGATATTGATAAAATTACGGGACGAAAAATCATCTGGATTGAAAAAGATAAAACTAAAGATTTCTGGCAAAAAGGCATGTCCGGTTCGGAATTTATAGCACGGGCATTGGAGTTCTGCGCGGTAAAATACGTTGAAGATTTGCTTGATTATGAAGAACTTGATAAATACATTGATGTTGTAAACGAAACTAATGATTTTCTTGTTTCAAACATAATACCTGACTTTATATCACTGTCTGATTTAAGATTTATTTTAACAAGCTTAATCAGAGAAAAAATTTCCGTTAAAGATATTACATACATTTTTGAGAAAATAAATGATTTTGCTCAGGAAAGCACCAAATCAGATTTAATCAAAAAAATCAGACTTTCGCTCTCACGTCAAATCTGTAAATGTAACCAAAATTCAGACGGGGTAATAAGTGCATTTGAAATATCAGAAAATACGCTTGATAAATTTATGCCGAATTTTGATGAAAGCGATGATGCAATAATCAGAATTGATGCAGGTTTTGCAGAAAAACTTGCAGACAAACTTTCTAAAAAAACGGCACAGCTTAATATTGATAACCCTAAATTACTTGTACCTCTGGAATTCAGACATTTAATCTTTACTCTTTTAAGCAGTTATATGAATAATATAACTGTACTGTCAAGAGAAGAAATCGGATGTAACGCACATATTGATGTTATTTCAGAAATTTAACATTGTGTTACAAATCAGCAAAAAATTTTTTATTGGGGTTTTGAAAAAATATGCGTGTATTAGGGATAAATAATCAAATAACATTCAAAAGACGTCCGACAAAGGAAGAAGAACCGGAGTTAAAGAACACTATTGACAAAACTTATAAAGCATTGGGGACAAAAGAACGTGTTGTAATAACACATGGATCGTGTTTTCCGGCTCTGGGCAGAAGTTCTTATATAGGCTCTCCTTACGGCAGCGCAGCAAAAGAATATACTAAATTTCTTATGCTTTACGGTTTTAACGGCAACCAGCTCGGCCCCGGAGGCGAATTGGAAGTTATAAACGGAAAAGTAAAACCTTCTCCTTACAACGGTTCTGCATTTGCAAAAAATAAACTGTTTATTGATTTGGAAGAATTAACAACAGATAAATACGGAAAAATTCTGTCAGAAGAAACATTCAATAATGTCACAAAACTCCCTGAAACAGGTGATAAAAATTATGACATGACAGATTTTAACGAAGCATTCAAAACATATAATACCGCATTAAAAGAAAGCTATAATAATTTCAAAGCAAAAATTGCAAAAGGGCAGCCTGAAGCTTTAGCCCTAAATAAAGAATTTGAAAAATTCCTTGATAAACATGATGAGAGACTGACTGAGGAAGGGTTGTTTCATGTCTTGTCAGGGAAATACGGTACAGACAGATTTGAAGAATGGCCGGACGAAGGAGACAAAACTTTTATTACAGGTGTCCATAACGGAGATATGGATGCTATAGAAAAATATTATGATATGGTTAATGCTAATGAAAATGAAATTAACCAATATAAATTTGAGCAATTTATAGCAACCAAACAAATTAAAGAAAACAAAGAATGGCGCGATAAACAAGGATTTAAATACATAAATGACCTGCTTGTCGGATGTTCAAAAATGGATAAGTGGCGATATCAGGATGCGTTCTTAAAAGATTGGGAAATGGGCGCAAGAGAAAGTAACGGAAAATCCCAAAGATGGTTTATTCCCGTAGTAGATCCTAAGAAGATATTTAAACATAACAGTTCTGAATTAAATATCGGCGGTCAATTCTTAAAAGAAAAAATTGATTTCGCACTTGAATTTTGTGAAAATATCAGAATTGACCACGTAATGGGTTTTATTGAACCTTATTTGCTTTCAAAATCAGCATCTGAAGATGAGTTTGTAAACGGAAATGAGAAAAACCATGATGTTGAAAAATATATTTCAGAACTTAAAGAGGCTGACGGTACAGACTATGATAAAGCTTACCCGAAACTGCTTACAAGACTGGTGCTTCCTGCATTACGGAGAAAGGGAATAACTCCTGACATGGCTGTATGGGAAGATATTTGCAGTTACCCAAACAGATTTGTCCAAATTTATGAAAACGAACTCAATTTACCGAAAATTCAAAATATTGACTGGATCAGAGCACAGGATAAATTATACAAAGACAAGAGAAAAGATGATTGGTATTTACTGGGTTCACATGACAACATGCCTGCAATGACATATATGCAGCGTACCGGAGATATGAAAGACGGTTCAAAAGGCGAATACACAAGAGAACATGACGCATGGAACACAGATTATCTTTCAGGTTACCTTAATATAGATGACGGCAGGGAAAATATCGGACAAATTAGAAAAGAATTTAAAGAACTGATAGAAAACAATGACAGAGAACGCGTTCGTGCGAAATTTGCGGAACTAATGACAACCCCTAAATTCCAAATATCATTCGCAGATTTATTAGGTATTACTGACGTTACTTATAATATCGGCGGTTCTAAAAGACCTGAAAACTGGAAAGAACGTATAAGTGCTGATTATTTGGATAAATATTATGAAAACCTTGCAAGCGAAAATCCGACAGCTTTAAATATTCCAGAATTGTTGAAAAAAGCACTTCAGGCAAAAATTGACATTATGGTTATGGAAAGCGAAGATCAAGATAAAGATAAAACACGTGCGGAACTTAATGAGCAATATAAGCCGCTTCTTGACGACTTGCAAAAATACGCTGATATATTAAAAGAGCCCGAATAATAACAGGGCTTTTTTATTTATTTATTATTCTTCTCTGTGCGTCCCTGCTTCAATGCCCGGAACACATAGGAACAGCGGCACAATTCTTTGAACAAATGATGAAAACTTAGATTGTTCAGACATTAAAGATATTGCCATTCCTAAATCATCAACGTGTGGCGCAAAATCCGAGCCTTTAATTTCTCTTTTAACTTTTTTGTGAAATATTTTTTCGTTTAAAATATTCGAAACCCTGTTACCCGCAAATATTCCCGCACCTAATGATGCCACGGTTGCTATTGAGGCTGGCAGAGCCTTTAATACTTTATTAAACACAACTGATGCTTTACCTTTTTGGGCAATTTGAGGTACAAAATTTAAAATCTTTTCTTTATGTTTGCCGTATAACTTTGATGTTGCGGCAACACATGCAATAGGTACCAAAACGTTGCCTAAAAGTTGATTAACAGCTTCTTTAAATTTTGCTTTTAAATGTTTTTTATCATCTAAAACAGCACCGCCGGCGACACCGCCTGCAACAGAAGCTGCTGCCAATTCAATAATATCAAGTGGATCGTCAAGTTCCAAAACTTTCTTACCGGGCTGTTTATTATTATATAAACCAAAAATTGCCCAGTCTTTTACAGGTGTTTTCTTAATTGCCGATGGGGATAATGAAAATCCCTGTCTTTTTGCCACATGTGCCAACGCCGCACCAACTCCTAATGCGGAAGCGGCTATTACACCGGCTTTAACTTTTTTATCTTTTTTGTTAACTTCTGTATGGTTTAAATTATTATTAATTGGAGCTACCTGCATTACACACACCTTCTTTTTTCATTATAGCAAAAAACAATAAATAAAAAACATTGCTAAAATGTCTGTTATTTTTAACAAAACTTAATTAGTGTTCATGTTACATTTGTCGTGTAACAAAATATTAAAAATTTTATTTCATTAAGCAAAAAATATTTTTCAGGGATATTAAATAAACTGTTCGAACGGTAAATATTATGAATGTAACCCCTCAGACAATTTCAAATTTCAGTTATCCGAGACGCTTTGTAAGAGGCATCGCAAGCAGGAGTATGGCTCCGTTAATATTGCTTGAATGCTTTGTAACAGGCGGCAGGACTATACAGGCTTATAAAAGAGGCGGTTTTGAAGAAGCAAGGGAAAGATTTACCGAGGAATCCATCGGTGCGGCTTTCTGGTTTGCCGGCGTAAAAATGTTCAACAAAATGAACGATCACATCGGTAAAAAAGTTTTAAATCTTCATACAAGCGATTTTGATGCTCAGGAAGACGGCATAAGAAAACCGCTGAAAAATTATCTGCACGATGATAAAAATATTAAAGCAAAAGCTAAACTTGAAGGGAAAACAGGCAAGTTTATAAAAGAATTAACCAAAAAACAAATAGCTAAATTTAAATTCTTGAAAATTGCATCAAGTATTCTGCTGGCAAACCTTCTTGTAGGGTTTGTAGTTCCTAAAATAAACCAGCATATAACGGCTGTATATCACGATAAACATTTTAACAATCCGGAAAAACAGCCCGTAAATCCACAGATTAATACCTTACAGCAAAACATATCAATGGATAAATTTATGAAATCCGAAGAAAATAAAAAGGTTTCTTTCGGAATGAATTACAATATGCTTTTATCCGTAGCAAACAAATTCGAAAATGATCCGACATATCAGCTTCTTTCAACTGATGCGGGTATTGCCGGCGGACGTGCAATAAGTTCAAGAAACAATCATGAAAGAACTGAAGTTCTGTTCAGAGATTTAAGCTCAATATATTTCTATATGTTCAGTATGCCGAATATTAACAGATGGCTTAACCAGCTTGAGGACGGCAGAAAAACAAGACTTGATCCCGTTGCGGCAAAACAGGTTACAGACCACTTACAGGCCGTTTTAGATGTGAACGGCGGAAAAATGAGTATTGAAAATTTCTCTAAAAAGGTATTTGGCGATAATGCAAACGTAGGCTACATTGATAAAGACTTACTGCAGAAATTTAACGAACACAAAGTCGTAACTCTTGATACATTTAAAGAATATCTGAAAAACCATAAAACATTCTCACCTGAGGCTGTTGAAAAATATGCAAATCTTGCAGAACGTATGTCAAAACTCCAGCCGGAAGTTGAAGGGGTTGCAGTATTAACAAAAAATCAAATTAAAGATGTATTCAGAGAAGGTGCAATTAACATGCCCGAATTCCTGCAGAATGTATTCAGTGTAGCAACCCAAAATGCTTCTACCGATAAATATAAATATGTTAATTACGAAGAACTCAAAGAATTAAAAGAAGATATAATCCACTACGTAACCAAACTTGTTGACAAGGCGGAAAAACACGGTAAGGAAATAACTTCCGATACATTGAAAAAATTCTGCCGTGAAAACTTTATTAAGAACGCATTTAACTGGGGTATCGGTTTTGCTGTTTCCGCACTGTTCCTCTCGACTTTAATTCCGAAAATGCAATATTGGATTACTAAAATGACAACAGGTCAGGATAAGTTCCCCGGAACCGCGGATTACTCTAACGAAAAAAAAGCTAAAAAGTAATTAATATTTGCTTGTAAAATATTTTTGCCCATGCGATAATTTTGATATCGAAAGGCTTGTCATGGCAAACACTTTAGTATATTTACTTGACGGAAAAATTTATATTAATCTTACTAACAGATGTACAAATGACTGTATCTTTTGCCTGAGAAAAGACAAAGATGATGTTAAGGGACAAGAACTGTGGCTTGATGACGAAAATTCAACCGCAGAAGATGTTATTAAACAGTTTAATACTTTTGAGCCGGCAAATGAAGTTATATTTTGCGGTTACGGTGAACCTCTGTTAAAATTCGAAGTTCTGAAAAAAACGGCACAATATGTTAAAACCAGATACCCCGATACTAAAATCCGCGTTAATACCAACGGCCATGCAAATTTCATTTACAAAAAAAATATTGTTCCCGAGCTTAAAGGCTTAATAGATGAGTTTTCAGTAAGCTTAAACGCTCCTACAAAAACAGAATATAATGAACTTTCACAACCTAAATTCGATGAAGCTTATGAAGAAGTAAAAAAATTCATTAAAGCCTGTGCTGATGAAAATATTTCAGTTGTTGCAAGCGTTGTTGAAGGTTACAAAGGCAGACACCTTGACCTTACAATTTGTGAAAATATAGCAAAAGATTTAGGTGCGAAATTCCGTGTCAGAGAATGGATTCCGAACGGATATTAATAAGAGGTTACAGTAATGCAGGTACAAAAAATTTCAAATAATAATTCACAAAATACAACCGGTTTTCAGGGGAAAGTATTTGTAGATCAGGATTTAAGCTATTATCCTTGCAAATTTGTAAGGAAACATCTTGAAACAATGAAAAAAATGATTGCCGAAAAACCGTATGATTTATTTATTAAACAAGATCATCCTAACAATACGGTTAATTTAATTGCACAGCGGGAAATAGACCTTGGCAGACGAAATGCTGTAAGACATATTGTTGTCATGGATAAAAATCTCGAATTCTATGATGTTGCGGCTCAATATGCGATTGAAGAATTTGATAAAAAATTAAGTACTTTACCTCCGACATTCAAAGAAAAATCAAAAATATTTTTTAATAAACTCGGTCGAAGATTTATGCAAATAATGCAAGATGAATAATAATAAATAAGAAGAAAAGAAAGGACAAAAAATGAATCTTTTAGACAAAATTATGAAACCGAAATCAATAGCGGTTATCGGTGCGTCAACAAAAGAACACACCATTGGTTCTGATATCATGAAAAGATTACAGGAATACAAATTCAACGGAAAAATTTATCCCGTAAACCCGAAAGGCGGAATTATTGAAGGTCTGCAGGCTTATACTTCAGTTACGGAAGTTCCCGGAGAAGTTGACCTTGCAATTATCGTTGTAAACGCCAAATTTGTATTATCAACAATTGATCAGTGCCACGAAAAAGGTATTAAAGGTATTTGTATAATTACTGCCGGTTTCAAAGAAACAGGTGCAGAAGGTGCAGAACTTGAAAAACAATTAGTTGAAAAAATTCACGAATACGGTATGAGATGTGTAGGTCCTAACTGCTTAGGCGTAGTAAACACTCATCCTGACATTCGTATGGACGGATGTTTTGCTGAAAGCCTTCCCGAACGCGGAAACATCGGTTTTGTTTCTCAATCAGGTGCTTTAGGCGGCGGCATTTTGAATATTTTGAAAGACCTTAACTTAGGTTTTGCTCAATTCATCTCAATCGGCAACCAGGCTGATGTTAACGCCGAAACAGCTATCGAATACTGGGAAAATGATGAAGACGTTGAACAAATCCTTCTTTACATGGAATCAATTCAAAACCCTGCTAACTTTAGAAAATTAGCTTCTAGAATTACTAAAAAGAAACCTATTTTAGCATTAAAATCAGGTCGTTCAGCAGCAGGTGCTTCCGCAGCTTCATCACACACAGGTTCACTGGCAGGTGCCGATAAAGCCGCAGCCGCATTATTGCATCAATCAGGTGTTATCAGAGAATTTTCTTTGAAAAACTTATTTGCAACAGCAAAAGTATTTGCAAACTGCCCTATTCCTAAAGGCGACAGAGTAGCAATTATCACAAACTCAGGCGGTCCCGGAATTATGGCTACAGATGCCGTATGCGAATACGGTATGCAAATGGCTAAAATTTCAGATGCAACAAAAGAAAAACTAAGAAGTTTCCTGCCTTCTGCTGCTTCTGTTAAAAACCCGATAGATATGATTGCATCAGCACCTATCGAACACTACAAACAAACGCTTGAAACAGTTATTGCAGATGAAAATGTTGATATGATTATTACAATCTATCTTCCGTTCTTAGGCTTGAAAGACATTGATGTTGCTAAAGCATTAATGGAAATTAAAGCAGAACATCCTGAAAAACCTGTAATCGGCGTATTCATGACTAAGAATGAATTCTTCTCAAAACTTTCAGACATGAATGTAAACATGCCGTTCTTTATGTATGCGGAAGAAGCTGCTGACGGTTTGAACAGATTAAACCAGCAGAGATTATGGATGGAAAGACCCGAAGGAAAAATTCCTTGCTTCGATGTTGACAGAGCTAAAGTTGAAAAAATAATTAAAAACTCACTTGCAGAAGGCAGAGCACAGCTTACAACACTTGAATCAATTGACGTACTTCAAGCATACGGTATCAGAGCTTGCAAATACGGCTTAGCAACAAACGAAGAAGAAGTTGTAGAACTCGGAAACTCAATCGGTTATCCTGTAGTAATGAAAATGACTTCAAAAACCACATCCCACAAAACAGATGTCGGCGGTGTTGTTGTTAACATTAAATCAGAAGAACAATTGAGAAAAGAATACAAAGGATTACTTGAAAGACTTGAAGCAAAAGGCTTGTTAGACGGTCTTGAAGGTGTAATCATTCAGGAAATGGTAAAAGGCAGCCGTGAAATGGTTTGCGGTATTGCAACAGATCCTCAATACGGTCCTATGATGATGTTCGGTTTAGGCGGCGTATTCGTAGAAGTTATGAAAGACGTAACTTTCAGAATTGCTCCTTTAACAGATGTTGATGCTATGGATATGATTAAATCAGTAAAAGCATACAAATTGTTGGAAGGCGCAAGAGGTACAAAACCTGCACAAATCGGCCAAATTCAGGAAACATTATTGAGATTGTCTCAACTCGTAAGCGATTTCAAATTCATTGATGAATTAGATATCAACCCGTTACTTATATCAGAAGCAACAGGTGAAGGCATTGCAGTAGACGGTCGTATCAAAGTAAGATTGGAAGAAGCAAAAGAAGCTCTCGGATGCACTTGTTCAGAATGCTCTTGCTGCCGCTAGTCTTTTTTAAATTCAATAAGTAAAAAGCACCTTTAAATAAAAGGTGCTTTTTACTGCCTAATACTTTCTATACTTATTTAAATTACTGTTTGGAACCCATCCCTGAATTCCGTAATCAGCATCTTGTTCTTTGGCTCTTTGTGAAGCCTCAAACACATCAGGATATTTAGCTTTAGCAATATCCCTGTACTCTGCATTGTCAGCTATACAATCTGTACGAACCCAGGTATTATCTTTCACGTTAATCCATGTCCAGCCATTTTCAGAATTTGTATAAGAACCGTCAGAATTTGCAATACATCCTGATTTTTCAAAGAATGAAGCATCTTCTTTAATTACATCTTTTCCCTGAAGAGCTTTCATTTGAGATTCATCTACAAAGGAACCGTTTGGAGTATTTACCATCTTGCCAGTATATGCAAAATCATTTAATTTAGCGGGACCGTCTTTCATTGATAAGAGATTTTCGGCAGGAGTTTTTGCGGCAGAGCAGCCATCAGATGATGCAACTTTTTCAAGCATTGTATTTGTCATATTTTCTTTTTCCTTCAATTTTTCATCAATTTTTGCATCTAATGCTTTTATCTTATCTGAAGCATTTTTGTAATTATCAACTTTATTTTGATAAACTTCAAATTGATTTAACAAACCCTGTTGGGCTTCAAGCTCTGAATTAAGACGCTGGTAATTCGCATTTGTATCATCGAATGTTTCCAGTGATTTGTCGTAAGCTTCCTGATTTAGTTCAACAGTATCCTGCATTTTTTCACATTTTTGTGCCATATCCTTATATTTTGAATCTGTCTTTTGTAAAGATTGCAGAGTATTACGTTTCGTTTCTTGAGCTTTTTCAAGACTTTTTTCGACATTATCCAGTTTTTGCTGAGCACTGTCCAAATCCTGTTCCGCCTGCTGAAGAGCTTCATCAGCCTGTTGTTTTTCTGCTTTTGCTTTTTCAACAGCTGCTTTGGCAGTTTCATACTCAGGATTTGGCTGCCCGTTATCAAGTGTTTTTGGAGTTCCTGCAAGATTTGTTTCAGCCGCCTGCAAAGACTGAGCTGCTGCTGATACTGCAGCCTGAGCTTTGCTTTTTGATGTCTTGGCAGATGATACTTCCTGTTGGGCTGAGGTTTTATTTTGTTCTTGAGTTTTTACCTGTTCACAATCCTTTTCATACTGTTCATTAACAGAACTTAACTGTTCATCAAGTGTATCACGAGCTTTGACAGATGAATTTAAATTACTCGTATTATTATCTAACGTATTTTTGGTATTTTCTTGTGTTGTTTTGGCATTCCCTACAGCACTTTCAAGCCTTGCGGCGTTAGCCTCGGCAGTAAGCTTTTGGCTGCGAATATTGCTAAAATCAGCTTCTGCAGATGATAAACGGCTGCCGACATCAACAGAAGATGCAGATAATTCATTTTTCATATCGTTAAGTTCATTTATAGTAAGTTTATTGCTGCTGCTTATAGTTCTATCCATTTTGTTAAGCGAGCTAAAATCATAATCATTTGCTGAACGGTTATCTGCACTAAGATTTTGTGCAAGACCTGAATAAGAAGCACCGTTATCAGGAATTGACACAGACGGTTCATTATTTAAAGAATTTGAAGCAGCCGGAGTTGAAACAGCAGAAGTACCTGACGAATTACTATTTGAGGAAGTAATTGAGCTTAAAGATTTATTTAAAATCCCCATAGCATCAACGATGTTAGCAAATGAAACATTTTTTGTTTGAGAAGTTTGTTTAGGAGCTCCGTTTGACACTTTTTTTGACATAACCGATCCATCCTTAGTCATACGGATATCAGTTTTAGTTTTCAAATTATTTCTGACATTATTTTTTTTTCCGTACTTATCCGTACTAATATAATACTTGGTGGTTATTGATCCGAATTCACCCATAAATTGCCTCTCTTATTTTGTCTTATTAAATATATAAACAAAAGAAAAAAGGTGTGATTTCAGGAAAAGTATACCTCGCCTCGCATGCTATGCTATGCTATGCTATGAGGTATTATCGCTTATTTTTCAAGGGTTTTGAACATATTTACAAAACTTTATAAATTGTTATAAAAGTAAACATTTATACTTTTTTATTATAAAACGCTGTAAACGACGGTTTTACAAATGGTTGTGCTGTTCCTGCCTGCTTTTTTGTTTGTTGGTTATATCTGAACTGTGTCCACAATCTTGTAATTGCTGCAAGAGAAAAGCCCATAAACAGCAAGGCAAAAGCATATGGAACAGCAGTTACAAAAGCTTTTTCCTTTACTAATCTGTTCATTACATCCTGCGGGTTAAGATTTTTGTTTTTAGCAATTCTCTGTGCAATATCGGGTAATTCTTTACGGGAAGGTATGTGCATATCTCCTGATGAAGTTTTTTGAATTAAATCAGGAAATTTATTATTTCTTATAAGATATTTTTTAAATGCATAATCAAACATTGAACTTCCGAAAATTGTATAGAAGACAACAAGAGGAACACGTGTCCAGACTTCAAGAAAATCAAGTTTTCCTCTGTCTTTTGCTGCCGCGCTGTATCCGAAAAGACCGCTGATTGCAGTTAGTGCAAGCTGTCCTTTGCTTAAGGCAAGTTTTCCGTCTTTGCTGTCAAAATCAAGTTTTGTATATTCGTGTAAAAATTTATCAAATTTAGAGCCTTTAATTTTCGGAAAAACTTTTGTAACCAAATCAGCAGGTTCTAAAATAGTTTTAAATAATTTTTGTGCAGCATCTGATTTATGTCCGTAAGCAGCAATGACAGCAGCAGCGCCAAAACCTCCGAGAGAAAGCAGTGCACCCTTTTTCAAATTTTTCTTTGCATTTCTTTCAACTTTTTTTTGCTGTTCCACATCTTCTTTATTTGTTTTATCAAGGTTGGCAATATTATCAAAATTGCTCTTTTTAAAAACCTTTAAAGTAAAAAGATTTTTTGCAAAACTCAGCATATATTCAGCTACAGGAACGCAAATACATCCCGCAACGAGTGCGGTTTTTGCGGCAATAATCCTTTTATTAATTCCGCCTTTTTGAAGTTCTTTATTTTTTAAAATATTTTCAATAGAATCGGTCAAATGAGGATTTTTAGCAATTTTGCCGGGCATAATATTGGGAAGCATTTTTCTTCTCAAAAGAAATTCACCTATTAACGGAGGAGCAAAATAAAAAATACCTGATTCCAAAAATTCCAGAAAGCTCATATCTCCGAAATCCGCAATACTTCTGGCAAACAAAGCTTTCGGAACCCAGTTTGTGACAGTATCCTGAATAAATCTTGTATGAGATAAATTTTCTTGTGATTGAATAAATTTATCAAGAGGTTTAACTGATTTTTTTAAATTTTTATATAAACTGTTCTGCTCAAAATTATTAACTTTATTAATCATGACAATTCCTTTCAAATACTGCTAAACAAAAAAACTGCCTTTAAAGAAGGCAGTTTTAAAATTTTTTATTTGAAAGCATCACATTCGCAACAAAAAACACAAACTGCCGTAATCGGAACTTTGCATCATCATCATATTCATCATCATTGCGTTTGTAATATTGTTCATAATACTTCTACGGAAAATATTCTATAAGAAAAAAATTTTTTACGCAAGTTCTGTTAACTAATATTTAAAATTTTATCAACCGTTAACTCAAGAGCATTTGTAAGTTCAACTATTTTTCTGACAGTCAAATTCTGTTCACCTCTTTCGACCTTTCCTATGTAATTTGTATGAACATTTGCCAGTTCGGCAAATTGTTCCTGAGACAGGCGTTTTTTGGTTCTTTCTACCCTAAAATTCAAGCCGATTTTTTTAAGAACATCTTTATATTCTGTCATAATAAAATTTTATACTATTGACAATGTTCCTTCTACACTATTATAATAGTAGACACAGTATTATAATAGTGGATTAAAGAGGTACAAATATGAAAATAAACGGGTTCACACTGGCAGAAGTCCTGATTACTCTGGGTATTATAGGCATAACAGCAGCCATGACAATGCCCGTACTATTTAATAAAACTCAAAACAAAGAGCTTCAAACAGCTTTTTTAAAAACTTATTCCGAGTTAAACCAACTTGCACTCTTATTTGCAGCAGAAAACGGTGTTACAATTCCTGAATATACAGCAGGAAAAACAGGATCCGCCGGGATCTCAGTATCGGATGCAAATTTAATTTTCAGTTATTATAAAGGCTCAACGGCTTTAACATCTTCCGGACAAGGTTCAATGGACGATGACGGCAATTTTATTGCTTTTTATGACATACATTACTTGAACGGAAAAAATTATTCTGGCGGCGGAAACAGTACAGGAGCAAATTCCTCTTTTTTATGCGATAATACAGGTTTTAGAAATAACCAGTCAGGTGCAATATTAATTTTAAATGATGCACCAAAATCAGGAGAAAACGGACCTGTTATTTGTGTCGATATAAACGGCCAAAAAAGGCCAAACCGCTATGGTGTTGATTACTTTATGTTTATATTCACGGTAGATGGCAAAGTTTTACCTGTAGGACAAGAGCATAAAAATAACCCTTCATCATGTAACAGTGGCAGCGGCGTTTGTGGGAACTTTAATAATATAGGTGCAGAATATTGTTCAAAAACAAGTACTAATATTTCAAAAAATACATCTTGCGCTTACTATGCATTAACTAATACACACCCGACAAAAAAAGGAAAAAATTACTGGAATGATTTTTTAGGAGAAGTATATCACAGATAATTGTAAAAATTTCTTAATGAATAAACAAAAAAATTTTTTATTGCATATTATAATTATATGGTCTAAATATAAGGGGTATGTATGAGAATTTCAGCAATTAAAAGTTATCAAACAAATCCGCATTTTAATGGAGAAGGTTCTAATAAAACAAACAGGTTAAAAAACGCAGCAGGAGCAGCGGCCATAGCATTAGCATCGGTTGTTCCTGCAGAAGAAGCAGATGCACAAATATTTTATCCTCCTATATATCCTCCGACCTACATAACAGTACCGCCATTACCAACACTAAATACGATAAATCTTAATCCGGTACCGAATTGCTTTATAGTAGGCGACAATGGAAATGTGGATTATAATAAATCTATGCGTAAAGTTTTCAATGAACTTGATACTAATGAAAACGGAGCAATATCCGCTAATGAAGTAGTAAGAACAGAACGAAAAAATTGGAACAGATACAACATATATTATCCGTTTACCCCTGCACAAGAACAACAAACAAGTGCAAAATTTAACGCCCTTTCGGAAGCATACAATGAAGAAGACTCAAATCCAAACACTATAAATTATAATGAATATAAAGCCATTATGAATGATTATATGGAAGCTAAACAAATTTCCGACTTTGTAAAATTATTTACACTGCCGGGAATTATGTATCCGCCCCCGCCGCCGCATCACCATCACAGACATGATGTCCCGCCTCCACCGCCGCATCACAGACACCACAGACATTAATCTATAAAACAGCAAGGATTAATTTTTTAATTAAGATTAATTGCTCTTCTTTTGCCAGAGATAAAATGTCAATTATGTCAGATTTTAAAGATGTTTTTATGGTGTTTGCTTCATCATTCTCAAAATTCAGTAAATCATTTGGAGTAACAGCAAGTATTTTTGCCATTCTCTGTAGAGTTACTACGGATGGCAGACTTTCACCCGCCTCAATCCTTGCAACTTGACGAACATCTATATCAATTAATTCCGACATTTTTTCCTGCGTAAAGTTATGCAGTTTTCTTAAATTTTTAAGTTTTTGTCCGAAAAGTTTTCTGTTCATAAGAGCTCCTTTTAATAGAGGATACTAGGATTTAGAATAAAAAAACATGCTAAAATTATCATTATATAATTGACTTTATGCTATATATATCATATAATACAATATATATATGCAATGGAGGTCATATGACAATTGATAAAGGATTTACTCTTGCAGAGGTCTTAATCACACTCGGCATTATAGGAGTTGTAGCCGCAATGACAATGCCGGCATTAATAAGCAACCATAAAAAAATGGTATTGAAAAACCAGTATAAAAAACTCTACTCGACATTATACCAGGCTTATAATAAATCTGTATATGATGTAGGAGGTGTAACTGATTGTTACCATACAGACCTGGTGACAGGTGTACAGGGAGAATGGGGGAACACAAATTCATGCAAAGATTTTCGAAAGGCCGTAGAAAATAATCTTAAAATAGGGAAAATATGTACCACAAAAGCCGCAGATAACGGCTGTTTACAGCAAGATCAATATAAAGGTCTGGACACGCTGATAACTGATAAGCCTGATTATACCGAAGATGAACTTGAAAATAATAACAAGAACTGCGCAGGCTTAAACAAGAATAGCATAAATAATAATAATCTTGTTTATGTCCTAAATGACGGTTCAATTGTAATCTCTTATCTTAAAGATACTGTACCGATTTCAATGCTTATAGATGTTAACGGACAAAAAGGACCTAATAAATGGGGTCATGATTTATTTAAACTGAGTTTTTCTAAAGACGGAAACAATTATAAATTACTACCTAGCGGATGCGGGATAAATTCTTATGAAAAAGGCGGTGTATCATCATTAGAAATGTGGAAGAGTATGCATAATTAAAAAAACAAAATTTATGCTATAATCTTCCTATGAATTACATATTTTACATATTAATCGTAGTTTCTATAATTTTCGGAGCTATAAACGGCACTCTGACAGACGTTGTTAATTCTATCCTTACCGGAGCAGAGTTATCTGTAAAAGTGGCATTTTCACTTATAGGCATAATGGCATTCTGGCTCGGCATGATGAAAATTGCCGATAAAAGCGGTATAATTAAGTTTATAGCAAAAATAATAAAACCCGTCACAAAAAAATTATTTAATGAAATACCTGAAAATTCTCCCGCTATAGGTGATATTGCAATGGCATTTACAGCAAATGCTTTCGGATTGGCAAATGCCGCAACTCCGATAGGTATTAAAGCTATGGAAGAATTACAAAAACATAACGAAAACAAATCTTCCGCATCAAATGCAATGTGTATGTTTTTAGCAATGAGCACAGCTGGGTTTCAGCTTGTTCCTGCAACAGTTATAGCTGTGCTGATAGGCATAGGCTACAAAAATCCCACGGAAATAATTGCACCAACTCTTCTGGTGACATCAACAGCATTTTTAAGTGCAATTGTCCTTGCGAAAGTATTTCAAAGATTATGGAAACCCCAGCAAAACGGAAAGGAGAATAATTAATGTTTCAATCATTAATGAATATAATTTCTCTATGGGCACTTCCGGCTATAATTATAATCATCCTTACGACAGGTTTATTCAAAAAAGTACCTCTCTATGAAACGTTCACAGACGGAGCAAAAGACGGATTTAAAGTCGCAGTTAATATAATTCCATATCTTGTCGCAATAATTGTTTCAATATCAATGTTCAGAGCTTCCGGAATAATAGAACTTATCGGGCAAGCTTTAAGTCCTATGCTGTCACATTTTAATGTTCCTGCTGATACAATTCCTATAATGATTGTTCGCTCACTTTCAGGTTCTGCAGCTCTCGGTGTATTTTCAGATATTGCACACAACCTTGGCCCGAATGATTACGCAACTAAACTTTCAGCCGTAATGGTCGGTTCAAGCGAAACTACTTTTTATATACTTGCTGTATATTTCGGAGCAGTAGGAATTTCAAAACTTCGTTACGCACTTTTGGTAGGTTTACTGGCCGACTTTATAGGAATTTTTGCAGCAGTCGCGGTCTGTAATTGGATGTTCTAAAATCAGTTTCAACCCAGCTTTGAGTATATTTGTAATCGTTATTTTTTACTACAGCTTTCACAAGTACAGCATAAGCAATATCTATAAAATTAATTTTTGAAATTCTTTCTATTACATAATCAAACCCGCCGCAGTTATGGCAAAAGTGTTTTTCAGGTATAATTTCACCGTTTTTTATAATTCCTTTTAATTTAACACCGCAGCAGGCACAACGCACAAGAAACCACTGATTTTCTATAAGTTCACCGCAATCAGGACAATATGCATAATCAACATCAGGATGTATATTTATGTGACAGCAGGATTTATTCTTTTTGAAAAACTCCAATATAAACATATCTGTAACTTAATAATAAAATAACAAAAGTCAAAAAAAAGAAGAACCTGATATTAAAATCAAATTCTTCTTTTTTAAACAAAGGTGCTGGCAACGAGTTATCTTCCCGGGCGGTGGCCCGCCGAGTATTGTCACCGAGGTGAGTCTTTACG
>CALUVV010000012.1 GCA_944324305.1 Candidatus Gastranaerophilales bacterium
AGGTGAACAGGCAAAGAAGAACTTGTGTTTAATATTAAACGAGCGGCATCATCTGTTTCAAGCTTATTGGGCTGGCCGATTAGTGCTATCTGGCTTTCGCCTGCGCCGAAATAGGCATCGGATAAGTTCTCAGGGGAATAACGCCATGGTGAAGAACTGTCCGCTTTACTTCGCGTTGTCATGACAGGTGCCATGGCAGCTAAAATTATGCTCATTATGAGCATGACGACCATCATTTCTGCTAACGTGAATGCTGTTAAGCCTTTAATGGAGCGGTTTAGGCTGCCCCCCCCCCGACATTGCGATTAATAAATGTTTCTTTCATGCTTCCACTCCTTTTTTTTAATTATTTACGATGTTTTTATCTTTTTAAAGGAAGTGAGATGTCACATGTTTTTATTTTTTAGCAAAGCAAAGCTTTTCATCTTTAGCATCAACTAAGATTTTGTCCCCTTTAACAAATTTCCCTTCAAGAATTTTCAAAGATATCGGAATTTCAACAAGCTGTCTTATAACACGTTTCAACGGTCTTGCTCCGTAAAGCGGTTCGTAACCTTCATTGGCAAGATATTTTTTAGCATTATCCGTAATTTCAAACTCAATATCCTGCTCAAGCAGGCGTTTTTTCAGAGAATTAACCTGAATATCTACAATATACGTTAATTCTCCAAGCGTAAGAGCCTTAAACATGACTATTTCATCAATACGGTTTAAAAATTCGGGTTTAAATTTTTGTTTAAGAACATGGTCAAGTTCGTCTTTCTTCTGCGTTTCGGAAAGAGTTTCATTAAGAATAATATCGCTTCCGAGGTTACTCGTCATAATTATGACTGTATTTTTAAAATCAACTAATCTGCCCTGACCGTCGGTTAAACGACCGTCATCGAACATTTGGAGCATAAGATTAAAGACATCGGGGTGAGCTTTTTCAACTTCATCAAAGAGGACGACCGAATAAGGTTTACGCCTTACGGCTTCGGTAAGCTGCCCTCCTTCTTCATAACCCACGTAACCAGCTGTGGCACCGACCAATCTTGAGATTGCGGCTTTTTCCATAAATTCCGACATATCAATTCTAATAAGTGCATCTTCATCGTTAAATAAGATATGAGCAAGCGTTTTACCGAGTTCTGTCTTGCCGACACCTGTGGGACCGAGAAAAAGAAAAGTCCCTATAGGGCGTTTGGGGTCACGCAGACCTGAACGGGAAAGGCGGATTGCATCGGCAATTTTTTTAACGGCTTCTTCCTGTCCTACCACACGTTCATGCATAACTTTTTCCATTCCGATTAATTTTCCCGCTTCATCTTCCATAAGGCGGTTTACGGGAATTCCTGTCCATTTGGCTACAATTGATGCAATATCGTCTTCATCGACTTGTTCTTTAAGCAGCCTTTTTTTGCCTGCCTGTGCCTGAATTGTCCGTAATTTACTTTCCATTTCAAGCATCCGGCTGTATTTTGTTTCAAGAGATACTGACATTGTCGGATTTTTCTTATTCAATTCTATTTGTGCTTTAAGTTTTTCGATATTTCGCTTAACGGCGGCTGCGGAATCTATCACTTTTTTCTCTTTAAGCCATTGTTCTTTTAATTTATTTATTTTTGCGTCCAAGTCCGTAATCTTTTTTGTAATTTTATCGAGTTTTTTAACGGCTTCGGGAGTATTATCTTTTTCGAGAGCTTTTTTATTCATCTCAAGCTGAATTTTTTCTCTGATAAATACATCAATTTCTTCGGGCATTGTGTCGATTTCTATTCTTAAAGCCGATGCGGCTTCATCGAGTAAATCTATGGCTTTATCGGGCAGGCATCTGTCGGCTATATATCTGTGGGAAAGTTTTACGGCAGCAACTATTGCGCTGTCCATTATTTTTATACTGTGATAGCCTTCGTATTTATCTTTAAGTCCGCGTAAAATACTTATTGTAGTATCAACAGACGGCTCGTCTGCCGTAACCGGCTGAAAACGGCGTTCCATGGCTTTATCTTTTTCAATATATTTACGGTATTCGTCGGTTGTGGTTGCGCCTATAACCCTTATTCCGCCCCTTGCAAGCATCGGTTTTAAGAGATTACCCGCATCTGCGGAGCCTTCTGACGAACCCGCTCCCATTATGGTATGAATTTCGTCTATAAAAAGCATTAAATCGTCTGATTTTTCTTCAATCGCTTTAAGAACTGCTTTTAAACGTTCTTCAAATTCTCCTCTGTATGAGGCTCCCGCGAGGAGCGCACCTAAATCAAGAGCCAGAATTTTGTCGTTGCGGAGACTTTCGGGAACATCTCCCGAGACAATTCTCTGAGCAAGCCCTTCAATAATCGCAGTTTTACCGACACCCGGCTCACCTATGATTACGGGATTATTTTTGGAACGCCTGTTTAATATTTGTATTGTGCGGCGGATTTCGTCATCCCTGCCAATTACGGGGTCAAGTTTGCTGCTTCTTGCAAGTTCCGTTAAATCAGAAGTATATTTAGATAAAGCATCGTTTTTCTTTTCTTCTTTTACTGCTGCGGGAGCTGAATTTTCACCGATAGTTTCTTCAACGTTTACGATATTATTAACTTCTTCGGTCATTTTTTCGTAAAGCTCAAGTCTGTTAATTCCTGACTGTTCCCAGAGATGATTTAAAGTTCTGTTGTCAATTCTGAAAAGGGCAAGAAATAAATGTTCAATACTAACCTGTTCATCATCGTGTTTTTCGGCTTCTTCCTGAGCGACTTTCATCAACACTATTGTTTCGGTTGAAAACCTTACATCGGAAAATTTACCTCTGGCAAAATATGCGCGTTTGGAAACGTAATTATTAAGTCTGTCAACAATTTCGGGGTTATCAACGCCTACACGCTCCAGTAAAATTTTCGGCAAATCATTCTGATCAAGCATTAAAGCAAGCATCAAGTGTTCGGGTGCCAATTCCGGATAATTCCGTGCTACAACAATAGATTTTGCGGATTTTATAATCGCCTGAACATGGTCTGTTAAAAGCATTCTGAATTCCTCTTTTAAGAAAAATTATAAATGCCGGACGCAACTCAGGCATCATACAATTGTTTGACTTACTTTTGACGGGTGAATATTTTCAAGTCCACCGATTAATGCTTCATAACCGTATCCCCAACGGTACTTTTTATATAAATCATTATAATATTTTTTTATAATTTCAAGGTAATGAGAGTAATCTTTTCCGAGATATTTAAGAAGAAGTTCAATCGGAAGATTTCCGCCGCCTCTGCCCATTCCGAAAACTGTTGCATCAACGCTGTACGCACCGAGTTCAATTGCCTTAATAGTATTTGTAAAAGCAAGCTGCAAATTATTATGAGCATGAAAGCTTATATTTTCAAATCCGCAGTCCTGTAATTTTCTGTAAATTCTTTCAACATCATCAGGCATAAATGAGCCGAAACTGTCTGCAAAGTAAATTGAAGTGAGAATATTTTTATTTTTCCAGTTTTTCAAACGTTCGTAATCTTCGAACCTGTCCGCGGTCATAAGGTGCAGAAAGACTTCAAATCCCTGATTTTTATATTCTTCCAGAGCATCGAGCGCATAGGAAATCTGATGCGGGTAACAGGCAAGTCTGACACAATCGGCTTTTTTGCTTACGGGGCAAATATTTTTTGCATCAACCATAATAACAAGTTTTACATCGGCATCTTCAATACATTCCGGCATATTATAGCCTGCTTCAAAGTATTCAACACGGGAATTCCGGCAGGCGTTCAAAGTTTCGCGTACGCAAATATCAGAAAAATTCCAGTTGTTAATATGTCCCCCGTCGCGCAGAGTACAGTCCAAAATCTTAGTCATATAAAAATTTTAGCATAAATAACAAAATTAAAAATCAAATAATTCTTTAGCTTCAACATCCAGAGCATCAGCCAATAAAATCAACATATTCATAGTAATATTTGCTCTGCCGCATTCAATTTGACTAACATAATTAAAATTTGAATCGATAATTTCTGCCAGATGCATTTGAGAAAGGTTTCGTTTCTTTCTTAAATAAGCTAATTTTTTGCCAAAATTGTATTTTAATTCAACGTTTCTGCCCATATCAGAATTGTAAAATATTGCCTGTTGAATTTCTAATCACTGTCCGCTATAATAATATAGCTGATAACTTTATAATTATAATCAGGAGAATGAATATTATGTCTGACAATATTAATTTTGATTTCACGGAGAGAGAAGAGGAAATAATAAACCTGATTAAAGACGGGCTTACATACAATGAGATGGCAAAGACCTTGTATATAACGAGTTCGGCGGTAAAGTATCACGTTTCTCATATAATCAAAAAAACCAAAGCCGTAAATACGGTAAATGCGTTATATATTTTGCTGAAGAGCGGATATTTTAAAGATACTGATAAATCTCCGCTGGTGCAGAAGCAGAATTAATACTTTTTTTGAGTAAGAATAAGTTCCAAATAATTTAATCTTGCTCTTAATTCGATATAAGATTGCAAATTAACTTCAAAAGCATTATCCATCGCCTCTCTAATAACATCAATGCTTTTTAAGACTTCTTTTTCGGGCATATTATTCTGTTGTTTGTCCATGGGCATTATTATCTTTCCATATAGTATATATTTATCATAATATACACCAATTAAAATCTACTGTCAAGTAATCTATCTTAGCTATATGGACTTTAATCAATTTAAAAAACGTATCGGTTTAAAAATTAAATATTATAGAAAGCTAAGAGATTACACTCAAGCTTATCTTTCTGAAATAGTCAGATGCGAAGAAAATTATATTAGTCAAATCGAAAACGGCCATAAGAATATCAGCCTAAAAATGATTTACAGAATTTCAACTGCTCTTAATGTCAGCGCAGCTAAAATATTCGACGTCGACGAATAACACCCTAGTTTACCATATTATTATAGATTATCTCAGACGCCTTTACTATAAAGTCTTTGCCAAGAGGTGAATTATGAGGTCGATGCGCAAAAATTACAACAATGTATTTCTTTCCGTTCGGTGCAAACACAATTCCCGCATCACCCAGCATTTTTCCGATGTCACCCGTCTTATGAAGGAAAGTCGCACCCGCAGGCAAACCCGCGGCAATTAAACGGTTATTATGCACATGACCCATATAATCAAATATTTTTTCACGAGAACTTGTACTCAAAAATTGCGGGTTATCAATATTATAAAGAATTTCCGCCATATCACGGGCCGTTGACCGGTTTGTACCCCCTAAGTCAGGAAGCCACGTTTGAACATAAGTGTGTTTCAAACCCCATTCTCTGATTGCGGAATTTATATCCGTCATAGAACCCAAACGTGCCATAAGCATATTTGTTGCGGAATTATCGGACTCCGTAATCATCATACGCGCAAGAGTATCAATTGAATATTTGGAATTTTCCGCCTTGAACTGCAAACTTCCCGAACCCTCAGTCCTGTAATATTCGGTCAAAGGCATTTCATCATAAATAGTAAGCTGATTTTTCTCAATTGAACGAAACAATTCAACAAGTACAGGTAATTTAATTATGCTTGCGGTCGGAAAAATTTCATCAGCGTTAATATCTGCATAATTTCCCGTTTCGTAATCCCATACATAAATTGAAGGATGTATCGAAGGATACATTGCGGAAAGATTATTAAGCTGACTTTCAAGCCCCGAAAGACGAGATCCCTCAACAAGTGATGTCATCTGAGGTTTTTTCGTTTCAGGACTTTCGAGCGAACGCTGTCCCATAAACCAGTGGTTAGAAATATAATCCGAAGTCGGAAATAAAAGCTTATGATAATCCGCTCTTACCTCTTTATAAGGCGTCGGATTAAACATCATTTTCGTTACCTTATTAAATCCCGCAGGCAAAATAGTTAATCCGAGCAGTGAAACAGCCGCAACTGACACAATCCTGTGAATTAAGTAGTTTCGTTGAACCTTTTTAGTATCAACTTTACGTCTTACCCGCACAGGCTCTCTGACTATTTGAACATTGCCCGTGTTATAATAACCCGTATTATAATGATTAATCCTGTATTGCTGCCTGTCGTACTGTCGTCTTGCTAATTCCGGCATAAATATTAAATTTCCTCCCCAAGGGTCCCAAGTAATTCTATTCTACTTTACATAAATTTAAATGGCAAGTCAGTTTACATTTTTTTAAGATATAATAATAGAAAAATTAAGGAGATGAACATTATGAACAACGACTGTATATTTTGCAAAATAATTAACGGTGACTTTAACACGGAATTTGTATACGAAAATGATTATGCGGTTGTTTTTAAAGATATTAACCCGAAAGCTCCCGTTCATCTGCTTGTGGTTCCGAAAGTCCACGTTGCGTCTTTAAACGAACTTGAAGATAAAAATCTTATGGGTGAACTTTTAGCGGCAGTCAGAGAAACGACTAAAAAAATCGGTTTAAAATCTTATAAAACATTGATTAACACAGGCAAAGAAGCAGGTCAGGAAGTTTTTCACCTGCACATACATATTTTAGGCGAATAAGAAAGGGCAAAATAAAATGATTAAAAACGGAATAGAAAACGGATATTATCACGAAATTACACCCGCAGGCTTCGGGATTGCAATAAAAACAGGTAAAGTTTTATTTTCAAAACAATCAGAATTCCAAAAAGTCGAAGTTTTTGAAACAGAATCCGAACTCGGAAGAGTTTTAACACTTGACGATTTAATGATGACAACCGAAGGCGATGAATATCATTATCACGAAATGATTTCACATATTCCGATGATGCACCATAAAAACCCCGAAAGCGTTCTCGTAATAGGCGGCGGCGACGGCGGTACAGTCAGAGAAGTTCTGAAACACAAATCTGTTAAAAAAGTCGTACTCTGCGAAATCGACGGAATGGTCATTGATGCGTGCAAAGAATTTTTACCGGCAATTTCCTGCGGACTTTCAGACCCGCGTGTTGAAATTAAAGTTGAAGACGCAATAGAATTTATCAAAGATAAAAAGAATGAATACGATATTGTTTTAATAGATTCGACAGACCCTATGGGCCCCGGAGAAGGCTTATTCACAGAAGAATTCTACACAAACGTTAAAAATTCGCTGAAAGAAAAAGGAATTGTCGCCGCTCAATCAGAAAGCCCGTTTGTTAACAAAGAAGAAATCAAAAAAATGTATAATTTATTAAAAAAAGTATTTCCGATTTGCTCGACATACACATCAAATATTCCGACATACCCTGGCGGATACTGGGCGTGGGCGTTCTGCTCAACTGAGGTTAAACCTCTGTCTTACTTCGCGGATGACAGGTATGAAGATATCGTAAAAACTTGCAAAATCTACAATAAAGATTACCACAATGCGCGTTTCGCATTACCGAACTATCTGAAAGAATTATTATAAATCAGGCGGCATAACTGCCGTCTTTTTTATAGCAAAAAAATTTTTTCACGATTTTTTAAACTTAAAAAAGGAGAAGTATAACATGCGGATTTTACCTGTTTCCAAACATTCTTTTAATTTAACAAAAAATGTATCTTTTAAAGAAGCGCAAAAGGAAGATAATAAAAAATCAGTTTCTGATAACAATAAAAAATATATAGGAGCAGGTATTGCTGCTGCTGCAGTATTAGCCGCAGCAGTTATTATAAAACACAGGTGGAAGAAGAACCCAAAAATCAATATAAAAGAAGAAACACCAAATACTATTAAACCAAAGGCAAATTCCGATATAGCCGAAACCCCTGTAAACAAACAAAAACCGGAAGTAAATGAAATTAATAATATTAGCACGGCGGATAATCACCCTTTAAAATTGGTTACAAATGAAGAGCTAACCTCTATAAGAAATAATACTAACGCAAGAGAACGTATAAAAGTTCTTTACGGAGACATTCCGACTGATGCGGAAGAATTAAAAAATTTCGTGAACAGACCTTGGTATACTCACAAGGGTCATAAAATACCTGACCTTCCTTTGAGTGAAGCAGCAGCTTTTGGTGATAATGAACTTGTTAAGTTATTCCTTGAGCACGGTGCAGACATTAACCATGCCGGAGTCAGCAATGCAACTGCTTTGCATCATGCGATAAGCAATAACCAGAACGAGACTGTAAAACTTCTGGTGGAACACGGAGCTGATATAAATGCAATTTTTGATAAATCAATCAAAACAGAAAGTGTGATGTACAGCGGTGAAAATAAAAATGTTATTGATCTGGCTGCGGAAAATGGAAATAATGAATTGATTGAATTCTTTCTTTCAAAAGGCGCAAAAATAAATGAAAATAACAACAATATAGGTTCTCCGCTAATTCTGGCCGCTAACGAAGGTAATATTAATACAGTAAAACTTCTTTTAGAAAAAGGATGCGATATAAATAAACAGGACTGCTTGCAGCAAACTGCATTATATAAAGCCGCCCGAAACGGACATACCGAACTTGTAAAATTCTTAATCGAAAAAGGAGCAGATATAAATATTAAATCAGATATTCCGATGACAGCATTTCAAGCTGCCGCAAGCAATGGAAAAATCGATATTTTAGAAGTATTAATGAAACATGGTGCTGATATTAACGGAAATGCGGAACATGGCACTGCATTGTACTGGGCACTATCTAGAACTAATAAAAATGCATATAAAACAGTTGAATTTTTAATAAAAAACGGGGCAGATGTAAACATCATTAATTATAAACATAATACTGCTTTAGATACCGCATTGAGATATAAACAAAGCAAAATAGCTAGGCTGTTAATAGAAAACGGTGCACAAACATTTGAAGAATTACAATCAGTTAAAGCATAAAATTTCAAAAATTTCGTGGTAAAATACTTATATTGTTTATATATATAATTTGAGAGGGATAATTTAATGTCAGTCGTCATAATGATTTTACTCATAGGTCTTTTAATTCTTGTTCATGAATTAGGGCATCTCGGTGCAGCTTTGCTTTTTAAAGTTAAAGTCGATAAATTCGGTATCGGCTTGCCGATAGGCCCGACACTGTGGGAAAAGAAAGTCGGAAATATTACATTAATTGTTCACGCGTTTCTTTTCGGCGGTTACGTATCATTCCCCGATGATGACAAAGATTCGGATTTACCGCAAAATTCTCCCGACAGATTAATGAACAAACCAATCTGGCAGAGGGCAATAATCTTTTCTGCAGGTGTTATTGCAAACGTAATCTGTGCTTATGTGCTTGTACTTTTGACAGCGGCTTTGTGGCATAACATGCCGTCAGGAAAATTTGATATATACGTTAATGACATAGTCGCGCCGAAAGAAGCAAGTGTTTGGCACTCAGGAATTAAAAAAGGCGATAAAATTATTGAAGTTAACGGAAGTCAGGTTAATACAAAATACGGGCTAAATCTTTACGCTCTATACAGCGCTTCTTTTGACGGCAAAACCAACGAAGGTTTAGCAGAGAAAAACTACGAATATCTCAAAAAACTTAACCCTGCCTTTACGGAAAATGAAATTATCCCTAGGGGTTTAATCGTAAAAATTCCCGAACAAATTCAAAAAGAGGAAAAAGTTGTTTTAAGCAGAAACGTCTTAAATGCAGTTGAGCTCTATAAACCTGATGAGACTAAACTTTCAGATGAACAAATCAAACTGCGTGACAAATCAAAAGACCGAAAATTTATAGAAACTGACGGAACATTCAGCCTTAAAGATCTGGCATATGCACTATCTGACAGCGAAAGACCGCTTGATATAAAAGTATTACGAAACGGCGAAGTAGTCGCACTTAAAACGGTTTATTCCGACAAAGACGGGCTTATCGGAATTACTCTTGACAGAAAAGAAGTTCTTATCCCGATTACAGGGGTAAAATCCGCGCTTTCTGCAAGCTGGAATTACCTTTACAACGAAACAAAATCAATGATAATTGTTTTAAAACAATTATTTACGGGCAAAATTCCGCTCAAAAATATGCACGGAGTAGTATTAATCACTAAAATGGGCGGTGATATTATAAGCAGCGAAGGAATTTTCTACGGAATTCTTCTGACCGCGGTAATATCAATGAACCTTGCAATATTGAATATTTTACCGATACCTGCGCTTGACGGGGGACATCTGTTATTTTTATTTATCGAAAAAATTCAGGGAAAACCTGTTGATGAAGAAATTGCAAATAAAATAATGACGGTATTTTTCTCATTATTAATACTTCTTCTGGTATTCGTGCTGTTCAATGACATTTATGTTCTTGTAAAACCGTTCTTTACCAAATAAAATTATTTGTCATCAGTTTTTTTGACTTTTTGAACAATTTTTTCTATAACGGAAAGCTTTGCAAAATCATCTCTGATTTCCTGAGCTTTACGTTCAAGCTGGTTATAAACCTGGGAATTTATTTCGCCGCCTATAAGGATTAAAACGGATGTGTAATAAAGCCAGACCATAAGAACAGCAAACGCTCCGATTGTTCCGTAAACCATGTTATAAGTTTTCAAATTGTTCACGTAAATCGAAAACCCCCAGGAACCTATTAACCAGAAAGTTGTAAAAAACCATGTTCCCGGAATTGCACTTTTTCTTTTAAATCTTTCGTTTCCTTTTAAATCAGGCAGAATATAATAACTTAAGAAAGCCATAAAGAATAACGCAGCAAAAGCAACAGGCCAACGCAGAGTAAGCAGTGTTATCGCAACACCTTTTGACATATGAAAATGACTTACCATAAGATTTATAATCGCTTTGCCGAATACAATAAGGTTTATACTCAAAAACATTACCATAGTGTCAACAAAAACCATAAGTAATGATAACGCACGCGTATAAATTAAATTTCGTGTCTCCGTAACCTTATAAGCTCTGTTTAACCCTTTCAGCACAACGGCAATACCGTTTGTAGACAACACAAGAGTTACACAAATACCTATAACCGCCATTAATCTTCCGTGGGAAAAAATCATCGCTTCCGAAAGCACTGTAACAATCAAATCCATTGCCTGCTCCGGCATAAAGGTTGCAAGAAATCTTAATATCGGTGTCATTAAAGCCTTATTTCCCATCCACCCGAAAACGGCAGTAAGAAACAACATAAATGGAAAAATTCCGATTACCATCATAAATCCCATTTCAGCGGCCATCCCGTAGAAATCATTTTTTATGACAGATATAACTAATCTTTTTACACCTCTGATAAAAACTTTAAAGTTCATGTTTATTAATTTCTTCCAGTATTTTTTCTGCTGCTTGTTCGACAGGCGCTTTAATCGTACATCCTGCCGCAAATTTATGTCCGCCGCCTCCGAAAACACCGCATATTTCAGCAACGTCAGCGAATTTACTGCGCATTGAAATTTTTGTACCGCCCGATTTCATTTCTTTGGCAACAAATGCTATTCTTGTGGTTACTATGGCGCGAAGTTTTTCTGTTAAGCCTTCCATGCAATCATCACCTGCAGAGAATTTTTCCATATCCTTTTTATAAACAAGCGTATATGCTATTTTATCGTTATTAAGAAACTTTGCCTTGCTTATGCAGTGCGCCTGAAACATTACAAGAGTTTTTGAATCCGATTCATAAACCTTTTTATAAATATCAGAAGGCTGAACACCGATTTGTACAAGTTTTGCGGCAGCCTCAAAGGTCGACGGCTTTGTATTATCAAATCTGAATGAGCCTGTATCGGTTAAAATTGCCGTATAAAGACAAATTGCCGTATCGAGATTAATTTTCCAATTCATACGGTTAAAGCATTCAAACAAAACCTCTCCTGTCGAACTTGCGCCGGGATTGATAAAATTCAAATTTCCATACGCGTTGTTTGTCTTATGATGATCAATATTTATGTTAAACTTTGCTTTTTCAAAAAGAATTTTAGCGTCACAAATTCTGTCAACAGAGGCTACATCAACATTTATAACTAAATGATACTCTCTTGATTTATCAACATCATCAAGATGCTTTACATCTGACAAATGCGGAAGATACGAATAAACATCGGGAATTTTTGAAATTGCAAGCATATCGCATCTTTTTTTATAATTTTCAAGAATTGCCGAGTACAATCCGCACATTGAGCCTAATGTGTCTCCGTCAGGGTTAACGTGTGAAATTATCAATATATTTTTGGACGATTTTATGATATCATTTAATTTAGAATAATCCATTTTATAAGTTTAACATAAAAAAGTCAGGTTTCAAAATTGAAAAAGGTTCTCTACACAGATTTCGTAACAACAGAATCGCTTGTTGAAGTTCTGCTTGAAAAAAAGGAAATTAAAAAAGCTATAACGCGCAATAATCTGTATAAATTCTGGGAAAAGATTGCGGGTTCAAAATTTGCGAAAAAATCAAAACCCTATTCAATGATGGGCGGCGGAGTAATGGTAATTGCCTGTGAAAACGCAATTGTAGCACAGGAATTGACATTAAGAAAAACACAGCTTCTTGTAAAATTCGAACCGTACCTGAAATCTTTAAAATTAAATGTAAAAGACCTGCGTTTTGACCCTAAACGCTGGGAAACATAAAAGAGAAAGGCTCCGGCATTTAGGAGCCTTTAATACTAACTCACAAATTAAATTTGATACTATAGAGCAATTTGGAGTCAGAAGAAAAATTTAACAGGAGCAACAGCTTTCACCGAACAAGTTCCGCTCAAGCATAATTTCGGCTGATTTCCGCAATACGGGGTCAAAGGGCCGACATAACCGGCTGCACATGCACCCTCTTTGAAGCTTACACTTTTAGCAAGCCATTTAATAACACGTTTACCCTGTTCGTTGAAAGTTTCATTTTCAACACTTACCGCAAGATGGCGTGTGCTGTTACCGCCTAGTTCATCTTTATAAACAGGAATTACACGCCCTGAAAGCGTTACATAAAACGGAAAAACATCTTCCCAGAGTTTAGAGCCTCCTTTAACACCGTCTACATCGGCATAAATTGTATAACCCCATGAATTAATATTATCTACCCCATCGTAAGAACCGCCCTGAATATTATCAGCTAATTCGGCAATTGATGAAGGGTTTTGGCGGACATTATACAGCCTTATTCCGTTACGAAGTGTTAAATCAGGTGTTAAAGTACTAAAATCATTTGTTTCTTGAGATATTGCATCACCTTTGCAATCGTTTGTTCCTGAACGTGTATTAGAATATGAAGCAAAAAGCTTGCAGAAATTTTCTCCCTTTCTAGGCACAGTCCGTGGAGTTGGAACACATTTACAATCAACAGGCGCATTATTCCATTGATATCCGTCAGAGCAGGAAGGCGGGAAGGGTGTAATGTTTTTCCAGGCGCAGGTTAAAGCATCAAATTCTTTACCCCGGCAATATTGAATTTCTTTTTCCGTTTCAAAAGGCAATTCACAGGCAGGAGGTTCAGGCTCCGGCTCTTTGACTTCACTTGAAAGAAAAACATTAACTGCTCCCCAGCCGCACTGCTGTTCATTATCAGTATCATGGCAAGCACTTAAAGGCTGCCAATCACCGCTTCCCCAATAAAAAGAGCATAATGAATCTTGTGTAATAATACTCGCATATTGACCCGGCGGTATTAAATCTTTAATTTTATCTAAAACCTTACTAATACCTGTTGAAGTAGTCAATTGCCCTTTAGTAATATACAGCCCGTACGGTATAGCATTTCCTATACTGCACATTTGAGAGGTAATACCGTATTCACCCGCATGCTGTTCGCAATTAAAATTATGTACCTGACACGAATCAACAAGTTCATAATTATAACAATAAACAGCTCCATCCGGTGCGGTTTCAGAATAAAAACAATCATCAGAAGCGGCATATACGGGTTGGTTAAATAATGTCATAATATAATCGGTATTTTTTATGTCAAAATCGGCAAGCATTTCCGCAGCAACTTTGCGAATTGTATTATAAGCAGAATAGTATGTATAAGAAATAATATTATTAAGCTTTGCTTTGGTTATTTGTATACTTATTGCAGCTATAACAGCAATAATTAACATTACAACAATAATTTCAGCAAGCGTATATGCAAATTTATATTTCTTGAGCATACAATTCTCCTTTAGATTTATAAAAGTATTTTTTTATAATTAAAATAATACTTTTAATTATGCAACATTATTTTTATTTTGTCAACCTGTCGCTGATATTCCCCAAATATTACATATATAATTTATTTGTATGCAGAACGGTAATTTAAAAAAAATTGATGCAAAAAAAGAAGTTAAAGTAATGCTCTCAAAAAAAGCATGGACAATGAAAATGCTTGCCGAAAAACTATCACAGGCAAGCGGAAAATACTATTCTCCTCAAAATTTAAACTACCGTCTTGCTCAAAATAAACTTAAATTATACGAAATGGGTTATATCTGCCAAATTCTCGGGTTTAAATTAGAATTTACCGAAGAAGTTTAAAACAAGCATTATATAAGGTTTTTTGCATTTTTATTTGACAATTGACCCTCAAATTTATATAATAATTTTATGACTAAAATGATTAAAGTGCTTAAAGGAACAAAAGACATTTTACCTCAGGAAGTTGAACAATGGCATAAACTTGAGAAAAATGCGCTGGAAATATTTACCCGTTACGGATATAAAGAAATAAGAACTCCTATTTTTGAAGTTACGGAATTGTTTGCACGCGGTGTTGGAGATACGACCGATATTGTTAACAAAGAAATGTACACTTTTGAAAAAAGCGGCCGCTCAATAACTCTCCGCCCCGAAAATACTGCAGGCGTAGTCCGCTCGTTCATTGAAAACGGAATGGCAAGACTTTCAGCTCCCGTTAAGCTCTGGTATAAAGGACCGATGTTCAGATACGAACGCCCGCAGGCAGGCAGACAAAGACAATTCCATCAGGTCGGTGTTGAAATGTTCGGAATTAAAGAACCCGCAGCAGATGCGGAAGTTATACTTTTAGCCGTAGATTATTTGAAGTCACTCGGATTAAACGATTTGGAAGTCGAAATAAATTCCCTCGGCTGCCCGAAATGCAGAGAAGAATATAAAAAAAGAATTAAAGAAGTTTTAAAACCGGAACTTGAAAATCTTTGCGAAGATTGCCAAAACCGCTACGAAAAAAATCCTTTAAGACTTCTGGACTGCAAAGTTGATTCCTGCAAAGAAATTTTCGCAAAACCCGAAATCCAAAAAGTTATTCAATCGGATTTCATCTGTGAAGAATGCGCACAGCACTATAAAGAATTAAAATCATATTTAGATAAATTAAAAATAAAATATATTGAAAACAAACTTCTTGTAAGAGGTTTGGATTACTATAACAGAACCGTTTTTGAGATTAAGTCCAATAATCTCGGCTCGCAAAACGCAGTCTGCGGAGGCGGAAGATATGACAGTCTTGTCAAAAACCTCGGCGGCGAAGATACGCCTGCTGTAGGCTGGGCTATGGGTATGGAAAGATTAAATTCGCTCCTTCCCGAAATTGAACCGCAAAAGCTTGACGGATACATTGTTTCGAACTCACCTGCCGACGCATTTGAACTTGCCGAAGAACTCAGAGCGAAGGGGCTTAATATAGAATTTGACCTTGCAAATAAAAAATTCACCAAACAGCTTGAAAAAGCATCGAAAACCGCAAGGTTTGCACTTATACTGGGTGAAGATGAGATTAAGGCAAATAAAGTATCTGTCAAAAATCTGGAAACATCAGAACAGGTTACGATTGACAGAAATGATGTTACCGATAAAATAAAAGGATAAATTATGACTAATTCTGTTGATCAAGTAATCGCAAAAATCGCATTCGCTTTTAATCGTATTTTTAACGATTTCAAAGGCATTTATTTATTCGGCGTACACACCGACGGAAAACTTCACGAAGATGAAGACATAGAGCTTGCCGCAATTTTTGACATTGAAGATAAATCAAAAAGAGAACAAATCTGGCCGATTATCGGTAAAATTGAAACAGAAATGGATGTATGTATTGATTTGTATCCATACACCGAGGAAAGCTTTAAAAAAGACGAAGAGATTTATAACGAGGTTATGGAAGAAGGAATTTTCTATAACAACAAAGGGCAGCGTGCCGCTGCACCCGACAATCAGGGTTTGAAATAAACTTATACAATCTAAACTAAAGAAGGAGCGTAGCCGCTCCATGCACCTATAAAGATTTAATTATAACTATAAAAAAGAGGTAACAAAAATGAGTCAAATTACAATTCGTTCAGACAGAAAAGACGATTACAAATTCTATTACAAAGGCGATGAAGTCGTACTTGGCGCAGGAAAAATCATCAGTATCGCAAACGGGCTTGATGAAGTTGTACTTCCGACATGCGCAATGAAAATTATCAACAATCTTATCGTAATTAAAGAAGATGTTAAACACGACTGTGAAAAATAGAGAAAAATTAAATAGTTAACATAAAAACCTAAACTTCATTTGGTTTAGGTTTTTTTCTTTTTTCAATAATTAAATCATATTCCAAAATATTACAGATTGCTTTAATATCTTTAAAAGTCAAATATTCTCTTTTTAATTTAGAAGAAAAATTAGCAGGTTTCGTATTTTTCCCATAGTACTCGTTCAATTTATCTGATAAGTCTTTTTGCAACATATATTCTTTGTTCAAAAGAAATTTTACCAGTTGAAAATCTTTCATATCATTAATAATCATCCTATCATTATAATTTTCTTGACATAACGTGTAAAATAAGTTACACTAATCTATATATAAATAGATTAAATTACTTATATATAATTAAATTTATATTTATGAGGTGTTTATGCTAAATAAAGCTTTTACTCTGGCAGAAGTATTAATTACTCTTGGTATTATAGGGGTAGTTGCAGCCTTGACAATTCCCGTTCTAATAGCAAACCACAGAGCAGCTGTCTTAGAAACAAGCCTTAAACAATCTTATTCCATTATTGGTCAAGCTCTGGAGATGTATATGGCTGATAACGGTACAAGATTCACTCCGGAAATTTCAAGTGGTGGTGAAACTAAATCCGTTTTAATGAAATATATAAAATCTGCACGTAACTGCGGCAGCGGTAACCGTGATGAAGGGGCTTGTATAGGGCACTATGATGATGATGAAAAAACATCGAAACTATACAAAAATTTTAACGGGACACAGTATATAGACCTAACTAAATTTGATGATGGGCAATTCATTATGAACAATGGCAGTTTAGTAATGCTTGAAAACCAAGGGAATAGCCCTAATGTAGCTTATATTTTTATTTCAGTCGACGTCAACGGTTTTAATAAAAAACCAAATCGTCTCGGGCAAGATTTATTTATGTTTGAATTAACAAAAAGTTCGGATGGCAAATTAGTACCTATGGGCGTCAGTAATTCATATTATAAAGACGAAAGTGCATACTGTTCATTAACTTCACAGAACAAAATGAATGGTGCAAGCTGCACATACAAGGCTTTGACAGACAAAGATTTCTTTAAAAAATTACCGCACTAAATTAATTATAAAACAATTTGGGTACCTAGGATAATCCTGTGACTATCCTCGGTATTTTCATTATCACAGAATACGTAATTTAATATTAAACGCAGTGCCTGCCCTTTAATAAAATAATTTAAACCTACAGAATACTCTCTGCTTTTATTATTTGCAATATCTCTGTTGGGGTCAAACTGATCATAGCGCGCTAGAATATGCAGTTTTTGAGTAATCCTGTATGCAAGAGTTGTATAAAAACCTTCGGCTTTATCCGTACTTCTGTATGTTCCGTTGTAACCGTCCGCTATTGCATATTCGAAATTTGCCATAAACTTTTTATATCTGTAGCTTGCATAAGCTCCGCCAACTGTATAATCCGTATCGTTATGCCCCGCGTTTAAACCTCCGCCGAGCACGAGTGTTCCGTATTTTCCGTCAGTTTTGCCAAGAGGTTTAAGGTTTACCCAGCCCGTAAACTCCGCTCCGGGAAAAAATTCTTTAAAAAACCTGTCGGAACTGTTTAATGCAACACTGTAGTCAATTAAATCGTAGTCTCCTACAACCCTGACACCTAAAGCTCTTGTGTTTCCGAATGTTCTTGAAATCTGCGAACGCATTGCAAAAGGAAGAACGTAAGACCCCATACCGCCTTCAACACCGACCTGATTTCGTGAATTCCCGATGATAATCTTATGATGAGGAATACGTGTGTTCATTATATATGCATCAGTTACAAGCCCCTGCAGGTATGTTCTGTTTTCACCGTTTTTAAAATTAAACTGTAACTTAAAATCGGTATTCTTGTCTTTGAAATCCCCTACAACACCCGCTTCCATAAACCCGAAACCATAGTCGGTATCATAATCCGAATCTTCAAAATCAAATCCGAAATTTCCCTGATAAGCACCGTAAAATTGAACTTTATCAATCGGACCTTTTTTATATTTAAAAGTTAATTCGTCTTTAAGCAAAAATGAAGGAATTGTTGTTCTTTCCAGCTTCTTTTTATAAATTCTTCCAAAAAGCGATTCTTCCTCAATCTTAAAAGGATGTTCCGTCTCCTGATTAGTATCAATCAGGTTGTCAAAAATCGAGAATTCAGTATCGACGTTATCCCTTATAATATCTTTTTGAACCCAGTCGTCTTTTTCATTGCTTTCCGAATTCTTAGAAACATCAAGATGGATAACTTCCTGCTTTTCTACAGGTTTAATTTCCTTGTGTTTGTTTTTTCCTAAAGCAAACACAGGCGGGGCAAACATCATTAAAATAAGTATTAAAGCTATTCTCTTAAAAAAATAGTTCACAAATATTAATGTAACACAAAATTAGTGCAAAAAAAATTTTTTTTAGTGTATATTAATTATTATGACAAATGTAACAAGAAATGAAAAATCTTCAAAAGTAAAAGCCCCGATAGTAGAAGCCTTAAAAAAAGCTTATGAAAACCCCACTTACCAGTTTCATATTCCGGGTCATACAAAGGGAAACGGCTCTTTGCCCGAATTTAAGAAACTTATCGGTAAAAAAGCTTTATCAATAGATACAACAGATGAATTTGACGGGCTTGGAACACTTCATCCGGCAACAGGTCCGATAAAAGAAGCACAAGAACTTGCAGCAAAGGCATTCGGTGCAAAAAAAACTTTCTTTTTAATAAACGGTTCTACAGCGGGAAACCTTGCTCTTGCAATGGGTTTAACCAAAAGAGGACAAAAAATTATTACAAACAGAAACTGTCACCGTTCTATTTTAACAGGAATGATAATTTCAGGAGCTGAACCTTTATGGCTTATACCTAAAAAGTTTGAGGAATGGGGTATCTGGGGAAATGTTACACCCGAAAGCGTTGAAGAAATGCTTAGTAAAAACCCGGATGCGGGAATGGTTTGGATTACAAACCCGACCTATGAAGGCGTTGTTTCTGACATTAAATCAATTGCAGAAATCTGCAAAAAACATAATGTTCCGCTTATTGTTGACGAAGCGCATGCCTGCCTGTGGAACTTTAACAGCCACCTTCCGACAACTGCCTTGAAACTCGGAGCAGATGCCGTTGTCCACTCTTTGCACAAGACAGGCGGAAGCATGAGCCAGAGTTCTATGCTTCATATTGCGGAAAATTCTCTGCTTGATGCTGATGCTGTTGAAAAAGCTTTGAAACTGCTTCATACAACAAGCCCTTCTTTAATGCTTCTTGCCAGCCTTGATGCCGCACGCGCAAACCTTGACAGCCCGCGCGGAAGAAAACAGCTTGAAAGAGCGGTGCAAAATGCAAAATTCCTCAGACGAGAAATCGATAAACTTGAACATATTCATCATCTTCAACCCGATTTCGGCTATAAAACAGATATTACTAAAGTATTTATCAGAGATGACAGGCTTTCGGGTAAACGCCTAGAATCAATTTTGGAAATTGATTTTAATATAGAAGTTGAAAGCGCATCAGATGCAGGACTTTTGATTTTATCAAATATCGGAAATACAAGAAGCGACATGCAATATCTTGTTAAATGCTTACAGCAGATTGACAAAACACATTACACAGACATCTGCTATCTTGAAAAGAAAAAGCACATGCCTATGCTTACTCCGATTATAAAAATGACCTTGCGCGAAGCTTTTTATTCTCATAAAGAAGTAATCTCAAAAGAACACGCTGCCGGAAGGATTGCCGCAGAAGTAATCGCAGAGTGTCCTCCCGGAATTGCTGTCCTGCTGCCCGGTGAATTGATTACGGAAGAGCACATGCCTTATCTTGTAGATTACGATACTATTGAAGTTATAAAATAATTTCTTTACATATAATGAAAAATTTGCTATCCTTTTTTATAAAAGGTTGGTGAGTATGCATATAAATAATGTTTCACAAAAGACTTCAATTCAGGTGATTGCAGGTTTTTTGTTTGTTTCCGTAATTTATACAGGCGTAATGTCTGCTATGTACTTTTCAATATCAGGCGGAGATTGGTCAATTCCTCATTTCTGGAATTGGGTAATAACTTCATATAATTCACTTTTAGCAGACAACCCTGAAGATCCATGGATTGCATGGTTAACATTTATAATTTTGCCGGCAGTATTCTATTTGGGATTAATCGTTTCAATCATATCAAGGCAGATGGCTTTAAACAAGCTAAACTCATCACTTAATCTTAAATCGGTTGATTTTCTGCAGGGAAGAATTAATTTTAATTTTAATAAGTCCCAATATAATTTTGTCTGCGGGTATAGTGATATAAACGCACTGCAAATGGTTTTAAAAACAGCAGTTGTTCATAATAAATACGGCTCATACATTACCTTAAAAGAAATTGTTCTTAATTTTAAAGTTCTGAACAACAAAAAATTCTCAATATCAAATACACCTCTTTCACCAACAAGATTTATATATAAAATTATAGATTACAGCAGAAACATAAATGATTTTACCTACAAATTTGAAGGAGCAGGCGAACAAACGGATATAAAAGAAAAAATTGAGAATTATCTGTATAAAGGCTCCAAGCCTATGCTTACAAAAAAGATTGAAGAAAAGTTTAAATTGCTTTCAATCGCACTCTTTGCAGTGGGCGTATACATTATTATTAAGACGAACGACCAGCTTGTTACTTACTTTAAAGACGGTTCATGGTTTGTATTAGCGCCAATCCTGGCATTTATAGCAATATCCTTCATCATTGATATAATTCTCATTATTGACAAGATAAAAGAAAAAAATACCAGAGGTTATAATGGATAAAAAAGAACTAGAAAAGCTTACAGATACACTTTTAGACAAAGTACCGTCTCTTACAAAAGATTCAAGTCCTGAAGAAAAACAAAAAGTTTTGGATGAAATAAACTATCTTCTTCAATTTGATCCTCTTAATCTTAAATTACTTGAGTGGAAAGTACTTTATTATTCAGCAATTGAAGATTATGATAACGTATTACTTGCTCATAAAGAGTTCTTAAAAGCTGCACCTGATAATACAGAACTGGATGATTTAGTAGAAATATGCAAAGAATCAATAAAAACAGATAATAAGTCTTATACAGCAAAAGCCGCTTCCAATCAGGAACCGGGGTTACTTGATAAACTTCCCCCGCAATTTTTGCTTGCCGCAAAAATTTTTATACTCGCAGCTGTTTTATACTTTTGCTGCCCTGCATTATTTTTCTCTTACAATGACAACAAAATGTTAAATATCAGAGATTATTCAAAGTTTCAAAATATACAAGTTAATCCAATGAGTAAATATAACTATTTAACAAAAAAACAAATCTTTGATATAAGAAAAAAACATGTAAAAAATTCTCTTTTTTCAACAGAAACTTATGAGCCGGATGCAAGAGTTTTCGGAGCAATTGCTGACAGTAAACCATGGTGGGGAACTGTAACCTGCGGACAGCTAAATTACAAAGGAGACTACCATGAAAGAATTGAAGGAGCGTCAAAAGTCAGTGCTCAAATGAATAATCCTGATGCACTTGTCGGTTTAAGCCTGCCGTTTTTGCCATGGGATTTAGGAGATAACAAAGAATTTTGTACGGCAGATTATGCTAAATTTTTGCCTTTATCAATTAAATATAACAAAAATAATAATTTAATTATTGCAAAATACAAACTGACAAAGAACTTTTTAAAATTCCGTGCAAGAGTTAACGGCAGGAATACAAGATATCCCATACAGTTATCGGGGCTTAACGCGCTTGATTTCGGTTACGATTATGTTTACGCATTCGATACAAAAAACATAAGTATGTTTGAAGAAAATAATAATGTAACTGATGACGTAAAAATCTTCAGGGATTATATTCATCCCGGCGGAAGCTGCAAATTTAAAGACGGCTGTAATAATATTTCTCCCATGCAGAATGATTTAATGTTTACCGTAACAGCTTTACCCGCGGAGATTAACTTAAAACTATGGAAAAAGAAACCAATAAATAAATATATTAAAGCAGATATTTATTACAGAATACAATTCACAGAATAAAAAAAGACCGGCAAAAATACCGGTCTTTTTTATTTGATAACTGATTAGTCGAAAACGTAATCGATAATAGCAGCTTCTCTTGCGCGTTTAATTGCTGTTGCAATCATTCTCTGGTGTTTAGCGCAGTTACCTGTAATTCTGCGCGGAATAATTTTTCCGGCTTCAGTCAGGTATCTTTTCAACTTTGCTGCATCTTTGTAATCGATTGCTTCAACTTTGTCGCCGCAAAGACTGCAGTTTTTACGTTTTTTCTTTTCGTCGTTGTTTTGTCTTGCCATTTTTTTATTTAGCCTTTCTAGCCTGTTTATATTGTACTACTCTATTTTAAAAAGGAATTTCATCCTCGTTAATTAATTCGTTTGACATATCATCGGATTCAAACTTAACGATTTCTTCCGTTCCGAATTTTTGGTTTGCCGGCGCGCCTTCACCTTCTAATCTTTCAATTGTATTTGCATCAATTTCATAGATTCTTTTTTCGGAGCCGTCGTCCATTTTAACGGCTGCTGTCTGAAGTCTGCCTTCAACCAGAACTCTTTCACCTTTTGTCAAAGATGAAACAATTTCATCAAGTGCATTTCTTTTAGAGAGAACTCTTATCAAAGTTTCTTCTCTTTCACCGATGTTAAGAACAAAAGCAGATACCGCAACATTGTTTTGTGTAAAACGTTTTTCCGGTGCTCTGTATACTGTTCCGGTAACTACTGATTTTGCAAGGCTCATATTTTATACTCCTGCTTTTGAAACTTCTAAAAACATTGTTCTTAAAATGTTGTCGCTTAATCTTAACTGGCGTCTGAATTCTGCTACTTTTTCAGCAGGCAAGCTTAAAACTGAAGTTACGAAAAATCCGTCTCTGAAATTTTGGATATCGTAAGCAAGTTTTTTTCTGCCTGTTTTGTCTGTAGATTCTACTTTACCGCCTAATTCGGAAACCAAAGCATTTAATCTTTCAACTGCTTTATCTACTTCTTCTGCGTCTAAATTCGGTTTAAACACAGTTAATAATTCATAAGTTTTCATTACTATTCTCCTTCGTTTTTTAGTGTATGAAATAATAATATCATGGAAATACTGTATTTTACAATATATACTCTGCAAAAAAGGTGTAGTTTGCCGAACCTATGAGGAAAATATCCTGCTGTGTATCTTCCTTAGACCCTTGCCATTCAACGAATACGGGACCTCCGAGAAGGTTAACTTTAACTTTTTGTTCTGTTAAGTTATTTAAAACACATGCAACAACGCTTGCGCAGGCACCTGTTCCGCAGGCCAATGTAATACCGCAGCCGCGTTCGTAAACTCGCATATCTATTTCCATACGTGATTTAACTTTTACAAATTCGGTATTAGTTTTTTCGGGGAAAAATTCGTGTTTTTCGATAGCGGGACCGTATTTAACCGCAAGTTCCATGGGGTCTTCATCCGTTATAATCACACAGTGCGGATTTCCCATTGATACGGGCGTAATATCGAATTCTCTGTCCAGAGCATTCAAAGTTCTTTCACCCCAGAATGGAATTTTTTTATCTTCCAAAACAGGCTTGCCCATATTTACTTTTATAAGGCCGTTTTCCAAAAGCTCGGGTTTTATAACTCCTGCAAGGGTTTCAACACTGAACGCTTTTTTATCGACAAGTTTATTGTCATAAGCATATTTAGCAAAACATCTCATGCCGTTTCCGCACATTTGCGCCGTTGAACCGTCCGAGTTATAAAAATACCATCCTAAATCTGTATCTTCTGTATCAGTTTTAGGGATTATCATACCGTCTGCACCGACGCCGAAGTGTCTGTCACAAACTTTTTTGGCAAGTTCATCCATCTTCATGCCGGTCTTTTCATATTCGGGATAATCAATAATTACAAAATCATTCCCGCAGCCGTGCATTTTTGTTAACTTTATAGTTTTCATAAAAATTATATCCTTTCAGCTGTTGTTAATTATACCATGATGAAAGAATATTTTCCGAAAACAGAGCATCTAATTTTTCGCGGCCGAAATCAAGATTTGAGGACACATGTAATAATGAGTAAGAAGTGGGGTCAAACAACGGTTTTTTCAATTTTAATATCTGTGTAAGCTTTACTGATATATAACCTGCCAATTTCCCGCACCAGAGAGGGAGAAAGAGCGTTTTGAACTTTTTATCGGGAAAATATTTTGATGCAATTTTTCTGTAGTAATCATCAATAGTCATAATATTTTCATCTGTCAAATTAACAGCCTCACCATTACAGCAGTTCAGACAGGCGCAATAAAGCGCAGCTTTTGCAACGGTTAAGACATTTACCGCCGGCCATCTGTTTTTACCTCTCCATTTGCCGAAATGTATGATGTACGGAGAATATTTTAAAAAAGTTTTAATACGATGTTCAAGAGTTTTATCGTTTTCGCCGTATACCGCTCCCGGGCGTAATATTACGTATTTTGATTTATCCAAATTTGATGCAAGCCATTTTTCAGCTTTAATCTTATATTTCGGATAGGGGTTTTTCGGATTTTTATCAAAGCAAAGTTCGTTTTCATGTTCGCCGAAAAAGTCTTTTATACCGTAAACATCAGTCGATGATATAAATATAAACTTTTCGAGCGCAAATTCGGAAAGGTATTTTACGGGTTCAAAATTAACTTCTAAAGCTTCTTCATCTGAAATAACATCTGACGCAATACCTGCGGCATGAAGAATTATATCAGGCCGAAAATCTCCACAGGCGGACATAAAAGAATTTTTATCTCTTATATCCGCTTTTAAAATTTTAATATTATTAATATTTTCCAATTCTTCGGGAATATTTTTATGCACAAGCGCGTATACATCAAAATGAGGGTTTTGTGCAAACATTTTAACCGCATGAAGCCCTATAAACCCGCCTGCTCCGGTAATCAGCACTGATTTATCAGATAACATTAAATTTTTTCCCCGCTTCTTCAAGAATTTTTACGGCTCTGTCAATCTGTTTAAAGGTAAGCTCTTTCATTGCGCAAAGCCGCAGCCTGCATTCTTTTCTGCGCACAGCAGGATAAGTTACTATATTCGTATACAAGCCGCTGCGCAGAAGTTCCGCATGAATTTTAAAAAGTTTTTCCTCATCATAAATCATTACGGGTATAATCGCTGATTGGGTATGAGCAATATCAAAGCCTGCTTCCGTTAATTTTGATTTAAGGTAATTAATTTTTTCCCACAAAACATCTCTGCCCGCATTGTCATTTTCAAAAAGCTTAAAAACTTCGTTTAAACCGCCTGCAACAGATGCAGGAAGGGCTGTCGAAAAGAAATAAGTTCTTGCATAAAGTCTTAAATACTGAATAATTTCAAAAGATGCAGCGCAGTAACCGCCGAGACCTCCCGGAGATTTGCTCAGCATTCCGACATGCAAATCAATTTTATCAATTACATTGTAATATTCGGCAGACCCGCGCCCTGTTTCTCCCACAATTCCGACGCCATGAGCATCGTCAACCATTACTCTGCAATTGTATTCCCTCGCAAGCTCTGTGATAATATCCAATCTTGCAATGTCGCCGTCCATCGAAAATACACCGTCGGTAATAATTAATCTTCCTGTCTGTTCTTCGGGAATTTTCTTTAAAACTCTCTCAAGCCCTTTCATATCAGAATGAGGATAGACCTTAATATCAGCCCCTGAAAGTCTGCATCCGTCAAAAATTGATGCATGATTTGCGCTGTCATTAATTATTACATCGCCCTCGCTGCACAGTGCGGAAATTACTCCGACATTTGTGCCGTAGCCGCTGGGGAAAACTATTGCCGCATCGGTTTTGTAAAAATTTGCAATACGGCTTTCCAATTCTTTATGAATATCCGTTATCCCGACGTAATTGGAAACAGCACCCATGCCGTAACCGAATTTATTCAATGCATTTTGCGCTGCACGTATAACTTTCGGATGTGTAGACAAATTTAAATATGAATTTGACCCGAGCATAATTACCGAACGAAATTCACCTGATTTGTTTCTGATAAGATATTCGCCCTGAAGCTTATCGCCCGCAACCATTCCCAAACCTTCATTACCCGTTAACGCTCCGCTTTTCAGAACATCATTAACCTTAAAGGCTTTTGTAAAAAGATCGTCGCCCGTTTCTGTTTTTGTAAAATTCTCAAACTTATTATGTACACTTATCTGCTGTGCTTCTGCCACACTATTTCTCCCAAATATATAAATAATAACTCTGTTATTATTGTATGGAAATCTTATATTATTCAATTATTTTAATTTTATTAGTGCGGGTAGTAATTATGATTATTATAATCATAACAATTTTTTGAATTTTTTATGATAGAATAGCTTGTATGGTTAATGTGTTATTTTTGATTACAGCAATTATTTTTGAAGTCATAGGGACAACCTTAATGAAGCTCTCAAACGGGCTGACAGTTTTGCTGCCGAGCATAGGTTTGTTTGTTTTTTATATTTTAAGCTTCAGCTGTCTATCAATGTCATTAAGAACGCTTGATGTAAGTCTTGCTTATGCTGTCTGGAGCGGCTTCGGAACTGCATTGATAGCTGCTATCGGAGTTATTTTTTTCCATGAACAGATTAACCCTGTCAAAATAATCTCTCTTGCATTTATAATAATAGGAGTTGTCGGTTTAAACCTGAGCGGGATTAAGCATTAATCTTCTTACTTTTAAAACGGCTTTTTCCAAAAATTCCTCAGCAAGCCCGCCTTTGTATACAACTTCTTTTGCGTCTGCAATCCCATACCAGCAAGCTGCATCGACTTCTCCGGAAAGTTTAAAATCTTCATTAGCAGCTCTCACGATAAAATTACAAATCAGAGTATCTGACTTTTCGTAGTATTCTGATTCATTGAATATGAAATCAAGTACGTCAAGATTAACTTCTTCTTTAATCTCTCTTATAAGCGCATGAGAAAGATTTTCTTCTTTATTAACATACCCTGCAACAAGAATATTTTTCGGTCTGTTATATTGCTGTATAAGTAAAATTTTGCTGTAATCAATGTTAAATATAACAGCACTGACAGCTACATTAAAACGTGGAAAACGGAAGTCACAACATTTCGGACAGTAAGGAACCAATCCCTCACTCAAACCGAAGTTTATGCACTCTTTATTAACAAGTTTTGTACCGCATTCTATACAATATTTCATATATTAACATTATACCTTAAAAGTTGACATTTTTGTAATTCTTGATGTACTATCAGGAACGGATTTAATCAAATAGGGAAGATTATGAAAATAATAGACAATATAGAAAAACATTTTTCAAAACTGGAATCTTATCAGGTAATAATTTTAGGATTTTTAACTTATATTATATGCGGAATGATTGCAATATCTTTACCGATTGCGCAGAAAGTTCATGTAGGAATTGTTGATAATTTATTCAATATAACTTCGGCATTGTCTACAACCGGTCTGACTACGGGAAGTATAAGCGAATTATACACACCTTTCGGAAAACTTGTTCTTCTCACAATGATTCAGCTCGGCGCAATAGGTTATATGACAATAACTTCGTTTTTTATTCTGTCATCTGGAAACAATCTTTCTAATTACAGAACAAAGATTTTAAGAACAGAGTTTACAATGCCCGAAAACTTTAATATAAGAGAATTTGTGCGTAATATTATAATTTATACATTCGCGGTTGAGCTGTTCGGAACGTTCCTTCTTGCGCTGGAATTTCATAAACTAGGATATGCAAAACCTTTATGGTCGGCTTTATTCCATTGTGTCTCGGCTTTTTCAACCGCGGGTTTCAGTATTTACGGGCAGGGCTTAACGCTTTTCAGAGATGATTTATCCGTAAACCTTATAATTGCGTTTTTGTGTTATGCGGGCGCAATCGGTTTTATTATACCGATGGATATTTACAAAAAAGTTGTCGATAAAAATCATAATATTACTTTCACTACAAAGGTTATTTTATTTATAACCGCACTTGTGTGCGTCGGCGGAACAGCTCTTTATCTTATAAACAGCGACCATAATATACTTGCCGCGTTCTTTCAGGTTATGTCGGCATCTACAACCGCAGGATTTAACACGGTAAATATAGGCGCGCTTTCCACAACGTCATTATCAGTGCTGATTGCGGCAATGGTAATCGGTGCATCGCCGAGCGGTACGGGCGGCGGGATTAAAACAACAAGTATAAGCGTTTTGTTAGGCGTTGTGCAAAGTGTTATGAGAGGACAGTTTAAGCAAATATGTTTTTTAAACAGAACAATTCCTTTTAACAGAGTTTTTACATCAATTGCGGCAGCCACAACTTACATTTTCACACTTATAATTGTTGTGTATCTTTTAACATTAACAGAACCGTTTTCATTTTTGGAAATATGCTTTGAAGCGGCATCGGCACTCGGAACAGTCGGATTGTCAATGGGAATTACGGCAGACCTTTCAATGTGGGGGAAAATTATTTTATCAATTGCAATGTTCTTAGGCCGTGTAGGCCCTCTTTCACTCGGGATTGCCATTTTCAAGTCACAATCAAACGTAATCCCCTGCAAATCAGATCTTGCAACTTAGTTTTTTCCCTGCTGCAGCATTCTGTAACCGATACCGATATGGGTTTTAATATAATCCGCCGCATTCAGTTTTTTTCTGAGGTTTGTCACAAAAACCCTCAAAGATAACTGTGAATCGCAGCCGTTATCGTCAAGCCAGATTTCTTTTTTAATGTAATTATGCGTCAAAACTTTGCCAAGATTTTTGGCTAAGAGACATAGAAGTTTGTATTCGATTGCTGTCAGGTGAACTTCTTTATCATCAACATAAACACAGCCCTGAGCGTAATCTATTTTTAAATTTCCGTTTGTAAAAACAGATGTCTGAACGGTTTCTTCACCCGTATAAGTTTTGCGTCTTAAAGCAACTCTAATTCGGGCAAGCAGTTCTTCCGTATTAAAAGGCTTTGTAAGGTAATCGTCAGCACCGGCATCAAGTGCTGAAATTTTATCTTCGTTATCAATACGCGCACTGACCACAATTATAGGAATATTTGAAAACGAACGAACTTTTTTTATAACTTCAATTCCGTCCATATCGGGCAATCCTAAATCAAGAATTATTACATCGGGATTGTAAGATGCCGCCTTTAAAATTCCCTGTTCCGCGTTCGGCGCAATCTGATAAGCGTAATTGCTTATTTCAAGAGTTGTTGACATCAAATTTTGTATCATTTTGTCGTCTTCTATGACGAGAACCGTTCCTTTATTCATAAAAATCTCCCGTTAATCTGAAAGAAAATATTGTTCCCTGAGGTTTATTATCTTTTATTTCAATCTGTCCGCCATGGGCATTTACAACAGCTTTGCAGAGGGCAAGCCCCAGACCGAGCCCTCTTCTGCCGTCGGCGATTGAATTATTAACAGTATAAAACATATCAAATATTTTTTTCTTATCTTCATCTTTAATCCCGCTGCCTTCATCTTCAACGGAAATCTCAATAAACTTATCAGCAGCTTTAGCTCTTACAGTAATTGTTGTATGCGGCGGCGCATATTTCATTGCATTGTCAACAAGATTAAAAATCACCTGAGCAATAAGTTTTCCGTCCATTTTTGCGGAAAGCGCTTCATCTTCTATCACTGTATGAACGTTATAATCTTCTTTTTTCCTTCCCAGATGCGAAAGAGCCTCGGTTATAACATCAATTATAAACTCGGATTCCTGCTTTATGGTAATCTCGTTTTTATCAAATCTTGTTATAGAAAGCAGATTTTCCACAAGATTTAAAAGCCAGATTGAATCGTCGTAAATATTCGTGAATATATCCTGTTTCTTGTCATCCGAAAGTATTGAAGCATTTTTCATTAATATTTCCGCATAACCTGAAATGCTTGTCAAAGGTGTTCTTAAATCATGCGAGATTGCTCTTAAAAGAGTTGAGCGGAGTTCTTCCTGTTTATTTTTTATAATAAGCTCGTTTTTCACCTGCGAAATGGCGTCTTTTTCGTAAGCCAGAGCAGATTCTCTAAGCATGGCAATCAAAAGACTTTTTTCAAATTCGCTGATATTTGTGTTCAAAATCTCCACTACGGCAAAAACATTATCCAGGCTGCTTACGGGAAGATAAATTCCCCCGGGCTCGTTTACAGTCTGTTTATTGCTCTCAAATACAGAATTAACAATTTCGTTATCCTGTTTTTCGGTATAAATATTTAAATCGCAGTTCAGAAGTTTTTTTATCTGCTCACAAGTAACACGCGTAATTTCTTCTTTACTGCCGCACTTTTGAAGCTTCTGGCTCATCTCAAGCATGATTTCCGTTCTGTAAGCTTTTTGGGACGTTTGCCGCGCCTGTTTCTTAATCCTTGTTACGTAAGAAATAAGCATTAACCCCAAAATATACATCATTACAATATTTACTTCATTAATATTAAGTTTGTAGAAGATAAATACAATCAGCGCAACAGCAGCCAGTACAGCCGTCGATTTTAAAATACCTTTTAATGACAGGCCGTTTTGTCTCTGGCCTATATAAAGTCTTTGAGCTTTATCGGGAATAACATAAATTTCTATATCGGGAGTTAAGCCTATAAGTTTGTCTATAAAATTAGGCGGGGTAAAAAATCTGTTCGGCCTGTAGCCCGAGCGTCCTATAATTATCTTTGTAACCCTGCCTGCTTTTGCGTACTCGCTGACCTGAGCGGCAATATCATCACCGTTAACCGTAACGATTTTTGCTCCGCATTCTTTTGCAAGGCGGGTATTTTCATCAAGCCTTTTTTTATTATCTTCCGTAATAGGTTTTGATGTTTCAATATATAAAGCCGTAAATGACGCGTCAAATACCTGCGCCATTTTGGAAGCTGTTCTTATGACCTTCGGATTTGACGGAGAACTCGAAAGACAAACCAGAATATGTTCTTCTTTACTGCTAATCCCTTTCATAATCTTAATTTTAGCACATAAATATCAAAATGAAGTTAAGTTTTTTCCTGCGGCGTTAAGATAGCGTTAAGATTTAATTTTTGCTATTGCATTTAATCCGCAGGGGTGTATAAATATGTATACAACTTCAAGGAGGAACTTTCCAGAGGAAAGTAAAAAATTATGACATTAAGTGTTAACAGAATAAATAATACATATTTATCTCAATATTCATTTAAACAAAATAATTCAAATAATAATAAAGTAAGTACGGCCACAAAAGCAGCTTCTGCATTAGGCAGTGCTGCAGGCGTTGCGGGAGCTTTAGCATATATTTCAAGAAAACACGGAATTAAAATTCCAAGCTCATTTAAAAAACCTAAAGAAGTTTTAGACGTTCTCAAAAAACTTGAACTTAAAGAAAAAGACGTAATTCAAATAGCATCTTCATCTGTTCTGGGCGGTCTTGCAGGCGGTTCGATTACAGATTCAAAAAACACAAAAGCTAAAGTTAAAGAAGGTGTTGTACAGCTTTTAGGCAACTACATTATACCGACACTTTTTGTAGGCGGCGGAATAGCTTTAAATAAAGCGTTAAATAAAAAATTCAACTTCCCGCCAATCACAAAACCAATACAATTCGCCTTCGGTTTCACAAGCTTAATCGCAGGCGTAATTGCAGGAAACAAAGTTTCAAGAGAAATTAACAGAAACGTGTTCAAGGAAGATGCATACAGAAAATTAAACTGGAAAGACTGGGCAGTACAATTTGATAATGTTTGTCTGGTTACATCAGTTTCAAACTCCGGAACAAAATTAGCCAAAATGGCATCAAGAGTAATCCCTGCAGCACACCTTGCACCCGGTTATCTCGTTGGTGTTAAACAGGAAAACAAAAATATACAGTAAATTAACTTATATAACAATTAACTGTCCTGCTATGTGAGGGGTACTGCTTATAAAAGCAGAAAAATAGCAGGATTTTCCTTTTTATTTAAGCAGAGGAAGGCTGTTAAGCATATTGCGAAGCTTTATCGCAATTCTCGGCATCGGTTCCGCAACAGTTAAGCCGACCAAATCAAAGTTTGTGGCAACATCATTTATAACGGAAACAGCATCTTCCGTTTTCATTCCGTCAGACTCAACACCGACACCCGCAATCATATCATTCGGGTCAATTACATCCAAATCAAAATGAATTAAAACCTTTGATACTCCCGTATTTTTCAGCCACTCTAAAATTATCGGGCTGCGGCTTTCTTCAGGTGATAAACCTTTTATCCCGAGTTCTTTTTGACGTGCCTTCATACCCTTATCCCAAGAACGAAGCCCGGCTATCAAAACTTTTGAAGCATCAACTTTTGCCGGAAGCATATTAATTAATTCCTCATCACCCATTCCCATTGATGCCGTCAAAGCCATTGCATGATAACCCGCGTAATCGTCGTAAGGCAAATTTATGTCAGGATGCGCGTCAATCCATATAATTGCAATGTCATCTTTATATTTTTCGGCTAAATATGTAAACGGCACAACACTTACAGAGCATTCTCCGCCTAAAGTAACTATTCTGTCGGGGTTATTCTCTTTTAAAATATCAAGTGCCGACTTTGTCTGCCGCAGAAGATCTTCCCTATCCATAATCCCTTTCTCCACAGTTCTGCTGCTTATGTCAAGAGAAACAGGAACTTCAAAAACTTCATGCGGACTTTGAGGGGCAAGCATATTTAAAAGCTGCGCTCCGAGATAGTATCCGCGCGACGAATCATCCGCGGGAATATCAGGCATCCAATGAGATACTATACCGCCCTGCCATTGAGGATAAATCAGACGAATTGTTTTTGTATTTTCATTTGACATAAATATTTGCCCCTTTCTTTCTAAAAAATTGTCATTTGTTTGGCTGTCAGAAAACTTTCCTGTTTTCCATCTTTTATTATATCAGTATCTTTTATTTCACCGATTAGCAGCGGCGAATTCGGATTATGAAGTTTTATATTTTTAAATGCAATTTCGGGGTTTCTGTTTGCATAACAGTATTTGCAACCGTTCAAGCATGTATCGTAAGCACCTATATCGCGGCTGGGCATACATTTGCAGTTTTCCCTGTTTCCATTGTGCGGAACTTTTTTAAAATTAATATTATTCGCCTTAGAAAGGATTTCACCCGTAATACAGCCTGATTGCGAGATACCGTATTTTGAATAATCCTCGCTTCCCGCACAGGTTTGAATTCTCAGGTTATATTTTTTTGCAGCCGCACCGAGATTTGCCAGTAAAGCTTCTTTATCAGCCTGTGTAAACGGAATGATTTCAGGCATATTCTTATCAAGTTTTTTGTATAACTCCACAAAACTGAATATGCAGAAAGAAACATACGGTGAAATTCTTTCGGCCATATACTCAAAAGTTTCTTTATGTTTTTGTACGGTATAGTTTTCAGTAAGTAAAATCGGATCGTATCGCCATGAAATTCGTTCTTTCCCCGCAATTTTTGAAAGCTTAATTAATGTTTCAATACTTTTATCCGTATCAGGCACGTTCGGCTCAATATCTTTCCCGTAAGCAGTAATAGTATAGTGGCAGAAAATATTAAACCTGTCGGAAATTTCATGAATTCTTTCCAAAATCGGACCGTAATTCTTTGAACAAAAAATAACACAATCAACCAGATCAGGAGAAAGTATATATTTATTAATTATATTCGGAGAAAAAGGATTTCTCGAGTAAACAAATCCTTCCCGAAACCTTTTCAAAAGCCACTCGCTGTAATAATTAACAATATCTGTTCTTCCGCCCGCGTTTATTATCATACCTAAATTTATAACATGTAAATACATATACCGGCAACATATAGATTTAAATAGCAAAATATTTTATGTTTGGATTTCATAACAATATGAAAATAAGATCAAAAATAATCAGATATTTTAAAAGCCCGACCGAATGCTTTATTCCGAAATGCAGAGCACGCTGTTGTGTTGATGCACCATTACCCGAAGGTTTTATTGAACGTTTTGAATCCCGTATTCAACGCTCTGTATACGGAGGTGTTAATATCGGCGTAAATGATCCGAAAGATAATTTTAATTCAATTATATACAATACAAGACCTGTTCAAATTGTCGGAATTGACAGGGAAACAGGTAAAAGAACTTATGGTATATCAAAAGAAATGATGGAAAAAATGGAGCTTAAAAGCATGGAAGATGTTTATAATCTTTTAAGACAATATGAAGCTCAAAAAATCTATAATTATTGTCCGTTCATCACGCAACATGCAAGATGCAGTGTGTATGAACACCGTCCTCCCATATGCAGAGAATTCGGCACGTCACCGGCTAAAGTTGATATTTGCCCTGATAAATCAAGCAGATTAGATATTCTAAAATTTGTTTTATCTGATATATTTAACCTTAAATCATTGTTTAAAAAATAATGCTCTGAATTATTTCAAAATTTCAGAGATAAACAAAGTTTATACAAAAAAAGAGCCTTTTAAGGCTCTTTCTAAATGGAGGAGGAGGTGGGATTCGAACCCACGGTACGCGTGAACGTACGACAGTTTTCAAGACTGCTCCAATCAACCGCTCTGGCACTCCTCCATACAGTTGTTCGGATGTATTTTTATTGTATTAAATAAATTTTTATTGTCAAGTAGTTATTAGGTCAAGCTATAAGCTATTAAGCTATTTTATATACCGGTTTCAATAAAATGTTTTTCCGAATTATTCCAATATTTTTTATACACAAACTTTATTGGTTCGAAATTCAGCTGATACATTCTGAAAGTAACAGGTATGTTTTTAGGCTGCCATTGTTCTATGTAGGAATACTCATAAATCATACCCAAACGTTTCATTACATTTCCGCTTCGCAAATTATTTTTATCATGAGTCGCCGTAATATATGGAATTCCGTCTTTTTTTGCCTGCAGTATGATCGCAGAACAAGCCTCAAAGACAATTCCATTATGCCAGAATTCCTTTTTAAGGCCGTAGCCCAAATCATAACTTTCATCCATACTTATTTTGGCATATCCGATCGGGATATTATCAGTCTTTAAGCATATTGCATAGCTGTAACCCCTTTTATGTTTATATACCTGCGCATACCTGTCTTGAAAAAACGCTTTTGTTTCTTCTAACGATTTTAAAGGAAACCAGGGAAGATAAAAATTTACATCTTCATCACTCAAAATGGAAAATAACGCAGGAATGTCATTTTCCGTAAATTTTCTGAGTATTAATCTTTCAGTTTCAATAACGGGCGTGTTATACAAAAGAGTATTCCTTATAATATTTGCTTTTTAAACAATTAAATTGTAACACAGCAAAAAAAAAGCTATGTACATTTGAAGTGCATAGCTGTTGATTAGGGATATGTGTATCTTAGTTCTCTAAGGAGTATGGTTATATATTAGCAAACCAAATCTTAAATGAAATCATAAAAATGTATGATGTTTTTAATTTGTAAAATAATGTAAAAATTTTACTATAAAAGTAGCATAAATTAATATTGTTCGACTTATAATGCATGACAAAAGCAATTATTAAAGGAAGCATTATGCGTATTCAATCAGTAACTCCCGCAAACTTTAAAAAACATTTTATTAATAACACAAAATCAATTTTACAAAACAATGCAGATAACATTTCACAGCCGTTATCCGATAAAATTAATTTCGGCGTCGGCGATGATTACGGTTTTGATTTAAATGCACCTGAGGTTCCTGAACCAGGCAATAAACCCGGGTTTAAAAAAGGGCTTTTGGGTATTGTTACTGTTTTGACTTTCCCAATATCTGTTCCTGCAATGATACTTTACGAAAGTTACAAAGAAAAACACAAGGATGATGTAAAAACCGACATGAACTATGATAATATTGAAGATTAGTTCGTGATATAATTTAAATATGTTTGACAGTTTAAGTGAAAAATTACAGGAAATAATAAGCAAAACAAGAGGAAAAGAGCTTACACAGGACAATATGCAGGAAGCTTTACGCGAGATAAGGCGTGCACTTCTTGATGCCGATGTAAATTTACGCGTAGTAAAAGCTTTTATTTCTTCGATTAAGGATAAAGCGGAAGGGGAAAAAGTTCTTGAAGGGGTTGATCCGTCACAACAGTTAATAAAAATTGTTCATGACGAACTGGTAAATCTTTTGGGTACAGAATTAAAACCGCTTGATTTTTCAGGCAGTCCAAACATGATTATGATGCTCGGGCTTCAAGGTTCGGGGAAAACCACATCTTCCGCAAAACTCGCAGTTAAACTGAAAAAAGAAGGAAGAAAACCGCTTCTTGTGGCTTGTGACGTATACAGACCGGCTGCAATTTCACAACTGCAAACATTAGGTAAAGAAATTGATAATGAAGTTTTTACAATTCCGGATTGCAAAGATGTTCAACAGATTGTGCGCGGTGCAATTGATTATGCAAACCAAAACGGATTTAATACACTTATTTTAGATACTGCAGGTCGATTACAAATCGATACTGATATGATGGCAGAACTCCTTTTAATCGACAGAATTTTCCACCCTGCTGAAAAACTTCTTGTGATTGACGCAATGACGGGTCAGGAAGCTGTTAATGTTGCAGAGAACTTTGATGCTCAGCTTGGTTTGACAGGTCTTGTACTTACAAAACTCGACGGTGACAGCAGGGGCGGTTCCGCATTAAGTGTTGTTTACTGCACGGGTAAACCGATAAAACTTACGGGAACAGGTGAAAAACTTAACGCGCTTGAAGATTTTTACCCCGAACGTATGGCAACGCGTATTTTAGGGATGGGCGATATTGTATCTCTTGTTGAACGCGCACAGGAAGTGTTTGATGAAAAACAGGCACTTGAGCTTGAAGAAAAAATGAGTAAGAATAACTTTTCTTACAATGACTTTGTCAAAATGCAGAAACAAATGCAAGCTTTCGGATCTATGGGAAATTTACTCGGCATGCTCGGTCTTAACATAGGCAAAGACGACAGAGACAAAATTTCTCATGAGGGTGAAAAACAATTTAAGAAGATGGAAGTTTTTATCTCAAGCATGACGCCTGAAGAACGTGCAAATCCCGATTTAATAAATACAAGCCGCAAAAAACGTATTGCAAAAGGCTGCGGAATGGATTTGGCGGAAATTAATACATACATAAAACAGTTTGAGCAGATGCGCATGATGATGAAGGGTATGTCAGATATGAAAAACATGTTCGGCAAAATGGGAGGGGTGCCAAATCCTAATGCGCTTGGCGGTAAAATGGGCAAACATGCAATTAACAAAGCAATGAAAATGATGCGCCGTTTTAAATAAAACGTACCGTTTTAATTTAAAAATGTTTCAAAGAGGGTTGGTATATGAAAAAATTTATATGTTACATGTTATTTTTACTAATGGGCATTAATTGTGTTTCTGCAGAGAATTTTGACGTAAATAAATTTGTTGATGAATACGGTCAGGAAGTTCAAAGCATTATAAAAAGCAACCTGAATTATAAAGGGACTGAAAATGCAGCTTCTGCAGTCAGCTATACAATTCAACCGGATGGAAGCGTTACTGACATAAAACTTGAGCAGAAAAGCGGAACAGAGTTTGACAGAGCCGTCGTTGAAGCTGTTGAAAAATCAGCTCCGTTTAAACCTTTCCCAAAAGAAGCGAAACTTGTAAATATTGTAATGACAAGCGGATTTCAGCACAAAGTAGAAAAGTTCCGATCTGCAAGAATGTCAATTATGCCGGTTGAGCCTCCCGCGGAAGTTCAAGAGGCTTATAAAAAATATATTGACGGAGTTAGCAAATATATGTTTGACAGAATTCCGACAATTTACAGCTATATTCCTCAAGAACCTGTTATTAAATGCACAATTCTTAAAGACGGCACAATAAAAAATGTTGAAGTTACAAAATCATCAGGGATTGAAGAATATGACAAAAAAATCATAGAAACATACACAGGAATGAAAGTTTCACCATTCCCTGAAGAATTAAAAATGTATGAAGAATTACCTTATTCTGCAACAGTTCTTCGCCAATTCAGAAGAACTCCTGCACTTGGCAATCCAAATTACATGTTCAGATAATACTATTTCTTTTTAACAACAACGTCATAACCCAGAATATCAAAAACTTCTAAAAGTTCAGTTACTTTTATTGTTCCGTTACGAAGTTTATTAGTAAGATTTTCCAGAGAATCTGTCTTGTTATATTTGTGGTTAATATCAACTTTTAACCTTGTCAGCGTTTTGCCTTCAAATGCAGTTAAAAGTCTGATTAAATTTCTGATATTTTCTTTCTCTAAAATATATTCATTTTTCATTCCATAACTATATATTGATAAAAAGTTGACAATCTAATTATATAATGTTACTATCTAACTATATAATTAGATATCATTATTATAGGATTTGAAAATGCAGCATAAAACAGCTTATACCATTGCGGAAACACTTATAACAATAGGCATAATCGGCGTTATTGCCTCAATGACAATACCAAATCTTATAAGTTCACATCAAAAGCAAGTGACCGTAAATAAGTTAAAAGCAGCTTATCAGATGTTTTCGGAGATTATGGAACTTGCAAAGCTCCAAACAGGATTCGAGAGTATCTTACTGCCACATGAAACTTTAACTAAAGTTGGAAATGCACCTGAAATTTCAGAGTTATATTTTGAGCCGTACATCAAAGGGGCAGAAAAATATAAAGGAAAATATATACAAATTAAAACTCCCTCTAAATCAAATTTCCTCATTGAATATAAAGCTTGGCCGCACGAACAAGCACCAACTTGCATGCCTAACGAATTTTGTTTTTGGTTCTTTCATCATGAAAATAATTACACATACTTTATTGTTGATATAAACGGTCCTAAAGGACCTAATACGGCAGGCAAAGATGTATTTATGTTTGATATAAGCGGCAAATATAAACCGGGTATAGGTATTAAAGATATCGACAGTATTAAATTATTTTCAAATGATATAAACGAATTTTGTAATAAAACATCCTCCAGTATTTGGAACGGAAAAACCTGTGCATCAAAAATTATCTCTGACGGCTGGCAGATTAAAGACGATTACCCGTGGTAACATTTTTTGTTCAGCTAAAACTTTTTAAGTTTTGCGTAAGCCGCATCCATAGCTTTTATACCCTGACGGCCGAAGTCAATCGTATACATCATGCTGTCGCCGATTTGAGTAACCTCTTTTATATGACCGATACCGAGCTTGTCATGAAAAACTCTTTCTCCTTCATTAAATACGTATTCAATAGGAGTTGTAGTTTCCATTTTCTTCTGGCGTTCAGCTTCGGCTTCCTGCTGCATGCGTTCTTTTTGCTTCTTTTCTTCAAGCATACGCTTTATGGCATTATCTTTGAAAAATTCTTTAACTTTTTCTTCATCACGCTGTTTATTTTCTTTTGATTTAACAAGAATTGTGCGTGAAGGGGTTCTTCTTGGCTGCATAGGCTTTCCTGTTGCAAGACCTTTTGTCGGTGCAACAAAGCCTTTGCCGAAACCCGATGACGGTTTAATATATCCGTAACTGTCAGATTGGGCAGCTGAATACGAAAAATCTGATTTTCCGGTACGAGCTTTAGATACTGCATTCTGGAATGTTGATGTACCGCTTGTTGAGCCTTCAAATCCGATAGAATTCAGCAATTGACGGGGAATTTCTTCAATAAATCTCGAAGGGTTGTAATATTTGTATTCACCCCACATTTGACGCCGTTTTGCGGATGACAGATACAATTTTTCTTCCGCACGCGTAACACCTACATACATCAAGCGGCGTTCCTCTTCCATTTCTGAAGGAACATTAAACGTTCTTTGATGGGGGAATACACCCTCGTCACAGCCTGCAAGAAATACAACGGGAAATTCAAGACCTTTTGCTGAGTGCAAAGTCATTAAGGTAACGTTATTTGTAATATCATCCATTCCGTCAAGATCAGAGACTAAAGCTACCTGCTGCAAAAATTCACCGAGTGCATTATCGGGTTCTTCGGCAACAAATTCGCCCGCAACGTTTACAAGTTCCTGTAAGTTTTCGATATCCGCTTCGCTTTCGGGAGTATTCTGCGACTGCAATTCTGCCAAATAGCCTGTTTTTTCTATCACAAGTGTTACAAATTCCTGCAAAGAATACGAGCTTACGGCATCTTTAAATTTCAAAATAAGCTGTGAAAAATCTCTTAATTTTGCTCTTGTTCTCGGCGGAATTTCAATTGCTTCTTCAATTCTCTGACATGCTTGAAAAAGACTTATGTCCTCTTTATCAGCAAAATCAGATAAATTTTTGATTGTTGTATCGCCGATTGAGCGCTTTGGTACATTGACAATTCTTCTGAAACTTTGAGAATCATCAGGATTGTAGATTAATTTAAGATACGCGATAATATCTTTAATTTCTTTACGGTCGTAGAATTTCAGCCCCCCGTAAATTCTGTAGGGAATTCCCGCGGCCATGCAGGCTTCTTCAAGCGCACGGGATTGTGAATTTGTACGATAAAGGATTGCGTAACGATTGTAATCTCCGCCGCTGTCCTGTTTTATACGGCTTGCAATAAAATTGGCTTCATCAGCTTCATCCTGAGCTTCAAAGTAGTCAATCAGTTCGCCGTCGCCTTTATTTGAGTAAAGAACTTTATCAACACGCTCGGTGTTATTTTCAATAATCGCATTTGCAACGTTCAAAATATTTGCGGTTGAACGGTAATTTTGCTCAAGCTTGATTAATTTTGTTTTCTTAAAGTCTTTTTGGAAATTCAAAATAATAGTATAATCAGCACCGCGCCAGCTGTAAATTGACTGGTCGACATCACCTACAACGCAAAGCGAGCGTTCGTCGGGAATTTCAGCTTCGTTATTGGTGTACAGCATATTAATAAGCTTGTATTGAGCCATGTTTGTATCTTGAAACTCATCGACAAGAATATGTTGAAATCTGTCATAGTACAATTGGCGGACTTCTTTACACTGTTCGAGAAGTTTTACGGTCAAAAGCAGCATGTCGTCAAAGTCAATTGCATTATTGTTATTTAAAGCATTTTCATATTCTTCGTATATTGCCGCAATCTTCTGTGATTTAAAATCTCTTGCAAAAGTCGCAAACGTATATGCATCCTGCATTTTGTTTTTTGCATTGGAAATTACGGCTTTTACAAGCTTGGGCTGATAAACTTTATCATCAAGATTTAACTTCTTAATTGCCTGTTTAATTACAGCGTTGCTGTCTGTTTCGTCATAAATCGAGAAATTTTTATCGAGCTTTTTACCTGATTGAAAACTGTAATTTTCAATATTTTCTCTTAAAATTCTTCCGCAGATGCCGTGGAAAGTTCCGACCCACATATATTTAACAACATCCTGCCCCAAAATATTTCCGAGACGCTCTTTCATCTCTTTTGCGGCCTTGTTTGTAAATGTTACGGCAAGAATATTTCTCGGTCTGACACATTTTTCCTTAATTAAATATGCAATTCTTGAGGTAAGTAATTTTGTTTTTCCGCTCCCTGCGCCAGCTAAAACAAGCAGGGGGCCTTGAACTGTTTGAACTGCTTCTCTCTGTTCTTTGTTAAGATTATCCAGTATATTTTCCATATCCCTATTCCCAAAATCAATTTTTTGTGATATAATCAGCATAAACTAAAAACGTAAAGATTGCAATTAGAAAGTAGGAAAAATGGTGGAAACTGACATGATGAATATATTTATGGGTTCTGAAGACGATGCTAAAGAAAAACAAAGTTCAATCGTAGTACCGATTGATGATATGGACACAGTGGCGTCAGATTCACCTGATACCGTTGACGAACTCGCAATGGAACTAGCTACTATTCAGCAATCAGCAAAAAGAATTGCAATTATCGGAAGCCGCAATCTTCCGATTACACACCAGCAGATGATTGAAACACTTGCAACGGCTCTTGTAATGCAGGGAAATACAATTATTACATCGGGCGGTTCTTCGGGAACAAACGCGGCTGCAATCCGCGGTGCTATGAAAGCTAATCCCGATAAATTAAAAGTTATTTTACCGCAGACTATCGGCCAGCAGCCGTCAGACGTTCAAAACCAGCTTATCGGCGTTCCGAATATTGTTGAACATCCCGACAGAGCAATGATGACTTTGGCCGATGCATCACGCGTTTGCAACAGAGAAATTATCGACGACTGCAACCAATTGATTTGTTTCTTATCACATACAAGTAAAACTTTGCATAACGCCGTTCAATACGCTGAAGAAGGCCACAAAGTTATTACTGTATTCTACCTGGATTAAAAACCTGTTATTATGTCTGAAAATTTAAGAAAACTTACGGGCAAAAATAAAAATGACTATGAAACCGCCGCAAGGGATTTAGTCAATAATGCCGATACAAAACTGTTTAAAGAACTTGTTGACAGTGACAGTTTTTTGTTTGACTTCGTTAAAAATAACGTTGCGCAGAGAATTGCAAACGAGATTAACGACACTAATTACAAAAACTTAATCGGATTTTTAAAATATTACTCCCCGTATTATGAAGATGTAATTGTCTCTTCACTCGTAAAATACGCTGATGAAGATTTGACAGACTTAATGCTGGACAGGTTCGAAAACGGAACCGTTGAAGAAAAAATTTATGCCGCAAGATATTTTGCGAAAATTCAAGACCCGCTTGCGCACGAATTCTTAAAAGCGAACGCATACTCGGATAATGAATACCTCGCGCAAAATTGTGCATCCGCACTTGCGCAATGGAATGATGAAGAAGCTTATCATATCGCAATTACAAAGCTCAATAACGGCGATGACTTTGACAAACTCGCAGCCGTAAAATTTCTGGTTGCATACGGAAATAAAAATGCAATTCCCGCAATTTTCGACACGATGAAAAATTCCACAATGCCCGAAAATATTGCCGGTGAAATTCCGTATCTTGAAAACCTGTTTGATTTGCTCGACAAATACTATGAAAATACGCTTCTCGCCATAAACTATATTATAAACGGCCTTGGAGAAATTTTACCTCTTTCCTGTGTATTTGACTTTGAGCTGTTTGAAGTATTTGAACGGCTTGTTAATAACCATAACGACAGCAAGGCGGCTATTGTAATCCTTAATGCGCAGGAAAAATTTGATATTCTGACTGAAAACGATGAATACACTTTTGACGAAAGCAAAGAAACAAAAAACGAAATTCAGGATATTAAAAGGCTTTTGAAAAATGCCGATAAAAAAGAACTTGAAAAATACATTAATGACGAGCTGAAAGAGGACAGTCCTCTTGTGTTTACGGCATTGGACTTTGCTACGGACGTGCTTGCAATCCGCGAACTTTTGAAATCAAATAACCAGACATTAATTTTGAAAACAGCCGAAGTATTAAAAAATCTCGGGAATTTTGACGAAACCGCACGAACCGTTGCATTACTGAAAGTTACGGATATAAACATAAAAGCAATAATTCGTGCTTTGTAAAATTTTTTATGCTAATATTCACATATGGAATTTACGGAAAAAACTATTAATTCAGAGCTTATTTTTGACGGCAGAGTTGTTAAGCTTTACAAAGACAGCGTCGAACTTTCAACAGGTCAGAAAACTTTCAGGGAAGTTGTCAAGCATTCAGGCGGAGTTGTTATTTTAGCTTTTAAGGGAGACAAAATTCTTCTTGTAAAACAGTTCAGATATCCGATGAAAGAAGTTATGCTTGAACTTCCCGCAGGAAAACTTGAGCAGGGTGAAGATCCGTTTGAAGCCGCTAAACGTGAACTGGAAGAAGAAACAGGCTATTGCGCAAATAAATGGACTGATTTAGGTTACGTTTACACATCACCCGGTTACAGCGACGAAAAACTCTACCTTTACAAAGCGGAAGATTTGGAGTTTACTCACTGCCACCCAGACGAAGGTGAAATTATTCAAGCATTTGAATACAAATATGATGATGTGTTAAAGATGATTGATAACGGACAAATTAATGACGCAAAGACGCTTTGCGCATTAATGAGAGCGGAGATAAAAAATGATTAAGATGGTTGCGACCGACATTGACGGGACAATTTTGAAATGGGATTTCGGCTTTACTCCCGAGGTTAAAGACTGCATCCGAAAACTTACAGAACGCGGGATTAAAGTAGTTCTCGTAACAGGCAGAATGCATAAGGCCGCAACATTTCTTGCCGATGAGCTGGGCTTAGATACCCCGATTGTTTCATATCAGGGAGGAATGATTAAGGATAATTGCGATAACGGAAAAGTTCATTACAGAAAAGATTTGGACCCCGAACATGCCGTAAAAATTATTAAATGGGCGAAAGAAAATAATATTCATATAAATCTCTATATGGACGACGTTTTGTATGTGGAAAAAGACAACGAAACAATCAGAAAATACACTGATGCAAGATACATAGAGTACACTGTGTGCCCGTTTGAGAGTTTGGAAATCAAAAACGTAAACAAAATTCTTGCAATTAAATACGGCAATGCCGATACCGTTACAGAATGGGTTGAATATCTTCAAAAAACTTATCCCGAGCTTTACATAGTTAAATCAACTCCTTATTTTTGCGAAATCTCTAACAAAGATGCGAAAAAATCCTGTGCGGTTGAATATTTGTGCAAAGAATGGGGGATTAAAAAAGACGAAGTTCTTACAATAGGCGACCAGAACAACGACATCGAACTTTTAAAAGCAGGCGGAATAAAAGTCGCAATGGGAAACGGCACACCCGAATTAAAAGAATGCGCCGATTTTATTACCGATACCGTTGACAATAACGGGTTTGTAAAAGCTATTAAGAAATTTTGTGATACGGGGGCAAAAAATGTATAGAATAGGTTTAGGTTATGATATCCACAAGCTCACCGAAGGCAGGGATTTAATTATCGGCGGGGTTAAAATTACTCATGAAAAAGGGCTTTTGGGACATTCGGACGCCGACGTTCTAATTCATGCAATAATTGACGCAATGCTCGGGGCACTGGCGCTTTCAGATATCGGAACACTTTTTCCCGATACGGATGAACTGTACAAAGATGCTGACAGCACTGTTTTGTTGAAAGATGTTTACAAGCTTATAAAAGAAAAAAAATACGCAATCGAAAACATTGACAGCAACATTATTGCCCAGCAGCCCAAAATGATGCCTTATATTCCGAAAATGAAAGAAGTTCTCTGTCAAATTCTCTCGGTAGAACCCGAAAGGATTTCAATAAAAGCAAAAACAAATGAAAAAATGGATGCAGTAGGACAAGAACTTGCAATAGAAGCTCATGCCGCTGTTCTATTGAAAAAGGTGTAGTTAATAAGTCCCGCTAGCCAGCTCATTCATCTATTTTCAAGAGTTAACTCTGCCCTATTTTAGCGATAATTGTAAAAGTTTTTCATTTTCTTGCTGCATATTTTTTTATCATCGCTGACAAGATTTAATTATAAGTTCCGTAAGCGAAATTACCTTAAAGGTACTAAAAAACTAGTTCATTTATCAATTAAAGTGTTAGTATTTTTAAATAATTATATATAATAGTAAACTTTTCCGGATCTTGTTTAATTAGCTCAATCCGCCTATTAAAATCCTCGATTACAACTTCCAGGTCATAAATAGCATTAACATATAATAATTCATAAGGCACTTTTAATGCTTGTGCAATTTTATCTAAATTTTCAGGCTTTGGATATGTTAAACCGCGCTCAATATCGCTCAATGCAGAAGTATTTATGTTAATAAGTTCACTTAAATCATCTTGGGTAAGTCCGCGTAACTCCCTAATTCTTTTTATATTAGACCCTACAATGGTTTTGATAAAAACTGCTATTACGACTCATTTTATTATATTAAAGTTTATTATAATTTTTTAAAATAGTACATTACACGATAACTTATTGTACTAAACTTAGTTTTATGGTATACTTTTAATTATCAAATAGTTCTTTGATATTATTATGTAAAGCCTTAGCTATATCAAACAAAGTATCAACAGGTGTATTTACTTCGGCACGCTCAATCATACCAATATAGTTCCTGCTTCTGTTTATCATTTCAGCCAGTTTTTCTTGCGATAAACCCTTAGCTTTTCGCAGAAATTTGATATTTTTACCAAGCCTTTTTAAATCAGATTTAGCCATAAATTGATTATGGATTTTTTTATTAACATTTTCTACCAAGTGAGATTTATCAAAAAATCTGTAAACAAGATTATTATAAGTATTTTACAATTTAAAAAATTACCAAATGAGATTAGTCAAAAGGAGAATATTATGCCAAAAGTGAAATTAAAAAAAACACCTTACGTCATCAGGTTAATGCACGAAGACACCACAGCAGGTACATATAGAGTAAGCAAAGAAATTTTTCTTTCTGTTACAAAAGAACTCAAACCCTACCAGTCGTTTAGGCAAGAACCTAAAAAAATAAGATGTGTTGAAACAGAGGAAATTTTTAAAAACGCAAAAGAAGTCATTGAACTGTTAATTCAGCAGGGTAAATCCACCAGTTATAGCGCATTTAGCAGAATTAAAGATGTTTGCAACAAAAAAAGAGAAAAAGCATACGGATACCACTGGGAATTTATCGAAAATTAATGAGAAAAAGATTATTCCATGAGGGCTTTTATGCTAAAATCCTGTTATGGATATAAAATTACAAATTCTTGAAAAAGCAGAGGTTGATTACAAAAAATTTTTTTCCTCACTTATTCCAAATATTGATAACGTTCTCGGCGTAAGACTGCCTGTTTTGCGAAAAATTGCAAAAGAAATTCATAAAAACGCAGAATGGGAAGGTTTTATAAAACAGACTAATTGTCAATATATGGAAGAAGTTATGCTTCAGGGAATGGTTATCGGACTTGTTAAAAAAAGTCCCGAAGAAATTCTCGAACTTGTAAAGGATTTTGTCCCGAAAATCAATAACTGGGCAGTCTGCGACACATTTTGCAACAGTTTGAAATTTACAAACAAAAATAAAGAACTTGTATGGAACTTTATTCAGCCGTATTTTAAATCGGAAGACGAATACTATATCCGCTTCGGTTATGTCATGCTTCTTTCATATTTTATCGAAGATGAATATATCGACAGGGTACTGGATTTAATTGACAACTTTAAAGACGAAAGATATTATGCAAGAATGGGAGCAGCATGGGCACTTTCAATGTGCTATGTAAAACATCCTCAAAAAACCTTAAAATACTTAAAAAAATCAAAACTGGACAATTGGACTTTTAACAAAAGTATTCAAAAAATATGCGAGTCATTAAGGGTTGATAAAGACACAAAGAATATGCTAAAATGTTTGAAGCGAAAATGAATATTATAACCGAAAAGAAATTGGCTGCAGGTCTTTCAATAACTTCCAACGCCATAATAATCATTTTAAAATTTATTGCAGGCGTAATCTCGGGTTCCATAAGTATCATTTCGGAAGCCATACACTCGCTGAGCGACTTTCTTGCATCCGTATTAACTTTTTTTGCGGTAATGAAATCATCCGAACCTGCTGACGAAACCCACCCTTTCGGACATGGAAAATATGAGGATATGTCAGGTTTTATTGAAGGCGGATTAATAATTTTCGCAGCGTTTTATATAATTTACGAAGCTTTTAAAAAACTGTTTTTTCATTATACCTTTGAAGTTGATACAACGCCCGGTATCGCTGTAATGCTTTTTGCAGTTATCGCAAACTTTTTCGTAAGCAGATATCTTTTTAAAGTTGCAAAAAAATCAAATTCTATATCTCTTTTTGCAGACGGTGAACATTTGAGAACAGATATATATTCTTCACTTGGTGTAATGACAGGGTTAATTTTAATCAAAATAACAGGAATTGACATATTAGACCCGATAATCGCAATACTTGTCGCATTATTTATTTTAAAAGCAGGTTTTTCAATCGCAAAAGAAACCTTAAATAACTTACTAGACGGCTCTTTACCTTACGAAGATTTAAAATTAATAGAAGAAATAATCAGTTCTTACGATAATGAATGCGTTAAGGGTTACAAAAATATTAAAGCCCGTCGCTGCGGTCCGTCAAAAGACATTGAAATAACAATGCTTTTCCCTAACGACATGACTATTTCAGAATGCCACAAAATTTGTGATGAAATTGAAGAATTAATAAGTCAAAAGCTCGGGCACGCAACAATTATGATACATGCCGAGCCTGATAATTGTCATAAAACAAATTACAAATTGTAAACATGTACTTTCAAAAGAAATGTTTTTTGGTTATGCTGGGCGTGTGTGTATGAAAAGGAGATTTATATCATGCCAAAATTTAATTTAATGTCGTATATTATGCCTCCTGAAGATAAAATGTTTTTTACTTACTTTCAGGACAGTGCGGAAATTTGCCTTAAAACCGCCAAACTTTATGACGAAATTATGCATAATCATTTAAATGATGAGTACAAAGAAAAGGCACTTAAATATAAAAGGAAAGGTAAACTTTCATATAAAGCCTGTTTAAAACAGCTGAACAAAAGTTTCATAACACCTATTGAGAGGGAAGATATTCAAACCATAGCGGTTCAGCTTAACAAAATAACAAAAAAAATCGTAAAAGCCTGTTTAAATTTGGAAGTGTACAGATTAGACAACTACACGGACGAAATGAAAGAACAGGCTTTAACTTTGGTTCAGGCAACGGAAAAGCTCGGTGAAATTATAAAACAATTCAAAAAAGTTTCCGACGTTGAAGAAATTACCGAACTTAATATCGAAATGAAAGAAATTGAATCTCATGGAGATGAAATTCACAGGCGTGCTATGGCTAACCTGTTTTCAGGAAAATATGAAGCTCTTGATGTTATCAAATTAAGAGATATGTACAAAGAAATCGAAAATGCTTTTGATGCTTGTTTCTTTGTATCGGATACAATCCTGAACGTAGTATTGAAACAAAGTTAGGCAAGGGAAGAAAATGAGTATAACGATTTTACTTTTAATAGCCGTAGTAGTTGTAGCTCTGGCATTTGAATTTATAAACGGTTTCCATGATTGTGCAAACGCAATTGCAACCGTTGTATCGACAAAAGTTCTTTCACCTAAGCAGGCTGTACTTTTCGGAGCGAGTTTGGAGTTTGTGGGAGCGTTAACGGGAACACATGTTGCAAAAACAATCGGTTCGGGAATTGTTAATGCCGATTTGATTACGCTTACGGTAATATTTTGCGCGCTTCTTTCGGCTGTTATATGGAATTTGTTCACCTGGTGGCTCGGGCTTCCGTCAAGTTCTTCACATGCTCTGATAGGCGGGCTTTTAGGAGCTGCAATAGTAAAAGCAGGAGTTGATGTTGTTCATTTTCATACACTTATTGACAAAGTAATTGTTCCGATGTTTACATCACCGGTTTTGGGATTTTGCGCCGGTTTTACATTAATGCTTTTAATCGCATGGGTAATCATTATCTTGAGAGAAAGCCCGCAGACAGTTAACAAACAGTTCAGAAAATTACAATTAATCTCATCGGGTTTAATGGCATTGAGCCACGGTTCAAACGATGCCCAAAAAACAATGGGTATAATTACTCTTGCGCTTCTGGCAGGCGGAGTTCTCCACAAAAGCCCGTCCGGCGATTTCGAAATTCCGATTTATGTAATCATTGCCTGTGCAATTACTATGGCGGCAGGTACGATGAACGGCGGATGGAAAATAATTAAAACAATGGGGCATAAAATAATAAAACTTAAACCCATTCATGGTTTTGCGGCTGAAACATCAGCAGCAGGCTTAATCCTGACGGCTTCGCATTTTGGTATTCCTCTGAGCACAACGCATGTAATTTCTACGGCAATTATGGGTGTCGGTTCAACTTTCCATTCGCATGCGGTTAAGTGGCGTGTTGTCGGAAATATCGTTATTGCCTGGGTTCTTACAATACCTGCTTGTATGATTATTTCATCAATAATTTATTATATGATTTATAAATTTATATAGCCCTTTATGCTAATGAAGATTTGTCATCTGTGTGTTTTCATTATTATAAAAGGAGGATGTTAAATTTATGTCTGAAAATAATAATGAAGAAATTTTTGAGGCGGAAGTCTGCGAAATGTGCGAAATGGAAAAGCCCAAAAAAATTTTAATGGTTGTAACACAGGCAGACCATTTTGACGAAAAGCACAAAACAGGTTTATGGTTTGAAGAATTCGCGGTACCTTATCTTGCCTTTCTTGAACAGGGTTATACCGTAACCGTTGCAACACCTTCAGGCGGAGCTGCACCGCTTGATCCCGACAGTGAAAATCTTTTAGACGATATCAAGTGGAATAAAGCAAAAGAGGCGCTCGGAGATACGGAACAATTAAATGCCGTTGATTTTACATCATATGATGCAGTAGTTCTGCCCGGCGGTCACGGTCCGATGTTTGACCTTTACAAAAACGAAACTCTTGGGCAGATTATTAACGACTTTTCGGAAAGAAAAAAACTTATCGCTGCGGTTTGTCACGGTCCTGCGGGGCTTCTTGCAGCCAAAAAAGACGGAATTCCTTTTGTAAACGGGCGGAAACTTACCTGTTTTACAAATGAAGAAGAATATTATTACAAAAAAGAAAGTCTTACGCCTTTCTTTTTGGAAGACGCGCTCAAAGATGCGGGAGCCGAATTTGTTGACGGCGGCATCGGCGAGGTCAATATCGTAGAGGACGGAAACCTTATAACAGGTCAAAACTTCCAATCAAGTAAAGCATTTGCACATGCAATAATTAATTATTTAGACCGCTGATTGCGGTCTAATTTTTTGACTTTATTATCATAATCTGCTAGTATAAATTTGTTATTTAATTACCAAAAGATACTAAAGGAGAATTTATGGAATTAAAGGAGCTTCCGAAGTGTCCCGTTGAAACCACATTAAAGCTTATAGGGGAAAAATGGAAGGTGCTTATAATAAGAGATTTATTAAACGGGACAAAGCGTTTCGGGGAATTGAAGAAATCCTGCAGCGGAATATCCCAAAAAGTTTTAACGACAAATCTCCGCTCCATGGAAGATGACGGACTTGTAAAAAGAGAAGTATTTGCACAAGTTCCGCCGCGTGTCGAATACACGCTTACGGATGTCGGTTACAGCCTTGCGCCCGTATTAAATTCCATGGCAAGCTGGGGAACGGATTATAAAACTTTCTTGAAACTTCTTGCAAAAAGAGGTTAATATGTTACTGTAATATGCCGTGTCGGGTAATATTTTACGAATTTTAATTATGTATAATACTTTACATAAAATAGTAAGCATGTATTATATATGTAGGAGAATTAATTATGAAATTATTGACTGCAATTCAAAAGGTCCTTCCTGTAGAGAAAGACAGCTCTCATTTGCAGCTTCTTTACTCAAATATGCATCCTGAAACAAGAGAAGAAGTGGTTTATCGCAAAAACGGAAAGTCTGTTGATAAAATTATTGAAATTGACGTTAATACAGGTTCAAAAGTAAAAACAACACATTATGATTATTTTAACGATAAAAAAATACGCTCTGTTGACGAATACGACCGCAAAACAGGTAAGAAGCTAAGAACAATTAATTATGTTCTGTATAAATCAGTTGATGAATACGACCCTGAAACAGGTAAAAAACTCCGTACAATAAACTTTAATGTTAAAGACGAAACAAAAATTTCCTCGATACAGGAATACGATTCGGAAACAGGAAAAATTATAACAATTTCAATATACAAACGCGACGGAAAAACAGTGAGCATAATAAAAAAGATTGACCCTGTAACGGAAAAAGTTACAAGCTGGGTTAACAATAAAAACTATGAATACAAACCCGTTGAACCTGCTAAAGTTATGACAAGAAGCTACGATAACATAAAAGTTACGGACCCGAAAGACAAAGAAAATATTGCACAGTTAATTGATAATCTTTACTCAAATAAAGTAAAATTTGAAAATATTTAAACAAAAAGGATACTTATGATTTATAATGAGAGCAAAATTTTAAATAACGGTGTTGAAATTCCCATATTGGGATTAGGAGTTTACAACAGCGGACAAGAAACCGCGCAAGCCATTAAAACAGCACTAAAAATCGGTTACAGACATATTGATACGGCTAAATTTTATTTTAACGAAGCGGACGTTGCACAGGGCATTAAAGAAAGCGGTATTGACCGTAAAGAAATTTTTATTACAACAAAAATTTGGAATGATGACATGCGCGCTCATAAACAACGCGAAGTCATTGAAGAAAGCCTTAAAAATCTTGATACGGATTACATAGACCTCTTTTTAATCCACTGGCCCGTTAAGGATGTCTTTGCCGAAACATGGAAAATTATGGAAGAATACTATAAAAAAGGAGTATTCAGAGCAATAGGCGTCAGCAATTTCCACCCGCAGCATATGAAAGAACTTTTAAATTCGGCAGAAATTATCCCCGCTGTAAATCAAATTGAGGTTCATCCGTATCTTACACAGGAAGAACTGATTAAATATAATGAGGATAAAGGCATTGCAATTGAATGCTGGAGTCCTGTCGCAAGAGGAAAGGTTTTTAAAGACGAATTTTTGCAATCACTTGCGGATAAATATTCCAAATCAATTTCACAAATTGTTCTGAGATGGGAAGTTCAAAGAGGTTTGATAGTTCTCCCGAAATCCGTTCATGAGGAAAGACTTAAAGAAAATGCGGGAATATTTGATTTTAAGCTTACCGATGACGATATGGCGGCAATATCAAATCTTAACAGAAACGAACGTGTAAATGAGGAGTCAAATCCCGATACATTTACTTTTTAGTCCTTAAACTTGACAACGCCTTTGAAATAGTAAATAATGAGAAAAAAGGAGGCTTTAGCCTCTGGCAAAGACAATAAATGTTTGGCGCAATTGCCAAAGAGGAAAAAAGGAGGCTGAAATGATGAATTTTAAAGCGTTAAGGATTGCCCCCCCCCCGCAAAACTAACTTATAGCAACGGGTTAAAGGGGTTTACACTTGCAGAAGTTTTAATTACTTTGGGGATTATAGGCGTAATTGCTTCGATGACTTTACCTGCATTAATCGCAAATAAGCAGAGAAAAGAGCTGCAAACAGGCTTGAAAGAAGCTTACTCAATTTTACAGCAGGCTCTTGCACGTGCAAGTTATGAGCAGGGTGAAACAGTATCTTCCCAAAATGCAACAAACAGAAGGTTAAAACCTTTAATCATGCCCTATTTTGATTCTCCGGTTGATTGCGGCTGGGGCGGAATTCATGGTACAAATGCAAGTACTGTAATTTGCGCGGGCGGAATAACGGAAAATTCCGTACAAAGTATCGATATTTACAACAATTATTCAAAAAAGTCAGGTAAAATTAGAGCAAACCAGTTAGATGACGGTCAATTTGTAATTAAAAACGGAATGCTGATAATGCTGGAAAACTTAAACAACGCACCGGCTTATATATCCGTTGATGTTAACGGCGCGGGAAAAAAACCTAACGCATGGGGGCATGATTTATTTACATTCCAGCTTATGGACGACGGCAAATTACTTCCGATGGGGGCACCCGGAACTGTTTACCATAATCAGGAGTGCTCAAGAACGTCAACTTCTCTTATAAACGGTATCGGATGCACTTATAAAGCATTTACGGACGAAAATTACTGGAAAACTCTTCCGTGAATTTACACGGGAGAGCCATTGTCTTCTTCCAATGCTTCATGGACAAAACGCGCGGGATTATCAATTATATACTGCAATTCTTCGGGAGCTTTAATATAACCGTAATCAAATCTTTCGGATTTGTGGGAGAATGATACCATTCCGTAATCAAGCATTCTCCCCATTGCGCTTTGAGACACCTCAAGCATATCCAGCTTTTTCAAAGGAATGTCAATTTCTTCGGGATTTAAAACTCCGAGTTTAATATGCGCATATTTTGTTGTAATAATAATCTTATCCGAATTATATCTTAAAACAGGATAGATAATAGGAAGCAAAAGCAGCAAAACTATTACCCAGCTGAAAAAGCTATGAGTATTTAAAAATACAGTCCAAAAATAAATGAAAAATACGGGAGTTAAAACAACAGGCCAGAAAAGTGCCATCCAATGCTTTTTTATATCATATAAAACCAGTTCTTCCCCGTCATCCTCAGGCAGTTTATATTCTTCAATATCACTTTCCCCAGCTGTTTCACAGGTCGAAACTTCATTTCTTAAATCATTACCGCAGTATCTGCAAAAATTATCACTGTCTTTAATTTGTTTACCGCAATTCGGACAAAACATTACATACTCCTTTGTGAGCCAATTCTATCATAGGATTTGACTTTAGTCAATGAAAGTTATATGATTAATCCGTAATGGAAAAGGAAGAACTTTTAAGGTTATATAATACTGATTTAGATGAACTTTTAAAACTTTCATCAAAATATATTAAAAATGACGTGGAATTTTGCTCGCTGATTAACGCACGCAACGGAAAATGTTCCCAGAACTGTAAATATTGTGCACAAAGTTCGCATTATTGCACCAATATCGAATCTTACCCGCTCGTCGAACTTGAAGCGGTAAGAGAAACGGCAATTGAGGCTAAATCCCATAAAGCCTCAAGGTTTGCAATCGTTACATCGGGGAAAACTCCTGATGAAAGCGATTTTGAAACAATTCTGAAAATGATTGAGGAAGTTAATAAAATTGAAGGCCTTAAAAGCTGTGCATCAATAGGGATTTTGAACGAGGAACAGGCAGAAAAACTTGCAAAAACAGGGTTAAAAAGATTTCACCATAATATAAATACTTCAAAATCATATTATCCCGAAGTTTGCACGACACACAGCTGGGATGACAGGCTTAACACCTGCAGGCTTGTGAAAAAATACGGAATGGAGCTTTGCTGCGGCGTAATCCTCGGAATGGGCGAAACCGCTGAGCAGAGAGTTGAAATGGCGCTTGAGCTTGCCGAAATTCAACCTGATTCAATTCCGATAAATATATTAATGCCAATTCCCGAAACACCGTTTGAGAATTATCTCAATAAAATCGATGAAGAAAATGTATTAAGAACTTTAGCAATCTTTAAAATAGCAAATCCGAATTCAATCCTTCGTTTTTGCGGCGGCCGGATGAGATTATCGGAAGAAAACCAGCGCAAGGCTTTAAACACCTGTGTAGAAGGAATTATGGTCGGCAATTATCTGACAACCGTCGGAAAAGCCCCTGAAGATGACATTAAAACAGTTGCGGAACTCGGTAAAAATATTAAAAATTAAGTATTCAAATACTGTAAAACTTCGTCAACATGCCCGTTTACTTTAACTTTTCTCCATTCGTGAACAATATTGCCTTCTTCGTCAAGTATAAATGTTGAACGCTCAATTCCCATATATTTTCTGCCGTACATGGATTTTTCTTTCCAAACGCCGAAAGCTTCAGACAAAACATGCTCTGTATCTGCAAGAAGTAAGAAATTTAAATCCTGTTTTTCTTTAAATTTTTTGTGGCTTTTAATATCATTCGGGCTGACGCCGATAACAACCGCAGAAGAAGTAATTCTGTTAATATTGTCCCTGAAATCGCAGGCTTCCTGTGTACAGCCTGATGTGTTATCTTTGGGATAAAAATATAAAACAACTTTTTGTCCCTTAAAATCAGCTAAAGTATACTCATTTTCATTACCGTCTTTGTCAAGACCCTGTAATTTGATTGTTTTATAATCCATTATTAACCTCCTTTGTTAATTTTTTGCCGTCAAATCTGTCCGCAAGAAAAGTTGAGATTAAAGGTATTGCAATATAATAAATTCCGCCAAGAATTAAAGTCGGTTTTACAACTTTTATACCTTCAATATATTTTTCCAGCTTCGGTGAATTTTTATTTGCCTCTGAAAATTTCTTTATAAACTTTTCGGAAGGCTTGTTTAATATTTTACTCAAAAGATAACTTCCTGCTATACAAAAACCTGTTGATAAAGCCGCATTATACATTAAAGGTTTTTTACGGTTCTCCTCAATCTTCTTGCTTTTGGAAGTCTGCAGCATAAAAGCTACGGTCGCAAATATATCCGTTACAGTCATCATGTGATGTTCAAAATTTGTATTATGAAATTTATCCGACATCCCGCGCACAAATCCCGTATCAATTAATTTTCCGATACCCTTTGACAGATTAGAAATTCCGTCATTGTACATACCCGTAAATGATACTTGTGAATTTTTATCCTTTTTAGGTGAAAATCCTGACATTATTTTGGGAATTAGAGAACAGGTCAGAAAAGATTTGGGAGCGGCAAGAACAAAACCCAGGCCGAGCTTAAAAAGCTGGGTTGCAAAAGAATAACGTCTTGATTTCGCAAGACTTTTTTCACCTGATTTTAATACTTCAATCGTTTCCTTTTTCAGGTATTTGGAAGGATTTTTGTCTATTTTGCTTATCGCCTTTGAACACGGTAAAGATAGTGCGAGAACTGTTAAATAATTCACTGCACCCGATGCAAGAGATTTTGCGCATGCATATTTTTTATTTTCCGTATCGGTACGCGGTGTTAAAAGGATTATGGGAGAGCGCACCGCAGCAGAAAGTACAAAAGATGCGGTTGCTCCGAACAGCAAGCTGTTATCTGCCGCAAACTCCAATCCCTTTTTTAATATTTTACTATTGTAAACCGCCTGTACTTTCATGCAAATTCATTATACAATGCTGATAATGAAATTCACAGAATTTATAAAAAAAGAATTAGAGGGTTGGAAAAACTTTGAAATAGCAGGTTTATTTACTGCTTTTACAATAATCTTCATTAATGCCGTAATTTTAAAAGACAGCCCCGCAGCCGTTATAAATGCGGTATGCGGAATTTTATATACAATTATTGCCGGAAAAGGTAAAGTGTCCTGTTATTTTTTCGGTCTTATGGGATCAGCCTGTTATATCTGGCTTTCGTTTAAAAATGCTTTATGGGGAAATATGCTGCTTTACCTTTGTTACTATATTCCGATGCAGACACTCGGAATTTTTAAATGGAAACAACATCTTAAAGAAAAAACAAAAGAAATTATAAAAATAAAACTCGGTAACACGGAACGTTTAAAAATAGCTTTTGCGGGAATTGCAGGGTGTTTAATTACAATTATGATTTTGAATTATTTCAACGACAGAAGTCCGGTTATCGACGGTATAACGACATTTTTGTCAATTCTCGGAATGTATTTGACGGTTAAACGTGCTATTGAACAATATATTTTGTGGATAATTGCCAACGGGCTGTCGCTTATAATGTGGCTTAATCTGGTAATACACGGTACAAAAGCTTATTCAACAGTGCTTATGTGGGCGGTTTATCTTATACTCGCAATTTATTTTTACATTGTATGGAAAAGGGAGTTGGATTGCCAAAAATGAAAAAATTAATATTGGGATTATTTACTTTTTTTATCCTGCAAAGCCAATGTCTTACGGCTGATTATTCAAACCTTAAACAGCCGGATGAATTCACCTGCGCTCCGACAAGTTCTTTAAACTTAATAAAAAATATCTGCAAAACCTGCGAAGCTCCCTCACTCAATTATATGAAAAAGCTTCAAAAAACAGACGAAAACGGAACAACAGCATTTAACCTCTGTTACGGACTTGAAAAATATTTTAAAACTCAAAATAAACATAGTGATATAAGATATTTTGGAATAAAAAAAGTAAAAATTTATAAACACAGTAACAATTTTGACCTGCTAAGTATTTCTAATCCGCTTAACAAAAATTACGGAGCAATTTTAAACATCGGTGTTTATACTCAAAATTCTAAGGGTGAATACGTAAGGCAGTGGGGGCATTACGTTAATCTTATATCTATAAATGATAAGTTTATTGAGATTATTGATCCGTATAACAAAAATTCATATATAGATAAACTTCAATACCAAACATCAAAAGATATTAAATTAATAAATAAAAAAGATAACGAGAAATATATTAAAGCTGATAAATATTACGTTATAAAAACTCCGTTAAATTATCTCCAAAAAAATGAAACAGCAATTATTAACGGAGTTATTACAATAAAACTTAACTAAAACCTGTACGGATAGTTTTTTGGAATTTTCCATCCGTTATGCTGGATTATAGCAGTACAGTAAAAATTTCTTGAATTCTCATTACATCCGTAATTTGATTTGGTGTATAAACTTGTTTCATCACCGTCCCAGTGAGCCATATATGGTTCTACACCCCTATCTTTATGGTATTTGAATGTCGGGTTGCTTTCGTTAGGCCAAAAAGCAAATACAAATTGTTTTCTTCCCCATATTTTACTATCAGAACCATTCTGGCAATCTTTCGATTGAGGACAGAAAATAAAATGACCTCCGTTTGTTTTTGAGGTTTGATTTCCGTCAGCATCCCACGTGCCGTAAATATCAAATAAAAATGCACTGCCGTCAGCAAGATAGACAAGCCTATAATCATTTCCCGTGCCGACACGTTTATTATCATACTTTATAAATGACAAATAATTTTTAAGATATCTGTTAAAAAAATCGTCAGTATCTGAAGAAACCCAATCAGCTTTATTACCGTTATCGGCCTCGGACATGGTAATTGCCTGATTTATTATCGAATAAAATTTCTGCAATCGTGCTTCAACTACCTGTTTACGCCGGCTTTGAATTAATGACGGCATTGTCAACGAAGCAACTATACCGATTATGCCTAAAGTTATAAGAACTTCGGCAAGAGTAAAACCTTGAAAGGAGCCTAGAGCTGCCCCCCCCCCGGCATTGCGGATTTAATACGTTTGTTAATCATCATTTTTAAGCTCCTTGATATATAAAAATAATACTTTATAAGTTTAACATATTTTTTAAAGGTTTGCAATATAAGGTTTGTTATTTCAAAAGTTTATCTAAAACTCCCGCAATTTCAGACATTTTTTCTTCTTTATCCTTATCGCTTCCGTTTTCAAAAGCTTCCCTTATACAATGTGTAAAATGTCCTTTTAAAATTTCAAGGTTAATTTTTTTCAATATAGACTGACTGGCAAGTATTTGCGTACTTACATCTATACAGTAGCGGTCTTCTTCAATCATCTTTATAAGTCCCTCTATCTGCCCTTTTACAGTCTTTAAAAGTCTTATAATTTTCGTTTTATCTGTTTGCATTAGTATTGCCTCTTATTACAAATTTCCCCTCTTGTTTGAGGGGAAATTCGTTATTTAACTATTTTGTATTACAATTGCATTTATTTCTTCTGAATAATCTGAATTTTTTTGATTTGCAGTCACATTTTTGTTTTTCGCAATTACATTTTGGCGCATCGGTTTTTACACAATCACAATCTTTTGCGCAATTGCATTGCTCATCCTTCCGGCAACCGCATGTACAATCTTTGGGGCAGGTACATTCTTCACCTTTTTGACATCCGCAGGTGCAGTTTTCATCACAAGGTTTTTGGCAGCCGCAATCACAATTTTTCGGACATTCACAGTTAACCTTATTTGCGGTTTCGTTTGTGCAGTTATCGCAGGCAAAAACATTATTTGCCGCAAAAACTAAAGCACCGAGTACAAATAAACCTGTCAATAATTTTTTCATATAAATTCTCCTTTTGTTGTAATACCCCCACGGGGTATAGGTATATATTAGATTAAAATTTTTTATTTGTCAATAAGACACCGCGACATGATTATTAATAAAATTTATTCATCATTTCCTGAAGCTCTATAAAAAATCTTGAAAGATGATAACCGTCTGCTGCCGCATGATGAATATTAAATGACAATGGAATTAAAATTCTTTCATTATTTTGGGAAAATTTACCCCAGGTTACAACAGGAGCAAGGTATTTACCATCATCAAATACGTGTATATCAAAACTTTTGTAATGTACCCATGGCAGGCAAGAAACATTAAATGTATTTGCAGGTACATCTTTAAAATCAAATGCCCTGTAATCTTTGTATTTTTTAAGTACACTTACAAAATTTTTATGAAATATCTCTAAATCATCATTGTATTCAGCAACCAGTAAAACACACTGTTCATCTTCCTTATAAAAATGGGCAAAATATGGATGAATTATTTCATATACACCAACTTGATTTTTATCATTCCATCCCAGTTTGAATTCATCATGTGCATTAATTATATTGCTCACTGCCCACATAAAACAAGGATAAAATCTGTACCCGTTATGTTTAGCATAATTTAAAAAGCCAGTTATATCAATGTCACAGGTCATACTTATAACATTACGCAAATTATTGATATAATACCAAAATAAATTATATCGTTTCCAATTAGTATCTTTTATTTCAAATTTCATTTTAACCTCCTTAAATATTAGTAAATTAAATATTTAAAGAGGCAGCTTCAATGCAGAATTTTGACGATTTTTGAGTTTTCATAAACGTATTATAACATAAGATGCAAGCTTAATAAAGATAGCAAGGGAGAGATGTCTTGCTCAGCGGCTTTAAACGGGTCTTCGGTTGCCGCCTGTATGATTTTGTCATTTTGGCGTCAAGCCTCCTGTAAAGAAACATCTTAGATGATTATTTGTAACAGAGAAAATGAGTATTTAATAAATTAAGATTCTACTTCATCTT
>CALUVV010000013.1 GCA_944324305.1 Candidatus Gastranaerophilales bacterium
GGCGGCGATGCCATGTCTGAAGGCAGCGGAACAAATAACGTTGCCGTTGGCACCAATTCTTTATGGTACGGTAACGGCGACGGTAATGTAGCAATTGGTGCCAATTCAAATTATAAAAATGCATCATTAACCAATTTTACGAACACAACCGCAATAGGTTTTTCTTCTTATGCGTCAGGAGAAGGTGCTGTTGCTATAGGTGCAGAAGCATTGACTTCTTCTTCAGATGCAATCGCAATCGGTCATGGTTCTCAAGCAGATGGCGAGAGTTCAATCGCGATAGGCAGTGTGGCGGAAACTGCAGATACAATCGCATCCGGAGTAAGATCTATAGCCATTGGCGACGGTGCAGTCGCTTCCTCATCAGATACAATAGCAATCGGCACATATGCAAAAGCTTCAAAAGGCAGCCTTGCCATAGGTAATATTGCCTTAATTAATGTAACTAGCGGGGAATATAATACCGCTTTAGGTCATGCAACCTTGCGTGATAATACAGAAGGGAGCAGAAACATTGCTATAGGTAATGCCGCAATGTCAAGTAATATATCCGGCTCCTGGAATACCGCTGCAGGCAATTCTGCGTTATACAGCAATAATCAAGGTGACAGCAATACCGCCGTAGGTAATGCATCTTTAACCAGTAATACTTCAGGCGATAATAATTCAGCTTTTGGCGACGGCTCTTTGTATTATAATACATATGGTTCAAACAATGTCGCCGTAGGTTATAACTCATTAAGAAATGCAATCGGCGGTAGTAACAATACATCTGTTGGTTCAAATGCCTGCAGCAATGTAACCGGCAGTAACAAAACCTGTATAGGAGCGAATGCAGGACCTGACAGCGGTTCAAGCTGGTCTCAAGACAGTGTGGAACGTATATTTATCGGAAGCAAATCTAAATTTAATGATGGTCCGGCAGTACTGGAAGTCCATAACGGAACAGCTAACCATTATATTTCAAAAGGTCCTAGATATTTATCGGAAACAGCTGTAGTTGTAAATGGGTCTTTAATTGTCAAAGGACCTATAGTTGCTTCTATTCCAAAACTGGGTTCAAACGCTCATGAACCTACAGGTTCTCAAATTGCAGCTTTGTTTGGAAGCGATGACGGTTCTGGAAATATCAGAGATGCACATAATTCTTTTAGAACTAACAGTAATTCTGTTGAAAATTATTTTAACAGCTATGGTGCTTTTAAAGGTGTAAACGGAAATGTTGATAATTTATCAGATCGCCGTTTAAAATATGTCGGAAAGGAATTTACAGCTGGTCTGAATAAAATTAAAGAGTTAAAAATTTTTAATTATACCTTTAAAAAAGACGAAACAAAAACACCTCATGTCGGTGTAATCGCACAGGATTTGCAAAAAGTCTTTCCTGATGCAGTCAAAAAAGGTACAGACGGATTTTTAACAATTCGTTTTGAAGATATGTTCTTTGCAATGATAAATGCAATCAAAGAACTCGATACCCGCATGAGTGCACTGGAAAAAGAAAACCGTGAACTTAAAATCCGTATAGAAAAACTTGAAACAAAAATAAAATAAATTTCATACTGAAAAAAGATAGGCTACCGCGAATTTCACACAAATATTTATTGTGTCGGGGTAAGCGGCACGCTTACTTTCATTCCTTCTCCCGCTTAATTGCGGGAGTTTTCCTAACAAAATGTTCTTACGTTTGCAAGCTCTGAAATGATGTCTTTAATTTCCTGTGAAACATCACTTTGTCCGGAAATATTTTGTTTAATAAGCTGGGCAAATTCTGCTTTTTTAAATTCATGCAGCCCTCTGTGTTTAAAGAATTCTTCTAAAAACTCTGCTTTTGAGGCACAGTTTTCAAGCCCCTCTATAGGCGCAAGCGAAATATTTTGGGTTGCATAATTAAGCGTTTTTATAATCAGAGAATCAGGAAGCATATCTTCAAATTCTCCGCTTTTTAGCAGATGAATTTTATCGAACTTTCTGAGCCTTGGTTTAATTTCTTCTAAATTTGATTTTGCATCGTTATCTAACAGAATGAAAACAGGTATTTTAAGTCTTTCTGCAAAACCGTAAAAATACTTTACGACCTGATTTTTTCCTCCTGCGGATATTACGTATACTCCGTGTTTATTAAAGTCGTACCCGCAGATTTTTGAGAATTCGGGTAGAAGAATTTCTTCAGTAATGCCTTCACATAATAAAACTGTTTTAACCGGAAAGCCGTATGTATTTTCATTCGGAAAAGTGTTACCGAGCGTTTTAAGCCATTTAAGATTGTTTGGAATACTTTCGGGCAAAATATCTATAATACTTTTATAGTTAATCTTATTTTTTAAAAGGTTTTGCGTATTTTCATTAAGTCTGAATACGGAATTTTCATAGTCATAAAGTCTTTGATTAATCAGCAAATCATCATTTTTTTCAGGCAAAGAGCTGTTGATAATACTTTCAGCCAATTCAGCAAGTTCCCGATAATCCATATTATCCAGTTCCTGCTTTTTTAATTTCGGCTCAATAAGATTATTAATAATTATATCTTTATATACTCTAAGATATTTTTTCTCTGTCTCTTTAAATCTTGTAAGCCTGTCAACAGATATTATTAATTGTTCTTTTGTAAGCGGTTTAATCTTCAATTCTTTATCCCTGTTTGTAACATTTGTTAATTAAAATATAACGAATATAGCAAATTTTTTCCATTTTATTTTTTTATTATAATAAGTAGTAGTGGAGTGAAATTGTGTATTCATTAAACATTAATACCCGTCAATATAATAATTATAACACAGTTAAGTCTGTTAAGACTACGGGGGTTGATAAAAATGAGCATGGCACGGAAACAAAACCGTCGTTTACTTCCAACCCTATAATGTCTCAGGTTCCTTATAATGCTGCACTTACCGCTTCAAGATTCAGAACTGAGCTCTCTTCAAAAGATGAGAAAAATAAATATAATGAATTAATAAAACTTGCTGATAAAGATACAAAGAAACAATTAAACACTCTTTTAAAGACAGGTATTTTGCTTAACGCTGACTCCAATGATAATTCGACAACTCTTGATAATTTATATAAAATTGCTACAACTCAGCGTGCTCAGGGGTTAAGTAACGCAAATCTTTTCAAAGATACTGTTGCAACTCTGGCTGATCCGCATATTATTACACAGCAGTTCGGAAATATTCCGGATAAATACAGAGCGCAGGTAGAGGCTGCCGAAAATCAGACTAAAAATACTTCATCAGGACAAGTTCCGGCTTTCTCCGGAACTTCCGATATTGATGTCGAACATTCGGGAACATGCGTGGCTTCAAGTATAGAGTTTAATCTCGCTGATAAACATCCCGCAGAGTTTGCAAGATTTGCGGAAGGTTTAAGTTCCCCTGAAATGAGCGTTAAGAAAACTATTAAAATGAGTAACCTTGCTGATAATACGCTTGATGCTATATGGCTTTTGAATGCTTTTGAAATACCATATGAAGCTCATGACTTTGACAGGGCAACATTGACATTTGCACCTGATAAAAATGCGATTATCAGAGCGTTTATTCAGACTGTGGACAAAGACAAACTCGAACGTTCACCGTTAGATGTTTTGATGCAGTCTACATTTATGCAGGTAGGTTCCCAGCAGTCTTATGACAGCTTAACGGATAAACGTGCAGGCAAATTTAATCAGAACGATAAAGGTTTGATAGAATTTGAAAAAACATTTACTGAATCTGTTGTTGAAGACAAAAATAAAATTTCCGTAACTTATCAGACTGTTGATGAAAATGCAAGGCTTGTCGGTTATGAAACAAGTTTTGACACTATGAAAAAACAGATTACTGATGCCTTAAACCTCGGTGAAAATGTTATTATCGGCTATACACAGGTTGATAACAATAATACTATTATAAACGGGCATGAGATTACGGTAATCGGTACAAAAACTGATAAAAACGGAAAAATGATATTTATTTGTAATGATACGGATGATAATGTATCAAAACCTATTGAATATTCGGAAGATTATCTGCTTCCGAAAATTCACCACGCAGCACTTCCGCAATCGGTAGTTGCGAACGACGTAAATCTTGTTGAAAACTGGGTTGAAGGATTAAAGACTTACAAAGAATTAAAGAACCAATCTCAGATGAAACAAGCGGCTTAATGTTTATTTACATTAAGTCATTTTTTAGCAAAAAAAATATTGACGATAGTTAATTAATTTAAAATAAAGGGTGAAAAAATATGAATTTATCTATAAACGGTTTACCGAAAGTTTCATTTAAGTCAGCAGCTGCAGCAAACGTGCAGCCTGCGCAGCAACCTCAGCCGATGCCTCAGGTAAAACAGGATACATTTGAAAAATCTGATAAAACGCAGACTAAAGCTCCGGAATACTCTAAATCTTCCGTGACATCAGTTCCCAAATATTCAGCCCCTGGTGATACGACGACAAGTATATTCTATGTGGCTGACTTGCACGGAAAAATGACTAATATGGAAAGAATTTGCGAAATGGCAAGGTTATTCGACGCAAACTGTACAGCAACCGCCAAGTTAAAACTTTCTTCAGGAGACATTCTGCTTGGTTCAAATCCGATGACCAATAAGGTTGCCAGTCATTTCTTAAATTGGATCGGCGTCACAAATAACGGGCTCGGAAATCACGAGTTGGATGCAAAACCTGCCGCTTTAGCAGAGTGTTTAAAGGATGCAAAATATAATCTTCTAGCCGCAAATGTAACAGTTAAGCCTGACAGTCCGATGGCGGGAAAAATTAAAAAATCGGTTATAGAAGAGTATAATGGTGAAAAGTTCGGCATAATAGGAACAGCCCCTTCTGATGCTCTTGAAAGAGTTGGTACAAGAGAATCGCTTGATGATATACAAATTGACGACATTGATACTACTATTAAAAAAGTTCAGGAAGAAGTAAATAACTTAAAATCACAAAAAATAAATAAAATAATAGTGGTTTCTCATATCGGTAAAGATATGGATAAACGTCTTGCACAGGAAACTGAAGGTATTGATATTATTTTAGGTGCTCACACACATGATTTATATAAAGGTGTAAAAGAAGGTGAAAACCTCTTATACTCAAAATCAGGCGAACCGGTTGTTCTTACTCAAATCGGTAAAGACGGTGAATATGTCGGAGTCTTAAATGCAGTATTTAATAAAGACGGTATATTGACAAAAGTGCAGAATAACGTAATGAGAACAGGCTCATTTACTAGAAAATTACCTTTCAAAACCGCAGTTGAGGCAATTATAGGTAAGCCTGAAGTTCTCGGAACCATAAAATCGGCACCTCCTTCTCCAAAAGACAGATTGATTGCAAATAATCCTCACGGAAACATAATTGTTGATGCAATGAAAAATGAACTCGGAACAGATATTGCAATATTAAATGCGGGTAACTTGCGCGGTTTCTTTGCAGAAGGTGAAGTTGATTCTCGAAGGATTAATGATGTAACTCCGTTTGAAGATAAAATGATGATATGTAATTTGTCTGAAAAACAAATAGTTGATGCTTTAAAAGTCGGTGCAAAATCGTTTATTAATCCAGGACATAAACCCGGTATTCTTTTAGTTTCCGGACTGCAGTATACAGTAAGCGATAAAGGGCAACTTTTGGATTTAGCATATATTGACAAACAAGGCAATAAAGTCCCTATTGATATAAATAATCCGAGTACAACAAAAAAATTCAGTGTAGCTTGTGACGACTTCTTTGCATACGGCGGAGATGATTATCTGCCCGTTAACCAAAATCCTGATTATGTAGTGAAAAAGTTTGATGTTGATAAAAATGTTTATACCGCAAAATATATTAAAAATCACAACGGACCGATAGAGATTAAAGAAGACGACAGGATTAAAATAGTAAAGTCATAAACAATAATTAGTAACCGAATTGTTCTTTAGAGTTCAGGTATTCTTTGACTGTGTTTAAAGATGCCTGAACAATACGGGTTACGCGTGATGAAGATAAACCGACCTGCTTTGCAATGTCTTTAACCTGCATATTGCGGTAAAATCTGTATTCCACAACAGTTCTTTCTTTCGGCGGAAGTTTTGCTATTGCCTCTCTTATCATTCTGCCCATTTCGGTAATTTCAGCATTTTCATCAGGCTGGGCATGAGGGTCTTTCAAAAAGTCAAAGGGTGAATCATTATCGCTGGCTGCAGCTGCAAGACCGTCAATAGAAAGAATTGTTTCATAAACAGCTTCACGGACTTTTGCCTTCTGCATATCCATTCCTTCAACTGCTTCTTCCTCATCATATTCATCTTCCGCTTTATGCTTTAAAGAGTACCATTTATATCTTATTCTTAATTCGTTTCTTATAGCCCATCTCACGGCTGTTGCAATATAAGCGGCATTATATCTTTCAAGCTGTTCAGGCGTTTTATTTTTTATTAAAACCTGAATTGCCAGAATACCGATTGATACCAGTTCTTCGTAATCAACCATGTGAGAAGGTATTCTTCTGTGTTCAACTTTTGCGACTTTTTGAACTATATCTATATATTCTTGTAATTTGTTCTTATTCTGCATAACCATGATTATAAAATTATTCTATCATAGAATTTACTTTATTCTACCTTTATTCGTAGTATTTTTCAAGTTGTATACAAAAAGTAAGATTTCAGCTATTGCCTTGTAAAGTTCGGGCGGTATTTGCTGGTTTAAGTCCACCATTTTGTATAGAGCACGTGCTACAGGTGCATTTTCAATAACAGGAACCCCGTGCTCTCTGGCTATTCCTATAATTTTTTTTGCTATTAACTCGGTGCCTTTAGCTATAAGCATTGGTGATGCCATTTCTTCGGCTTTATATTTCAAAGCGCATGCAATGTGTGTCGGGTTGGTTACGACAAAATCCGCATCCGGAACAGCATCCATCATACCTTTTTGAAGCATTTGCATACGTCTCTGGCGCAATGCTGCTTTAACGTTAGGATCGCCTTCAGTGTTTTTGTATTCGTCTTTAATTTCTTTGAAGGACATTTTTTGGTCTTTTAAAAACTTCCATTTTGTAACGCCGTAGTCGGCCGCTGAGATAACCAGAAAGGCAATACAGGCTTTAAATATAAAGTCAGTTATAAGCTTGCCGAATTCTATCATTACGGCAAAATTGTTATCTATGGCAGCAAGCATCAGTATACTTTCAATATGCTGCATATAGACGCTCCAGCCTATGTAGCCCAATAAAACAACTTTCAAAATATTTTTAAATAACTCGAATAAAGTTTTTATTGACATAATATTTTTAAAATATTTTGTCGGATTAAGTTTGTCGAGTTTAGGCATTAAAGGGGCTGTAGCCACAAGGGGGCCGACCTGAATAAAGTCTGCCATAATTGCTACAAACCAGGCAATAAAAAGTATGGGGCCGATAATTAAAGCCGCACATTTTATTGTAACAGTGGTTATATAAGTCATTCCGATTTCCGACAGGTGTCCGTTCGGGATTTGCTCATAAAGGAGCGTATAAAGCTGTACAATTTGATCCCATACAAAAGGTGCAAGACCGAAAATTACTGAGAATAAAATAAGCAGCGATAAAGCTGTTGAAAAATCTTTAGATTTAACAACCTGCCCTTCTTTTCTTGCCTGTTCGAGTTTTCTCGGGGTGGCATCAAACTGTTTATCTTCATCACCCATACAATATTTCCTTTAATGAATATTATAACATGGTCAAAGGATGATTTTATTTATTAATATTTTGAGATAATTTATTTATTCTGTGTTTATTAATTTGTTTGTCAATCCACTGTCCGACACCGTAGGCAACACCTAAATCTATTGCAATACTTAATATATTAAGCGGTTTTACGTATTTGTTTGGAATATTAAGTTTCAGATCATTTCTTAATACGTTTTCAAGCGTAAATTGTTTTAAGTATTTGTTTGTTGCACCGAATGTGTCAATAGCAAGTGTGCCTGCAAGAAGAACAGTTTTTCCTATATTTGATTTTTGATAAGTTTGTCCGTCTGATGTTTGAGAGGTGTAACCTATAGGATTAAATTGATTTAATTTTATACTCATTAATTTTCCCTTTCCGGTAATATTAATATAAAAATTAAACAAAGAATTTTTTGCTAGCCTTTGACTATTTTTACCCCTGAGCTTGTTCCAAGTCTTTCTGCACCTGCTTCAAGCATTTTCAGTGCAGTTTCTTTATCTCTTATGCCGCCTGATGCTTTTACTTTCAACCCGTAAGGCGAAACTGTTTCATACATAAGTTTTACGTCTTCAACTTTTGCACCTACGCCGTTTTTCACAAATCCCGTTGATGTTTTTACGAAATCCGCTTTTGCTTCTATACATAGTTCGCAGGCTTTTTTAATTTCTTCCTGTGTCAGTAAATCTGTTTCAAGAATAACTTTCAGCGGTTTATCTTTGCAAGCTTCTTTTACTGACTTAATATCTTTGATGACAAAATCATAATCCTGATTTTTTATTGCCGTAACATTAATTACCATATCAATTTCGTCGGCGCCGTCCTCAACAGCTCTGCTTGTTTCAAAAGCTTTAACATCCGACCTGTTGGCTCCGAGCGGGAAACCTACAACAGTAACAATTTTTACATCTGTTTCATTTAAATGTTCTTTGGCAAGTTTGACATAGGCAGGGTTGATGCATACGCCTAAAAAATTGTGTTCTTTTGCTTCTTTAAACAATTTTATAAAATCTTCAAGTTTTGCATCCTGTTTCAAAAGAGTGTGTTCAATGTGTTTGTTTAAACTTTCCATATTTCCTCCTTTATATTATCTAAAATTTTATTTGCGGAATATGCTTTATTCAGTGTAAAGAAATGCAGCCCCTTAACTCCTTCTTTAATAAGATTTCTGCACTGACTGCTTGCAAACTCTATGCCGTAATCAATTAAATCTTTCCCTTTGAACTTTTGAATATTTTGTTTCAGCTTATCGGGAACCGAGATATTTGCCATAGAAACCATTCTGTTTACCTGCTTTTCGCTTATTACCGGCATAATCCCCGCAATTACGGGAACTTCAATCCCTGCATCTCTTACACGATTTACGTAATCAAAGAATAAATCATTATCAAAAAATAATTGTGTAAAAATTGCATCTGCCCCTGCATCAACTTTTTTCTTAAGATTTTCAATATCCGTTTTTAAATCAGGGCTTTCGATATGTCCTTCGGGGTATCCCGCAACTCCTGCAGATAAAGTTGTTTTATCTTTGATAAAGCTTACAAGCTCATTTGCGTAACGGAAATCGTTACGGCATAATTCATTATTTTCGGGAATATCGCCTCTCAGAGCAAGAATATTTTCTACTCCTATAGCTCCGAGTTTTTTCATATCTGCTTCTATGCTTTCTTTACTGCTTGAGATGCAGGTAAAATGAGGCATAACATTCACGCCTGTACTTTTAATTTGTTTTAATAAATCAAATGATTTATTCCCGCTTCCTCCTGCTCCGTAAGTTAAAGAGATAAATGCAGGATTATGTTTTTCGAGAATTTTTATTTCTTGTAAAAGTTTGTCAATATCTGATTTAGGCGGAAAAACTTCAAAAGATATAACTGCTTTGCTGCCGGAATAAATCTCTTTCAACTTCATAGGTTGATTATACCATAAAGATTAATTATAATAGTTGCATGGATTTGAAAAATAAGTTACAGATTTTTGCAGGGGATATATTAGGAGGGCTTAATGCCGCAATAATAACTTTGCCTCAGGCATTGGCCTTCGGGGTTGCAACTGGCTTCGGTGCGAGTGCGGGTATATGGGGCGCAATCATTCTTTCTTTTATTGCAGGAATTCTGGGAACAAAAATTCCTATGATATCAGGTGTTACAGGACCTGTTGCAATTGTTGTCGCATCAATAATGCATGCTTTGAATAAGGATTTGGGTGCTGTTGTATTTATCGTATTTCTTGCAGGGGTAATTCAAATACTGCTCTCGCTTACAAAACTTCCCGAAGTTGTAAAATATGTTCCTTATCCTGTGATTTCGGGCTTTATGAACGGTGTCGGAGTGATTATCATAATTATGCAGCTTAATCCGCTTCTTGGTATAGCTCCATGTTCAAATACAATTGAGAGTATTGAAACGGTCTGCAAATCCGTAAGTTCCCTAAACATTGAAGCCTTTGCTATCGGAGCATTAACGCTTCTTATTGTATTTTTGTTTCCTAAGAAATGGAATAAGTATGTGCCGTCACAGATTTTGGCATTAATTATTTGTACTTTTGTTTCCATAAAAACAGGTTTACATGTATCAAAGATTTCGGAAATTTCTGTTTCTATGCCTGCAATAACTATGCCGCAGACAAATTTGCATGATTTGATTACATATTTCCATTATGCAATTACTCTGGCCGTAATTCTTTCCTCGGAAAGTCTTTTAACCGGATTGGTCTGTACTTCCATAACTAAAGTACAGCTTCCGCCGAAACGCTTATTGTCGGCGCAGGGGATAGGAAATATATGCTGTGCTTTGACTGGTACTTTGCCCGGTTCAGCTGCCACAATGAGAACGGTTGCCGCTTTAAGGACAGGGGCTTCTACAAAGCTGGCAGCTGTTGTAACATCCTTCGTGCTAGTTCTTTTAATTTATAAGTTTTCCGGTTTCGTCGCTGAAATTCCTCTGGCTGTTCTTGCGGGAATTCTTATAAAAATAGGTTACGACATTATTGATACAAAGTTTTTGAAGGTTATTAAACTTGCCCCGAAAGATGATTTGTATGTACTAATCCTGGTATTTCTTTTGACGGTATTTTATAACCTTATTGTTGCGGTTGGTGCCGGTATTACTCTCGCGGCTCTTTTATATGCCAAAAAAGCTGCAGATAAAGCAAAACTTGTTAACAAAGAAGTGTACGATAAAGATATTATGAAGCTTGAAAAAGTTTTAGAAAAAGATTACAGACATAAAATTCGTGTTGTACATATAAACGGTGCTTTTTTCTTTGGTTCGGCAACGCAGCTGATATCCCAGTTTGATGAGCTTTTGGGGACAAGGTATTTAATTCTTGTTTATGACAGTGACGATCTGCTTGATATTTCAGCAGTGTTTGCGCTAGAAGATATCGTTCTAAGACTTAAATCGCAGCATATTAAAATATTGCTGGTAATTAATAATGAAGAAGTTCATAAACAGCTGCAGCAATACGGAATAGCCGAACAGATAGGAGAAAGCAGAGTATATTTTTCGGAAATTGAAGCAATCGAGCATGCAAAATCATCTTTTAAAAAGCGAGTAAAGAAAAAATATTTCAAAAAATAAAAAGCCCGTATTAACGGGCTTTTTTATCAGAATTTGTAATCGGGAATTACGAATGGTTCGTTATTTGCATCTTTGTCCACAAACTTTAAATAATACTTCATCGCTTCATCTTTTGTATTTTTGTAAAGCTCTTCCGAGACATATTTTTTATGGAAATCATTCAAATCTCCCGAGTAATTCCCCAGAACATTTGCATAAGTTTCAATTACGGCTTTATTTGAACCTCCGCCGTAAGCTTTTGTTTTTGCATCTGTTCCTGAAGGTCTTATTTCGATATATTTATCGGTAAATTCGAGATATGTTCCGTCACCTACAAATTTTATTGATACAAGATTGTCAAAGTTTAAGCTTTTGAATGTGTTATTTAAAACTTCTTTTACATTTTCAATTGTCATTTTTCCTTCTCTGACAGCTATTGCCATTGAAAGATAGAATAAATCATTTTTTGTTCTTTTTGCTTCTCCGGCGGCTTTATCTTCTTTCAATTTATTAATATCAGGTTCGGATTCGTTGTAATAAGCGATATCAACACGTGTATCAAAACGACCGATAATATTATTTTCGTCAAATATTTCAGTCAGATACTCGGAAAGCGAAACCTGCCGGCTTTGGAGTTTGGAAATAAGTGCTGATGCTACAATAATAGCTTCTGTTGCACTTTTTTCTCTCATTGCGATAGCAAATCTTCCTGCTTCTGACTTAATCAGCTCCTCTGTACCCATAATCATTCCGCCTGATTCCTCACCGCCGAACAGCAGTCTCGGGTTAATTCCGAGATTTATGGAATTTCCTAAAACATCATCGATTATAACTTCATTTGCGGGTGCATTTTTAAGTTTTAATTCGACTTTTTTCATTATGTTTGCAATTTCTTTGAAACCTACAGGCACATTAACAACTTTAACACCTTGTTTTTTAGCCCATTCATCCCAGGAAATTGCGGAAGCCGTAGTTTTAATTATAAATCTCGGGTGCTTATCCCATAACCCTTGAGATTTTAATTGTTTAGCCCAGAAGTCCATTAACATTAGAAATGCCTGATTTGCCGTAAAGATTGTAAGGATTAAATCTTCATTCAATCTTATGTAATCAATTCCCGCTTTTTCAAGTTCGGGGATTGTGCAGGCGTATTCTGTCTGAGCTATAGTTAATCTGTCATGGTCGGGGTCAGTGATTAAAACAGCTGTTCCGACAGGCATTTTAGTTAATTTTTCTTCGTAATGAAGTGTTTCGATAACGGGGAAGAATTTTTCTCCGTTAAGTCTTTTTGCTGTTACTGTTGCATCAACGGAGTAATCATAAAATGCCTTTTCTCCTTTAGGAGTATGGTCATACTTTCCGATTGAATGGAAAAACGGATCTTCCTCAATATTAAACCATGTGAATTTATCTGAAATTCCAAGTTTGTTGAGAACTCTGCTTAATGTTCTGTATGCGGAACCGCCCACATTTTCAATAACAATTTTGTCTTTAATTTGTTTGATTAAATCAAGATTAATTTTTTGAGCAACTCCTGATTGCAGATATTCTACATATAAATCAACTCCGTCATCGATACTGCCTAAGACTTTTTCATCTATTAACGGATTATATTTACCTGCTATTTTAATCTCATAGGTTCCGTTTTTATTTGTTTCATCAAAAATTTGACGTATTTTTTCTACAAATTCCATTGACTCTTCCGGCAGATACTGGCTTCCCTGGGAATTTAAGTCCTTAGTTGCGTTTTTGACTGAAATACCATGGCTTGATGTAATATATTCACCGCCCAGTAAATCTAATTTAAAAGCCAAAAATGAAGCAAGCCAAATCGGAATAGTTTTTCTTTCTTTAGGAACTAATGTTCTTATTCCGTTGGCCGCCTGAATTCTGGCAATTGCATCAAGAAAAAGTTCCGAATTATACCTTACTTCTCTGCCTGCAACTTTTATAATTTCTTTTCCTTTGTATTTTTCATTTGCAGCAAGAGCTTTTGCTAACGTTGCAAGTACAATTCCCACAAGGTTGATAGGAAATCTTGTATCCTGCGGATATAAAATGTTCTGCGGACCTCTTATGCCTGCTGTAGATACTTTTGCTTCTTTTGCGTAATTTGCAAACCATTCTTCAAGATTTAACCCTTCAGGATTTGTATCTTTATCATAAGGTTTTAAATGTTCTTTTTTTAGTGTAAAAGTAAATTCTCCCTCATTTGAAAAATCCATAAGATTAAGTTTTTTGATGTAATCAGGTGTTTTGTCATAAATACTTTTAAATAATTCATTTTCCAACTCAACGTTAGATTTTCTCATATTTCTCTCCTTAAATTTTAATTATAATATATACAAAAAAGTTGTATTATGCAATCAAATTTGTTATAATTTATATACAAGAGAAAGGAGCAATTATGAAAAATTTATTTAATCTAGTTATTCGGGGGGGGGGCAGACTTTAGGCTCAGCTCCAGCATTTACACTTGCTGAGGTTTTGGTAACTTTAGGCATTATCGGTGTTGTTTCTGCAATGACTGTGCCGTCTTTGATGCAAAACCATCAGCGTAAGACTTATGTTACTCAATTACATAAAGTCTACAATGAATTCTCTCAGGCGTTTATACATTTTCAGACAGATAAAAATGCTTTAAATTTAAAAGAAGCGGGATTTTCTTCACAGGACGATGTTAATTCTTTTATAAAGTCTTATTTTAAAGTTGTAAAAGAATGCGACACCATGGATGGTTGTTTTGCTGATGAATACAGGAAAATTAACGGTAACGTTACTTCGGATTGGAGTACAAATTTAAAATCTTTTGTGCTGGCAAACGGAGCTTCAATAAGACCGGCTTATTCTTATGAGGGGAATAAAATTTTAAATATAGCTGTTGATATAAACGGACTTAAAGGTCCTAATATCGTGGGGAGAGATTTGTTCTGGCTTTATGTATACACAAATGGCTTAATTGATGATGCTCCGCCTGATGCTGCAGCGAATGCTCCTTTAACAAAAGAGCAAAGAGATGAAAAATATAATTCAAGCTGCCTGCCTGGAACTTCCAGTGACGGCTGTTTCGGTAAAATTTTGAATGATAACTGGGAAATGACTTATTAGTGTGTAAAAGCCCTGTTGAATTATAACAGGGCTTTTATGTACTTGTCTTATTATTTTATTAATTGTATAATTAAAGAAAATGTATACCATTTATTAGAGGATATTAACACAAATGTTTTGGGACAAAGATAAGAATTATACAAAACGAACTGCTAAAGAATATAATATTTGGAGAACAATATTTCAATTTATAATTTGTAAAATATTTTATATGATACGTCTTAAGCTGGTTTACAGATTAGAAGTTTACGGCTTGGAAAATGTTCCGAAAGATAATGAATATATTGTTTGTCCTAATCATTTATCAACCCTTGATCCGCCCATGATTGCAGGTATCTTGCCTAGACGTGTCGCATTTATGGCAAAAAAAGAATTGTTTGATATTCCGTTTATAAGATGGTGGATAGATTGGCTCGGAACCTTTGCCGTAAACAGAGAAAGCCTCGGGCCTTCTACAATAAAAACTGTAATGGAAATTAAAAAGAGTAAATGGGTATTCGGTATTTTCCCGCAGGGTACAAGAGGTATTCCCGGCACCATTTCAGGTGTTACTAAAGGCTTTGCGGGACTTGCTAAGATTACCAAATGTGCAGTGCTTCCTATCGGTATTGTAGGTACTCAGGAGGCAAGACATCTGCCGTTTACGGGAAAAGTTATAGTTAAAATCGGGAAACCTATACCATACGATGATAATCCTGATATTGTTGTTCAAAAATGGATTGATGCAATTCAGGAATTGACAGGTTTTAAATACGTACCGTATGATAATAATGTGAATTTAGGAGTTAAGGGAAGTGATGAAGGAAAGAAATTATAACAGAAGATACCCGTATGAATACAATATATTCAGAACGATATTTTATATGTCATTCTTGTATTTTGTGGTAATCCCGTTTATGAAAATCTTTTATACTTATAAAATTACGGGCAGAGAAAATTTACCGACAAAAGCTAAAAGCGGTAAATTTATTTATACGGCAAATCACGTTTCTCATTTTGATCCTCCTATGGTTACTATGGCATGCGGACGCCCGATTGCTTATATGGCTAAAAAAGAATTATTTCAAAAAGGCGATAAGTTTGAATGGCTGGTTAAAAGACTTGGTGCTTTTGCTGTTGACAGAACTAAGCCGGAAATTGCTACATTTAAAACCGTTAAAGACATTCTTTCCACAAGCTGGTCGCTTGGTGTTTTCCCCCAAGGCGGTATAAGACCTTACGGCTCTGAGCTGGGGGATTTGAAAAAAGGTTTTATTGTAATCGCTAAAAATGCAAAGGCTGATATTGTGCCTGTTGCAATAGGCGGTTTTGACGGGTATCCCAAATTGAAACCTTTTACAAGAAGAAATGTTCATTTACATGTCGGAAAACCGATTTCTTATAAATTGAGTGAAGAAGAGATTATATACGAATGGTGCAGGCAAATATCAGAGCATGCAGATTATGTTAATACAGCACCGCTTCCTGCTTCATACAAGGAAGAACAAGCGATATAAAAAAAGTCCCTTGAAATTATCAAGGGACTTTTTATTTATATATATTGAAGAAAGAAATTATTTGATTAAGCAGCTTGCGCTGTCTGTGTTTGAGGTTTTAATTCCGGTTGAGGTTTTGCAGCTTCAGCCTGTGCAGGTTGTGCTTGTGCCTGATCGGCAGGCATTTGTTCTAATTTTGTCAGTGCTGCTGTTGCTGCTTCCTGAACATTTTTATCCTGATCGTTCTTAGCGATTGTGAATAAAGTTGTCAGGTCTTGTTTGTAAGCCGGTTGTTGAATGTAGCTTAAGGCTTCGATTGCTGAAGTTCTAACCATCGGGTTAGGGTTGTTCTTTAACTGTTCAACAATTGTTACTGCTCCGGGAAGTTCTGTTAAAGGAACTGTTGAGCCTGTTAATTTCGCTACTTCATCACCGTACAGTTTTTGCATTATTGAAGAAGTAAACATTGCGTAGCTTTTATTTCTTTCAGATTGTTCCATCGGAGTGATGGTTGTTGCTAATTTTTTATCAGCATCCGAAAGCTGTTCACCTTTCATTAATTTTTGTCTTGCTGCAATTTGTTCTGCAGTCGGACCCGCTAATTTGCTTGAGTCATTATTTACAATAGTATTTAATGCATTAACGATTTTTTCATCTAATAATTCAGTTGCTTTCTGCGGTTCATCTTTTACCATATTTGCGATTTCTTCCATTGCATTTGCCTGAATCTCAAAATCAGGGTTAGTTAATTTTGCAATGAACGAATTCAAATCAACTTGAGGTGTCATCGGAACAGGCTGTTCGATTTCAACTTTTGGTGCTTCTGCGGGAGCTTGTTCCGCAGCTTCTTGAGTTTTAGGAGCTTCAGCAGGCTGCGGCTGAGTTACAACCGGAGCAGGTGCATTATAATTTACCTGTTGAGTTACCTGCTGAGGAGCAGGAGTTACAGCCGGTTCAATAATTTGCGGTGACACAGGAACTGTTTGTGCCTGTACAGGAGCCGTTGCTGCCGGGCATGGCGGGCACACGATTTGCTGCTGCGGAGGCATATAATAAGGTTGTGCCTGTGTTTGCGGATAATCGTATAATTGAGCTTGCGGGTAAGTATAATACGGCATTGTCGGTGCTGCATATTGAGGAACATTCATTGCAACTTGTCCGACTCCCGGTGCGCTCACTGAAGGATTGTGAACATCAATCTTTACAGCATTGTAATTAGGTGCAGGTGTTGCCTGTGGAAATTGTTGAGGCATGTAAGGCTGCATCTGGGGCTGCATGTAAGGATTTACTAAATTTGGAGCTTGAATCATTTAATTTCTTCCTTTCGATAAAATATCTTCCATATTTTTATTCTACTGTTTAAATATCCCTCAAGATATAAAATTGCTAAAATTTAAAATTTTTTTAATAATTCTTAACAATGTGAAGCTCTAAATTTACAATTACCTTAAATTTTTGTTTATGCTATAATATTGATGTACACAGATGAGCGGGATTGTATAAATTATGATAATTAACAAAAATGACAGAAAATCTATTAGATCTGTATTCGGTAAAACATTAGCAGAGTTAGGTAAAACTAATCTTGATATTGTTGTTTTAGATGCTGATTTGTCATGCTCTACGCAGACACAAGTTTTTGCAAAAGAATTTCCCGAAAGATTTTTTAATTGCGGAATTGCTGAACAGGATATGATTACGACAGCTGTTGGTCTGGCATCTGTCGGCAAAATTCCTTTTGCCGCAAGTTTTGCAATGTTTGTTACGGGCAGAACTTATGACCAAATAAGGAATTCTGTCTGCTATCCCGAGTTTAACGTTAAAGTAGTAGGCACACACGGCGGTGTTACGGTAGGAGAAGACGGCGCAAGCCATCAGGCTCTTGAAGATATTTCTTTAATGCGCGGTATTCCGAATATGTCTGTAATTGTTCCCGCTGACTGCAGAGAATGCGAACAGGTTATTAAGTTTGCGGCTCAAAATTACGGTCCTATGTATATAAGAATTCCGCGTACAAATGTCTGTGACATTTTTGATGAAAACTATGAGTTTGATTTTTGTAAAGCTCACGTAATTGAAGATGGTGCAGATGTTACGGTAATTACAAACGGTGAAACGCTTGCCGAAGTTATTGAAGCATGCGAAAATCTTAAAAAAGACGGATATTCCGCTCAAATTATACATGTTCCTGTTGTTAAACCTCTTGACGGGGCGACAATTATTGAACATGTTAAAAGGACAAGATTTGTAATTACTGTCGAAAATCATTCTATAACAGGCGGCTTGGGAAGTGCTGTGTGCGAACTGCTTGCCGAATATTATCCGCTTCCCGTTCACAGAATAGGTGTTAATGATAATTTCGGGCAAAGCGGAAAATGGGATTTTCTGCTTGATTACTATGGCTTAAGTGCTGAAAAATTAACCGTTACAATTAAAAAATATATTGATAAGTATCGTCTTGTTAAATAAGATAAATAAGGAAAAATTATGATTCAATTCAGGTCTGTTACAAAAAAATACAAAAATGATAATTACGCTTTGAAAAATATCAATCTTGATATTCTTTCGGGTGAATTTGTATTTATTGTAGGTGCTTCAGGCGCCGGTAAATCAACTTTGATGAAGCTTTTGTATAACGAAGAACGTCCGTCAAGCGGAACGGTTACTATCGGCGGTATTAACATTGCAAACCTTTCCAATGACAAGGTGCCTAACCTGAGAAGATGTATGGGAATTGTTTTCCAGGATTACAAGCTTCTTCAAAACCAGAGTGTTTATGATAATGTTGCTTACGTTATAAGAACTCTGGGGATAAGCTCTAAAGAAATTAACGCAAGAGTTTCGGGTGCATTAAAGATTGTCGGCTTATATGACAAAATGAACGCAACTCCTTCGGAATTGTCAGGCGGTGAACAGCAGAGAGTAGGGATTGCACGCGCAATTGTAAACGGTCCGCCGCTGCTGATTGCCGACGAGCCTACAGGTAACTTAGACCCTAAAAACTCTATGGAAATTATGCAGATTTTGGATCAAATTAACCAGAGAGGTATTACGGTTATTGTTTCAACCCATGATAACGCAATGGTTGATTACTTCAGAAAAAGAGTTATTACTCTTGATAAAGGTGAAATTGTAAGGGATATACAAGCAGGTACGTATGAATAGTTCAAAAGCTAAGTTAAAGAAAAAAGTAAAAAAACACATTCCGAAAGATTGGTTGTGTGAATTAAGAATTTTATACCGTTTAACAAAAGAAACAATACATGATGTTCACAGAACAGGTATTGTTAACCTTGTTATTATTACGACCATGGCCGCAATTTTAACAATTTTCGGTTCATTTTTCAGATCTGCTCTTTCGATTTCATCTTTTGCGCATGAACTGGGAAATGTTTTGGAAATTTCTGTTTATCTTAAAGAAAATGCGGATGCAAATGTCGTAAAAAGCAGAATAAAAGAATTCCAGCATGTAGAAAATGTTACGGTAATTCCAAAAGCTTCTTCATGGGCAAACTTGAAAAGAGAAATGGATTTGCCTGATATTGATAACCCGCTTCCCGACACTCTTCATGTTAAGGTTGACAAGCCCGAAAATATAGAAGAAGTGTTTAAAAATGTAAAACAGCTTAAATCCGTAGAAGATATGAGTTATGCTCAGGATTTAGCCAAGAAAATAGAGGCTTTAAACAGAATTGTTAATACAATAACCATATTTGTTGTAATTATTATGGGTATTTTAACTATAACAATTATTAATAATACTATTCAGCTTGTTATTCAGTCCAGAAAAGAAGAAATTGAAATTATGCGTCTTATGGGCGTTTCAAACTGGTATATCAGATTCCCGCTTATTATGCAGGGTGCTTTTTACGGCTTTTCTGGGGCTGTAATCGCTCTTGTTCCGCTTAATTTTGTACAAAACGGTTTGAACCATATGCACCAATTCTTTATGGTTCCTACACCTCTGTATGCACAGAACTTTGTTATTGCCGTTATGTTTGCCATGGCGATTTTGTTCGGTGCAGGCGGCAGTTTCCTTTGTATCAAAAAACACTTACAGGTATAATTGATGAACTCTAATAACAGTATATTTTTAATTTCGGATGATGAAGATTTATCAAAGGTTTTAGAAGCAAAATTAATTTTTTTACGCAGTAATGATACCATCGTTTTATCTGATTTTAAAAATGCCTGTGCAAATTTAAAACTGTGCGGAGCGGATATTGTATTAATTAATGAAAATTCTTCAAAAAAACAAACACTGGAATTGATTAAGGAATTAAGAGATAATAAAAATTTATGTATTATTCTCCTTGTGAACTCCTGTGACAAAGAAATGATACTTGCCGCTTATGATGCGGGAATTGACGATTTTGCCCCGGCTTTGGCAGATGATTTTGAACTTGTTATAAGAACCGTTAATAATATAAAACATAATTCAATAAAATTAAAGGCTTTGCGTAATTTGAAACTGCTTGAACAGATGAATGTTGTTGATGAATTGACAGGCTTATATAATTACAATTTTGCAAAACAGGTTATTGAAAATGTTATAGATGATAATCTGCTTGATGACGGTTCTTTTGTTGCACTGGCTCCTTCGGAAGAAAGCAAGACGGAATTTTCCGTGGAGAAAATGGCTCAAGCTGTTTTGACCTCAATTCGTTCCGACGATATCGTAACATTGGGACGCGGTGCAAAATTTTATCTTTTGCTCCCGAAGACAAGCTTCAACGGAGCTATTGTTATTTTAAACAAAATAAAAGAAAATTACGGCGAAAATTTCGAAATTTGCGCGGGAATTTCAGATATAGCGCACAAGAATTTTGAACAAATGGAACATGATGCACTACAGGCTCTTTCCGATGCTGTTGCAACTAATGCCGAATATATACTGGCAGAGGGAAAGGAAGATACGCTTGATGATTGGCTTGATGATGCCCAAAACGGTCCTAAAAATTATAAAATTTTCAGGCAGATTTTTAATAAAAAAATGGAAAAGGTTATTGCTCCCGTATTCTTCAGATTGCAAAAAGCATGGGAAGAAAAACTTTTTGATACGGAAATCGAGCAATTTACCGACAGTGAGCAATGTGTGTTTCATTTGAAAAATAAAAATCAGGACAGTACTTTGCGTATTGTATATCCGGGTTTTGCAAAAATTGTTATTTATATAACGCATGAAGGTTTAGACAGCCCCGAAAACAGGGAAATTCAGCTTTCATTAACTAAAATAAGCCAAAAAGAGCTTATTTCAATTGTTGAAGAATTTATAAAAGATTTTAAATATACATCGGTTTAAGTAAAGGAGACAAAATGAATACATTATCAGCAGAAAACAGTTTGGTATTAATCATAGATATTCAGGAAAGATTGGTAGCGGCTTTAAATAAAGATATAATAGTTGAAAATGCGGTAAAAGTTGCAAGTGCGGCTAAGCACCTTAACATTCCTGTTTTATTAACGGAACAATATCCTAAAGGGCTCGGGCATACTGTTCTGCAATTGCAGGCTGTTCTTCCCGAAGGGAGTGAAGTTGTTGAAAAAACATATTTTAATGCCTTAATGGAAGATGGCATGCTTGAGAAAATAAAATCTTACGGTAAAAGACAAATCGTAATTTTCGGGATTGAAACACATATCTGTGTTCATCAAACAGCCTCTGCTCTGATAGAAGAAGGTTTTGACGTCTATGTGATTAAAGATGCATGCGCAAGCCGCGCGAAATATGAATTTAAACAAGGTATTGATGCTATGGCTTCTAACGGAGTAAAAGTTTCCTGTGTGGAAATTGCTCTGTTTGAATGGATTAAAGGTGCAAAAAATCCTAAGTTTAAAGAAGTTCAAGCTTTAATTAAATAATCAAAAAAACGGTTTCAAAAACCGTTTTTTATTTACTCATTTTTTATTATTTGTCAAATTCAAATAGCTCGGGCAGCTTAATTTTTAAAGCTCTTGAAATTTTAAAAAGCATTAACAAACTCGGATTTCTTTGGCCTCTTTCAATAAAACTCATGTATGTACGGTGTATGCCTAATTTTTCAGCTAGTGCTTCCTGTGACAAATCAACCATTTTTCGTTTACGTTTAACTGTTTCACCGAAATTTTTCAAAATTTTTGTGTTCATTATTTTATTCTAAAAATTTAATACTGATAGTAACACATACAATGAGTAACAAAATATTACTAAAACCTTTGGTAATATTGTATTTTTCCTTAAATTTAATCTATAATATTAATATGAGGAGGTATTAAATGATATATAAAAAAGCTTTCACTTTAGCAGAAGTGTTAATAACTCTTGGAATTATAGGTATAGTTGCGGCACTTACTTTACCTGTTCTCATTAACAGCTATAAAAACAAGCAGACTGTAACTCAGTTAAAAAAAGTTTATTCGATATTAAGTCAGGCTACAATCCTTGCTCAAGCAAATTATGGCGAAATAAGCGACTGGAATATTAAAGATAATGATGATGCATCAACTGAAAACATTGTATATTATTATAAACCTTATTTAAAACTTTTAAAAGATTGCAGAAAAGCAGCTGGCTGCTGGAGTAATGATAAAGTTACAGGTTTAGATGGTGTTTCAACAAGCAGGTTTGATGAATTTCGCAATAGCGGCGGATTATCATATAAGTATTCAATTGCTTTAGCAGATGGTACTTTTATAGTTTTTGATATATACAGTAATTTGGATGTTTTAGGTATCTCAGACAAGCTGCCTGACGGTGTAAATGCAACTATGGTATTTATTGTTGACATAAACGGTTTAAAAAGACCAAATCGTGTTGGACGCGATATATTTGTTTTTGCTCTTACAAATAATGGTGTTGTACCCGCAGGAATTTCTAATAATTCTGAGAATTGCTCCAAAAATATTTCCGGATTAAATTCCGGAATTGATTGTGCTGCAAAAGTTCTTGAAGAAGGGGATATTAATTATTGATTGTTAAATGTTGTTAATATCTTTTTTTATTTGCAATTTAAGCTCATCCAGTGATGGAAATTTTTTCTCGGCGCGTATCATTTTATTAAACTCTGTTCTTAAAATTTCACCATATATATCTTTGTCAAAATTTAAAATGTGAATTTCTAAAACAGCATTTGAGCCGTTTACCGTCGGACGAACACCAAAGTTTGCTATTCCCTTTCCGTAATTTGTATTGACTGAATAAACGCCGTAAGGAAGCTCTATAAGCTCAGCAGGATAAATGAGGTTTGCCGTTCTGAAACCGATTGTTCTGCCTATTTGATTTCCTTTAACAACTTCTCCTTCTATTGAAAATTTTTGTCCCAGCATTTGATTTGATTTCTCAATGCTGCCGTTTGACAGTAGTTTTCTTATTACTGTACTGCTGATTATTTCACTTCCGATTTTCTGCGGCGGTAATTCAAAATATTTATAATCATATTTTTTAGATTGTTCTGAAAGAAATTTTACATTCCCTGATTTTTTAAACCCGAAGTTGTGATTCCACCCTGTTGAAATCGAAAGAGGCGTGAAATACTTAACTAATATGTCTCTCAAATATTCACCGGCTGTTAACCCTGATATGCTTTCAAAATCCAGTTCGTAGAGATAATCTACTCCGAGCTCGCTAATTCTTTTTTCTCTCTCTTTTCTTGTGAGAATATATTTAGGGCATACTCCCCAAAAATAGCAGCAGGGATGATCTGAAAAAGTTATAACTGCTGATTTGTTTCCGTTTTCGTGCGCAAAATCCACGGCACTTTTAATAACGGCTCTGTGCCCCAGATGAACACCGTCAAAATATCCCAAGGCAAGGGATAAATTCGGTTTTTTACTCAGCTCTGTAAATATCTGCATAAGCTAATTATATTACAAAATATAATGTTGAAAAGTGATAAAATGTGGTTTATAATATGAATTAAAAGAAAGGAGCACTTATGAATAAATTTTTTAATTTTATCACGCGGGGGGGGGGCATCTTTTAGCTCTATGTCAGTGTTTTGAAGGTTTGTTCAAACCTGATGTGTCGGGTCAAGAGGCACGCTTGGGGTTTACGCTTGCTGAAGTTTTGGTTACTTTAGGTATTATTGGTGTTGTATCGGCGATGACTGTGCCTTCTTTGATGCAAAATCACCAGCGTAAAACTTATGTTACACAGCTTCACAAGTTTTATAACGAACTTTCTCAAGCTTTGTTACAATATCAGACCGATAGAAACGCTTTAAATTTAAAAGAAGCCGGATTAAACAGTCAAGAAGCTTTGGATGCCTTTTTTAAGGAATATTTTAAGGTTATAAATGATTGTGGTAATACCCAGACACCATGTCTTGCTCCCGCAAGTGAATACAAAAATATTGCAGGCAGGTCGATTGTTACATCACGAGATGCATATGTTACAATTGCTGACGGAAATTCATTCGGGTATTCATATTTCGGTGATACAGGCAATTCTTTATTTAATATATATCTTGATACAAACGGACAAAAAGGTCCTAATGTTGCTGGGAGAGATATTTTTGCCATTTATATTTACAATAACGGATTAATTGATGATACCAACGGAGCAAACGGTGCGCCGTTAACCAAAGAGGAAAGGGAAGCTTCTTTTAATTCTCATTGTATTCAGTCGACAGGTACAACTTGGTACGGCTGTTTCGGTAAGATTTTAAATGATAACTGGGAGATGACATATTAATCTCCTCTTGAAAAAATCTCGAAAAACATTTATAATGAAAATATTGTAAATATTTTTTCGGTTAAAGGAGCATAAAGATGAAACAATTAATTAAAACTGTCGGGGGGGGGGCAATTTCAAGCTCCTGACCTTATATTCAAAATATTGTAAAAAGTTGGAAATCTGTTATAATAGTGATGTGTATAATCACTATTATAATGGAGCTATAAAAATGAAAAAAGGTTTTACTCTCGCAGAAGTGTTAATAACTTTAGGTATAATCGGGATAGTAGCCGCATTGACAATTCCCGGCCTTATTTATAATCATAAAAAGCTGGTAGTTGAAAGCCGTTTAAAAAAATTTTATACAACATTTACCCAAGCCGTTATTATGTCTGAAAAAGACAACGGCGAAAAAGAATACTGGGAAGACCCTGATTTATCCTCGTTAACTGCTTCCGAGGAATGGTTTAACAGATATCTGGCAAAATATTTAAACACTGTTTCTGTGGAACGGGATAAATATGATTATACTGTCTGGATAAAATTTTCAGATGGAAGCGCTTTTGGTATTCGTTTTGCAGCAGCGGAAATAAAAACGAGTTTTGCAGTATATTTTTATCCTTATGCTAAAGATGTAGATAAATGTATGGAAAATTCTGTTGAACAAGCAAAATGTACAGGTACAAAATATTTCACGTTTCATTTTACTAAAGCCAAGCTTCAACCTTACGGCGGTTATGGCAGGAGCAGGACAGAACTTTTAAACGCCTGCGGAAATGAAGATCTCGGCATGCGTAACTTTTGTACTGCTTTAATAATATATGATAATTGGAAGATTGAAAAAGATTATCCTCTCAGACTTTAAAGTTGCGAATTTCTTGTACGACGTTTTGATTTCTACAATATTAATTAAAAGGAAGGAATGATTATGAAGAATTTTTTTAATGTTGTCACTCGTGGGAGGGGCACTTCTGTAGCTCAAAAGCAAGCATTTACACTTGCCGAGGTTTTGGTCACTTTGGGTATTATCGGCGTAGTTTCCGCCATGACTGTACCGACTTTGATGCAAAATCATCAGAGAAAGACTTATGTAACTCAATTGCATAAATTTTATAATGAGTTATCTCAGGCTCTTTTACAGTATCAGACCGAAAAGAATGCTGTTAACCTAAAAGAGGCAGGACTGAATTCAAACGAAAATGTTTACAATTTTATAAAAACATATTTTAAAGTCGTTCAGGAATGTGATTCTATGACAGATTGTTTTGCAGATGAATATAAATCTATAAATGGGGTAACTGTTACATCATTTGATAAGAATTATAAATCATTTGTATTAGCAAGCGGTGTTTCTTTAAGACCGATATATTCAGCCTATGCAGGCGGAGGCTTTGCTAATAATAAAAAATTATTGAATATAGGTGTGGATATAAACGGTAAAAAAGGACCTAATATTGCAGGCAGAGATCTTTTCTGGTTATATGTTTACAATAACGGATTAATCGATGATATGCCTCCTACAGAAACTGCAGATGCTCCTTTGACGAAAGAGCAACGAGAGGAATTATATCAACAATATTGCCTTGGTAATGAAGATTCCGGCTGTTTTGGCAAAATACTCAATGATAATTGGGAAATGACATATTAAAAAAGAGCCTTTAAAAAAGGCTCTTTTTTCGTTATTTATGTGCCGTACTTTTTAAATGAAGTTCTCTCAACTGTTGCAGAGAAGCTTCGCCCGGAGCATCGCTCATAAGATCTTTTGCTCCTGAATTTTTCGGAAATGCGATAACATCTCTGATACTTTCAGTTCGGCAAAGTAAAGCGACAAGTCTGTCCAGACCTATAGCTAAGCCTGCGTGAGGCGGTGTGCCGTATTGCAATGCATTAACCATAAATCCGAATTTTTCTTTTGCTTCGTCTTCCGTAAGACCTAATGCCTTGAATATAGCACTTTGAACTTCTGATGAATGAATTCTTACAGAGCCGCCTCCAAGTTCCGTACCGTTATAAACGATATCGTAAGCAATTGATTTAACATTACCTAAATCACCTGCTTTTAATTTATTTAAATCTTCAATACAAGGTGATGTAAACGGATGGTGCATTGCCATAAACCGACCTTCTTCTTCAGACCATTCAAACATCGGGAAGTCTACAATCCATAAGAGATTGTGTTTACTTTCGTCAATAAGTTCTAATCTTTTACCAAAGTAAAGTCTTAATCTTCCCATAATGTCATAAACAAGTTTCGGTCTGTCTGCAACGAAGAATATTATGTCTCCCGCTTCAGCTTGAGCTCTTTGTTGAATTTGTTTAGCTTGTTCTTCTGTTACAAATTTCAATACGGGAGATTTTGCTGTTCCGTCCTCGTTATAAATTATGTTTGCAAGAGCTTTGGCACCGAATGATACTGCAAGTTTTGTAATATCATCAATGTCTTTTCTTGAGAATTTAGCTCCGCCCGGAATTCTAATACCGCGAACAATACCGCCTTTTTCAAGCGTATCTTTAACTATTTTAAATTCAGACTGCATAATGATATCGCCGATATCAAATAATTCTAAACCGAAACGAGTGTCAGGTTTATCTGAACCAAATCTGTCCATTGCTTCCTGCCATGGCATTTGAATAAACGGTGGTTTAACTTCTACACCTGCGGCTTTGAATGTTTCAACAATAAGCCCTTCAACGCATTTAATAACATCCTGCTGTTCAACAAATGACATTTCAAGGTCGATTTGAGTGAATTCGGGCTGTCTGTCTGCACGTAAGTCCTCATCACGGAAGCATTTTGCGATCTGGTAATATTTTTCGATACCGCCGACCATCAATAACTGTTTAAAGATTTGAGGAGATTGCGGCAACGCATAAAATTTGCCTTCCTGAACTCTTGAGGGAACAAGGTAATCTCTTGCACCTTCCGGAGTTGTTTTAATAAGAATAGGAGTTTCAACTTCCAAAAAGTCCTGATTGTTTAAATATTGTCTTGCAGCCTGACAAATTTTATGGCGTAAAGTTAAGTTATGAAGCATACTTTCACGTCTGATGTCTAAGTATCTGTATTTAAGACGTATATCTTCAGAAACATTTTCGTCATCTAATACGAACGGTAAAGTTTTAGCTTCTGAAAGTATTTCAACCGATTCAGGATACATTTCAACCTGACCTGTTGCATATCTTTCATTATAAGTTTCTTCGGGTCTGCGTGTAACTTTACCTTTTACGGTAATCACATATTCCGATCTTAATTTTTCAAAAACTTTATGTACCCCGGGATTAATCTGCGGGTTTGCAACTAACTGGAAAAAACCTGTTCTGTCTCTTAATTCCACAAATAAAATACCGCCTAAATCACGGATAGTTGCAGCCCAGCCCGAAAGGGTAACTTCTTCATTCAAATTGTTAAGATTAAGCTCTCCACAATTATGGTCTTTAAGTTTAGTTTTAATCATCTTATCTTCCTTTTCTCTTTTCGGTATAGACTTAACTCGATTTTACCAAAAACATAAAAAAAAGAACATAAAATGTGAAGAATATTTTAATTATCTTCTGCGCACAGCACGGCTTCTTTGTCTTTGAGGTATATGCTGCTGAGGTGCTTGTTCATCCTCTTCCTCATCTTCGTCATAATAATCTTCGTATTCGTAATCGTCAGGTAATATTTCAATAATCTGCATTGTCATAATACAGGAGATATTAACATGTAGCTGTGGTGATTTATCAGGTCTGAACGCAAGATTTTTTCTGTCTTTTACTTCGCAGTTTTTAAGCGTAATAAATTGAAATCCGCCGTTCAGAATATAAAAGAGCATATTATCCGGTATTGAATTGCTGAACCTCATATTTTCGGGCAAAAGCAATTCTCCTTCAATATGCTGTTCATTTGTTGTTATCAATACCTGCATTCTGGGTAAATCATTTATCATCATAATTGTTTGTCCTTTATAATATTGTTTAACTGCGCGGCAGTTTCAACCGCCGCGCTGATTTTTTATCTTATTTTGTACCTTTAAACATTTCTTTAATCCCGTCTACAGATGAGAGGATACCTGTAGCTTCATAAGGCATATAAACGATTTTATTATTTTCACCTTTGGTAATTGAGGTTAATGTTTCAAGATATTTCATTGCGATTAAATATTTATCCGGCTGGCCTTTATCGGCTAAGGCGTTGATAATACGCTGAATAGCTTCTTTTTCGGCATCTGCTTCAATAACACGGGCTTGTGCAATACCTTCGGCTCTTAAAATTTCTGCCTGTTTTGCACCTTCTGCAGAACGTATTGCAGCTTCTTTTTCACCTTCGGCTTTTCTGATTGCCGCTTCTTTAAGCCCTTCCGCTTCCGTAATTGTAGCTTTCTTTTCTCTGTCGGCTTTCATTAATTTGTCCATTGAAGCTTGAATATCTGCAGGAGGGAAAATGTCCTGTATTTCAACACGATTAACTTTTACACCCCATTTATTTGTAGCTTCATCAAGAGTTGTTCTCAACTCGTCATTGATTTTTCCGCGTGAAGTTAATGTTTCCTGCAAATCCATTTGACCTACAAGGTTTCTTAGGGTTGTTTGAGTTAATTTTTCTATAGCATCAGGCAGGTTTTCAATTTCGTATACTGCACTTTTTGCATCCACTATTTGAAAATAAATAAGCGCATTAATAGTAATTGAAACGTTATCTTTTGTGATTACGTTTTGGCGCGGGAAATCATACATTTGTTCTCTTAAATCAATTCTGTCAACGGCTTTCAGGTAATAGTAACTTCTTCCGTCAATACCTTTTTGAGAAACCTTTTTCAAAATTCCGCGAGGAGCTTCCAAAATCGGAAATATAAAGTTAGGACCTGCTCTTAAAGTTTTTTCATATCGTCCCATTCTTTCTATAATAACTTCTTGTTGCTGCTGTACAATAATAATCCCCTTAAATACATAAATTAAAAGTGCAACCAATAATATTGTTAACAAAATACCCATTTTTTTCTCCTATATTCTCTCTACTGTTAATATCAGACTGTCATATTTTACAATTTTAACTTCAGCTCCTGCGGGAATTGTTTCATCTTCCTCGGTTCTTGCTTCCCAGCGTTCGTCGTAGATTGTTATTGCACCTGAAAATTTTCCTACGGGTTCAATAACTTTTACAATTTTTCCGATATATTTTCCTTGCATTCCCGTTTCTTTTTCTTTGTCTGCCCTGTTTTTAATGAGTATAGGACGTAAAAACAAAATTGAAAGAATTGATAAAACAACAAATAAAATTGTTAAAATAATCCAATCGTTAATCCATACAGCGGCTATTGCAGTAATAAAACCAGCAAATGCAAGGTTCAGAAAAAACATTGAAGGCACAATCATCTCCAATATAATAAAGACCAATCCCGCTATTGCAAATATTTCCCATAAAATCATTTTTCAGACTCCTTTTAATAACCCTGATTTTAACATATTTTTTAGAGTGCGTCAACAGAATAACTTGAAGTTTAAATTTAAATATGTTATTATATATATATTAATATCTGAAAGGAGCAATTATATGAAAGAGATTATCAGACGCGTATTTTGCGGGGGGGGGGCAGCCTAAAAGCTCCTAAATCAAGCGTTTTTGGGTATACATTAGCAGAAATTATCATAGTAATGTTAATTATTGCGGTGGTTGTTTCTGTGACTATAGGTATTACGAAGGCTAAATTAAATAATATTGTCTCTTATACTTATTACAATGCCTATTCAACATTACAAAAAATATCAACTGAAATGCTGGCTGATTTTGATTTTAAAGACGATGATTATGTTTCTGTAATTCCAAATTTTATACCTGCAGCTTATGCTGATAGAATTACTGATAGACCATCAAGCGGGGACAGACCTTCATATGGCTGTTCAAATTACCGTCGTTGTGCTCCGGGATACCATATGGACTATCAAACCTGTACATGTGTAAAAGATAAAGTAACCTGCTGGGATGGGAGTACTGCCGACAGCTCTTCTGCTTGTCCTCCAAAGATAACTTGCTGGGACGGCAGTGTAGCAAGTAATGCCTCGTCTTGTCCCAAGGCTGACTGTTGGGACGGTTCTCAAGC
>CALUVV010000014.1 GCA_944324305.1 Candidatus Gastranaerophilales bacterium
AAACCGATTTCAGGATTCTTTAAAGGTATGTGGCAAGGTCTCAAAGAAGGTTTACAGCCATTAATGCCGTTATTCCAAAGAATGGGAAAAGCACTCTCACCTATTCTTGCACCTATCAAAGCCATTGTTGATTGGTTCAAAAAACTAATAAAACCTGTTGAAGATACAGGCGGTGCTGCTGAAAAAATGGGCGTTCGTTTTGGTAAAGCCATTGCTAATATAATCGTGAAATTGGTTGAACTTGTAACAAAAGCATTTGAATTCGGAAGTAAAATCACGAGTATGCTTGCCGCAGGGATTATGTCCGGCATTGCTAAAGTAAAAGGCTGTATTTCTCAAGTTGCTCAAGTTATAAGAGACCACCTGCCTCATTCCCCAGCAAAGACTGGGCCGCTTAAAGATTTGCATAAGGTCAAAATTGTTGAAACTATTGCATCAACATTAAAACCATTGCCTCTCCAAAATGCGATGACTAAGACCCTGGGAGTATTTTCAGGCTCTTGGTTGGCGGCGTTAAACGGGCACGCAGCAAAGCTGCTTCAGCCTTCTGCCGCCAATCCGCTAAAAGCCAACGTGAGAGGTCGCTCATCTGCACCGGCATCCATTGTTGTAACCTATAACCCGACAATCACAATTTCAGGTTCTGAATCCAAAGAAGAATTTTTGAAGATGCTCAAAAAACATAAAGATGAAGTTGTGAACATCATTAAAAGGGAGTTTGAACGTAAGGAAAGGGTAGCTTATTAAATATGTTTGCTCAACTCGGAGACATAAAATTTGAACTAATAACTTATTTCAACGGTTTAAATGAAACCGTATCCTACAATTACGCTCAACACGACCGTATTGAAAACAAACCCATTCTGCAATTCTTAGGCAAAAATTTGCAGGAAGAAGATATAAAGTTAAACTTCCATCGCAATTTCTGCGTGCCGGAAGATGAGATAAAAAACTTAAAAGATGTCGCAGATGCGGCAACCCCTTTGAAATTTATCAAAGGAAACGGTGAATATGTCGGTGTTTTCGTCATTGATGAAATCGGACAAACCACAGAACAAGCCTCACCGGAGGGCGATTTGATGTCGGTTCAGGTCGATGTCCGACTAAGAGAATACACCGGAAAAATTCCTGAAGATAAACAGGAACAGAAAGGATTTAAAAAGAAATGACGGATGAATTCTATTCCTATATCACTCGTGACGGAGACCGTTGGGATATGATTTCGCAGAAATATTACAGCAACCCGAATTTGTACGAGGAGATTATTAAAGCAAACCCCGAAGTTCCGATTGAACCTGTCTTGGATGCCGGAATAAAACTCAAAATTCCAGTTCTTGAAGAGTCCGAAACTATACAGTTTGAACTACCCCCTTGGAAGAAATAAGCGTCAGCCGGAGTGGAGTTGGCGGAAACGTTGAGTTTTCGACAACGCAACTTAACGACAGCGACGTAGAAATCTTTGATTTCACAGGAGCAAAATGTTAGTACCAATATTTGAATTATTTTATGAACAAAAAAATATTACTAAAGACGTTTCCCCGTATGTTACCTCTATTGAGTACACAGATGTTGAACATGGAGAGTCTGACGAGCTTCAGATAACATTTGAGGATTCTGAAAAACTCTGGCAGGGTGCTTGGATACCTACTAAAGGCGATGCTTTACGTGCATATATCGGTTACGAGGCAGAAAAACTTTTGAATTGTGGAGTTTTTGAAATTGACGAACTGGAATACGATACTCCGCCTGACGTTATAACCGTAAAAGGTCTTGCCACCGGCATTAAAAAACCTTTAAGACAAAAGAATTCTCAAGGCTATGAAAATAAAACCCTCAAACAAATAGCAAAAGAGATTGCCGATAAGCATGGATACACTTTAGTCGGAGAAGTTGCAGATATTCGTGTTGATAGAATTACTCAAAATAAAGAACGAGATTTAACATTCCTCACTAAACTTGCGGAGGAATATGGCTATATCTTTAAAATCGCTGAAAATAACCTCGTTTTCTATGATGTCAAAAAACTCAAAGGAGCAAATTCTACTCAGATATTTTATAAATCCGATTTGCTGCATATAAATCTCAGGGAAAAAACTTCTCAGAAATATAAAGCTGTTCAGGTTTCATACTTCAATCCTAAAAAGAAAAAAGTTGTTAAAGCTACTGCCCGAAACGAAAATGTCAAAAAAGGCGATACTTTAAAGATTACCGTCCGGTGTTCTGACAGAAAGCAGGCTATTGCAAAAGCAAAAGCAGCATTAAACACTGCTGATGATAAAATTGAAGGCTCTCTTGAATTTATTGGAAATCCGTATTTGATAGCTGGGGCAAATATTGAACTAAAAGGAGTCGGACATTTTTCAGGCAAATACCACATTAAGCAAGCCCGGCATGTGATAGACAGGGCAAGCGGTTATAAAACTTATTGCGAGGTGGAATCGTGTTAAGGTTTGGAATTGTATCACAAATTGATCCAATAAACGTTCAGGCTCGTGTAAGTTTTGAAGATGATGAGTCAACATCTTTTTGGCTTCCTGTTCTTCAAACAAAAACATTGAATGACAAGTTTTACGCAATGCCGGATATAGGAGAACAAGTCGCCTGCCTTATGGATGAAAATTCTGAGGACGGAGTAATTCTCGGTGCGATTTATTCAACTGAAGATATTTCAGCCACGCAAAGCGAAAAACAATTATCTGTAAACCTTGAAGACGGCTCATATATAAATGCTGATAAAGAAAATCAGACTCTCACCGTTGCTTTTTCAAAAATGAAATTAATCGGAAATATAGAACACGATGGAACTTTCACAAACACCGCAGGAATAAAATCCAATGCTGATATTACTGACAAAACCTCATCAATGCAAGCAATGAGAGATACATATAATCCTCATACGCACATAGGCAATCAAGGTTCACCAACTTCAAAACCAAGTGGCAATATGTAAATAAGGAACTTACTATGGATTAACTCCTAAAGCACGAAGAATAGCAATCATACCCTCCGCAGCAGTATCACTAATAACTTTATATTGCTCATTAAATGCATAAAAATTCATAAAACTTGCGGAAAAACTTTTGCCGGTAGCAGGTATTCCCATAAATTCTCCGTCATGAGTACCAGAACAAGTCCAACGAACAGCCACCTTATTATCTTCAGCAATCATTTCTTCAAGTTTCCATTGTACATTAGAAAAACTTTTTCTTAACCAAAAAACTAATGATAAATATCCTTCACCACCATAAACAGGCTCGGGAAATGCAGGAGTAAAAAATGGAGCGTTTGGATCAACAAGTTCATTAGCCAACTCAACATTAGCAGTATTAACCATTGTTTCAAATTTCTTCATTTGATTTTTTAAAATCGCTAAATCCATGTTTCCTCCAAAGAAATTATAACACAAACAAATTTATGACAAATTTAAATGAAATCACCTACGTAGACTGGCAATTAAAACTCAACACAATCGGCGGAGTTGCCGAGGGTGCTGATGATATTAACCAGTGCATCGCAATTATACTTCTGACTAAAAAAGGCTCTGTACCTCACCGCCCGACCTTTGGTTCGGACATATATAAATACATTGATTACCCCATAAACGAAGCAACTCCAAATATTGTACGTGAGGCGACAGATGCAATCACTATGTGGGAAACCCGCATAAAAATAAATTCTATCGAGGTCGAGATAGAAGAATCCATTTTAACCGTAAAAGTCGAATGGACATTAAAAGATTCAAACGCTACAGGAACAGCCGAGGTTAAATATGACACAACTGCCTGAACCTAATTTTATCGAACGTGATCCAGATGTAGTTACAAAAGAATGGATTGCTGCTTATGAAGAAAAAAGTGGCAAGGTACTTCAACCTGCACAAATTGAACGTTTAATGATTGATGTAGGAGCTTATCGTGAAACTGTTTTAAGAATGAAAATTCAGGAAACTGCGAAACAAAATCTTTTGAGTTATGCACCGTTAGAAGTTTTGGAACATATAGGCGAACCTTTTGGAGTAACCAAACTTCTTGCGAATTATTCCCATACAACCTTAAATTTTTCAGTTGATGAGGCATTGGATTTTGATTTCAAGATTGATGCAGGGTGTGAAGTTGAAACTAAAGACGGCTTATTCATATTCCAAACAACGGAGGCTGTTACATTAAAAGCCGGAGAAACCTCAATTACGGCAGAGGCAATATGTGAAACTCCGGGAAGTGCATCTAATAATTACACATTAGGTTCAATAAATAACCTTATAACACCTTTAAGTTATATCTCAACAGTTGAAAATATAACCGTAACTTCTGGCGGTGCAGATGATGAGGATGCAAACAGTTTACGAGAAAGAATTAGACAGGCACCTGAAAAATTTTCAAATGCAGGAAGTAAAGGAGCTTACCGCTTTTATACATTATCTGCACATCAATCAATAATAGATGTTGCAATAACTTCTCCATCACCGGGAATTGTGAATGTTTATCCTTTGACTAAGGATGGAAATCCTACAGAAGAAATTTTACAAATTGTCAGAAATTACTTGAGTGATAGTAAAATCCGCCCTCTTACCGACTGTGTAAAAGTAATTTCTGCTGAGAATGTTGATTTCTCAATAAAGGCAAACATTATTCTATATATTGATGCGGATTCGGCTACTGTTAAAAATACTATTGATGCCAAAATGCGTGAGTATAAGGTCTCTTTATCTGAAAAATTAGGAAAAAATGTTGTTCAGACGCAGATTATATCTATATTAAACACCATTTACGGGGTGTTCAAAGTTGAACTGGAAACCCCGAAAGATATAGATATCAAGGAATATCAATGGGCAAATTTGATTAATTATGACATAACAGTCGGAGGATATGCTGATGAGTGATTTGGCTCCGATTGATGATATTAATTTAAAAATATTTGATGAAATTTGTGAAGAACGCTACGCAAAACTCAAACTGGATGTTTTAAATTTGACAAATATTGATACAGTTCCGTCAGATGTTCTGCCTCATTTAGCAGAACAGTATCATATAACCGGCGATGAAGGATGGATTTTTTGTAAAACGGAAGCGGAAAAGCGTGCATTATTGAAAAATGCCATTCAATTACATAAATATCGTGGTACTAAATACGCAATTATAAGTGCACTTGAAGTTTTAGATTTGAGGGCAGATATTGCGGAATGGTTTGAATATAACGGAGAACCATTTTTCTTTAAAGTTTTTGTAGATTTAGAGACAAGTTATGAGTCGGAATTGGAAACACGCATTGTAAATATAATCAATGCACATAAAAATGTTCGTTCATGGCTTGAAAAATTGACAATTTATCTGACACAAACAGCAGTTTTACCAATAGCAAGTTATGTTTTGACAAGCGAGGAGGTTACAATATGACTTCTTCTGTTGAGGAAATGAAGTTTAATTCAATAATTACAGATATAGGTTTTGAGAAAATAAATGCGGCTTTGGTAGCCGGAACGAAATTAGACTTAAAATATATTGCTGTAGGTGATGCTTGTGGTGAATATTATGAATTGCGTCAGGATCAAACAGCGTTGGTTAATGAGATTTATCGGGCAGAAACTCAGGAAGTTGACGGAGTTTCTGCAACGGCTCTAATACCGCATAACATAGGCGGATTTTATATCAGGGAAGTCGGTGTTTTTGATAGTTTAAATAATTTAATTTTAATTGCAAGACAGCCATTAACTTATAAACCGCAGGAGGAACAGGGCGGAATTAAAGATATATGGATTAAGGTCAGATTAAAAGGGATAAATCCCGATGCCATACAAATAAAAATTGATCCAAGCATCCAGTATGCTTCAGTAGAATTTGTAACAGATTTAATAAAAAGTCATCAACACCCTGATTTAATGCCGATTTGGTTATATGACACAAATGGCAATGGTGTTGTTGATTCTTGTGAGTTTGTTGATGGCGGACTGTTTACTGACAAGGGAGATATTGAAATACCTCAGCCGCCTGTTCTTCCTGATTTGATAATGAACACAAGTATTTACGATAAAAATCAGAATGGCATTGTTGATGATGCTGAAAATATTGATGCAGGTGAATTTTAGAAACAAAAGGAGATTTATTTATGGGAACAATTCAGATTAAACGTGGACTTAAAGCAAATTTGCCGAGTGAAGCTCCGGCAGGTGCATTATTATACACAACAGATGAAAAGAAATTTTATATAGGCAATGGAGAAAGCAAGGCTTTAACGGCTTTTGATAACGCTCAACAACTTGCGGAGTATCTTGCAACAAAATCAGATGTAGGTCATACACATACTTCTGCCAATGTAACGGATTTTGCAACAGCAGTGGATAACAGAATTGCATTACAAAGAGGACAGAATAACGGACTTGCATCATTGGATGGTAACGGAAAAATTCCCACAACACAAATTCCTTCTGTATTTAAGGATGCATATGTTGTAGATGATATTGCTGCACGTGATGCATTAGAAAAATTTTCAGGTCTGCATGCTCTTGTAATTGATGCAACGGCAGACGAAACCGTTGAAACCGGCGGGGCAGAATATGTTTGCGATGGCGCACAGTGGATAAAAATATCCGAATTAAAGGATTTGGATATGGTAATTGACTGGGAAAATATTCAGGGCAGACCTTTTGTTCCGCAAAATTTTACGGATTTGGCAGATTGTCCGGGGGAACTTACAGGAAATAAAGGAAAAATCCTTGTTGTAAATGAGGCTGAGGACGGTTTGGAATTTACTACTACATATCTTGGAGATGTTGATGGAGGAACATTTTAATGCCGACTAATATACGAATTCGACGTGGTAATAAAGCTGATTTACCCGCCTCTGCACCATCAGGGATGCTTCTTTGGTGTGAGGACACAAAGGAATTATATATGGGAACAGGGAGTTCTGTTGTTAAACCATTTACTGGAGAAACAATAAATACAAATACGGTCTATAATTTGCTTGCACGTTCAATGAGTTTACAAGGCAACGGTTATATAGGCATTCCTCTAAATGAAACTTTGAATTTTTATATTCAGTGGGGAAGTGTAAGTGGATTTGGAATGGGAACTTCAGCAGATATATATTTCCCGAAGGTTTTTCCTAATACCTGTGTAGCAGTTGCAGTGTCCGCAAGCTACTATCAGGGAGCAGGTAACAAAGGCTCAACGGCACAGGTTTACAGGGTTGCAACTAACAGATTTCATATTACCAGTAGATTTGAACAGGGAGCTGCCGGTTTGGACTGGATTGCACTTGGCTGGTAATGAAAGGAGTTTTATGAAATATTTCGGATTTAAAGAAAATATAGGCTACGGGTTTTATGACGAAAATTTTGACGGAGCAGTTCAGCTTTCTGATGAGGAATGGCAGAAACTTTTGGAAGAACAATCTTGTGGGAAGCAGATAGTAATGTTTGGCGGTGTAGTTTTTGCCTCTGAACCAAATTTGTATTATTTAGACTCAAACGGGATTTATCAAAAATATTCAAGTGAAGAGTTACAGGAACTTGCAGAAATAAATCAGGTTGTGACAACAACAAATACTGCACTTAATTTTTTAAATGATACGGATTGGAAAGTAACACGACATAGGGATCAGCAGGCTCAGGGGATAGAAACTTCATTGACGGAAGAAGAATATCAACAGTTGCTTGTTGACCGTCAAAATGCAAGAGATTCAGTAATAAGAGGAGAAAAATATGGCAACCTTGAATAAAATTTGTCTGCACTGGACAGCAGGATCTAATTATCCCTGTAAGGAAGATTTGGCAGCATACCATTATTGCGTGGATAAATACGGCAGAATCTATGCAGGGACACATAAACCTGAAGATAATTTAAATTGCTGGGACGGCAATTACGCAATGCACTGCGGTGGCGGAAATACCGGCTGTATCGGATTATCTGTCTGCGGAATGGCAGAATTTACATCAGATAAAAAACAGACAAAATATCCGCTTACGCAAAAGCAGGTTGAATCTTTATGCTGCCTTGCGGCTTATCTGAGTGTAAAATACGGGATTTTAATTACTGAAAAATCAGTGTTTACACATTATGAGTTCGACCAAAGACGTGCCAAAAACAAACGTGAAGGCAAGATAGATATTACTTATCTGCATTATTTACAGCATTTATCCACGAATAGTGTCGGTAAATATCTCAGACAAAAAATATCCTGGTACAGAACCAAGATAAAAGCCAACAAATACAAGTTTATTAAGAAAGGAGACTATTATGAGTTTATTTTCTTGGCTTAAAGACTGGAAAGTCTTGAATGAACTGTGGGATGCCATTGAACCTTTTGTGATTAATCTTGCGGAAAAAAATGTTCCCAAGTATATTACAAAACTCTATGAAAATCTCGCAAAAGCAACACAGCCGGCTCTTGACAGTTTGAAAAAACTGAAAGAAAAGATTAAAACTTCTCCGAATGCTCTGGACGATTATTGTTTTAATCAGGGTGTGAACGCTATTGAAACATTTGCAAATCACCTTTTGACCGTAGTTGCGGATTTGAGGAAATAAGCAGATGTGGTTTTCTGCAATAATTAAATCTTTATGTGACTGTATCTCGCAAATTGCGAGGTACGGTCAAGTAAAGATTGAAAATCAGGAGGCATCCTCAATTATTCAGGACAAGGAAGATTTGGAAAAAGCCGGCAATTATGCCGAGCAGATTATTGAAATTGCTCAAAAATATAAATCTTCAATGTCTAAAAAGGATCAGCGAAAGCTGAAATCGTTAATAAAAAAATTTAATAAGGTGGATTAGCGGATTGCGAGCAGAGGGCGAAACGTAGTGGAGACCCGTTTAATGCGAGCAACCAAGAAAGGAATAAAAATGTCATGGCGTGATTTATTAAACGTGCAAAATGTTGAAAAGGGTTTCTTTGCCTCCTCCAATTCCTATGGCATACCCGATATTATCCCGGATGAGTTCGAAGTAAAAGAACTCATCCCTTATCGGGTAGATTCCAACAGGAATGGGACGGCACACTTTTTCTTAGATGATTATAGATTTGAGCGGTGTTGGAAAAATGCTGACTCTCAAATAGAAGAATTGAAAAAATATGCAGGGGTGTTGTCTCCGGACTTTTCCATGTATACAAATTACCCCGAAGCGTTCCAAATTTGGCAGGTTTACAGAAACCGTTGGTGTGCCGCTTACTGGCAAAGTAAGGGAATAAAAGTTATTCCGACAATCAGTTGGTCTGATGAAACCAGTTATAAATACGCATTCCTGGGTATTCCTAAAAATTCTGTTGTTGCAATCGGGACAGTCGGCGTTGTTAATGACAAAAACGCTGAAAGACTCTTTATGCAGGGCTTTAAAGAGATGTTAAAACAACTTGAACCCAAGCGTATTTTGATTTATGGAAACAGACTGACCGAACTTGAGGGATACAAAAATCTTCAATGGTTCGAACCTTACACAAACAAATGGAATAAAAAGAAAGGCAGGTAAAAATGGGAGGACGTGGTTCAGGCGGAAGTCGTGGTGGTGGTGCAAATAAATCTATTGATGCCAAAACCGAAAATAAATTGAATTCATTGTTAAATCAATCATATAAATATGATGACGAGGCTTATGAATTTTCAAGAAGGGCAGCATCTGAAAGAGCCATTGCCAAAAGGTATAAACAACTCAGCAAAAAACAATTAGCAAAAGATTATACTCAATATGCTAAAGAGGCACAAGCAAGGGCGGATAAAGCAAAAATTCAGGCTAAACAATATTTAGATGAGGCATCTAAACTGGCAAGCAAAAAAATTCGAGATATCCCGAGAACATATCAATATAAGGGAGAAAAAGGTGTTCGGACTGTATATAAAAGTCCGCAGAATGCAAGAAGAGCTTATGAACAATCAAGACGAAGTTTAGTTAGTACTGCATATAGAGATCATCCAACCATTGTAGAATCTCCAAAAGGCGGATATAGCGTAATGCCCCATGGTATAGCAAAATTAAACAAATTAAAAGAAATAAGCCCATATAGTATTGATATGGGGAATTCGTAATTGTGTCTGAATGATACGGAATTGGGAGTAATGACTTCCAATTCTTTCTCTTCAGAGCGATGAATGTGGTTGTTAATAAATAAAGGAGGTCATTATGACAGAAACAATCACACCAATTGAAGTTTTAAAAAGCAGACAAAACTTCTCAGATTACATTGAACACAATGCCGATACGGTAATCAAAAATTTACTCAAAGATTATCCTACCCGACAATTACAAATTATTTATCCGCAACTTACACAAAGTTCAGATGGTTTAATAGAAATTGTAAGTAGATTAGAGGGTAATCAAAAAGCGTATATTTTCTGGTTTATCGTCAACGAGAAAGAAGATTTAAAAAATATCGCTTTTAAGTTAAATCTTTTTTTCGATAAAAATTACTGCGGTATATTTATCATTAAAGCAGTTTTGAACGAGAATAAAATAGAGTTTGAACCCGTTTTGAAACCCGCACTTCCTTCAAAACAAGTACGCAATGAGAATACCCCCGCCAAACTTCTACAAAAAGCATACTGGGAAAAATATTTTGAAATCTGTGATGAACTTCAAAGCGAAATGCAAGTAAATCCGGCACCACAACATTATCAATATATTCCAATCGGTAAAAAGGGTGTTCAGATAATGCAAACGGTAAATACAAAAGACAAGTATATCGCAACGGAATTATTTATAAATAATGACAAAGATATATTTAAAAAACTTATGGAACGCAAAACCGAAATTGAAGAAAAGTTAGGTTTTCTGGATTGGCAGGCATTAGAGGGAAAAAAATCATCAAGAATCCGTCAAACACTTAACTATGATATCTCAGATGCAAGTCAGTTTGATAATGCTATTAAAGACCATATAAAAATGGCAGAAGATTTTAGAGAAACATTCAAAAAGTATTTATAAGGGGCATTTCAAAGCCCCTTTTTAATAAAAGGAGCATTTTATGAGCATATTGAATAAAAAAGATAAAGAAATATTAGAACAGTTGCATGACGAACTTCTTGCTGACATAGAAATGTTGGAACAACATTTTAGTAAGATTGAAGGACTTTTGAAAAAGGATAAAATTCATATTTCAGAGCTTGGCGATGACATTGAAACAGCAATCCAACGCAGGAAGAATCGTAAATTCGCACTTATAACGGATATTGTTAATTTAGAAACAGAATATAACATTAATATTGACTTCAATGAAATCAACAGGTGTATTATAGGACTTTCAGAAAAATAAGCCTAAGTGACTAATAGACAGAAGAGTAATAAAGGAATAGGATTGAACTATGGCACAAAAAATTATTGTAAAAAACAAAAGAACTCGTGAACTCTTGGAATTAACCCTGCCGGAATTTAAGGAAAAATTTAAAGCTGAATTAAAAACTTCTCTTGATAATTTTGAGGAGCAAGAAAGCCGGAAAAATTTTCTGCCGGCATTTTGTAAATCAAACAATAATTTTGAATCCGATTTTTACTTCAGCTTGCGTTGGAATTTCAATAATTTGCAAAATTCAAACTGGTATATTGAACGCATCCTTTAATTAATGTGTCTGAATGATACGAAATGTCTGCAATGACTTCACTTTTGCCCTGCCAAGAGTGATGAATGTCAATGTAGAACAAAAAGGAGGTAACAATGGCAAAGAAAAATTTAAAAGTATCGGCATTAAAGTTTGAAATCAGTACCAATCTAGATAAAGTGCTTGAGGTATTAGAGAAATTAAAATTCATAGAACATTCAGATGTATTTTTTGAAAGTCGAGCTGAAGATTGGATATACAGTGAACCGCCGGAGCAAGATATGGATAAGGTTTTGAAAGAGTTGGGGTACTAAATCCCAGCTCTTTTTTATTGTGTCTGAATGATACGAAACATATGTAATGACTTGATGCGCAGAGTATTCAGAGTGATTAATGTCAATGTAAAACAAAGCACCGAAAGGATAATGATTATGACCGAAGAATTAACTAGAGAACAAATTGCTGAAAAGTACGAAGCAAATTTTCAAAAATTTATTGATGGACTTGAAAAATTATCAAAACAATGCGGAATCGCAATAAGTGCTTGTGGATGCTTCCCAGCTTATGATCTGGACGGATTTAAGGCTATTACTTACAAAAGAGACAGTTCCAGCGGCGATCTTGATATAGCATCAATTACTTTTAGCGATGGCGAAATTATTAATTACTAAGTAATAAGAAAGGATAAAATTATGAAACAAACAACTTATAATATCAAATTTTCTGCAACGGTGAATATTAGCGGAGATCTTCAAGTAAAAGCGGCAAGTGAAACCGAAGCACAAAAAATTGCAAGAATCATATTAAGACAAAATCTTAACAGTGAGGACTGCCTTATTGAAATAGGAGAAGATGATAATAACAATAACATTACAGTAAGAGAAATGACGCTGTTGCCAAATATAACTGCTCTTAATATTCAAGATGCTATGCCCCTTGATTAATGTGTCCGAATGATACGAAACACCTGTAATGACTTGATGTACAGACTATTCAGAGTAATTAATGTCAATGTAGATAAGCAAAAGAAAGGATAAAATTATGGCAAAGAAAATTTTAAAGACGCAAAACAAAGAATGGGGGTTCTGGGGAACAACAGCACAACATTATACCAACAAAGAAACTCAACAGAGATGGAACGATGCTTTTGAAACCCTGCTTGAACTATCAGGTGCAAACCCTGAACAGGTTAGAGAATTATTGGATGCAAGGATCGGCAGACACTTCGCAGACCAATGTTTTGGAGAAAAAGACGTCAAACAAATTACAAAAGAATGTTATTTTAACTGGCTCGCAAAAGAATTATTTGATGATGCAAATTCTAAAAAGCCATTAGAAACAGAAAAAAATTCAGTTTTATTCGGAACTAATGTTTACAACACCATTTATGACAGAGTAGATGTTGTATTATACACTTACAAAAATAAAAACAGAATCCACGAGGATTACGCTCTCTGTATAACTAAAGACCTTAAAAAATATAGAGTCGGAATGGATTACATTAAACCCGTTGATGATATGGATGAAGAAGAATTATGCAGAGCCGGATTAGCTTAACCCCTTTGAATTTAATATTTAACGCTATATTTTATAGCGTTTTACTTTTCCCAACATATTCCAAATAACGTTTATAACAATTATAAAATACGTTTTCCTCATCTATAAAATTAGTTTTAAGAGCATCAATCAGCACTTTTACCGGCATTGAAAAATAATCGCTCGGATAATTTCCCAGTCTTATTATAAGAGTACCTGAATCGAATGACGAATGTTCTAAGCAAAAATAATAATCCCTGATTTCATCAGAACCTAAATAAATACAATCTTCACAATCGTGTCTATATAATGGTTTTTGTTTTTCTAATACCGGCATGTTTGTCCTTTAGTAATATTAATTATATCAAAAAAAAACTTCAATGTTGGGGACATTGAAGTAAAAAATAAGTGATGAAAAAGATTTATGATTTTTGTTGCATTTTTTTTTCATAGTGTTTTTTTATAATTTTATAAATATATCTCTGTGAAAAACCACATTCAATAGCAAGACGATTGAGTGTATATTTTGTGCCGTCATATTGACTTACAATATATCTTTCTTTTACTTCTGAAAAAGAATTTTTTGGCACTGTAACTGTCAAACCCGGAGTACAAAAAATTAAAGCAAGAGCGGAACGGATTCCTGCACTTTCGGCAACAAATTTCAGGTCATCATTTGGCATATCTTCAGGTTTTATATAATCCATCCAAGGCTTGTAATCCATAATCTCCTCTTATTTAATAGTGGTCTCATCAGTTAACGCATTACGTTAAGACGAGCCGCTTGCACTGTTAGCAGCTCGTTTCGACCTTTTATGCGATTAAATAAGCCCGTTCAATTTCTGATTTTGATTGCATTAACGTATCAAGCTGCATTTCATTTTTTTCAAGAGCAGCAATTAATGGCGGCATTTTATCCATCTGATGTATTTTTGACATAAATTCATCGAGATTAGAATTTAATAGAGGTTTTGAAGTGTGAATTTTGACAAATAATTCTGCAATATCCACTTTGTTTTGAATAATTTTTTCTTGAAGTTCTGCGATACGTTGATCCAAAACTGCTGTTGCTTTGTTTTCCATTTTTGTCTCCTTTACTTTTATTGGTCTCATCAGTTAGAGCCTTACTCTAAGACGAGCAGATTGCACTGTTATCCGCTCGTTTCGACCTATGTAAACCTTAGTCGGGAGGCATTTTTACAGGGGTAAGCATATCTTCTAAGTCTCGTTCAATCTTTGATAAGATAGAGATTTGTCCTTCAAGAACCTTGCAATCAATTTCACGTTCTTTTGCACAACTCCAGTTATCTTTAACCAGATTTGCATCAGCAAACTTCAATTTTGCATCGTTCAAACGTTCTTCAAGAACAATTTTTTGATTTCGAATTAAGCCCATCATTGCACATTCCTTTACATCGTCGTTAGATGTGTTCCCTAAATTTGCCGTAAATTCTCCGGCTTTTAGCTTCATCGTGTTATCGTGAATTTTTTCTGCTGTAATCATAATTTTCTCCTTTTTTTCTTCTACTACTCAAGTGTGGCCGCACTTTTTTCTACATTTTTCTTAATAGCCAAAATCATCTGAATAACTTTTGAAGCTTTGGCTTTGGTTAAAAACATAATGTCAAAAACTTTAAACTTTAATTGCAAAATTTTTCTTAAAGATTTTCTTGCAAATTTATCAGAGTCGTAATAAGAAAGTTCTCGCCATAACCCTTCAATCATCCTGAGCTGTGCATTTGATGCCATTTTTTCTGCTCGTTTTAAATCAGCATATTTTTTTGGCTGTTTAATCCATTTTTTTATTTCAACGGCTCTATTTTCCAGTATTTCCACAAAATTTGCGGCTTCGTTAAAGGTCAAATTTTTAGAAGATTCAACATCAAATTTGCTTAGCATTTCCCGATATAAATCATCATCTATACCAATAATATTTTTTAATGTATGAATTTTTCTAATTTGCGAAGTCGTAGCCATAATATAATACCTCTGTACGTTCATGTATTTGCTCAAGCTGTAATTCTCTACCGCGTTTAATCCCTACTTGAACTCCCAAAATAAAAATGGCAAGAGCGATTAAAAATATATTGAACATTAATGATGTGTCGGGTCGGAATTTATTACCGTTCATTTAATATTTCCTCATGCCATTAATAATTTGGAAGTTTCTTTTATCACAGCATCATCGACCTCAGCATTACCGTTAAATTTTGCAATGCTAATACTGTGAGAAATTAAGTGTTCTAATCTTCTGGTATTTCCATCCGAATACCGAAGATAAGTATCTGCTAATTTAGAATTTAGCCCTATTGCATTAAGAATTTTTTCAACATCCTCAAATAGTAATTTGTCCAGAATTTTGGTATATTTTACTCTTGAATAGAGTTGATCATATTGATTATTAAATCCTTTCAGGTTTTCAAGCAAAATACTTCTGCCGATTAAAAGAACGCCTACACCTGTTTTATCGTGGATTCTGCGGGTAATTTCTAAAGCTCTGTATGGAAGATTTTCTGCTTCATCAATAATTAAAAGTCTGCCTGATTGGTTTAATTTTCTTACAACTTCATCCATCAAGTCATAGACGGAACCCTTGCCGGAAAGTCCTAAACGTCTGTGGATTTCCTTGAGAAGAGACTTTGCGGTGTACCCTGAATCACTTTCAATTAAAATTGAGTCTAAAAATTCACTAATATATTTTTTGACCGCGACAGTTTTGCCAAGGCCTGCTTTGCCTACACAAACTCCAATTTTACCTTGAGTATGACATAAACGTGCAATTTCAGAGATATATTTTACTATGGTTATATCTACAAAGGGCAGGTCTTTATTGGCAGAGCGTTCAACTTCGCGCTGTATAAAATTATGTATTGCATCTGTAATTTTATCGTTTTTCCCGTTATAATTACCATTTAACCACATACTAATTGTAGATTTAGCAAGGCCCGTAGCTGTTGCGACATAGGTCATACTGTAATTTTTATTTTGCATTAAATCTTTTAATTCGGCTCTAATATCCATTAACAGCTCCTTTTTAATCTTGCTTTACGTTCTTCGTCAATAATTTTGTCAGTTTCAAACAAATAAAGAGTTTTTTTCGGGGCTGAACTTTCTTCTAAAAATATTGAAAGATCCATTTTTCCGTATGATTCCATTTCTTTATTTTGACGAATGACTTTATCCATATTTGTATTTGCGATACGAGAAACTCTTGGTTTGTTCTCTCTATCAACACTTGCATATGCAGCTTTGTAATTTTTACATTGTTCTTCAAAAGAAATTGTACGATTTTGTTTTATGTATGCTTTTGCCACTTTTAAGTTGCGTTTTTTTATAGCCATAGCTTCTTTGAACTCTTCCTTAGATACCTTATCTGCATGAAGTGCCGCAACCGCCCGAACTGCTGTAACTTTACCCACAAATTCATTTGTCGCAGCATCAAAAGCCCAAGCCTCTTTATAATTTTGAATATCCCTACGAAGATAAATTTTTAATCCGGTCTTTGAAATCATCCAATCTGCCCAGTATGTAATACCAAATTCATTATCTTTAATACCATTTCTACCAACAGAAAAATTCTTAGATGTTCTCATACAGAATAGCTTGAGTGCATCAGCAGAAGTTGTAATTTTTTCTTTAAATTCCTGATTAAAAAGTTCATCAGGCGACAAACCTTTATGGTTTTTACCATGTGATGGCCTTTTATTTAAAACATTAATTATAAAATCATTAAATATAGTTTTAAACTGGTCAAATAACATAATTTTACCGGAACTTATTTCTTTTGAGAGTTTTTCAGGTCGTTCAACAATATTTCCACCCCTGTAGCCAACACAATGTTTTGATAACAATTCCTTTATTTTCAAAAAATCTCTTTCAATAGGTTTTGTTTGAGCATTATATGGAAGTGCAAAATGAACATTAATATTTAATTCTGCAAGCATAGATGTAGTTTTTGCCTTATTAGTTTCAATTTTAAACTTATGTCCACCGGCAAAATCTTTTGCCCTGTAGTCTTTTCCGTTGTCAATAATTACATCTTTTGGAAGCCCGTATTTTTCTACAGCATAATAAAATGATTGAAAAATATGATCTGAATTTGGATGACCACACTGCAGAAGCCAGCCTAACCATTTGCCGGATTTATAATCTCTCCATGCTGTAACCCAAGGAAATACGACGTTGCCATTGTCAGTAAGACAAGCAACGTCGATTTGAGCATGGTCGGATACCCATACTTTCCCGCAAATGATATTTGAATAATCTCTCTCAATATAACTACCGTATTTTCTGTTCCAAGCGGCTTCCCCATATCTCGCCAAATAAATGCTTTGTTTTGGAATCTCACGTTCTAATCTCCTTTTGAAGGACATATAACTTGGAAATCCCAATTTATTAATTCCATCTTTACGCATTGCATAACCAAGTGTTGATTCCCAACAACTTTGTAATGAAGGAGCTCCTTCGATTAAATATAAACTTTTAAAATAATCATAATATACATCCGCGATATAAACTCGAGAATTGCTATGTCCATATCTTGCAAGTAATCCATTAATACCATCATGCCTATATCTGCGTAGCATTTTAATTAAATTCGGATAGGATGTTTTATTTTCCGGATTTGTTATGTTCCATTTATTTATAAATTCTTTTAATGCTTTTCCCTTTAAGTTATCACATTTTTTTATTATTTGAATATATTTATCCGCTTGTTCTTTTGCCCAATCAGGAGCATTAGAGTATACTTCGGACTCTGTGTTATCAATATTGCAAAGTTTATCCTTAATATTCTGGGGGAGTGAATCAAAATGAATATAATAAACATATTTATGATTTACTTTTTTTACTTTATAAGTATAAACACCGTTACGGCAATGAACTTTCAGTGTTTTTAATTTTATACCAATTAAATTACATACTGTCTCTTGTTCAATCCATTTTGATTCTTTTATTTTAGCTTCAGTATTATCCATAGTCATCCTTTGCTAGAATATTTCACCAAAAAACTTACTTATTAGATATTTATCGACCAATATGCAGTTTCTGACTCCTGAAATATGTTTTCTGACTAAACTGTCTGACACATGGAGTTCTCTTGCAATATCTGTCGCTTTCAAATCAAAGACAGACATCATAAATTTTAATAAAATTTTTTTCTGACAAAAAACACAATCGCTCATAGATTTCAATTCCTCTCTTGGCTAGTACACTAGGGCTATATCTATCAAGCTATATGTTTTTTATTTTTTTAGAATTACCCTAATAGCTAGAATTTTAGTGCAACATAGCCTCAATGATTAATACCAAGAAGCATATAAATCTTTTTACCTTTGTTATATTTTAATTATATTTATATGCGGCAGAATTAAAATATTTGAAAGTTCTTGCCTGTCCTGAAACGGACACAATATGAAAAAAAAAGAATAGTCATTATAATTTAGTTATAAAAAAATTAATTTTAAATATTTTTTATAATAAATGTGCGAATTTCCCCCAAAAAATTGTCCCGATATTTATTAAGAAATATTAAATAAATTAGATTTTAAATCTTGATAAAGCTCCTCAAATTTTTTATTTCTGCGCCAAAGAGACTCAGATAGCTTATAGTACAAATTAATCTTATTTTTATTATGACTTTCTATACGTGCCAGATAGCAATAAATCTTTTTAAATTCTTTTATTTCTGAAGCAGAAAAGTTTTTTTCATAATCATTTGTTTGAAACAATTTATCTGTTATATAGATATTGTTATTGTATATATAAAAATAGGCAGGCATATCATCAAAAAATTTTCGAACTCGTCCTTTTTGCGGTGATTTACTATATAGTTCTGATAAAAATTTATATTGCCTTGTGTACAAAATTTTTCTGAAATAATCATACAAATCAGCAACACTACTTTCACCTACATTAGTAATAAGATGAGCTTTGTCGGCTGTAATCTCACAACAGAAACATCGTATAACTAAATCTATGATTGAGTTTGAAAAATTACGGAAACACGATGGTGTTTTGACTTTAACTTTTTTCCTGATATACAAATAAAAATCATTTTGTAGCATAAGTTTTCCCTCTTGCACCAACGTCAAGAGAAGTAACTCTAATACAGATTCGTCAACATCTTCTGCAATAGTCGAAATCTCATCAAGTGTAAATTTATCCAACCTTCTGCAAAGCCTTAAGATTCTGTCTTTCATTTAATAATCCTTTCAATGTATATTCGTCTATCTCATCAATTTTGTTTGTTTCAGACAGTTTTTCTATTTTATTAATCAACTTAACCAGTTGCCTGAATTGGTTTGTCCTCGT
>CALUVV010000015.1 GCA_944324305.1 Candidatus Gastranaerophilales bacterium
AAGAGAAATGTTCTAAATTATTTAATTAATCTCACCTTTTTGTGCATTTAATCTTTAAACATAAGTTTCTTTATAATAACCATGACGGCGACCGCCCTTTTCACTTCCCCATTTAGAGGCATCACTGCTGTTAACAATTTCAACTATAGCATTTCTGCCGATACCGGCATCTTCACTTGCCCGAATATCAGGTAATACTTTTGGTGCAGAGCCTATAAAAATACGTTCTACATCATCTGATGCCTCAAAAGCAGTTGAACCAGGACCGGAATTAGCACCGATACAAGTCTTGTTAGGTCCTGTAACGTATTGGCAGGCGTTATTTCCTATTGCAATATTATTTTGTCCTTTTGCTCTGGACATAGCACCTATAGCTATGCCATAATTGCCTGAGGCCAGGGCGTCATCGCCGATAGCTATTGCCTGAGCGGCATTAGCTTGTGCATTGGGGCCTACAGCTAATGTGGAATATCCTCCTGAAGAAGAAGCATTTTGGCCTATAACAACGGATGACTGGGCAGACGATGATGCTTTATAGCCTATTGCAATAGAATTGGGAGCGTTACTGTCCACATTAGTTTCTTTACCTAAAGCAATTGAATCATATGAATTTGATTTGGCAGAGGTACCTAGCGCAAGAGAGGAATTTGCATGTGCGTATGCGTCATAACCGATAGCTATCGGATAATAAATATCTCCGGTAGAAGAAGAAGCACCGATGGCTATGGAGTATGCTCCATTTGCTTTAGCCTCATCCCCTAGTGAAAGAGAATAATCTTTGTTCGCCTGTGCAGTGTTACCGATAGCAACAGAATCAGTGCCGCTGGCATTTGACGATGCCCCCAAAGCTATCGAACCTGTGCCGCCTGCATATGAAGCAAAGCCGACAGCAGTTGTATTTGTAAAATCCGTTAATGTTGTTGTTTTATAATTTGAATTGGCTCCGATGGCTACATTGCCGTCGCCATTACCGTACCATAAAGCATTTGTTCCAACGGCGACATTGTTTTGACCGCTGCCTTCAGACATGGCATCGCCGCCGACTATGGTATTACTGGCACCGGTACCTAACTCATAAGCATTTTTCCCGATAGCGACATTCCAGGAGCTGTTTGCTTTGGTTAAGGCATCATCACCAACGGCGACATTGTTATTACCCTCGACATTTCCGGATAGAGTGGTGCCGATACCGATATTACTGGTGCCGGTAGTTGTTGATGTCAAAGCACTGTCACCGATGGCAATATTACTGCCGCCGCTGGTTACTTGAGTTAAATTATTAGGACCGATACTGATATTATTACTGCCGTCAGTTAAGTGGTCCATACTGCCGCTGCCTAAAACCAGGTTAGTGTCTACAAACTGTAAGCGCCCCACGGTGGTATTATCTCGTTTAAATGAAAGGTGAACAGGCAAAGAAGAACTTGTGTTTAATATTAAACGAGCGGCATCATCTGTTTCAAGCTTATTGGGCTGGCCTATCATGGCTATCTGACTTTCACCTGCACCGAAATAGGCATCGGATAAGTTCTCAGGGGAATAACGCCACGGGGAAGAACTGTCCGCCTTACTTCGGGTTGTCATTACGGGCGCCATAGCAGCCAAAATTATGCTCATGATGAGCATTACAACCATCATTTCCGCAAGGGTAAATCCCCAAAAACGTTGACCGGAGCGGCTTAGATTGCCCCCCCCCCGACATTGCGATTAATAAATGTTTCTTTCATACTTCCACTCCTTTTTTCTCATTATTTACGATGTTTTATACTTTTCAAAGGAAGCAAAACATCACATTTAACAAAAATATTATAATTAGATTAATTTTTAAACCAAATTAAAAAAAATTTGTTATAATAACGGAATGAATGATAAAGATTATGAAGATTTTATTTCAACAGTCAGCCACGAATTAAGAACTCCTTTAACATCTATAAGAGGGTTTTCACAAACAATGCTTGCATCGTGGGATAAGCTTGATGATGAAAGTAAAAAGAAATTCCTGAAAATCATAGTTGAGCAGTCAAACAGGCTTATTAATCTCGTTGAAAATATGCTTTCGGTTACAAAATTACAAAATACAAAAGAAAATCTGATTTACAAAGAAGTACAGGTTAAACCTGCAGTTGAAATGATTACATCAATCGTAAAAAATCAGTATAAAGATAAGAAGTTTAATATTGAAATCAGTGAAAAACTTCCGCCGGTTCTCGCAGATAAAGATAAATTTCAGCAAATAATGACAAATTTAACGGAAAATGCAGCGAAATACAGTGACGAAAATTCTGAAATTACCGTAAAAGCACATTTAAAACAAGATATGGTTTCCATTTCAGTGATAAACAAGGGGATAGAAATTCCCGAAAAAGATTACGAAAAAATCTTCACAAAATTCTCAAGAATAGATAATCCGCTTACACGAAAAGTTCAGGGAAGCGGACTAGGACTTTATATTACTAAAAATCTGGTTGAGAAAATGTGCGGAACAATTTCAGTTAAATCGGAAAATAATGAAACAACTTTTGAAGTAAATTTACCGGCGGCCAACATCGAGCGCCAGGCGAGGGAAAAATGCAGTCAGTAACATTAATTATTGATAAAAGACGTGAACTTTCAACAAAGTATAAAAAACTGCTTGAAAGCAAAAACAATAAGGTAATTATTTCAAAAAACCTGATTTCCGCAATGAAATTAATTCAGGATAAAGAGCCTGATTTAATAATCATTTCAGACAGCATAGACAGCGACCTTTCGGACTACTGCAAAAAAATAAGAGCATTAACGTATAATATGCGGCCGATAATTATTGCAACATCAAAATCCGCGGAACTTCAAGATAAACTTGCGGTTCTGGAAAACGGAGCAGATGACTTTATATCCGAACCTGTAAATTCCGAAGAATTTATAATGCGTATAAAAGCGCATTTAAGACGCGAACTTGAATCAAACATGGATTCTAAACGTTTTCTTCCAGGCAGAAATTACTCTGCGCGGGCACTAAAAAGAGTTATATCCGAAAATTGCTGCTGGGCGGCAATGCTTGTAAGTATTGAAAATTTCAATAATTATAAAGAAACATACACGGAACTTGCATCCGATAAACTTATTCAGACTTATTGCGCAATCATCCGCTCGGCTCTTGCCGAAAATGATTATCTGGGAACCGTTTCCGAAAACGAGTTTTTAATTATAACTGACGGAATTAAAGCGGAAAAAATAGCTAACTTTTTGACATTCGCATTTGACTCCGTAGCCTCAAAATTTTATTCTCCCCAAGACAACCGGCGGGGATTTATGCTTATGCAGGGAGATGAATTTGCCGGACGCCGCTCGAATTTCGTTCACACAACAATAGGCGTCGTTACGAACGAATTTATACAATATAAAGATGCTACACAGCTGATGAATGCGCTTATACAAATTCATAAACTTGCCGATATGCAGACAAAATCAAATTACCTTATAGAAAGACCGCGCATTACAGCTGAAAATTCCGTAAATAACGAAGTAAACAATAAAATTTTTATTATTGAAAATGACGAGGCAATGACACTTCTTCTAAATACTATCCTCGACCTTCAAGGGTATGATGTTACTGTAATAAACAATTATGAAAAAATACCCGGATATGTTCCCGCACTTATAATTCTCGACGCCGGAAACATTGATACGCTCAAAGGTATTGAAATATGCCGCCAAATTAGAAAAAATCCCGATTTTGACAAAACAAAAGTAATCGTAACATCCGTATTCCATGACAAAGAATTGGTCTTAAATGCAGGTGCTGATTTGTACATTCCCAAACCTTACGAAATTTCAAATCTCGTAAAATGGATTGAAAAGCTTTTAAATACTTAACCTATAAGATTTTCAAGGAATTTTGCTTCATCATCGGCTTTTTGAGGATTTCTCAGCACAGTGCGTTTCATATACGTTCTTAAAGCTTCACGTATCAGCTCGCTTCTGCTCCGTTGTTCATTTGAAGCAACACCATCTATTTTATGCAAAAACTCATCAGGCATAGTTACTAAAATCTTAGCCATAATTGTTTACCCCTTACTTCACACTCGTTTATATAATAACATATTTAATCCTTTTTTTCAAGAGTATTAGGTCACATGAGTGATGGACATTTACAAAATACTTTTTATACTTAAAAACGTAGCCGTTTCAATAATTACAGAGGTTATGTATAAAAGGACAAACAAAGAAAGGAGTTTTTATGGAAGATAACAACTACAGACATGAGGATTTTGATGATTGCTTTTTATGCAAACATCCGGCTTTAAGGCATGTATTAATCGGACTGCTTGTATTTTTAGGTGCTTTTGCCGCTTTTTATGTAGTATCGGATTGGCATTTTAAGAGAATGATGGATCCGATGCTTCAAATGAGAAGAATGGACAGAGCGTTAATGAGGGATGAACACAGATTTGACAAAATGGCAAGAAAAGAACTTCAACGCCAATACAGAATGGAAAGACATGCCGCTCAATTCGTTCATGTTGAAAAAAATGATGATGCATACAAAATTATTATTGACTTAAGACCGTTTGACAATAATGAAAAAAATGTTGAAGTCAGGACTGAAGGCAACACAGTAATTATTAATGCGGCAGGCGAAAAAAATATGCGACACAAACAGGAAATATTGAAATACAGTCAGGCATTTGCATTTAGTGAAAATATTAACGCAAATAATATTACAAAAGTCAGAGAAGGTGATAATTATATAATCACGGTTCCTTTTGACTAGGAAGATATTTAGCTCAGTTATTCATAAAAGCCGCTGACAAGCGGCTTTTATGTTATAATTATTTATTATGAAAAAAGTTCTGATTGTTGATGATTCAAAAAAATGGGTTTTATATCACGAAAGTGCAGTAAGAGAAGTATTTAATAATGAAGTTGTGACAGATACAGCATTCTCAGCTAAAGAGGGGGTTGAAAAATTAACATTATCCGTTGATGAACCTTATGATTTTATATTGACAGATATGCAGATGGAGCCTGATTTTATACCGCTTTATGCAGGTGAATGGTTTATCAGACAGGTAAAATTTTTTAACGAATATAAAAATTCAAAAATTATCATTATCTCTGCCGCAGGCAATATAAGACAAATTGCGGAAAAATACGGTGTTGACTTTATACCGAAATATAAATGTAATGACATACAGGAATATTGTAACAAATTATTAAATAATTAATTAATATATTAAAGTTTCTCCTCTAAACAGCCGATAACAAAAATGTTACAAGGTTAGAAAAAGGAGATAAGTAAAATGTATGGTTATATAAGTTGGCCCGGTGTATACAGTTTTAAACAAGAGATTGGGATGTTCATGGAGTATTTACGTGAACAAATTGATGAAGTAATGAAAAGGATTGAAGAAACAGAAGACGTAGTTGCAAAATAAGCAGCTAAAGCATAGTTGATGATTATGGATGTGTAAAGCCGGTAAAAATTTTACCGGCTTTTTGTTACCTTAACTTTAGGAAAACTCCCGCCATTAAGCGGGAGAAGGAATGAAAGTTAAGCGTGCCGCTTAGCCCGACACAAGAAACATTTGTGTGAATTTCACGGTAGCTTATCTTTATTTCAGTATGAAATTTTATTTTAGCTTGGCTTCAAGTTTTTCTAACCTTGCTTCAAGATTATTTATGCGTTTTTCCTGTGCCTCGTATTTTAAATCAAGTTCTTTAATTGCGTTTAACATCGCATAAAACATGTCTTCAAAACGTATAGTTAAAAAACCGTCTTTACCTTTTTTAACTGCATCGGGAAAGACTTTTTGCAAATCCTGAGCAATTACACCCACATGAGGTGTTTTGGTCTTATCCTTTTTAAAGGTGTAATTAAACACCTTCAATTGATGAATTTTATCCAAACCTGAAGTAAACTCTTTACCAACATATTTTAAACGTCTGTCAGAGGTGAACTTGTCTGAAGGTCCAAGAGTAAAAGGACCTACAGTTATAGGATTTGTTCTGTAAAAGTTATCATCTCCGCCCTTATAATCATCAGTTCCTAAATAAACCCAATCACTCCACTGATCTTTATTATGTGCCTTTAAGTAAACCGCATATGTATGACCGTCATTAACGGCACGGGCACCCAACAATGTATCTTTACCCACGATCAAATTACCCGGAATATAAACTGTATCAGAAGATGTTCCAAGATATACCATGTGATCTTTACTTTTGTCCATATCATATGTTGGTCCTGAACCTGCGCCAATACAAATAACATTACTGCCGGTTACATCTTTACAAGCCTCATAACCAATAGCAACTGATTTATCTATTGCTTTAGCTTCATGACCAATAGCAACACTATGACGTTCTGTAATTGTATTATAACCTATTGCGACAGAATTACATTCAGCTGATGCTGAATTGCCGATTACAATTCCATCCGAAGAAATTGTATAAGCATCATGACCAATAGCAATTCCTGCGGTATAACTACATGGCCCCCAGCCGCAAGATGTTCCTTGAACCTTTGCATTTGTTCCTATAGCTATTCCGTCAGAAAACGAACTATAACCTGATTTTGGGGATGCTTCCGCACTCTTACCAATTGCTATACCGCCAGCACTGTTTGCTGTTGCATTGGTTCCTAATGCAACAGAATGTTCTTTTGAAACAGCACCATCGCCTATAGAAATTGCACCATCGCCACTTGCAAGAGTATTGCTTGCTTCTCCATGGCTGCCTATGGCTATTGAACTTTCACCACTTGCAGTCACGCTGTTACCAATTGCTATAGCGTCAGTATCAGATGATGTTGCGGAGGAACCTATTGCTACGGAATTTGTACCGCTTGCATAAGAAGAAAAACCTACGGCGGTTGTATTTGTAAAAGTGGTTAAGCTTTGATTTTTATAATTTGAATTAGCACCAATGGCAACATTACCGTCACCATTGCCGTACCATAAAGCATTGGTACCCACTGCGACGTTATTTGTTCCGCTTCCTTCAGACATGGCATCGCCGCCAACTATGGTATTGCTGCCGCCCGTACCTAACTCATAAGCATTCTTCCCGATAGCGACATTCCAGGTACTGTTTGCTTTGGTTAAGGCATCATCTCCAACGGCGACATTGTTATTACCATCGATATTTGCGGT
>CALUVV010000016.1 GCA_944324305.1 Candidatus Gastranaerophilales bacterium
GGGTTATGAATTAGAAATTGCGTAAATATCCTAATCTCATTGATAATTTGGGGTATCTTAAATTGCAAGTGAAAATAAAATTGCACTTTTTTACACTTTATTGCACTGGGCTAAGATAGGCTTTGTGAGCAGGATAGACCCTGAAATAAATTCAGGGTGGCAGAAAATTAGTGCAAAAGAGTGCAAGAAAAGAGTACTTGAGTGCAAAAAAAGTCCCCTATATCTCAATACTAAAAAATAGCCTCAATTGTGCTGTCTGTTTGATTTTTTATTAAATTTTCTCTGTCTCAATGTCCCAGAAACCTATCAGTTATCCTAATGGTCCGACTGTTTATATAAACGGAAATCTTGTAATTCGTGGTTATACCTGGTTAATGGTAGCAGATGACCGCGGCGACGAACATGATGAACAGGGACTTGTCAGCTCAAATAAACCAACTGGTGACGGACATAATATTAAATGGAACCGTAATGCGCAAAAATATCCTACAGTTTCTGATAGACGTTTGAAGTATCTTGGAAAAGAATATAATTTAGGTTTAGATAAAATAAGGCAGTTAAAAGTTTTTAGCTATACTTTAAAAAAGGATCAAACTAAAACCCCTCATGTCGGAGTAATTGCCCAGGATCTTCAAAAAATCTTTCCTGATGCAGTAAAAAAAGGTACTGACGGTTTTTTAAGCATTCGTTTTGAAGATATGTTCTATGCGATGATTAACGCAATTAAAGAACTAGATTTAAAATATGAGGCACAGGAAAAACGAATTAATGAACTCGAGACGCGTATAGAAAAACTTGAAACAAAAATAAAATAAATTTCATACTGAAAAAAGATAAGCTACCGTGAAATTCACACAAATATTTATTGTGTCGGGTTAAGCGGATTGTCCGCAGAGGGCGAACGGTCAAAGCGATGAGCTTTGCCGGCAGACCCGTTTAACGCGGGCAACCAAGCAGCGGCACGCTTAACTTTCATTCCTTCTCCCGCTGATTAGCGGGAGTTTTCCTTTATTTTATACACCATACGAATGAGATTTGATTAAAATAAAAAAGTTTCAAAGTTTATAATCCGTATAAATAATTATTAAGATATGAAAAACGCAAGTTTTTCATACCTCCTCCCCAAGTCTGGTAGCCGTTCTTACTGAAAAGAATGGCTTTTTTTTGTTATGTAAACCCTTTGCAGTGAACCTATTGAACCTGCATTTCTTTTTCAAATCCGAATAAAGAACTTACGGATTCATCATCATGAATTCTTGCAATAGCCGTTCCGAGCAGCGGTGCAACTGAAAGCTGTTTAATATTCGGCGGCATTTTAGACATATCTAAAGGTATGGTATTTGTTACTATACACTCTTTAATAGGAGCATTAGCAAGTCTTTCGATTGCAGGTCCCGAGAAAACAGGGTGTACGGCGCAAACATAAATATCTTTTGCCCCTTCTTTTTTAAGAAGTTTTGATGCTTCGCAGATTGTTCCTGCCGTATCAATCATATCGTCAAACATTACGCATATTTTATCTTTTACATCGCCTATAACATGAGATGCGATTGCCTCATTGTGTTTATCACGGCGTTTATCAATGATTGCAAGCGGGCATCCGATAGATTTGGCAAAGTGTCTTGTTCTTTGAACTCCGCCTGTATCGGGGCTTACGGCAACCATGTCATCAGAGTTGATATTTAAACTTTTAATATAATTTGTAAGAATTGAAGTCGCAAAAATATGGTCTACCAGAATATTAAAGAACCCCTGAATTTGTCCGGTATGCAAGTCCATAGCAAGAATTCTGTCGGCACCTGCGGTAGTCAGCAAATCAGCAACGAGTTTTGCCGTAATTGCTTCACGCCCTGATGTTTTTCTGTCCTGTCTTGCATATCCGTAATAAGGGATTACTGCTGTTATTGTTTTTGCGCTTGCACGTTTAAATGCATCAATAATTATCAATAATTCCATTAAGTTTTCGTTAACCGGATTGCATAAAGGCTGAATAATAAAAACATCATCCCCTCTTACACTTTCTTTAACCTGTACGTAAATTTCTCCGTCGGCAAAGTTTTTCACTACCATAGGCCCGATTGAGGTGCCTAAATAATCGGCAATTTCCTGTGCAAGTTTAATATTGGAACGTCCCGCAAAAAGTTTAATATCATGTGTCGGGTTAATTGTTCGTTCCAGCTGAGGGAATGTCATTTCTGCAACCATTCTTATTCCTTTCAAAGTTTATTAATGCTTTATTATTATATAATTTTAAGGTTCTGACCTCAATATTTTTTTAAGTAATATTACTAAAACACGTCCATAAAATTTTTTGTCATGTTGTTTCCCAGATAATTTCCAGAAGGCACAAGTCCTCATTAGTGTCAGAATTTTTTATGACATGCGATGTTTTTTCGTTGCCTGAAAATTCTATTTGAGAAAGTATAATTGTGCCGAATTTTGCTTCTTTTTTAAACTGTATGTCCAAAGTCTTTAATTTATGCGTGCTTCTGAATTCAAAATCTAAAGGTTCCAATGCCCAAATTATGTAGTTTCCGTTATTCGCATGGCTGTTTACGTCTATGTCCTCATATCTGACTTCAAAAGTTTTTGAAATATCAATTTTGGAAAGAGGTTTTATTTTTTTGAATTCCAAATCATCGTCTTTTTTTTCAAATAATGGCATGTGTTCATTATTTAAAGCATTTTGTACATTTGCTAAAGATTTGGTGTTCATATCAACAAGAGACCAGATACTTGCGGCTTTTCCGAGAAATTTTTCTCCTGTATAAAGCCAAAAATCACGATAAGCAAACAATTTGCTGCATCCTCTCGGTTCTGTTTTAAGCGTTAAATCGTAAACTCCGGCAGGGTAATCTGTAAATTCCATATGGTATTTTAAAAGAAACCATCCGAGATTTTTTTCGGTTATATATGAATAGCCAAAGCCTAAACTTTCTGCATTTTCACTGGCAAAGTCCTGTAAAAAATTTAAAAGAGACGATGGTTTCAGTGCTAACTTGTAATCCATTTCTGAATACTTAACTTTTATTCTTTCTTCAAAAATCATAAAATAATATTAGCATAATTTTAAAAAGATAACCATTATTTATCTATCAAAGAAAAATCTTTAGGCAGTTCATCCTCAAAAAGTTTTACGAATTGCCATGCTTTCATATTAAAAGCTTCTGCAAGTTTAAATAAAGTTGTAGTCTGCGGATCTTTAATCCCGCGTTCAACAGTACTGATTATAGAGCCGGAAATATCATTTTCACTGGCAAGCATAAATTGACTTTGCTCGCCTCTCAGTTCTTTAACCTTTCCGGCTAAAGCTTTTAGTATCATTTGCTTTTTCTTATCAACTTGCATTTTTTTATTTTATACGTATAGTAAAATTATCGCTTTCACGAACGCGATAGTCTGCGGGTTAATTAATGCTAAAGCCAAAAAAGAAAATCCTTTTGGACCTTGACGGGGTGCTGAATACATATACAAATGATTATGAACCTTGCTATATTCCTCCGGCGAGGGATGATACTGTTGAGTTTGTAAAGAAACTTTCACAAAAGTATGAAATAAAATTATTTACCACAAGAGATAAGTTTCTGGCATCAATATGGCTTATAGAAAATCATCTTGATGACTATATAAAAGATATTACAAATGAAAAAGAAGTTGCCTGGCTGTTTGTCGATGACAGATGCATAAGGTTTAACGGACATTATGACGAGCTTCTCAAAGATATTGAAAACTTTAAAGTCTGGCATAAAAGTTAAAATCAACGAATGTTAAATTTTGGTTAAAAAAACGGGTTTTTAGCAAAAAAGTGACAATAATGTAAGTGGAGTTGATAAGAACTTAATTGAAAGGAAGTGTTAGATATGAAATTTTTAGTAAGAAAAGCTCCGGAAAATTTTATCAGAACAGTAAATGATGAAATCAGTTCTTTATTAAACAGACACTTTGACAGTTATTTTCCTGAAGCAGCTTATTGGGAAGAAATGGAAAAATATTCAATGCCTGTTGAAATCCTGGATAAAGGCCGTGATTATGAAGTTAAAGCTGAACTTCCGGGTGTAAAAAAAGAAGATTTGGACATAGACATTGATAAAAACTACATAGTAATTAATGCCAGAAAAGAAGAAGAAAAAAACGAAGATAATAAAACTTATAAAAAATCAGAATTTAAATACGGAGAATTTTCACGAACTGTATACTTCCCTGAGGAAATAGACACAGACAAAACAGAAGCCAAACTTGAACATGGCGTTTTAATAATTCATGCACCGAAAAGATATACTGAGAAAGATGCTAAAAAGAAATTAACGGTTAAATAAAAAAGTATAAATCATAAAAAAACAGGCAGATAAAAAAATCTGTCTGTTTTTTAATAAAAGTGCTTGATTTTAAAAAATGTTCATGATACATTTAATTTTGCTGACAATACGGGCTGCTAGCTCAGGTGGTTAGAGCGCACCCCTGATAAGGGTGAGGTCGGTGGTTCGAGTCCACTGCGGCCCATATTTTACAACAAGAGCCGAAAAGGCTCTTTTTTAGTACCTTTTTGAGTTCCAATTTGTATTGCAGGGGATTATATTTTTTTTTAATTAAATATTTAAAAATCGTTAAATTGGCTGAATGTTTGCGTATTCAAATAATAGGTTTCTGGGACATTGAGACGGAGAAAATTTAAGAAGAAATCAAACAGACAGCACGATTGAGGCTGTTTTTTAGTATTGAGATGTATGGGTCTTTTCTTGCACTTAACTACTCTTTTCTTGCACTCTTTTGCACTAATTTTCTGTTACCCTGAATTTATTTCAGGGCCCATCCTGCTCACAAAGCCTATCTTAGCCCAGTGCAATAAAGTGCAAAAAAGTGCAATTTTATTTTTGCTTGCAAATTAAGATAGACCAAATTATCAATAAGATTTGGATATTTACGCAATTTCTAATTCATAACCT